>CAYPPG010000061.1:27719-46659 GCA_964412555.1 uncultured bacterium
CTTGGCGCGCCCTGCAAATCGCATTCGGTTTTGATGACGATCCTGCATCCGTCTTGGATTATCAGATCCTGGTTCGGGAAGAAGGGCAAAACAATTTCAGTTACCTTGGCCATACGAATAGCGGGAATATCCGATATTTCTGGTGGACACAGGATAACGCTTTTGATACTGCGCCTCCCTATCAACGTGGACCGCAGGATGGGAAGACCTATCAATTCCGTGTAGTCAAGATCGGATTTGATGGAAGTCGCGACGGCGTGAACAGCGGGTGGATTCGGTATATTATTTCGGATTCATTGCATTGATTCCGGCACAAAACCAAATAATGGACTTTATTGATTTTCTCTCATGAAACATCTTATCACTATCTATTCTTTCCAGTTCAAACCATTGAGTATTGTTTCAATGTAGATTACTATTCATTCAACTTTCCAACGAATCTGTTTTTTATCAGGGACGATTGATTCCCAAGCCTTGTGCTTTTTAGGAGTGAAAGTCAATGAAAAAGAAGGGTGTTCAACGATCATTCACGCTTATCGAACTGCTCATCGTCGTTGCGATAATCGGCATTTTGGCCGCCATAGCGGTTCCGAATTTCATCAATGCGCGTACTCGGGCGATGGTGTCCCGTTGTTATGCCGATATCCGGACGTTGGGGGATGCATTCGAGATGTATCGAGTTGACCATAACGACTATCCCAACGGGAATGAACTGTGGTATACGAATCAGATGTATCCGCGATTAACGACACCGGTGGCTTATATCGCTTCGATCCCGTTGGATCCTTTCGTGATTCGGGACGAACCGCAACGCCCTTTTTATCATCACTTGTTTTATCCCTGCTGGAATATCAACACCATGGTTTTGTTGCAGAACAAAACTTGGGGAGGAGCACCGGTGCGAAAGGCGGTGAATCAGGGGACACATATTTTGATCGTGAGTTCCGGTCCGGATAAGCACGAAGATATCGCCACACAGTCGACGGGAGCCTTGACATATCACATGTCCAATGGACTAATTTCGGAAGGGGACATCATCCGTTATGTGCCTGGTAACCAAGAAAATGCATTCTAATTTGAACAACTAGAAAAAAGGAGTTCGTGCCATGACCAACGAGTTTATCACACCCAAACCGATCTGCGGTTTTTCGCGCCGTTCTTTTATGGGAGGTTGTGCGGCGGCTGCTGGAGTGTCTGCGTTGTCGACGTTAGTGACACCGGCTGCCGTTCGAGGGGAGAGCAAAAAAATCGAAACAAAAATTCGGTTGCTATTCACCTATCCGTCACCGGAGAATCCGATTTGGCCCAATATCGGGTATGACTTCGATGGGCATAATCAAGAGTTTCTAACCAAACTGAAAGCGGTCAGTCCTGGTATTACATATCTCCCCGCCACCGTCATGTCGACGGACGATGCCAAGAAAATTGTCGAAAAAGATGATGAAGTCGACGGGTATTTGATTTATTTTTCGGGATGCTTGTGGGGGAGAGCGGCGGATATTATCACGGATACGGGAAAACCCGCTGTCATTGCCGACCATCCGTTTGCCGGTTCGGGTGAATTTCTCATGTCGTATGGCCGGGCCAAACGGGCGGGAAAGAAAGTTTTGGGGGTTTCTTCAACCAAGATTGAAGATGTCGCACAAGCGGTGCGATGCATTCACACACTTAAGCAGTTGAAAGCCTCCACAATCTTGGTTGTCGGTGGGAAAGCCAGTTCACAATTCGAAGAAAATTTCGGCACGAAAATCCTCGAAATACCTTTCCTGGAGCTCAATGACGCTCACAACAAGCATTTGGGCACAAAAGCGGCGAAAGACCAAGCCGGGAAGTGGATCAAGGATGCAGCCAAAGTGATTGAACCGTCGCGGGAAGAAATCGAGAAATCGGCGGCGATGTACTTGGCCATGCGGACCGTGTTGGATAACAGACAGGCTCAGGCGATTGCGATCAATTGCTTGGGAGGATTTTACGGCGGCCATATTCACGCCTACCCATGCCTGGGATTCATGCAATTAGATGATGATGGTTCCGTCGGGGCGTGTGAAGCCGATCAGCGGTCGTGCTTTATGAAATTGATGATGTCGTATCAGACAGGACGTCCCGGTTTCATATCCGATCCGGTGATCGACACCTCGAAAAACCAGATCATTTATGCGCATTGTGTGGCGCCGACAAAAGTGTTCGGTCCGGACGGTTCGCGCAATCCGTATCATTTGCGCAGCCATTCCGAAGACCGGCAGGGAGCATGCGACCGTTCGCTCATGCCGCTGGGTGAAATGACAACAACCATCGAAGTGTTATTCGATCCCAATCGAATTCTCTTCCATCAAGGCAAAACAGTCGAAAACGTCGACGAAGATATGGCATGCCGGAATAAACTGGCTGTCGAAGTCAAAGGCGACGTGTATAAATTGATGGAAGGATGGGATCAGCGCGGTTGGCATCGTGTGACATTCTACGGCGATTTTAAACGGGATGTCTATAACTTGGCGTATTTAACCGATTTTGAAATTGTGGAAGAAGCGTAGAAATTTCAATCTATTTTGCTTTATAAGTTCTATTCAATACAGAAACACTCTTACTAAAAAAATAATTTATTTATTCATATTAATCCCCGCCTGCCTTTCTTCTTTCATATAAATCACCCAATCCCCTTCCTCCGGTAAAGTAATGAGTACCTCTTTGTCGCCATCTACCGGTTCGAGGTTGCTTTCTTCACCGGTAACCGGATTGAGGGCAGTCACAAGGAAAGTCAAATCACCTGCTGAGGATAAATTGAATGTAATCTCTGTTGCGGATTGTGCATAGGCGACAAATTCTTCATTCTCACGGTGCATCCCTATTCGGGAGGAAGTCAAGGAACGCGCCGGTTTCATCTCCCACCAACGAATCTGCTTGTCGTTCCAAAAGCGTGAACAAATCCCTTCCCGGTCCAACATCCTGTCTCGGTCTTCTGCTTGAGCGGCTACTGCGGCGTTTGGATCGAAGCCGAAGGATAAATCGTTTTGTACCACGGCTCCGCAGGCTCCTCCCATGACGCTTCCCCACAACATCCGCATCATGGTATCGAGCGATTGATCTCCTCCTTCGAACGACGGAACCGGTTCCGAAAAGAACACCGGTTTGACCGGAGTTTTCAAAAATTCGGCATGATAGTGACTAAAGAACGTCAACGCGCCGGGATGATCATCCCAGCGGGGCTTGTGAAGAGTCAAGACATCGATGTTGTCATCATCCCGTCCGTCAAAGTTGGTAATGTGGTCGACGTTGGCAAAAACTATTTCTCCACGGGATTTGAAGAACTCCGCAAAGTTTTTTTCATGATCGGCGCGTTGGGTTTGATTGTACCATTCGCCTTCATTGAACAATTCATACACCACATTGCCATAACTTTCCAATTCGGAAATATATTTTTGTGCCAAGCGTTCCTGATGCCATTGATTTTTCCGCGCAGCAGTCCACGAATCGTCATACGGAAGCGAGACGATTTCGGTTCCAGGTGAATCCAGCATGACGAAATCCGAATTGCGGCGCAGCGGCCCGCCATTGCCTTGTTTGAAGGGATGCGTATCGAAGCGGGTTTTTGTCCAACCGTCGAAAACCGTAATCAGCAGCACGATCCCGCGGTCTTCGCACATTTGTGACAATGCATGGAGGCGTGACCAATACGTTTCGTTCCATTCCCTCAAATCCCACTGCATCGGATCATCGGACACTTTCACCCATGGTGATTGATCGGGAGAATCATACCCGATTCGCGCATCGCTCGATCCTGGAGCGATGCCGATGAAGCCCCAAATCATCAGACAGCGAATGCCCCGTTCGTGGAGAGCCTGGACATAGGAGTCTTGATTGAAATTCGTGCCGGTTTCCATCCAGCCTTGGGTAACGGAATCGCCGATGAGGTGGATGGGGGTACCATAGAGAGCGAGCCAGTGGGCGGGTGTTGAGTTATCCTTGAAAACAGAAATGTCTCCAACACTATTCAACTGAAAGACACATAAAAAAATTATTGCGAGTATCTGCCGATACAACATATTCCACTCCCGTATTTGATATAAAGCTATTATGTATTATGCGGCATGAATAGAACGAACTTTCGCATCGATAGTGTCCCAATTTTCTCTTTTGGCGATTTTCAAGTCATAACGATTTTGAAGGTTCATCCAAAATTCCGCCGAATTCCCAAAATATTTGTGTAAACGCAAAGCAAGATCGGCCGTGATCCTATTCTTTCCTTCAATCACATCATCAATTTGTTCGATCGGAACATCTAGATCGTGTGACAATTGAAAGTTGCTGATATTGAGCGGTTTCATAAACTCTTCAACAAGAATCTCCCCGGGGATGATCGGTTCTAATAATCGGGTCATGATAATACTCCTCAATGATAATCTATGATTTCCACATTATGGGCGTTTTCGTCCTTCCAATCAAAGCATATTCTCCATTGATCATTAATACGAATGCTAAACTGTCCCTTTCTTTTTCCTTTCATCGATTCAAGCCGATTATTCGGCAACATGTTCAAGTCGTTTAAATTTTTGGCAGCGTCCAGTATTGCTAATTTACGACGCCCAATCTTTTTTATTGATTGAAAGCGCCGTACGTCCACATCGTGAAAAAACAGTTCAGTATCCTTACATTTAAAATTTACTATCATTTAAACAGTCTTTTTTGTTGGATAAAAGAATATGGTTTTTAACACATCCAACCAATTTTCACTTTATCTATTTTAAGATCAGCGATTTCAGTCTATCAATATCGATCGGTGGTTTTTCTGTATGAATAATAGCATGACAATTAGGGCACACTGGTCTCAAATCCTTGATCGGATCAATTTGATACTCCTCCCGGATATCGGATAAAGGAACAATATGATGAACATGGATGTATCCTTTTCCAATTACACCATATTTTTCTTCAAAATCAAAACCACATATGAAACATTTACTACCATAATGTCTTATACAATCTTTACGAGCTTCCGGATCTCTTTCAAAAGTGTTGATCATTATTTTTCTTGTGATACCTTCAAAATAATCGTTTTCATTTTCAACTTCCTCAGGGATTATATTACATGCACTTTCTGGCTCTTCAAAACAATCTGGGAATTTTTTGCGAATTCTTTCATATACCTTTTTAGCATTCTCTAAATCACTAAATTCATAAAATCCATTTCCATATGATTTAAATATATTGTTTTTCCTACGCAAATCTGAACCAATATTTTGGGCTGGATTTTCAGCATATGAAGATAAATATCCTCTTTTTATTGCAACTTCTGTAATATCAGTATAATGCATACCCCTATCAATCTCATTTTTATCAAAATCATGTTCATAAAGAACACATAAAGCCGCTTCCCATTGATACAAACTTATCACCTCCTTTGTAATTATGCCTTAAGATGAAGCATAAAAAAAATATTATTTATGTGGATCCAGCACATCCCTCAATCCTTCTCCCAACAAGTTAAATCCCAACACCGTCACCGCGAGCGCCGCTCCAGGAAATAATGACACCCACGGCGCTACGCGGATCGCTTGGGAGCCGTAATGAATCATGCTCCCCCAACTTGGTGTTGGTGGCTGTGCGCCCAATCCCAGAAACGACAATCCCGCTTCGGCCATGATGGCCTGTGCCAGTCCCATCGTCCACCAGATGAGAGCGGGGACGTAGGCGTTCGGTAAAATATGATACACGATAATGCGAAAATCCGATGCGCCGAAGGCTTTGATGGCGGTGACGAACTCCCGCTCTTTGGTCACCATCACCTGCGACCGCATGATGCGGGCAATGCTGGCCCACATGACGGCGGTCAATGCGATAAAGACGGAGAGCAATCCTTCTGCAAACACAACGGCAATGGATATAACTAGCAGTAAAAAGGGGAACGCCATTGTGATATCCACGATTCGCTGTAATAAAACATCCACCTTGCCGCCGTAATAGCCGGAAATGCATCCGATGAACAAACCGATCAGCAATCCGGCTGTGCGCGTCGTCAAACCGATACCGAGTGAAATGCGTGTGCCATATACGACGCGGGTAAAGATATCGCGTCCAACTTCATCCGTTCCAAACCAATGCTGCGAGGATGGCGGTTGATAGCGTTCACGTAAATTGATCTCGTCCGGCTCGTATCCGCTGAGAAAGGGAGCAAAGATTGCGGCGAGTATGAGCAGGATGGAAATTGTTCCGCCGATGGCAATGTATGGATGCCGAAAGTAGGTCATGTTTCGTATCGAATCCTCGGATCGAGATAAGCGTATAACAAATCGACTATTAAATTAATAACGATGAAAATCAGCGCGAAAAAAAAGACGGTCCCATTGATGACCGGATAATCACGCTGCGCGATGGCGGTCACGATATGCCGCCCCAATCCCGGCCAGGAAAACACTTTTTCCGTCAACACCGAGCCGGATAAATAACTGGCGAAATCCAAGCCGACGATGGTCACGATAGGGATAATCGCATTGGAGAATGCATGCTTGAACACAACCGTGATTTCCCGCATCCCCTTGGCGCGCGCGGTTACGAGGTAGTCTTCATGCAGGATTTCCAACATACTGGCGCGTGTCATGCGTGCCAGAAAGGCGACGGACTGAGTTCCCAACGTGATCGCCGGAAGGATCAAGTACCGAATACTTCCATCTCCGAAACCGGATGGCGGCAGCCACTGCAAGCGAACACCGACGAAATACATCAGCAGCAATCCCAGCCAGAAAACCGGCGTGGAGATACCCAGCAGCGATAGGATCATTGCGATGCGGTCATATAGCGTATTCGGCAAGAGGGCGGAAACCAAACCTGCCGAGATCCCAAGCAGCACTGCAACCACCATTGCCGAAAAAGCCAGCCGAAATGTATTGGGAAACCGTTCCGCAATGATCGTGGTTACGGGCCGATGGCTGTCATAGGAGAGACCTAAATCCCCACGGCAAATATTCAGTAAATAAATGCCATATTGCGCGAGGAGGGGTTTGTCGAAACCGTAACGATCCCGAATCAGCTGCCGTTGCTCCTCGGTCGCCCGTTGGCCGGCCATGGCATCGGCGGGATCGCCCGGCACCATGCGGCTGAGAAAGAACGTGATCGTCACGACTCCCCATAGGACCGGGATCATTAGCAGTAAGCGCCGTAAAACGTATGTGAACATATTGAATTGTGTATATTATTACCCCAACGGGGTTTAAGATGATAGCCAGTGGGCATCGCCCCTGAAAAAGATAAATGATTGTTATATTTCACCCTGTAGGGGTGACAGAAAAACATTTCTAACGCCCTTTCAGGAGTGTCTCTAGAATCTATTCATCTTCCTTCAAATCCGGTGGTTCGATCATTTCTCTCAAAAACCGGGTTCCGTTAAAAATCAGCGGTTCCGAGTAATGTTTCAACCATGGCTGATGCACAATATATTTTGCCCGGTACCATAAAAACAGGGCTGGAGCCTTTTCATAGATCATATCGTCGATTCGTTCCAATAAGACAGTTCGTTTTTCCTCTTTCAATTCTTGCTGTGACTTTTCGATTAAACGATCCACTTCTTCATCTTGGAAACGGGCAAAATTCCCGGCGTTGATTTGAGAAGAATGAAAGAGTGGGAATACAAAATTGTCTCCATCCGGATAATCGGCAAACCAATTGCGGAAAGCGACATCGAATTCGCCTTCGCGCAGCATTCGCCGGTATGTCACCCATTCGACTTGTAAGATTCTAGTTTTCAGGCCGACTTTTTTCCATTCGGCTTGGATGACTTCACATGTCGTTCGGACAAAATTTTCCGCCGAAGGAACAAGCAGTCGAATTTCACGATTCAATAATCCTGTTTCTTTCAGAATTACCTTGGCTTGTTCGGGAGCATAGGGAAAAGGAGTTTGCTCCTTTTTATAGCCGGGTAATCCCACTGGAATCGGGCCGGTGGCGACAGTCCCTGCTCCTTCTCTGACACATTCGAGCACCAATGGTACTTCGATTGATTGACACATCGCTTTCCGTACTCGGGGTTGATTGAACGGAGCACGCTCGCAATTGAACAATAGCATATCGATGGCGAGCATCGGAGTCAGTTCGGTATATTCGCTCCATTCCGGATGTGTTTTCCATCGCAATATCTCCACTTCCGGCAATGGATCGATCACAGCCGAGTTCCCGGTTTCAAACTCGGCGATGGCGGTGAAGGGGCTGCCAATGATCCTCATACGCAAGTTGGAAATATTCGGTTTGCGTCCCCAATACTTCTCATTTCGTGAGAAATCGATAAATTGATCGTGCTGCCATTCCTGGAATAGCCAGGGACCGCTGCCGATGGGATGTTCCCCGAACGGAATGTTTTTTCCTTCGCTCTGTGCTACTTCCTCCTTCGGAACGATTGAAGCTGCCGGCATGGCCAGCATTCCGAGAAAAGGCACAAACGGCTGGTCTAATTGAATTGTCAGTGTGTGATCGTCGTGGATTTGAATATCCTGAATTCGTTCCAACACCCAGCGAGAGGGTGAAGCCGTTTCCGGATTCAACACACGCTCGAACGAGTATTGAACATCTCCGGCAATCACAGACCGCCCATTCGAAAATACAGCACTAGGATTGAGATGAAATGTGTAACGGGTCCCATCATCTGAGAATGACCAATCGCTTGCCAAATCGGGTTGGATTTTGGCTTGATGGTCAAACCGGACTAAATTGGAAAAAACAAGCCCGACCAAGCGGCCATCCAACACGCCCCATGACCGCGCCGGATCGAGTGTCGGGGGATCGCGGGGGTCGTATAGGACTAATTGATCCGGATCGGCGGGAGGCATGAAAAAAGAGCCGCCATATTGAGAATGTTTCGAAGAGGGAGGAGAGCATCCCGATAGAGTTAATAAGATCACCATCGGCAGGATATTCAATCCTTCGGTTTTTCTTCTCAACCATAGCCGGAAGAGTTTTTTTAACGATAGAATTGCCATACTATTATATATCAATACTTGAAAGAAATTATTCATCAATTCATTGAAGGTTGAATTCGATATGTCAAACCCTACCTTACGTTTCGTGCATGAGCCATATGATCAAGAAACCGTCGATACAATCATCGAGAATTTCCGCGAAAAAGGATATGCCACACTTCCCGATTTGTATGTTCGAGAAAGCGTAGATGATTTTGTGCAGGAAATCCATGATGTCATGTATTTTAACGGCATCGAGATGAAAATTCCCGATGATTCACCTGTCATCATCTGGCCGGGACAAGCTCCCCGCATTCGTCAGATTTTACCATTGACGTTGGGAAGGTCCCAGGCGAAACCGTTGCCATCGATGTATATGTCTGTATGGGTCATTCAACCGGAAGACCAACCCGATATTGTTCCGAAGTGGCACAAAGATCGTGAACCGGAAGGAATGCCCGATAACCATTATCACTACCCCATCGATGTCTTTGTCGGTTTGTATTTCGAAGATATGAAATTGGAGCATGGACCTGCCAAAATTATTGCCGGTTCCCATCGCGACGGGACATTGAATCCATATGCCGAAGGGCCGGAAGAATTGATGATTTGCCGGAAGCAAGACGGCATTTTGCTGGATCAGCGCGCCTGGCATTGCGGCACTCCAAGAACAGCGCCTGGGGTGCGAATCTTGGCCTGTTATGGATATTATGCCGTTCCTCTTTTTTATTCTTCGACGATCCCTATGCCTAGAGCACAGCGGGAAGCCTGGCTACGGGCAAAATCAAGGAAAGATCAAGTATTTTTCGGTGGAATATTCGATCCGCTGAGAAATTTGTGATTTTTTATATTGACAGTTCAAAACTTTTTAGTATACTATCGCACTACAATTTATTTCGAAAGACGGTGAAGAGGAGTAGTAGGCCTGCTGCAGGATCAAAGAGAGCCGGTGAAGGCTGCGAACCGGTATCCAAAGTTGCCGAACTCGCCTTGGAGTCGCCTCCGCGAACATTCGCACCGAATCAGTAGTAGAGGCCGGATCGTGACCGTAATCTCACGCAATGAAGGATGTTCCGATTCGGAATATCAAATCAGGGTGGTACCACGGGATTGCAAACAACAACCCCGTCCCTGGAAAGGGACGGGGTTTTTTTATTGATCTTGGAAAGACCGTCAAAAAGCGGGTATCCAGGGAAAACAAAGTCTGTCCTGGCTGCTAGTAAGGCACTAAGTTTTTTGTTTCCGGGTAGCCAGGGCAAGCGAAGTCTGCCCTGGCTGCTGGAAAGTGGATTAAAAATATCCATTATATATCCGAAAGGAGGTGATGATCGTGTTGGGCCTTAGTAGTGAATTAAACGACGAAAGCGACCTTTGTGACTTAGGACTTAACCGGGCAAACGAAAAACAAATCAAGACGATCAAGAAACGATCATCACCAAAAATTCGGAAAGGAAGATATTGATCATGAAAGATCAAAATAAAATTATCATATTCGATACCACGCTGAGAGACGGCGAACAATCTCCGGGTTTCAGCATGAACTTGCAAGAAAAAGTAGAATTTGCGTTTCAGTTGAAGCGCTTGGGTGTAGATGTCATCGAAGCAGGATTCCCGATTTCCTCAGAAGGTGATTTCGAGGCTGTAAAAGCGGTGGCTGAGAAAGTGGAAGGCCCGCAAATCTGCGGTTTGGCGCGCGCGATGGAAAAAGATATCGATCGTTGCTGGGAAGCGGTACAGCATTCCAAGAATCCCCGCATCCATACATTCATCGCCACCAGCAGCATTCATGTCGAGAAGAAATTGAAAAAAACCGGCAAAGAGGTCCGCGATATCGCCGTCAAAGCGGTGAAACATGCGCGAAAATATACGGAAAACGTGGAATTCTCTACGGAAGACGCCGCCCGCACGGACCGAGATTACATCTGCGAGGTCATCGAAGCGGCCATTGACGCCGGCGCTGCTACTATCAACGTACCTGATACGGTCGGATACTCCAATCCATGGGAATTCGGCGATTTGATCCACTACATCTTTGACAAAGTGCCTAATGTTCATCAGGCGATCATCAGCGTTCACTGCCATAATGATTTGGGATTGGCGGTTTCGAATTCCTTGGCGGCAGTCCGTGAAGGAGCGCGCCAACTGGAATGTACCATTAACGGCATCGGAGAACGGGCGGGGAACGCTTCGCTCGAAGAAATCGTAATGAATATCGAAACCCGAAAGAACTTCTTCAACTTCCATACCGATATCAATACGGATCAAATCTACCCGACCAGCCGTTTGCTGACACGATTTACCGGAATCGGCGTTCAACCCAATAAGGCGATTGTCGGAGCCAATGCATTCGCCCATGAAGCGGGTATTCACCAAGATGGTGTCTTGAAAGAACGTACCACCTATGAAATCATGTCTCCCAAATCGGTGGGATGGACGGGTCACTCCATGGTACTTGGTAAGCATTCCGGCCGTCATGCTTTTACATCTCGATTGAAAGAATTAGGATTTCACCTGGAAGGAGAAGAATTGGAAAAAGTTTTCAATTCCTTCAAAGGTTTGGCTGATTTGAAAAAGAATGTTTTTGACGAGGACATCATCGCGATTGTCGATGAACAGTCCCGTTCCTCGGATTATGGGAAATACACACTGGATGATCTGTCCGTCAACATTGAAAAAGAGCAAAAACCAAATGCGCATGTTCGCATCCGTTCCAATGGAGATATCTTAGAATGTACGGGAAACGGTGACGGGGCGTTGGACGCTGCTTTTTCAGCCATCAAGCAACTCACCGATATGGAGGATGCCGTGCTGGTTGATTATCACGTCGGCGCGATAACGACAGGCACGGATGCCCAAGGATCGGCCAATATTATATTGCGTAAGGGAGAGCGGGAGGCGATCGGACGTGGAACCGATACCGATGTCCTACGCGCCAGCGTGAAAGCGTTCATCAATGCGGTGAACCGTCTTGTCGCCGGTACTGACCGGGGAAAAACACCTGCCGTTTAATTGGCTTCATGATACCGTAGTAAGAAATCCCCTGTTATCTTAGGAATAGGATAAAAAGGGCAAGCGTCCCGCCTGCGTTACTAAGGCAAACGAGACGCTTGCTCTATCCTATAGGTGTTCATCTCAAGTCCGATAGAGATAGTTAAGGGAAAACAAGAATAATGGCAAACGGAGGGCGAATGTGTGTATTGGATTCTTCAAAAGCCGTTTTGGCTTTTTTATATCGTTGAAATTAATCCTTTTTGTTACAATATTGCCTTCTCATACCAATATCTTGATCAACGAATTCCTCACCGCCACAGATACTACCGATGCAAACAATACACCTTTGGAGTGGATTGAAGTGTATAATGCCGGTCCGGATACGATTGATCTGAACGGCTATACCCTCACCGATGATCCCCTTGCTCCTGCAAAGTGGCATTTGCCGTCAATCATTTTATCGCCTGGCACCTACCTCTTGATTTGGGCGACAGGATACGATCTTCTCGGTCCAACGGAATATCACACCAATTTCCGCCTGCGAAAGGCGGGGGAATATCTTGCCCTCAACCGGCCGGATGGTTCACCGGCGGATAGCATAACATATCCCCCTCAACGCCGTGATATTTCCTATGGCCGCCAGCCGGACGGAAATCGGGAATGGGGTTATTTTCCCGATCCCACTCCGAAAAGTTCCAATACAACGGAATGGGCGTATGGTTTTTCCGCGCCTCCGTATGTTTCCAGTCCAGCGGGAGTGTATTCTGAACCGATTTCAATAACGTTGACTGCGACGGAATCGGATACAATTATTCGCTTCACAACGGATGGTTCCATACCGGATGAATCCAGTGAGCTGTACCGAAAGCCGATTTCGGTCACTCAAACAATGCCTCTTCGCGTTCGGACTTTCCGTGATGAATACTTTCCCGGAGATGTGATTACCTATACATACATTATTCGTGAGCGCATTGTGCTGCCGATTTTGTCTTTGGTAACCGAGCCTCCCAATCTTTGGGATCGAAGAACGGGAATATATGAGAATTCACAACAGCACGGCCGGGAATGGGAACGGCCTGTCAGTGTGGAATATTTCAATCGACAAGGCACACGTGAATTCGCCGAGAATGCCGGTATCCGCATTCATGGAGGGGCTTCCCGCACCCGTTCTCCCAAACGGTCGTTTCGGCTTTATTTCCGGTCGGAGTATGGTCCCACAATGTTGGAGTACCCTTTGTTTCCTTCGACGAGTGTCAACTCCTTTGATCAATTGGTACTGCGCGCGGGATTCAACGATACATGGGGATATGATCGGGAGATGCAGCGGGATACAGCCATTTATGTCAGCGATCAAGTCGTGCGCAATCTTTTTCTCGATATGGGGCAGGTTGCAAGCCACGGGATATTTACAGAATTGTATCTCAACGGGGAATATTGGGGATTGTATAATCCGTGCGAACGCATCCATGAGGATTTTTTGCAATCCCATTACAGTTCGGAAATGTGGGATGTCATCGTCGATGAAGAAATTCACGATGGGGACGGAGAGACTTGGAACGAGTTTAAACGATGGGTGGCACGAAACGATCTATCCCAACCGGCAGCCTATCAGGCTGTACAGCAAAAAGTCGATTTGGAAAATTTCACCGATTATATTATCCTCAATGTATGGGTGCAGAATTACGATTGGCCTCATCACAATTGGTATGCCGCGCGCGAACGCCATCCCTTCGGCTCGTGGAAATTCTTTTTGTGGGATGTCGAATATAGCTTCGGTTCCGGCATTCACGGGTATCAAGTGAATCAAAATACCTTCAACAATGCAACCGATTCGGGAAAAGGACTCATCGGATTGCTCTTCGGTAAACTGATACATAATCCGGAGTACCGGACTTATTTCTGGTTGCAGTTGCAGCATCATCTCGCGGTATCCTTAGAGGAAGAACATGTGTTGAAACGATTGGAGGAACAACTGGATATCGTTCGCCCCGCCATTCCTGCAGAGGCGGAAAAATGGGGGGAGGGGAAAACACTTTCGGATTGGGAACGAGCCGCACAATTAGCCCGTGATTTTGTAAAAGAGAGAACTCCAATTGTTGTCGATTTTATCAACCGCGAGATTGGTCCTCCACCTGTTGCAGTTGAGCGGTGGCAACTTTATTGACCTTTAAGAAGTATACCAATGCGTATTCGAATGAAGCGAGCCTATGACAAGCCGGCAAAGAACGACGGGTATCGAATTTTGGTCGATCGGATGTGGCCGCGCGGAATCAAAAAAGAGGACGCGAATATCGACCTCTGGCTGAAAGAAATCGCCCCCAGCAGCAACCTGCGCAAATGGTTCAAACACGATCCGGACAAATGGCCGGAATTCAAATCGCGTTATTTTAAGGAATTGGAACAAAAAACGGAGGAAGTGGAAGAACTCCGCAAACGAGCGGAAGAAAAAACGGTGACTTTGATTTTTTCTGCGAAAGATCCGGAATATAACAATGCGGTTGCTTTGAAGGAATACATAGAAACGCAATAAGCAGTAACAAAATATGGAGATTGTTTTCCCATCTTCGGTATATTGAGACATCATATATTTCCAAATCCCATTTCTCTTTCCCGATCATTCTCAAGCTAAAACAAAAAAGTTGACTTCGGCAACAGAGATTGACTTTCTTTCATAAAGAATGATAAATTATCATCAATTTAACGGGGAATATACAGACGTGCATCTGTTGCCGGATTCTCCCTGCATCGACGCGGGGGATTCCGGTCCTTCTTGCAACGACGCTCTTCTGCCACCAGTATTGGGTTCAGAGCGCTGCGATATGGGTGCTTACGGTGGTGCAGGCAACTCTGAATGGTTAGTAACGCAGGAACCGGTAGCTGTCTATGATTAAATGATGTACTGAATCATGGAATACCGGCAATCTTCTATCAAATGGGATTCAGAAAAACGAATAAAAAATTTCTAGTGATCATCGTATCAGTTCAGCTAACTAGTAGGGGTAGGTTTCAAACCTACCCCTACATAAAAATGGAGTAGCGATTTTTTTGATATTGAAATACAATTTTTATATCGTAATCATACAAAATTTAAGAGAGCGAGTCTTATGTTTCTATCGATTCTTTCCTTCTATTTCACATTTTTATTCATTTCAACGACAAATATTCAAGCCGGGTATGCGGAGTTATCTGACAACTCTGCGTCATTCTTCATGATTCCTGGCGATTCTGTAGAAGTCTTCGATGATTCTTCGGCAACAGAAATATTATCCGGAAAAACGGACTTCGACGACATCGAGGATCGTCAAATCACTGTTCGTTGGAATTACGCTGGTCATTATGACATCGTCGATTGGCACATTTATGTGCGAAAAGGAGATGGGGGCTATTTTTACTTAAACCACACAAGCGATGGCGCATTATGCGAGTATGAATGGGTGGATCCACCTATCAATCTGCAATTGCAATTTCGTGTGTGGGGAATTTATAAAAACGAGCAAGGGCAAAATCGGCTTGTGATTCTTGATCAACCGCAGCCGATGGGATTTACGTTGACAGGGGAGCCTGCTGTCCCACTCAAAAAGATCGCGAATCCTGATGATATTCCTGCCGGAACCGCAATCGTGACCGACGATTTGTTTCATAACACGGATTTGAGTGGAGGGAGTGATATCGACAGTGAACTGGAACGCGCGCTGGCGTTGAAATTCAATCCCGGCGAGGGGGATTTTGACAATGTGCATGTCTATGGAAGCGTAAATGGAGCGGATTACTCATTTCTCGGTCAAACCGGCGCGGGAGACGTGTTTTACTTTCGTTTTGACGCAAATAATACTTTTGCGTGTGCAAAAGATTGGCAGAACGGACCACAATACAATGAAACATATCGATTTCGCATCTATTGTTTTCGTAACGATGGTGAGCGAGTGATCATGAATGTTGGCCCAGTGACTTTTTCGATGGAAACGAACGCAACTCCCACACCAACAAAAACTCCATCGCTTGTTGCGACAGCCACAGCAACGCCAACACACATCCCATCACCAACGATTCTCCCAACATCAACATCGGCGGCAATCCCTCCCTCTCCTACACCCACGCCGACGCCAACAACGAATGGGGAAGATAGCGATTTCATTCAAATTTTAGTGAATGATTATTATCCGCAGGAAGAATCGAGTTTGGATCAGGTTTATCTTGGCGACATTTGTATTTTTCCTTTAAATTGGGATCCGGATAATCCGCAAATTCCCTTGAACATCACCGATAAGAATGATGACGGTCAATTCGAAGTTGAGATTCCGCAAGATTCGGGAAAAACCGTGGTTGCGTTTGGTTCCATGATTCCTTTGCGCGTTCGAGTTTATCTTTCCTGCGCAACGACGATTCAAGCGCATATTGAACGGGGCGATTTCAGCATGTTTCCGGCGATGGAAATCGATCCATCGGCAAATGAGGAATATTCTGTTATTGATGTGGAAGATCCGACCGGTATTTGGTGTATCGAGTTTGAAGGGGAGAATATCTTGATTCATGAGATTTTCTATATCCCCAATCCCGAGGTTCCAACATCAACACCTTATCAAATACCGACAGATGTTTTTACACCAACTTTTACTTTTTCCCCAACACCACTTTTTACTCCAACATTGACTTTTACCCCAACACCAACCTTTACACCGACACCAACTTTTACTCAAACATACACACCAATTCGTCCAACTTTGACACCGACATCGACCTATTTGCCATATATCGATCCGGATACGCCCCGTTTTGATGATCCGCAATTTACGAGCGTCGAAGTGGCTGACTTTTACACGGAACCGGTATCAAATTTATCAACGGTTGATTTAGGATCGGTGGTTTTTACGGCAAATTCAAGCATTCTACCGCTGATGAACATCCGCGATTGTGATGGGGATGGAAAAATGGAATTGGAATTTCCTCTTGAGTTATTTAAAAATAATACTCAAACCAGCTGGCATTTTTATGATAAAAGACCGAAACTGATGCAATTCCTGCTCTCTCATATGACAACCACCTCATTTAGAGTCGAAAATGAAGACTCATTAAGATGGACTTATGTCGGGATGGATACGAATCCCGATTCTTATCATATTCAAACGCTCATCCATCCGGATGGAATTCGATTTGGAGATTTTTCTGGTAGTAATATTTGCATCAAAAAAATCTGCTGGAGCAATCCCGATTATGAACTCCGATATCCTTATGAATGGAAAACGTATGATTATTTGGATATTGTTGGCATTCCACGTCTGACGAGTGATCAATCTTTTGTCACCGAAATAGAAAAAATTAGTCATATTTCCAAATTTCGGTCTGCTATTGGCCATGATTATTCGGATGATTTCGAAACGTGTCGAACAATGCGACATTATTTTTTGCCGAAACCGGAATATCGGCAAAGTCATGAAATCAAAGTGTTTTCCCCGATTCACGGTGAGATTATATCGTTGCGCAATGAAGATGGAATCGAGAGTACCAATCGCGATAATCAACAAGTCCTAATTTCACTATCCGCTAATTGCGCATTTACGCTGATTCTATCACATGTCGATTTGCTTTCCGACGAATTAAAGGTAGGAACGCAGGTGCAAATGGGAGACCAAATCGGGACGATTCATTTCGATACTCTCGATCCGTATGATCAATCACAAAACTTCAACGTTGCCATCCGTGTAAATACACGACAAGGTTTTCGTTTGTTTTCCTATATGGAGGTGCTGCAAGAAGGATGTATGGATCTCTATATCGGCAATCGTTTACGCGAATCATTTCTTATGAGTCAGGAAGAACGAGATGCTAAACCATTGCAATGCATAGGCGGTTGGTATACAACCGGTGAAAATGCAGATGATTGGGTCGATGTATGGGCGGATCCACGTGATCAATCCTATTATATTAGACCTACACCTGCTCCATTCTCAGAAGAAGATTTTATTCATATCATTCCGGATGATGTTTATCACTCACCAATTTCCGGATTGGAACAAATCGATCTCGGCTCTGTAATTGTTACGTCGGCCTACCAAGATAATGAAGAACCTGTTCCTTTAAATGTTATCGATTTTGATGGAGACGGGCAATTGGAAATCGAGGTGCCATGGTCGCATCCCTCACAAGAATCATCGCAAGCGGTTATTGCTTTCAAAGGACCATTAGCACCGCAAGTGAGAATTCTGATTGCCTATAAAGATCAAATAAGCATATCCGAAGGTCCAAGTGAGTGGATGCAGTTTCTACCTCAAAAATCTGTAAATGTATTTGGAAAAAGAGTAGTTACTAAAGAAATAAATGAATACATTGAACAAGAATTTATTAGAGAAGAGGTAAGACATATTCGAATAACAGGCGATCATTTTTACATCAAAAGGATTTCGATTGCATGGCCATTCGAAGAAGACTATCAAAGCACCGCCGATTCAAAAACTTATATTTGCGATGTGATAAATAATGGGGTTCCTCATTTTATTCAACAAAACGTGATCGATCTATCTAAAATCAAACAATTATCCAAACTCCGCTCCTCCGTGGGACACGATTTTTCTGACGAATTTGAATCGAATCGAAGCATGAAACATTATTTATTTATCAAAACGGAATATTGTTCAACTGGAACAGTTGAAATTTATAGCCCTTTTGACGGTTTAATTTTAGACAAAGGTAGCAAATATAGTGATGGATTGCACGATGCAGGAATAGCTATTCGTTCTATCGACTATCCTGCGTTTCAAATCGATTTTAGTCACATAGAATTGTCATCAAACGAACTCTATAGTGGAGTTTATGTAAATGAGGGTCAGCTGATTGGTTATGCAAGAGTACATACATATGTAGAAGACTCAATGACAAATGCATTCGATGTGGATATGAAAGTAATCACTCCGCGAGGGTTGCGACAAATTTCTTTCATCGAAGCACTCACAGATGAAGCATTTGGTTCTTCGCTGTTTGGTATGGATAAAGGAGGAGAAGCCAGTGCATACCCC
>CAYPPG010000062.1:0-2345 GCA_964412555.1 uncultured bacterium
CGGGTCAAACTGGGTGACTCCGGGTGGGTCAGATTAGCGCGGCGGGTGACATGTATATATCAAGTCTGCGGTGGGGAGTGTGGCACATGGTATGCGGATGTATGCTGTGACAAACCTGCAGGCTATGCCGGCGCTACAAATTGTTCTTATCCCATCTCCCCAACATTTACTAAGGTATATGGAAGTTGTAATGAAGTGGATTCGTATCACTCCTGTCATGGAACAGGTGTGAATTATGTGCAATGTTCTGGAAATGGTACACCTCAAATGTGGGGGGATACGGTACCGAGCTGCACTCAGGCTGGTGCGGGTTGCTATACTTCTTGATTTTATTTTCCATAGTGGAGAAAGGAATAAAACATGAATATGGTTAAATACTTAACTATTGTTAATTTATTAATTGTTGTTTTTATTTGAGATTCAAAGTCTCAAACGAAAGAAGAAATCTTGGCCCAATTGAATGCCTATACAAATAATATTGATAATATTTCTATGTTAATTCTTAATTACATTCGGATTACGGAAAGGCCACCGCAAACCGATGATTCAGTTGAGGGAAGAGCTTTACAGGCATCAAAATTTCAGTTTCAAACCATGTTCAATTTGGAGGATCAATTTGAGCCTTCGTCCCTGTCGAAAGAAATGCAAGTGACATTTAGTGATTTATATAAATCAAAAGTGGTATTATTGAAAGAAGGTTTTTTCAACGTAGAACGGATTTCCCTTACAATATCGAAAGAGTATTTCAAGGCGACTCTTTCTACTCTACAGGGAGAAGATCTACACATTATTAAAGAAGATGATGGTGTAGTCGTGACGGAAGATCGTATGAATTTGGTTTTACTTGGGAAAGGAACGCCTAAAGTTACAGCTCGACCGGTATTGGAAAAAGGTGAAACCAAATATCACGAATTTCTTTTTTCATGGCATCGATTTTGGGATAATCTTTATAACAATAAGTTAGACTATGAAATTATCTCCGAAGATCATTGCCGTTTTTCTTACAAACGTATTGTTGATAAAATGACGCCTCAAAAAATGTCGTTGGATGTTGAAAATGTTTCAGGTCAATATTTACCCAAAAAGTATATTGTAGAAAGTGAATCAGTAAGGCGTATTATATCATATGAAGAATATGAATTAAGAAGTGGTCTGTTTGTTCCTTCATTGGTGATTGAAGAACGTTTTCCCACCGATCAAGCAAAAGAATATATAAATTTATTTGGCTATTCCAGGTGTACTTATTCTCTTGAATAGTGATTATGTAAACGGATTCCTACAAAGTCGTGAAATGGTTCGCACTACGCTTTCTCTCCTCCACTACCACCGCTTGCCGACATAGCGGAGAATCACAAATCTGCAATTTTGCCCTATTTTACTGACTCTTATGAAAACTTCTAGCCGTACGTGGCCGGTACAGAACTTTTTTGAAGGAAGATCAATTGCCGACTGTCTGTTTTCGGCTTTTATTATTTGCATTAATGGTGTAGAATTGTATATTGTTGAAAATTGAATGTTTCGTTTCCAACCATTCATATTTATCAAGGTGATTCATGAGAAAGTTCTATCATTTATGCGCATTGGGTTTCTTTTTGATACAGTTTATCGCCATCGGCTTTACGCAGGAAGAAGTCGGGATCGTGTTTGCGGATTCAGTGGCGAAAAGGATTGTCGTGGATGGAGATGTATCGGATTGGGCGGGAGTAGAGCCTGCGTATGTCGATACGGTTGGGGACGGCAATGGGACAGAATTCGACTTTGCCGCCGCTTATCTCGCCAATGATGAGGACTACCTCTATATCCGGATTTCATTTGCGGATGTCGTACCGTTCGGAGAAGCCGGGTATCGTGTCAATATCGCTTTCAATACCGATCTCGATCCTGGTACCGGTTTCGGGTTTGGAGGCCAGACCGGTTCGGAATTTTTTATTCAGTCGGGGTCGGTGTTCGATCAACGGTCAGGGGTGAATTTTGTGGATGTCGTGGAACAAAATGCCGACAATAATTGGGGGGCGTTTGCTACTGCAGAAACGGCTCCATTCGAGGAGACGAAAGAAGTGGAGATTCGTCTTCGCCGCGATTTGACGTTCAGCGACGATGAAAACGGTTTGCCCGGTTTGTTGAATCCGGATGATTCTCCGCTTTTCTTCTTTCCGGATTTTCAAGTCTTGTTCGAGGCGGAAGATGCGAATTTTGCGGCAGTGGAGTTCATGCCGAATCCGGATCCGGAAGGGGGACCTGCCGGAATCGAGTACGTGTTTGCGGAAGGGCCGGTTTCTGTGGATTGCTGGATGGTTTATTGAGTGGAGAACAAGGACAAGGTGGCTTTCGGCAAGGGTAGACTT
>CAYPPG010000062.1:2445-45080 GCA_964412555.1 uncultured bacterium
CGCTTACCCTTGGTACCCAGCTTGTGCGACATTCGGCAAGGGTAGACTTCGCTTACCCTTGGTACCCAGCTTGTGCGACATTCGGCAAGGGTAGACTTCGCTTATCCTTGCTACCTATCTGAGGTTGTTGGAAATGCGCATGGAACGATACTTTTCTCAAACGTTTTGTAAAGAAATCAATGAGCCATTTTTATCCCCCTATCTTTTCTTCACTGATTGATATGTTACAATAGGAAAACTTTTGTAGGAGTTTCCGGAATGACCGAATGGCGTGTGTATGGATGTGGCTCGGCTTCTTCGAACCGATCGTTGCAGTCCAGTTATGAATTGGTGGATGGGGATAGCCGTTTGAATATCGATTTTGGGAATGGGGCGATGTATCAACGCTGTCGAACTGTAGGTGACATTCACCGGGTGCTAGACTCGTTTACCCACCTTCTTTTGACTCACTATCATCCCGATCATTGTGTCGATCTTGTTCGGCACGCCGTGGCCTGGAAATATACTCCCAATTACAGCCCCGGTCCGCCGGTCCATCTGTATGGCACCAAAACGACTCTCCAGCGGGTGAAGCAGATGTTGGACAATGTAGGATTGGAAGGATATTTTGAAGAAATCTTTATCCCCCAAACGTTGGAAATCGGAAAATCGTTTTCTATTCTCGGTATGCAATTGGAGCCGATTCGTTCTTATCATATCGATGATTCGATAGGAATTCGGATCGAAACCTCTGCCGGGTTGAAAATTTGTTTCACCGGTGATACCGGACAGTATGAGGGGCAGTTGGACGATTTGAGGGATCTGGATTTGCTCGTCATGGAAGCGAGTTTTCACGAGACCGAGTTGTTCATGCATTTAACGCTCGAGGAAGCCGCTCAATTGGCCGCTCAGGTCAATCCTCGGGAACTCATGCTGGTACATTTTTATCCGGAGATCGAAGTGAAAACGGATGAAGAAATCATGCAAATCCTTTCCAAACATTATGACGGCTCTATTCATTTGGCTCACGATGGATTGTGTTTACAATGGAACGATCCGACGAAAACCTGGTCTTCCTCCAAAATGTTTTGAACGGCAATTATCCTCGTTTTTCATTCCTCAATTCAGCAAGACATTCCGAAATGATTTGTAGCGCTTCATCCATTTCCTGGACCGTGATGGTCAATGGGGGAGTGAGTGTCAGTATGTTTCCCATCGT
The DNA here is from genome assembly GCA_964412555.1 of uncultured bacterium. GTDB lineage: Bacteria > Hinthialibacterota > Hinthialibacteria > Hinthialibacterales > Hinthialibacteraceae > CAYPPG01. The sequence goes on from CAYPPG010000062.1 coordinate 3,644, forward strand.
CAATTTAAAACTAAGACCTTTGGAAAGCGCGTTGTACATTACTTGTTCCGCTTCTTCGCTTGCCCGCTCTTTTGTTTGACGGTCTTTCACCAGTTCGATACCCATCAGCAAACCCAATCCTCGGACATCGCCGATATATTCAAATTCATCCATCATCGCTTTCATGCGCTGGATGGCGTGGGCGCCGGCAGATTCGGCGTTTTGCAGTAATCCTTCTTCCTCGATATACTCGATAGCCGCCAAACCTGCGGCGCAGGCAACGGGATTCTTTTCATGCGTGTAATGTCCTAAAGCACGTTCGGGCATGACGTTCAACTGCTCGCGAATCAACAATGCGGCAAGGGGGAAGATGCCGCCGCCTAATCCTTTGCCGATGACGAGCATGTCGGGGACGATACCGTAATGCTCGCAGGTAAACATTTTTCCTGTGCGGCCAAGGCAGTGGGGGATTTCGTCGAGGATCAAAAGCGCTCCATGTTTATCGCAGGCTTGGCGGATTTTTTGCCAGTATTCGGGTGGGGGTATATAGGGTGTGCTACGAACCGTTTCGGCGATCACGGCCGCGACATCGCCCTCTTTTTCAAGGACATATTCCACATAATCGGCGCATTTTGTATTGCATTTTCCCTCACAGCCGAAAATGCAATGGTTTGGATCCGGTGGTGGAACATGCTCGGTTCCTGGGAGCAGGGGGCCGATGTTGGAGCGGAAGATGGCTTCACCGCCGATGGAAATGGCGTCCAGGGAAGCGCCGTGGAAGGAATCCCACATGGAGATAGTTTTGAATCTTCCGGTTGCCGCTCGTGCGAGTTTCAGCGCCATGCCGATGGCTGTGGTTCCGCCTGGGGCAAATAAGACTTTGTTCAGCTCGCCTGGAGCGAGAGATGTGAGCTTTTCGGCGAGTTGAATGGCGGGGATGTTCGTGTAACGGCGGGTGCAGAACGACAACTGATCGAGTTGATTCTTGATCGCTTCGATGACTTTGGAGTTGGCAAAGCCTACTTGGTGAACGTTGTTGCCGTGGAAATCCATATATTTACGGCCTTGCAGATCTTCGATCTGGATTCCGTGGCAGCCGGTTAGGACATTCAGGCAGGGGGTGGAGAGGGATTGGTGAATGAAGTATTGCGCATCTTTTTCCAGCCATTGGCGGGTATCTTCATCCAGGTGTTCGTTTTGCCAGGATTGGCGGAGGGGGGAGAGGTTTAGGTCTCCTTCGGATTTCAACTTTTCTATTTGGGGAGAATTGTTTTGCATGTCTTTGTTTTGATTAAGGTTTTTCTCCATGGGCTAATCTTGAGTTGATCTCATCGATCACGGGAATTAGATTCTTGATTTCGTCGATGATGAAATGAGCGCCTTGTTTGCTCATGATTTGATAGGCGCGTTCTTTTTTGGATTGCAGTGCTTTTGGATTGGCGTTTTTCAGTTCATCTTCGGTCATGCCGATTTCGTTCCCGGTCAGGACGACTCCGACAGACCACATCCCAGCGTTGAGACCTTCGTCGATGTCGGGGAGGGTATCTCCTATTTTTACAATGGATTCCATCGGGTAGACCTGCATGTCCATGGCAACTTGAAGCGCCATCCAGGGATGGGGGCGGCCGGCGGGCACTTCGGTGGCGGAGCGGGATGCGTCGGGTTCGAAGCCTTGTTTTTTGGCATCCTCTAGGAGGACATCCAACATTTCTTTTGTGTATCCGGTGCAGGTACCGATTTTTATGCCACGATTTCGGAGTTCCTGAACGATTGCCAATGTTCCCGGGATCAGTTTTGAGTGATCGGACAAGGCTTTGATCTGCATGGGGACGAATTCGTTGAACATGGTTTCAACATCGTTTTCGTTTGGCGTCTTCCCGTGAACTTCTTCCCATTTGCGGGCGATTTCCGGCATTTGGGTGATTTCGCGGATATGATCTTTTTTGTGTGCGCCCATGGGTTGGCGGGATTGTTCCATGGTGATCGGCACGCCGAATTTTTTGAAAAGTTCCACGAAAACTACTGAGGGGGCTATGCATCCGTGGTCGGAGATTGTGCCGGCCCAGTCGAAAATGACGGCTTTTACCGGTCCGAGATAGCTTCTTTTGTAAATGAAATCCATTGGTAGTCTCCTTATGTTCTTGTGCAGACAGGATGTCCGCACCACAATTTTCTTTGATACTGTGCAGACAGGGTGTCCGCACCACATGTATTCGCATTTTGTATGTGTATTTTATCTAACTGAAAAATAATGAGATAACTATGCTAATTTAATATTCATTCGATCTAACACTTCTTGAATACAGTTTAAAAGAACGTGAACATCCGAATCTACTATACGGCCGATGTTGCCGATTCGGAAGCAATCCGCGTTGCTGACTTTGCCCGGATAGATGACTTGATCTTGCTCGTTCAACTGTTCATAGAATTCTTCAAATTGGAAGTTGGGGTGATCCGGGTATAGGAACGAGGTGATGATGTATCCTTGCAGTACGGGGTGGAGATATTCTTGGAAGCCCATTTTTCTCATTCCGGAGAGTAGCACCTTGTTGTTGTTTTGGTACCGTTCGGCCCGTGCTTTGACTCCGCCTTCTTGTTCGAGTTCCAGTAAGGCTTGGTGAAAAGCGAGCAAGGCATGAGTCGGGGGGGTGAAACGGAATTGTCCGTTGGATTCGAGACCTTTCCATTGCGAGTACAGGTCCAGGCTGACGCTGCGAGCATAGCCTTTGGTTTGCGCAAACGGTTCTTGACGAGCGAGGATGAAAGCGAAACCGGGGACACCTTCGATGCATTTGTTGGAGGAGGAGACAAGATAATCGATTTGGTATTCGGCGAGATTTATGGGAACTGCGCCGAAACTGCTCATGGCGTCGACGAAGTATATTTTGTTGTGATTATGGACGATTTCGCCGATTTCTTGTATTGGATTCATGATCCCTGTGGTAGTTTCGCAATGGACGACGCAGACGTGGGTGATGGCCGGGTCACCAGTGATTGTTTCTTCGATTTCGTTCAAATCCGGTAAGGCGTTTTCGGAATATGTGAGTGTTTCCACGCCGATCTTCAATACTTCGGCTATATGGGCGATGCGTTTGCCGTATGCGCCGTTGATGATGACGAGGAGTTTGCCTTCCGGTGGTATGGTGGAAGAGATGACTGCTTCCAGTGCGAAGGTGCCGCTGCCTTGCATGGGGATGGCTTCGTAGCCTTTGTTCGACACTTCGCCGATGTCCAATAATTTTTGGCGGATTTCTTTGACGATGTTGATAAATTCGAAATCGCGTGAGCCGAGATCACGCTGCATAGCTTGTTTGACGGTTCGGCTGGTTGTCAACGGACCTGGGGTAAAGAGGATTTTGTCTTTCCAACCGCTTATTTTTTTGTTATCCATTGAAGCTCCTTTTTTATACCATTTCTCCTCGACACGGATTGGACTCTTTTCGGGTAAAGCAAGATGCAGGCGAGGACGCCTGCTTTACCTACGAGTAGAAAATCAATGTCGAGTTTATGTTGGGTTTGGTGTCAATGATTGTATCCATGATTTTTGATTTCAATAATTTTTGAATTGTGGCGATTTCAATTGGATTTAGGAAGGAGGAGTCATTTTGTCTGATTGTTTTGCTTTCATCAGAAAATAAGCACAGCTGCAAATGAGGAAAACGGTTCCTAACACGGCCATGAAATAGGTATAGCCGCGAAAGAATTGAAATCTCGATATATCGGAATGGGACATGTCTTTATAGATTTGGAGGAAGACCGAGCCGGTGTAGCCGATGGCGTCTGCGACATAGATGGCGAATACCGCCGTGCCGACTACGCGGGTGGTGGCGATGGTGCGGTCGAAAAGGACGGAGCCATAGGGGACATAGGCTAGGTAAGAGCCGAGACCGATGAGTACCATCCACCATGCGCCGTCGATCATGCCGGCATCGAACATCAATGTGCTGATGCCTAGCAGCGCCGTACCGCCCGCCATGATGACATACGCGCCGATCAGCCCGAGGCGGTTGTCGCGGATGGCGTTAAGGGTGGCCAAGGCTGCGAATACACCGAAGGCGACGGGCATTTCCGTTCGGGTGAAGATGGCCGGCTCGTCTGCGAAACCGAGTGCCGTGAAAATTTCGATTCCGTAGTTGTCACGGAAATCGCGAAAGGCAGTGAGGAAGAAATAGGCGATGAACAATAACGTTAAACCGGGGAAAAACTGTTTGATGAAGGCATACCGCCTTTTTCCATCCATCGGTTCACGCTGTACTCGTTCTTCGATATCTTTTTGATTGGGTTGCGGGATTTGATCCAGCAACCACACGGAAAGGAAGAAGAGAGGGAGGAAACAGAGGCCGGTGACGAAGGGCATCCAGAATTCGGTGACTGCGTAAGTATCCATCAAGAATTGGCCGATGTCTTTTACGATGCCGCTGGAGACGATGAAGGAGCAACTCAGCCCGGCCAAGAGCATCTCGGATGTTCGTCGTCCCTCCAGGTAACTGACGACCATTCCCCATACCATGCCGAGGGGAAGACCGTTCAAGAAAATCGCTGCAATTTTCAAATTCGATGGTAGGATGGCAAATAACAGAAGAGCCGCTTCCGCCCAAAGGATGAGAAATACAAGAGCGGTTGCCCGTTTGGCTCGTGTGATTTCCGAGCAGACCTTAATACCAAGATATTTCGACAAGGCGTATCCGATGATTTGGCTGATGGCGAGAGCGGTTTTGAAATCGAGGGTTAGGAAAGTCAGATCTTGATATTTGGCGACCAGAAACGGTTTGCGGAAGGCGTACATACAAAAATAAGTGGTAAAGGAGATGACGATTGCATAGATGGTAAAAATGAAAATAGGGGATGATTCCAGCCATTCCGTGATTTTTCCCTGTTTTGCTGCCATGTGGATGGTTGACCTTTCCTGGATTGCAATATCAAAAATCATATAGGAGCATAGGGAGGAATTTTATGAGAGGTTTGTTCGGTTTTTGTTAGGGGGAGGATGTTTTTTGGATCGGATTTCTTTGACGATGTTGATAAATTCGAAAGTTCCATCCCTGTCGGTTTGCTTTTTATAATTCCTTCCATCCCTCATCAAGATTCGTTTCAATTTCAATCAATTCATCCATGAAATTGGAATCGCTGATTTCTTCGAGAAATTGCATCACTTCCGATTCGTCATGGAATGTCAAGCAGGATTCTTTCAAGTCGACACATTTTCTCAATTCACCCTCGATGCTGATAAAAAGATAGTAGGGTTTTTTCTGGTCTAGCATCAGCGAGATCGTTCCCACTTCGGTTTCACAATCAAGGACACACAAGTTTTTTAGATTGAGTAAATCATCATCGTTGTTCGGAAAGATGAATTGAATGTCGTCAAAGTTCATGGATTCCTTATCGATCCAACGGATTGCCACCGTTTTCAATCGACTTTCTTATTGTATGATTGTGATTCTCATATATCAAAATATCATGGAACCACGTAGCCGTATAGCTGGATTGTACCTTCTTCTCGTTTTGGATTAAATAGGTTGCTTCAGGAGAAATTTGTACGGATTTTTGGAACGATTGAACTGTATGTCTTCTTCTTGATTTTTGTTATGATGCATGGAAGATATTGGCGTATTCTCGTTGAAGATCGACTATTTATATAAGGAGTATCCCATGAAGACAACCGGTCTGCGCATTGCCTCGATTCTATTCGTGTTGTTTCTATTATTGTTTACCCTCTCAATGGGAGTGACCGAAGAAAAAGGTGAACTCTCCGTGTACACGCTTCACGCTCCACCGACGGAGGGGACGAATGACTATTATGTCGCGAATCGTGAACCGCTATTGGCGAATCCTCTTATGAAACTTCCTGTTGGTTCCGTCAAAGCGAAGGGGTGGTTGAATCATCAATTGATATTGATGAGTGAAGGTATGTTTGGACGGCTTCCGGAACTGAGTAAATGGTGTGAGAAGGAAGGAAGCGCCTGGATGGATCCGGAAGGGGAAGGGAACTTTGGTTGGGAAGAACTCCCGTATTGGCTGAAGGGATTCGGTGATTTGGGATATTTGCTGGATAATGAGCGGATCATCGAAGAAGCGAAAACGTGGATTGAAGCCGTCTTAGCAAGTCAGGAAGAGGATGGTTATTTTGGACCGCGCTTGAATAAAGTCAGACACGATGTGTGGCCGAATATGATCATGCTCGATGTACTGAAATCGTATTATGAATATAGCGGGGACGAGCGCATCCTTCCCTTTATGGAACGGTATTTCCGTTGGCAGCTCAATCTGCCTAGGAAACTTTTTCTGCCGGGCAGTTGGCAAAAGATTCGCGGTGGGGACAACCTTCATAGTATCTATTGGTTATATAATCGCACAGGTGAATCGTGGCTCTTGGAACTGGCGACAAAGAATCATGAATGTACCGCCGATTGGACTGGCGGAATCGCCAGTTGGCACGGAGTCAACATCACCCAGTGTTTTCGGGAACCTGCGCAGTATTTTCAACAATCCAAAGCTCCGATACACTTACAAGCGGCGGAACGGAACTATCAAACGGTTATGGACATCTTCGGCCAGGTTCCGGGCGGGATGTTCGGCGCGGATGAAAATTGCCGCCCGGGATACACCGATCCACGGCAAGCGGCGGAATCCTGCTCCATGGTCGAGTATATGCGCTCCAATGAAATCTTGATCGGGATCACGGGAAATCCGTTGTATGCTGACCGATGCGAAGAGATCGCGTTCAATTCACTGCCGGCCGCGATGACGCCGGATCTCAAAGCGCTCCATTATTTGACAGCCCCCAATATGGTTCAATTGGATGCGGAAAACAAAAGTCCCGGCTTGCAGAACGGCGGCTGCATGCTGGCCTATTCGCCCTGGCAGTACCGGTGCTGCCAACATAATGTCTCGCAAGGCTGGCCCTATTTTACCGAACATTTATGGATGGCCACCCATGGAAACGGGTTGGCGGCGGTGATGTACTCGCCTTGTGAAGTGAAAGCCAAGGTGGGCAATGGGGAAACGGTTACGATTACCGAAGAGACGGATTATCCGTTTCGCGATACGATTCTTTTCAAGATTTTCCTCTCGAAGAAAAGCACATTTCCTCTGATGCTGCGAATACCCGGCTGGTGCCTGGAAGGGCAAATCACAATCAACGATGAAGCTGTTCCGAAAAGGCTGGAACCGTCTTCTTTTGTTGTTCTCAAGAGAGAATGGAACGATGGGGATCGGGTTCAATTGGAACTTCCGATGGAAGTTCGTGTAAAAAGGTGGCCGAAAAATCACAATGCCGCCTCGGTCGAGCGTGGACCATTGACTTATTCATTGAAGATCGGGGAACGCTGGGCGCAGGCCGGGGGGACGGAGGCCTGGCCGGTTTGGGAAGTCTATCCGACGACGGATTGGAATTACGGATTGGTGATGGAAGACGAACGATCCCAATTTTCATTCACCGTTTACCAAAAACAAGAACCCCTTGCCGTCCAGCCGTTTACACCGGAGAATACGCCGGTGCAGATCAAAACCACCGGCCGCAAAATCCCGAATTGGAAAATGGCCGGCGGTTTGGTGGGGCGATTGCAGCCCAGCCCAGTTCAATCCAATGAGCCGAAAGAAGAAATTACCCTGATCCCGATGGGATGTGCGCGGCTGCGAATTTCGATGTTTCCCGTCATCGGTGACGGACCACACGCAGTGCAATGGGTGGAACTGCCTCCACCAGTGGATATTACCGTATCGCATGACGGAGGGAGCAAAGACGCGATCCGCGACAGCATTTACCCGCGCGGTTCCGATGAAGATGAAGTCAGTCACTTTACCTGGCTTCCCCATCGCGGAACGGAGGAATGGGTTACGTACCGTTTGGAAAAGCCGAGACGACTATCCGGAGCATTGGTGTATTGGTATGTCGGTGATGAAGAAAAAGGCTGCCGGCTTCCCGAATCGTGGAAACTCTTATGGAAAGATGGGGAAAATTGGAAGGAAGTCGAAAATCCAAGCGGGTATGGAGTGGCTGCAGACGGCTTTAACCGGGTTCTCTTTCGGCCGGTTTTTACCGATAAAATTCGTCTGCAAGTGAAATTGCAGGATTCATTCTCCGCGGGAGTTTATGAGTGGATTGTAGGTGATTAAGATGTCGCTTCGACAACGATTTTTCGATTTACTGGAAGGAAGCCATAGCGGGCGGATTTTGTTCTTTCCCGATATCACGGATTGGTATAAAGCCCGGCGTACTCCTGTCGGTGAACCGCAGCCCTATGAAACCGGGCAGATCATCTATGATGAGGATCCGTTTCATCAACAGAATCGGGATATGCCAGACCGGTTTCATGACTGGACGCTGCTGGATTTCTATCGCAATTTCGGCTGGGGCTGCCCCATTCATCTGTATGAGTGGTGTGATTTGATTCCGGTTGATTATCAAAGAACGGTTATTTTTCAAGAACGTTGCGTAATTACCACATTGTCTACTCCTCGTGGAGAAATTCGGCAAGTGCGAACTCGTGCGGCGGACGGCAGTTATTGCATCACAGAACATTTTGCCAAAACGGTGGAAGATTTGCAAATTTTATCCTGGGCGAAACGGCACACAGATATTCACGTGCGTCCGGAACGGATTCAAAAAGCCTTGAATGTGTTGGATGGCTTTGGCGTGATCGATATTCCTATCGGCCGCTCCCCGTTCGGCGAATTCATTCATGATGCGATGGGACTCGTGAACGGTGTCTATGCCCTGCATGACGAACCGGCAGCGGTGGAAGAATTTTTGGAAGAATTGGCAGAGCCGTTTTTGAATAAAATTCGTGCGGCCGCACAAACTCCGGCACGAATTGTCATTATCAGCGACCATGCGGATGAATTTCTAATCAGCCCTCCGCAATATGGAAAATATTGTATTCCTATCTATCAAGAAGCCTGCAAAATTCTTCACGATGCCGGAAAAATCGTTTCCACCCATGTCGACGGGAATTTAAAAGGGCATTTTCCGTTACTGCCGCGAACCGGTATCGATTTACTCGACGGCTGCACTCCGGCTCCGATGAGCAATTACACGGTTCCTGAATTGGGAGAGGCGTTGAAATCCGGCCTATACGCCTATTGCGGGATTCCATCCTCCCTTTTCATGATGAATCTGCCCGATGAAGAGATCCTGCAATGGGCGCAGGAAATCGAATCCGAAAGCCGGGGACGCATGATCATGAATGTCGGCGATGTGTTGTCGCCGGAAGGAAATATCGAGCAGGTGATTCGGATTGGAGAATGGGCGTAGAAATAGATATTCTTTAGTATTTATGTTTTTTTAATTCGATTGATTGAATGAAATCTTTATCTATTAATATATTTTCGTCACATGCTTTTATTAATTCATCGTGGGGTTTGGGATTATTGTAAAAATATAGTTGAACAATAGTACCTGCATCTTTTGCAATTTCAATTGCTGGTACGAAATCACTATCACCAGCAATGAGAATGGCTCTTTGAATTTGATGTTCACAAGACAATCGAACAAGATCAACAGCCAAAAGTACATCAACTTTTTTCTGGATAAATTTCACACCATGAATGGTTTGATATCTTGCAAGTCTTCCTAATCTGGTTTGGAAACGGGGATATGTTTCAATCTCATGAATAAATTTGTCAAAATTGCTTTGACGTCTTCTTTCATCCACTGAAGGAGTCGGTGACATAAACGGAGGACAATCATAATAATATGTTCTCAATCGTTCGTCATCCATTCTAACATTTTCCGATAAAAGAAGGTAGGAAATTTTCGGATATCCAAACGATTCAAGAACTTTTTTGAAGTAACCTCCATCTATAAAAACAGCATATCTCCCCATCTTTTTTACATTTATAAGCAGCGACTCTACATAATCAAATAATTAGATTTACCGAATCACTGCTGCGGATATATAATACCTCTCGGTTTTCACCAAAAGACAATAAAAATTATAGTACGTTACTTCTTGTAGTCAAGAGTGCTATAATGATTTTATAAAATTTTCTTGTTGAGAATTCATGATCAAGGCATTAACAAACAATTATGAACGTCACATTAAACGGAAAAGAAAAAGGAATCGAAAACGATTGCACAATCCAGCAATTGCTTGAATCTTTAGAACTTCATCCCCGAAGGGTGGCGGTGGAAGTGAACCGCGAAATCATCAAGCGCGAAGAGTATGAATCCCACCGGTTGAGTGAAGGCGATGAAATCGAAGTATTGCAGTTCGTTGGCGGGGGAGCGCTGCTATAATATTTTATTGAACAAATTGTCTCAATAATCATTCTTATTATTAATGATGAATCGAGGTTGATATTATGGTTCAGGCCAACATGCCCTCCACTGCGATGAATATCGAAGATGAGCCTTTGCAGATCAGTGATATGACCCTGCATTCTCGTCTGATTGTCGGTACCGGAAAATACAAAACATTCGAAGAAACGGAACAAGCGCTGGCCGAATCGGGCACGGAAATGGTGACAGTGGCCCTACGCCGGGTGGATTTCGACGCAGACGACCATCTGTTGAATCATATCGATCCGAAAAAATATATCGTCTTGCCCAACACAGCCGGTTGTTACAATGCAGAAGACGCCGTCCGGGTGGCGCGTCTCGGCCGCGAGGTCAGCAACAAGAGTCTGGTGAAACTCGAGGTGCTGGGGGATCCGGATACCCTCTTGCCCGATCCTGTGGAAACGTTGAAGGCATTGAAAATATTGGTTGATGACGGCTTTACCGTCATGACATACACCAGCGACGATCCTATTATAGCGAAAAAATTGGAAGAGGAAGGATCGACAGTCGTCATGCCGGCCGGTGCGCCGATCGGTTCCGGGCAGGGAATTCTGAATGAAAACAACATCCGCATTATCCTCGAACGCGCCAACGTCCCTATCATTGTCGATGCAGGAGTCGGAACAGCTACCGATGTCAGCCGTGCGTTCGAGTTGGGATGTGACGCTGTCTTGTTGAATACCGGCATCGCTGGGGCGAAAGATCCGATTCGCATGGCGCGGGCGATGAAATATGCCGCCCTGGCCGGACGATATGCATTTCTGGCCGGTCGCATTCCGAAAAAATTGTACGCGACCGCGAGCAGCCCTCAACTTGATTTCTAATATTACTTGGCTCATTGGAAAATGAAAAACAAAGGCCTTTACCGAATGTTCGACGCCAATGCAGACCGCACGGCGGAGGCGTTGCGCGTTGTCGGCGATATTGCCCGCTTTGTCCTCGATGATGGAGAATTAGCCTCCACATGGCGTGCGATCCGCAGAGAATTCTGGACCGCCGTTCAATCCGTTCCCCATTTGCAAACCCGAATGGTCGAGAATCGCGACAGTGGGCAAGATGTAGGCAGAACGTTCTCCGCCTCCAGCCATCGGGATGTCATGCAGTTGGCACGGTCCAATATCCATCGCGCACAAGAATCCTTGCGTGTTTTGGAAGAATCCGCCCGCAGCATCGATCTCTCTCTCGTAAATCGGTTTTCCGGTTTACGATACCGTTGTTATGATTTGGAACCACCTATGATAGCTGCCCTAGAAGAGTGGTCTATCGAAAAGAAACTGGACTTTGGACTTTATGTCGTTCTGGGACAAGAATTTTCCCATGGACGTGATTTTCTCGAAGTCGCGGAAAAGGTCATTGCCGGTGGTGCCGGAGCAATCCAGCTTCGAGCAAAGGAAATGCCAAGTCAAGAATTTCTAGAATGGGCTTATCGCTTACGGGAATTGACGGCCAAGCATAATGTGACGTTGATCGTGAATGATCGGCTTGATGTCGCGTTGGCGACCGGAGCCGATGGAGTTCATTTGGGGCAGGATGACTTTCCCCTTCCGGAAGCACGGCGCATTGCCGGTCCGAATTTTATCCTTGGCGCTTCCACTCATTCTGTCGAGGAAGCCAAACGGGCAGTTGCCGAGGGAGCGTCGTACATCAATATCGGCCCAATTTTCACAACCCAAACGAAAAAAGGAGTTGTATCGGCGGTGGGGCCGGATTTGATTACGCAGGTGACTTCCGTTGTTCGGCATCCCTTTACTGTCATGGGGGGAATCAAAATCGAGAATGTCGAAGAAGTGCTGAAGCGGGGAGCAAGGCGGGTGGCAGTCGTGACGGCTGTCGTTGCGGCCGAAGATATTACCGCCGCAGCCCAATCTTTTTCTGATATTATTCAAAAGTATAAAACTAAAAATTGTGATGCAGACCTCTGGTCTGCACAATGAAATTGCAGACCAGAGGTCTGCACCACAATACTTGATTGTTCAGCACTGAAATTGAGATTGCGGCTCGCGATTTTTCTCTTTATCCAAAACCAAAAAATCATTGAACTGAAATAGGTTGTCCCAAATCGAATCCAAAATCACAATCGAATGATCCAGTGATTCGACTTTCAATTTTCCGTTTTCGTCTCGGCGGATCAAATTTCGTTCTTCTACTTTTTCGCCTTCTTGTATTTTTCCTTTCAGCGATTCCAATTTCTGTAAAGCGTCTTCGACGTCGAAGTCGAGATGAGTATGAAATTTTTCTTGAAACCAGCGTTCAATTTTTTTATCCAATTCCGGTTTGCTCAATGTCTGATCGCTGGTAAGAAGGTGATAGTATGCCAAAATGGCTTCTTTGCACTCTTCCTCTTCGGCGGAATCGATCATGCATTGAAACACACCGGCATTGACGCTGAGGTTGCGGAAGAAAAGCGTTTGCGTGACATCGTTCAAAAACTCGACCCATTTGTTTTTGTAATTCATGTATTGTTTGATGGCAAATCCGCCTAAGGTGATGGCGATCGTCGCGATGGCGGCAATGACAGGAAACAGTTTATCCTGAATCATTTCGGCATTTTGCCCCGCGATGGTTTCCGCGAATGAAATCCAACCTAACAGAATCAAGATGAACGCAATCAAAATGAAAAATTGCCCCCAGATTTTGAACAAGGTGCTGATTCCCACACCGATGCAGGGAACGAGAAATAAAAGACGGTCTTTCATCGTCATGGAAATTTTGACATTCGGGAACAGAATTTCCAAATCCGCCTTGGGGATGTTTTTAAAGTAATAGATATAGGTGCGGCCGGGTACGAAATTCAATTGTTCGATTTTCATCCCTTTCTTTTGGAAATACTCTTTTCCTTTGAACTTGAGCAGAACGATGACGCGGTCGAACATATCGAATGTCACTTCTTTATAAAAAAAGGGGAACAGTTTCTTTCGCGTTGTGACAGTGCGAGAACCGCGATAATAAAACAAATAGTGTTCGAAGGCGTCGAAATCGACCTCGATATTCAACTGAATGAGCGAGCGGTCCTGAAAGGCTTGTTTCAATTCCTCTTCATTCAGCGAACGAAAGTTGGCCCGTTTGAGCAAGCATTCGAAATCGTTAAAAAAGGTTTGTTCCTTTTTCGCACTCGTTTCTCCCGATTCTTGATCGATGGTTCGATAGATCGTATCCGGATCCGTCGGTAAAAAGAAATCCTTCATCCGCTCTAAAATCGAATGGAAAGAAAAATGATAGTACGCCGTGATCAGTTCGCAAAAGGTTTTGAATTTTGGCCGATGCTCTTCATCCAGTTTGCCGTCGTCCAGGCACATGGTGACTACATCCGAACGCCGGAACGGTATGAAGGTTCCTTTGGCCGTATCTTCTATATTTTTCTTCTCAAATATTTTTCCGGTTTTCAATGAGTTGGTCTTGTCAAATTTGATTTTTGAAGTCATGGATTCCTCGTGTTGCAATGATTGGGAATATCTCCCTACGAAAGAGAATTATAGATGGATTTTTCTCTCCTAAAAACGATTATGACTAATCCAATAAAAATTCAAAAATATACCCCAAGGGGGTTTAAGAAGATAGCCAGTGGGCATCGCCCCTGGAAATGGCCAGCAACCTTACAACCCCACCCTGAAGGGGTGAGAGAAAAATGTTCTATCATTTAATAAGCCGATCCGCGATATAAATTTCATACACGTCAATCATTTTCAATGTCGAATAATTCGAAGGCGCCGGTTTGTTATATGTTGCTTGATGATAGTCGATCGGTTCTTTTTGAAGAATGCGAAAGTGGTCCGTATCAGAAAAACCCTCTGCACATTGTGAGTGGTTTTCAATGGTGTAAAGAAAATGAAACAGATTGTCGATATCTCGCCCTACTTTATAGTGTTCATCTCGAATATGAAAGGCAGGAATATAGGGCATGAAGAAGATTTGATACCCGATTGCAGGTTCTTGAATATCATGGTTTTGAATCTCTTGAGCGATCAAATCGACAACCTCTCGCTTCGGGCTACGTTCTCCGGACCACCCGTGATGCATCCAGGAATCGGCTCGGCCCAAAACGACAGTATTGCATAAGGTAAGTATAATGAGCAGATTGCGAATAGCGAGACTATAAACCAATTTGATGTTGAAACTCGGGATCATATTCATAACGAAGGCAGCAATAAGAATACACTGAAACGGCCACAAAAAAGCAAACCGGTCGACTCTCCCCACTTCTGCAATGATTCCTAAAACAATAAGCGGAACAAAAAAACTGAAAAAGATGAACAGAAGTGGAAATTCGAACGGCTGACGAATCGAGTGAGAGAAATTTTGTGGAAAATCATTGAAAAAAGAAATGGGTAAGGACCGGTGAAGATGAGGAATGAGCATGAAAATACATGAAGCCAGCAATGTGAAATACAACAAGAGAATCAAAATCGGGATCGGCGCCAAGAATCCGAAATTGAAATTCATCCCTCGAAATACGGTAACAATGTGAGCCAATCCTGTCGTAATGATATTGCCCTCTTTCTCAATTCTTTCTTGATAATCGAGGTTTTTGAATAACCGGTTTGATTTTGTCAGCTGCCCTTCATTCCAATCATAAACCGTAAGATCGGGATTACACCATGCATCTTTATAATCTGTCGGCAGAACGGATTGCCGAAAAAATTGGGAACGAAGGTTTTGGAATCCACGCTGCGAATCGAAAAGTAGATAAGGATTCCAAATCAGAATGACGATAACCGTTCCGGTGAACAGGTGAATCCAAGAAAACGGCCGTTTGTACATCCAATAAAAAAGCGGAAATAAAAAAAGTACGGGGAGGATTTCCAGAAACGTATACGCGCCGAAACCGAGAAACACGATGGCGGCAGTAAGAAACCATCCGTTGTTGTGACGAATCCACAAAAACAAGCAATACACAATCCATACATAAAAAAACGGCATTTGATAACGGGACCAAAGGGATGTGGATGACTCGATCCCAAAAGAAGAAAAAGCGAATAGAATCACCGCGAAATAAGCGGTTCCTTTCCCAAAAACGGATCGGACCAACAAAAAGATGCCAAGATTTATACCTATATAAAAAAAAGTACAGACAGGATAATCGAACAAAATTGGATCGTCAAAAAACAGTACTCCTGGAATGTATAAAAGATTCGTTCCGGGGGGATTATAGGACGCAAAACTGTTGAGCATGCCTTGTTTCGGAATCGTCCCTTTTTCCCAAAACTGAGCTGCAGAATGAAGGCAAGGAGATAAATCCATCCCGTGCGTGCGCGATTGCCACCCCTGCAAGCCGATGATCGTGCCGATAAGGGATAGAATGATAATTGAAATGATTTCAGTGCGGCGTAAACCGTTGTTGTTCATTGGAACCGGAATGGATTATTTTTTCTTCAAGTATAGAATTGCATCTCCCGTAAAAGGACAATTGAATGTGCGATGATACCCGCCGCTGATTTCCTTTAGTTTTTCATCCTCAAACCACTTACCGGTTGTTGGTTGATACCATTGGATTTGATAATGACCGCGCGGCAGTTGAATGGTCACAACCGGCTTGTCATCATCCACATCGGCTTTCTCGATGTTTCTCGAATCCGGGTTTTGCAAATAGACAAGGATATGGTTTTGATCGGCAATGCATTTGAACGATTGCGGATTATAGCCCGTCATCGCATCGGATGGTTTCATCCCGACAAGAGTCAAGTTTGTGTCGTCGAAAAATTTGTGTATAAATGGATAATCGTGAGCGCCGTCCTTCAATTTGCCTTCCTGCAAAGCATCGTAATAGCCGTAGATGCCGCTCAATTCGCCGTCATAAGCTTCATATGTTTTCATCCCGCCATAGGTGGCCGATCCGCCGGAGAGCAAACATCCCCACATCAAACGCCTGAAAAAGTAACGGTGATGCTCAGGATTCCGATAGTTTTCATACCGGTCTTCATCCAACACGATGGGATCCTCGGCGTCATCGAAATACTGCAAAATAATCCGTCCATCTACTTGATCCATATCTTCCAGCGTAATGATGTCGGACCAAACACAGTCGGTGAATGAATAGCCTTGAAAACGCTGCTGATGATTGGTCAGCAGCGTTCCCCACGGTTCGCGCTTCATCATATCCAAACCGATTTTGTGGATGACAATGAACGAGGCGTTGCGATTCCCCGGCTCGCCGTCCCGAAATACGATATGCCTGTCATTGGAAATACAGAACAATACGTTGGGGAAAGAGGAAAACCTGGCCTGTGTATATTTCGCGACAAATATTGAGGCCCGGTCTCCCTCGCCATACCGCTTGATCTCTGCCGTATCCTCTCCATAGGGGATCAATTGAAAAATGATATGCGGATGCTCATTGAGGGAATACGTGAGCCGCCGGTCGATTTCCTTCCAATACGGAAGATTCATCTCACTTCGGTCTTCGCTGAATAATACCTGCACATCCGAACGGCCTTTGCAAAACCACGTTCGGATTTTCGTAAAACCGGCCTGATCAGCTTGATCGATATAGGCTTTCCAATTCGGTTCCGAGTCAGTGACGAAACGGTATCCTGTATCGCCGATATGGAGATACCATTCTCCGTTGTCATACACGAACTGGCGTGGATCCTCCGGATGTTTTCGCAGTTTGCCTTTCAACTTGGAAGAAACGACTTTGAAGGTACCGGTTTTGTGGTTCAAATTGTCGAGATTGGAAACCGAACTCCATTTCCATTCCCCGATGGTGTCACAATAGGCTCTCGCTTTGTAGGTATTGTTTCCGTCGTAAAAACCATCGACCGTGACTCGTGTTTCATCCGGCCGAACAAAAATCACTCGCACATCCACATCGAAATAAGGATTCTCCACCGCTTGGGTTGTTGTGAGAGAAATTTCAAACACACCGCGATGGGGAACATCCGAAGGATTCCGAACAAGATTGTCTGCATGAGCGGATATCAATACATTCAAGGCAAAAAAGAAAATCGTGATGCGAACTGCTTTGCAAGATTGATTGTTCATGTGACCCCCATTTTCATCAATGATTAAAAATAACTTCATCGATTACCCGTTTCGTCCAGCGCACAGCTTGCCAATCGTCTTTCTTGATATCTTCCGGTTCCGTCAAACGCTCCCTTCGGCGGATACTGGACTCAATGCCCCAAAAACCGGAATATCCTGCTTCTTTCGAAATGTTCAACAATTTTTCCAAGTTGTATTGAGGGTGAGTGCCATCCGGCTGCCAACCGGCTTTGACGGAAACGCCTTTGGCATAGGGCATTGCCAGCTCGACGCATTTGTACACATCCGCTTCCGGTGTCGGATGATAATTGCCGTAATCCGGTAAAATCCCGAAATGGGGGCTGTCGACTTTTTCCATCAATTGCGGCAGCCAGGTCGGATGGGAAGAAAGCCCGCCATGGTTCTCGATCACCACATTGATTTTAAACTCTTTCGCATAATCGATGAGTGCACTAAATGCTTCCGCCGCACGATCCAGGGCATCCGGATCATCTTCGGGAGTATTGCCGCCGCCCCGCGCGTTGCAACGGATCGCATGGCAGCCTAAATAAGCGGCGATTTCAACCCACTTGCGGTGATTGATGGCGGCCTGCATGCGCACTTCCTTCTCCTTGGCAACCAGATCTCCTTCACCATCCACCATGATCAAAACATTTTTCACGCCATGGTTTTCCGCATTGCGATTGAGTACCCGTAAATAGGATTCCACCGGAACTTCAAAGAACGAAGTGACATATTCAATCCCATCGATCCCGAAATCTTCTCGGCAGATCCGCGCCATATCGGTTAACCGCCATACTCCCGCGCGAAAACTGCGTACTAGAGACCAAATGGCAAGAGAAATCGCGTCTTTTTCAGGACGCGGATAAGCGACAGCGGAATGGGGCAAAAGGGAAGGAACTGCTCCCAATGCGAGTCCGCTGGTTAGTGAATGTTGTAAAAATTGTCGTCGAGTATGCATCGATTGTATCTCCTTTATAGAAAAGTCAATTCAAGATGGTGTATTATAGAGGTTTATTCAATGTAGGTCATGTGGCAATGATATTTGGGGAGGGTAGAGCGAGCGTCCCGCTTGCCCTTTTTGTACAGGCGGGGACGCCTGTTCTACCCACAAAGTTGAAAACGATATCGAGTCCATGATTCACGTTCAGTCATTGCTGAAATGAATGGTATATTTCTTACCTGCTGTTGTTTCGAATGAGACGACCGAATCGGACATTTGTTGTACGGGTATTTTCAGGCTTTCATAAAATACTTCAACGTTTCGGTTCGTGCGTATTCGGCATGAATTTCCTAAGAGAGAATGAATGACAACCTGCTTGACGTTGCCTTCCTTCCATTTCATATCCACTTCGAATCCGCCGCGAGTGCACAATCCTTTGGCGCTTCCCTCACTCCAGGCTTTCGGTAAAGCGGGCAAGAATTCGATTGCTGATCCATGGCTTTGTAACAGCATTTCCGCAACCGCCGCGCAACCGCCGTAATTCCCGTCGATCTGGAAGGGGGGATGATTGTCGAACAAATTGATGAATGTCGATTTTTGCAATAATGCAATCAGATTCTTATACGCTTTTTCTCCTTCCAGCAGCCGTGCCCAGAAATTGATCATCCATGCCCGGCTCCATCCGGTATGGCCGCCGCCGTGGGCGAGTCGATATTCGAGCGATTTTCGCGCCGCTTTCGCCAACTCCGGTGTTTCCCGAATCGTGATCTGCCGCCCCGGATGCAATGCGAATAGATGCGACATATGCCGGTGCCCCGGTTCCGGCTCTTCGAACTCTTCCGTCCATTCCATGAGTCTGCCGTCCGAACCGATTTGCGGTTTCGCCAACTGTTCCCGTGCATCTCGGATGCTTTGGATAAACGTATCATCAATGCCAAGTACATCCGTCGCTTCGAGACAGTTGGTAAATAAATCCCAGATGATTTCCTGATCCATCGCGCACCCCATTGTCAAATGGGATACTTCCCCATCTTTTGTTCGGAAACGGTTTTCCGGCGAGGTGGAAGGTCCGGAGACCAGTTTCCCTGTTTCAGGATCTTTGCACAAAAAATCGAGACAGAACTGTGCCGCTTCTTTCATGATCGGATAGCCGCGTTTTTTCAGAAATTCACGATCCCCGGTAAATCGGTAATGTTCCATCAAATGCTGGCAGCACCAAGCAGCCCCCATCGGCCACATACCGTACACGGCGTTGCCAATCGGTGAAGTCCAGAACCATGCGTCGGTAGTGTGATGCGCGACGAATCCCCCGCATCCGTACACATCCCGCGCTGTTTTCCGCCCTTGTTCCTGTAAATTGTCGATCAAGTCGAAAAACGGTTCATGGCATTCACTCAAATTGCACACTTCCGCCGGCCAATAATTCATCTGTATATTGATATTGATGTGATAATCGCTGTTCCAAGGCGCATCGATATGATGGTTCCATAAGCCTTGCAAATTCGAGGGAAGACATCCCGGGCGCGAGCAGCTGATCAACAAATAGCGTCCGAATTGAAAATATAGAGTGATCAACTGTGGATCTTGTTTTCCCTCTTTCACCGCATTCAGCCGCACATCTGTCGGTACTTGGATCGTATTTGTTTCTCCCAAATCGAGTTCAACCCGCCTGAATAATCGCTGGTGTTCGGTGATATGTTGATCTTTAATAGTTTTTAAAGATTTGCGGTACGCAGCCATGATTTGTTGCCGGCACGTTTCATTCGGATGAGGATCGTCATAGGTCGTTGCCGCCGCCAAGTATAAGATCACCTCGTTGGCCCGCTCAATGTGAAGTCTCTGATCAATTGCCTGCACTTCTCCCCCATCGGCTTTCGCTTTGAGATGAGTATAGAACTTGACGCCTTCCGTCAGCTCCCCATCATCGGCACGGCCTGTCATCATCAGCTGATCGTACCCGATAGAATATACGGTTGCGTTTTCCGGCCGCGATAATTCAACATCGAGAGTAAACCGATTCGGCTTGTTACACGACAAATGGACGATAAGCACCTGATCGATTGGGCTGGCGAACACCTCGCGAGTAAACACCGCATCGCCGTCTCGATATCTTGTCGTCGCGATGGCGGTATCGAGATTCAATTCACGCCGGTAATCAGAAATCTCTTGTCCTGTTTTAAAGCGTAGAGTCAAATCACCCAATGTTTGATAACTCATCGGCGCAATCCGTGGCCCCATGAATTTTTCCTGCATCAATTTCTGGCCTTCCACATAGTGGCCTTCGAAAATGAGCTTGCGTGCTTTGTCCAGGTATTTATACGCCCCAACTTGGTCTCGATTCGGCACCGGTCCCGCCCAGAGCGTATCTTCATTGAGTTGAATCCGCTCAACCGGCACTCCGCCGAAAACCATCCCGCCCAGCCCGCCATTGCCGATCGGCAGCGCTTCCACCCACTCCTTCGCCGGCTGCCGGTACCAGAGAGTAAGTTCCTCATCCGGCGCTTCGGCTTCACTCTGAATCGTCACGTCCTGATCCGCCGCGGCTGCATACATGCCTGTAATCGTTACGACGCAAAGAAATACTCCAATGCGGAGAAATCGCGTATTCATAAATAACTCCTGTTAAAAAAGATAGAATAGTTTAAGGGTTTGTGCCGTAAATATCCATGTCTCGAATCATGGTACGGCCGGGAAGGGAAGCCAGATGAACGATGGTCTGCGCGAGATCGGCGGCATGAAGGTGCAGTCCGGGGCCGAAATGAGGGCCAGTCTCGTCATCCGTTTCCACACTGCTGGGATTCAACACCATCACGCGGATATTCTTTTTCCGCACTTCATACATTAACGCCTGCGAGAATCCCTGCAGACCGAATTTACTAGCGTTATAAGCCGAAGTCCCCGGATCGCCTTTCTTCCCGCTCATCGAACTGATCATAAAAATATCCCCGCGCTCCTTTTTCAGCATATGCGGTAAAAACGCTTTCGTGACCAGAAAAACACCGGTTAAATTCGTCTCGATTACCTCATTCCACAAATCCAACGACATTTTTTGGACAAATCCGCTCCGAAACACCCCCGCGTTGTTGACCAAAATATCCGGTGCTCCCATCTCCTGAATAACCGATTGCGCCATAGTGTCGATGGCCGCCGGATCACGCTGATCGCAGACATAAAACTTGCAACGTTCACCAATTTTCTCCCTCGCAGATTGCAGCGACCCTTGATTCCGCCCAGTAATCCCAACCGATGCCCCCGCTTCATGCAGCGCCTTAGCAATATGGAATCCGATGCCCCGGCTGCCACCGGTGACAACCGCAATTTTATTTGATAAAGCACTACCCATAATATTCTCCTTTTACTCGTTTCCCAAAGAAAGAGTGAATTTCTTTTCCATCTCCGAATTCAGTTCCACAATCTTCCTTACTGGCCCGCACATAAACTCAAACGTCTCAAACCTCTCCTCCTCCCGGTCATACACCGCTAAATACCCCGGATACGTCTTCATATAATCCGAATGCCCCGTTCCGGCAATCAAAATGTAACGCCCGGATTCACTCATACTTGTATACGTAATCGCCCCGAAATTCTCATAATTCACAATCGTCGAAGCCAACGTCGACATCGTCCGTGATGCCAAGTCATACTGCTGAATCGTCAGCGTACTATCCCCTTTCCCAGCATAAGGCAAATGGCATATCAACAGAGAATCCGACTGCCGGTCCTTCCCGATCAACTCATGCGCCTGCGACAACGAAACGGTATGGTAACGAATAAGATCGGATCGATCAAAGAATTCAAGATACTGATTCCCGTGCACATCGATCACTTCCAGCACGATCGTACTATCAAAATCAATTGCCCGCCGCACCATCGGTAAACGGTACGTAATGAGATGTTTCATAATATGCTCATCATTGACCACATCTTTAAAATTCGAGTACCGAAATGGATTCTCCACAAACGCCACCGTGCTTTTCTCATAAATGACAAACAAGTTGTTCGTAAGCGGAAACAAACGGGCAAGATAAACAGGTGCATCGAACGGAGTGATTTCCTGATCTCTTTCGGCCAAGGAAAGTGTCAGCGCCTCTTCCCGATCAACCGTTTCAAAGTACATTTGCCCCGTTTGTCTATCAAAATAAGGAAAATCGATTGACATACCGTCAAAAATGGAAACCTCATCGAACGACATGGTCTTCACATCGAATCGTGCCAACACGGAACCCGATCCGCGAATCTTCTCACGATGCCGCCAGGCCGTCAGATACAATTCATCCCGATAAGCGAACAAACTCCCGGGAATCGCCGCGTCTCCGGGCAACGTCACATCATAGATCATGGCCGCTGTTTCCAGATCGATGAACGTAAGATGCGCAGTAAAAAGGTCTTTCGATTCCGAACCGGTGGCTACGGCGATGATTTCCGAAAAAGAAGCAGAACTCTGAAAAAGAATGAACAATCCAATTACAATCGTTTTAAACACATTGCCAATGTTCATAGATAACTCTACTCGATTCTTAGTGTCGTTTTAATGATTTGATCAATGTCGGAAGAAAAACCACGCAGGCAAACCAGCAGGTCGCGGAACCCATCGCCATCAATTGCCCCAAACTCGCTAGTCCTTTATGAGAAGCAAAGATCAAACTGCCGAAACCGGTGATGGTGGTCAAGGTCGTCAACGTCAACGTCGTGCCCGTCGTATACATACTTGTTTCCACATTCCCGGTTTCCAAATAACGGTGATAAAAGTGCACTGCATTGTCCACCCCGATCCCGATCAAAATCGGAATGGCAAAGAAATTCGCGAGATTCAAATTTACATTGAAAAATCCCATGATCTCCACCAACCACACGACTCCCAAGGTCAACGGAAACAGGACAAAGAACAGAGAAGAAAGCGAGACAAAATCCAGAAAGACCAGCAACGCGACCGCCAGATACGAATACAGCCCGATTTGAATAAACGCATTGCGCATCAACAGGCTGGATTCATAGACCTGAATCGGAGTCCCCGTCACTTCCGGATCGATGGCCCGCATTTCAGCGACGAATTTTTTCATATGCTCCGTTTCCCATATATTTTCCTTGGGATAAGCCATGATCAACAGAGAACCGTCTTTGCCGATATACAATGACCGCAGCTGTGACGGCAGCGCCTCGAGCGTCGGCGGTTCTTGCTCCACAAGCTGTATGAGATAATCCAGATTCTCTCTCGGCTGCTCCAGCAACGAATGATTCGCCTCTTTCAACCGCTCCAACACAATCCGCTCCGGATCACTCAACAACCGGTGCAACTCCTTCAACCGCTCCAACATCTCCTCGGAAATGGGAACCTCCGGAATCTCCATTTCCAATAATTCCGGATCGATCTCGGCATCCCCCATCCCGGCTTCGGCTGGCGATCGGCCATTCGGCTGATTCATCAACGCTTGCAACTGCTCCCGCATCTCCGGAGGCACCTTCGATGGATCGGACTGCATCTGCCGAATCATCTCTTGCATTTCCGGATTCTCCGGATTCATTTGATTCATATCCGGAGATTCCGCCACTTGACTCTCCATCTGCTTCATCGCTTCCCGCGCTTGTTTGATTTGCTCTCGCAAGGTTTCCAACTGCGCGATTTGAGCGAACAGCATGTCCAACCGGTCTCTTAACTCTTTATAAATTGTCGGATTGGGGATATAAGGATAGAATTCACTCTCCCGAACGGGCTGGAGCACTTCGCGAATGGATTGCAGCAACTGCATTCTTCCTTCCGAAGGATTGGGAAGCGCATCCGCTAAACTTTCCACACCTGCAACGGTGGGATTCGCTTTCAATTCCTTCACGGTTTGGCGAACTTCTTCGATGGTGGGTTCCAAGAATGCACAGTACCATGTCGAATGCTCGGATTCATCCAGTAATTTATGCTCATATTTTACCGATTCCAGCCCTTCCGCTTGAAGCTCAAGAAGATTGTCGTTGAATTGCACTTCGGTGGCTTTGGGGAAAAAGAGCACGGTTAAAATGAGAATGACAACAATCGTGATTCGGGGATAGCGCGAAACATGGCGCAGCCCCAAAAGGTGAACCGGTTTCGGTAGAGATTTCTTGAAACGTAAGTGTTTGTCATAGGTAACTAGTAATGAAGATAGAGACAACAGCATGGCGATCAAACAAAATATGATCCCCATGCCGGCAACATACCCCAGTTCTTGTAATCCTTTGAAATTGGTGATTAAAGCCAAAAGAAACGCTACAGACGAAGTCAACGCCCCCGTTAAAATTCCTGGCCCTACTCCCCGCAATGCCCCAATCACTCCGCCCCCCGGCGTTCCTTCATTTTTTAGTTCTTCTTGATAACGGTGCAGAAAATGAATCCCGAAATCAACCCCCAACCCAATCAAGATCAAGGCGAAAACCATCGAAAGTAGATTCAAATGACCCAATGTCAACGCGACAAACCCATACGTCCACCCCATAGCAAACAACAAAGCCAGAACCGCCAATACCGGTCTGGATAATTCGCGAAAGAAAAGCGTAAACAAAAAAAGCACACCCAGCAAAGCCATAATACTGGCTCGCTTCATATCCTCATTCGTCGTGCGCATCTCATCGGCTTGCAGCGCCGGCCGGCCGGTCAAACCCGCATCAATGCCGGGAATTTCCTGCTGCGTCAACCAAATATCATCTCGAATACGGTTCAACGGCCGTTCGATTACACTCAAGGTTGAAAAATCTTTCGCTGGCATGACCAACATCAAAAGAAAATTACTTCCCGCCGACCAGAAATATTCTTTCTTCGAAGTTCCTTCTTCGATTTCCCCCTTAAGCCGGTTCAATTCTTGGAACGGATTTTCATATTCGCCTTGTAATGCCGACAACACTAAATCTAAATCCTCTTCGAAATCTTGAGTTTCCTTTATTGGACTTTCTTCAGATTCTTCTATTGCAGTACTGATTTGATAAAGGATTTCATCGACGGATTGGATAGTGGCAAAATCCTGAATTTCTGATTGATGCTCCCGGAGTTGCGTATGCAAGTCGATTAACTCTTCATTTTGTATTTCATCGAAATAAAGCGCATAATCTTTCGCCCAATCGGTCTCGAACGAATAGATGATCTCTTGAATGTCTTCACTCTCACTGAGCCGCTCATCCAGCCGCTCCGCAAATGCGATCATTCGTTCTTCCGATGGTCCATCGATGAGAATATAGAGAAATTCCAGATCACCGAATCGCCGGATGAAGTCCATATACCGCCGGTGATAATCCAGTTCTTCCGACAACAATCGGTCCTGATCCGTGATCAACTCCATATGGAACACGCCATACACACCCGCAACCGCGGCGAGAGCCAAAGAGAGCAAGACGATGAAACGGGGATATCGCGAAGATGCTGAATGGATAAGGCGAAATAGAAATGATCTCATATTGAATAGTCTACAGACTTTAAATGGCTTCTTTCTTCCTCGAAAAACGTTGTTTTGCCGCCGCAACGGCCAATTGTTTTCCCACACTCCATACCGGTCCAGGGAATTTCCGGCATTCGTTTAGAACTGCATCGAATGCCGAGAGGATTTGATCTACTTCCTCTTTTGTAATAATAAAGGGAGGCAGCAATTTCACCACTTCTTGATGATGCCCCGCCACCTGCGTCAATATGTGGTGCTTGTCATACAACTGCATGACGACGGACTGCGCGAAGAGTCCATGCTCCGCCGCATGCAGCAATGCCCACGCCGGTTTCAATCGCAACGATTTCGGCTGGCCGAATTCGATCCCGACCATCAATCCCTTCCCGCGAATTTCATAAATGAATTCATGCTTTTTTTGCAATTCCAACAATCCGTTGATCAATTGCTCCCCTCGTTCGGCAGACCGTTCAATAAGGCATTCTTCCCGAATGACATGCAGGGAAGCCAACCCAGCAACCATCGCCAATACATTCTGCCCAAACGTGGAAGAATGCACCACACACCGGTCCAAACGGCTAAAAACTTTCCTGTAAATATCATTTGTATAAAGAATCGCCCCCACCGGAATCAAACCGCCGCTCAACGCTTTTGCTGTGATCAAAATATCCGGCTCCAAATTCCAATGCTCACAGGCCCACCATTTCCCCGTTCGCCCGAGTCCGGCTTGAATTTCATCCGCAATGAAAAGCGTGCCGTTTTCCCTGCACCATCGTTGAATGGTTGGATAGACGGATGCATCCTTCGGGTAAAACACGCCTTTTCCCCGAATTGGCTCGATCATGACTGCGGCAATGGACTTGCTTTTTAATTCTGTTTCGATTTCAGCGAGGTTTTCAAAATCGACTTGTTTACACCCGGGTAACAACTCTCCGAATCCTTCGCGAAACGACTCATCCCCATTCAATGCCAGTGCACCGGTGGTTAAACCGTGGAAAGCGCCTTTGCTGAATAAAATTGTAGGACGCCCCGTTGCGGCTCGCGCGAATTTGATCGCCCCCTCGACCGCTTCTGTCCCCGAATTGGCAAAGAAAACATGCTGCAGTGATCCTGGAGCGATGTGAATCAACTGCTCTGCCAGCATCCCGCTCAACAAACTGGTATCCATTTGCACGAGATTGGGCAATTCCATGTCCAATGCCTGCTCAATCGCCTGCCGCACTGTCGGATGATTCCGCCCCATCCCAAACACACCATACCCGCTCAATCCGTCAAAAATGGTGCGGCCGTCCAACGCGGTTAAATAACATCCTTGCCCTTGCGTATATTCATGCGAAAACCCGATCATTTCCAATACATCGGCAAACACCGGATTCCCATACTTTCGGTGCAGTTCGCCCGCCTTGCCGCTGAAACGATTGATTAATCCACGAAGATCAAAATCCGCCATCAATGCCTACCTATATACTGGGAGCGCGGGCATCCCTGCCCGCATCTTTCAACGTACACATTACCATACTTTGCGCGTAAACATCCCTGCCCGGATATTCAACACATGCATTCACATGATTCCTTTTACCCTTCCGAAGCAACCTCCACATGATGCCGTGACATCACTTCCTTCCACTCCTCTTCACTCATTTCCTCCGATTCCTCGATAAGCATAACCGGAATATCATCTTTGATCGGATAACGCCGGCGAGTCTTGGGATCAGTGGATACAATCCAGTCCCCATCCAGCACAACGGGCGTTTTCGATAACGGACAGGCTAAAATTTCCAATAATTGATTGCTGATTGGCATGGTTCATTCCTCATGTCAGTTATGGAATCTTTCATGAAATCATGAGTATTTTAACAGATTAAATGATTTCTCACGAGATGTATGTATAAACTTTTGAGATCGATTATGATAAGATAGTAGAAGAATCAAAAGAGGAAGGGAATAAATCAAAATGGGATGGATCAACCGCCGCCAGTTTATGAAACAATCGATTGTAGGAACGAGTGCCCTTGCATTCAGTCTATCTCAGAAAGTCCCCGAATCGTATTCCGAAGAACAAAGAGGCATTTTAAAAGGTGTGCACACCTTTTTGAATACGGTCGCGAATGAAGACGGTTCTTTCAGACCGGGAATCGATCCGCTCTACAAAGGCATGTCCGATACCTATTACACGGGGATTGCTGCACCAACGTATGCTGTAATTCTGTGTGAAACCTTTGGCTGGACTCTCCCCTATCCCGATGCAACGCGAGAATTCTTTCTTTCCTCCCAGAAATCGGATGGAGCGTTTTATTCGAAAACAGGCGCTTTCGATCCGAATACTCCATTGGCGAAACTATACAATACCGCCCAGAGCATTGTGGCATTACGTATTCTGGGTGAGAAATCGAAATACGATCCGATACCGGTAGTAGAATATTTTTTCCGCAAAGAAGAATTCGATAAACTCCCGCTATACACCACCAGTTTTTTCCCCTATTTTTACACGGCCTTAGGAAAATCCATGCCATCCGAATATAACCGGCAGTTGCAAAATTATATGAAAAAACAACAGAAAGAAGATGGATTTCTCGGCGATCATATCGCGTCGACTTTCCACATGGCTCACTATAACCGCCTGGTCGGTGCTCCCATCCCGAAAGCCGATGAAATGGTCGAACGAACCTTGCGCGATCAACAGAATGCCGGATCCTGGTGCCATCACCCGCCGGATTGGGATGTACACGCCGTTTTTGATGCCCTATTCATCTTGCGCCAATTAGGAAATCAACAAGATCCAAGAATAAAAGAAGCCTATCGCAAAGCAAGTGACTGGCTTATGAAATGCAAGCAGGAAAACGGCGGATTCAGCCATTTCCCCGGTTATACCGCCGATGTCGATGCCACCTACTTCCAAGTCGGCGCTCTCGTCGAAGCCGGAATCCTGCAACCCAAACCCAACCTCAAACAGGAAGAAATCCTCGGCTGGGGTCATGCGATGATTCCTGACAAACAATATTCCTGCGTCGCTTCCGTTTAAATCATGATCCGAATCGGCCGGATCGAACCGTCCATAAATTACTGAATAAATAAAGGAGTATAGACCATGAGACAATTTGTAGTTCTTTCACTCTGTGTGGTAATGCTGGTTTCGGGGGCAGTCTCTTTCGCTTCCGAGGGAAAAGAAATCAAATTGGGTATGATCGGTCTCGACACCTCTCATGTCATTGCGTTCACCAGAATGTTGAATGACCCAAATCACGGGGATCACGTGCCGGGAGCGAAAGTGGTCGCCGGATTCAAAGGTGGCAGTCCCGATGTTCCATCCAGCGCAAACCGGGTGGATAAGTATACCGAAACTCTCCGTGAAGAATGGGGCGTAAAATTATACGATACCATTCCTGAACTTTGCAAACATGTCGACGGTGTCTTGATAGAAAGTGTCGATGGCCGCCCCCATTTGGAACAAGCCAAACAGGTGATCGAAGCGGGATTGCCGATGTTCATCGACAAACCGGTCGCCGGCAGTTTCGAAGATGTTCTCACCATCGCCCAACTGGCTGCCAAAGCGGATGTGCCGTGGTTCGGCGGTTCCAGCCTGCGGTGGTGGAGCGGTATGCGCGAAGCGATCAATCCGGACAAAGTCGGCAAAATTTTGGGATGCGATGCCTTTTCCCCCTGCTCCTATGAACCGCATCACCCCGACCTGTTCTGGTATGGCGTCCACGGCGTTGAGATTCTCTACACCGCTATGGGAGCCGGCTGCAAAACCGTTTCCCGCACCCACACGGAAGACACGGATTTGGTCGTTGGCGTCTGGGAAGACGGCCGCATCGGAACGTTCCGCGGAACCCGCGCCGGCAAACATAACTATGGCGCCCGCATTTTCGGAACCGAAGGCAACTCCACGGTCGAAGGCCACAGTTACAAAGGCATCGTCGAACAAATCGTCCAATTCTTCCAAACCAAAGAATCCCCTATCAGCGCCCGGGAAATCGTCGAACTCTATGCCTTCATGCAGACCGCCGATGAAAGCAAAGCAAAGGGCGGCGCCACGGTTTCAATTCCTGAATTCACTATCGAATAAAAGCATGTAACGCAGGCGTCACGCCTGCACTGCGATAGGTAGAGCTATCGAGTGATATATCGAGAAAGAAAAAAATCAAAATTGTGGTGCGGACATCCTGTCTGCACTTACCGCCGAGGCAAAATCAACTGAAACGAGAACACCACAGGATTGTCAGATCGTTTATCTGTCAATTGTGGAGGATTCAAAGTGGTTTCTCTTGCGTAACGTAAAATTTCGTTCAAATCCAATCCCATAAAGTGTGATGGATTGCTGCCAATTTCAAAACACAATTCTTGAAACAATTCCGCCGCCCCGCGGGATAATTTTTGCACTCCCATCGGAACTCCTTCCCGAACTTTCACACCCGCTGCCGCCAATTTGATCAATCCTTTCAGTAACATCGCTGTTTGACCAATCCGCCCGCAGGCATTCCATAATTCTTCCCACACTTCATGCGCTTCCCAATAATACCCATGATTGAACAGATCGATTCCGTATAAATAGCGTGGTGATTCATACCATCGATGCGGATCAGGTTCATCCACAATTTGAGGTTTCACACCATAACTATGCCCTTCCGGATTGTTGACCGGATGAGGATACATCCCCGGTACATACGAATACGAGGGAAAAGGAATATCAGGAGCATACCGCGGAATCTGCATCAATTATATACCTTACATGAAGAAAAAATCGCTCAATCTGGAAATTCATTGTACCTTTTCCAAAAAAATTTGGGAGCACAATAGGGCAGGTACCTATGGTTTAATGGAACAATTTGAATATACCCCAAAGGGATGAGAAAAAATGATTATGCCTCGACTATTTCAGCCCCGCATTCGTATTAATCAAGTAAGTGAATGAAACAAAGGGATTACGAGATGCTGTTAAATGACGAACAACTGATGCTG
Source organism: uncultured bacterium (assembly GCA_964412555.1). Taxonomy (GTDB): domain Bacteria; phylum Hinthialibacterota; class Hinthialibacteria; order Hinthialibacterales; family Hinthialibacteraceae; genus CAYPPG01. The sequence continues at coordinate 34,179 of CAYPPG010000062.1, forward strand.
GAAACCTCCAACGGATCCCTGCCGGCGTTTGAATTATTGGTTCAACGCTGGGACCGGCGAATGACAGGATATTTTTATCGCTGTGTCGGAAATCCGGATGAAGCGGAAGATTTGCGGCAGGAACTCTTTTACCGGCTGTACAAGAACCGAAAATCCTTTAACAGCAACGCGAAATTTCAGCCTTGGCTCTACCGGATTGCGACCAATCTCGTGATCGATCAAGTCGCCCGAAAAAAGAAACCGAACACTGAAATTCTGTCGGAAGAGAATCATAGATCATTCGCTTATACAAACAGCAACCAAGAAAATCATTCGAGGGGAAAAGCGGTTATGAAGGAGATCGGTGAACGAATCCGGGAAACTCTCGAAAGAATCTCTGGCGAGGAAAGGGTAGTGCTCGTCATGCGGCACTTCGAGCAATTAACCTTTCGGGAAATTGCCGACATTCTCGGTGCTCCGGAAAGTACGGTGAAAACGAGACTCTATCGTGCCCTGCGCTCGATGCGTGAAGAATTGAAACGAGTCGGGATTGTGGGAATGGAATGCTTAGAGACGAATTGACTATGGAGAAAAATAATGAATCGAGATGAATTGGAACAATTGTTCGTATCACAATTATATCAAGAAATCAGTGAAGAAGACCAAAAACGGCTGGATGACTGGCTGGAACAGCATCCGGACGACCGGCAAGAATTGAATGATCTACACGAAACGCTTGAGTTGTTGAATTGCGTGGAGGACAAAGAAGTCCCGGATACAATAAAACCAATCCAAATGCCGGTCTTAATGAATCCCAAACTGTCGCGTCATCGCTGGAAAGGATGGGCCATAGCAGCTGCCGCCTGTCTCGCTCTTTTCCTGATCGCAACTACGCAGGGCTTCCTCGTTCAGGTAGGCGATATCCGCATCGCTTTTGGTTCGTTCGAAGAGAACCAGATGGATCGTGATGTGTTCCAACGGGAAATAATCGCTGCTTATTTACCGGTAATGGAACAATTGGTCAACGCCGTTGAAACGGTGCAAAACGCTGGAGAACAGACCGCTGAACGTTTGGATTCCGTAGAACGGTCTTTACAGGTTCTGGCTGTCTACCGCAATGCGGAACGAAAACTTAATGATCGGAAATTGGAGAAATATCTGGCTGGTTTTGCCCGCGAAGTAGATAGACGGTTCAATCGTCTCTATCAGGTTTCCTACAACACCATTCCCGGACAAAATCTTGAATCTGCAGAAAAAGACGGGTAATCCGTCCATACATAGATCATGTTGAAAGGAGAATTACTATGCGAACATGCAAATTAATTTCCTCTATCGTATTATTGATGTTGGTCACGATCGGGATTCCAGCGGGACTCGGACAAGTGGATAGCAATCCTCTGCAAACAATGGTTGCACAATCCGGGTCAACTTTCACTTCGTCGATTCCATTGATGGGAAAGGTGATGGAAACCGCTCAAATTGAAAAAGAATCAGTGGAAAAAGAAAAACCGATCCTCGATATCAAAAAAAACATTGTCATCATGTGCAATGTTTTCGATGACCTGATTTCGGAACGGCTGGGTTCGGAATTTCTGAATGAGGATGATCTCTTTCATCAAACCCAAGGATGCCGAGGGTACTGGATTCCCGATACGGGTGTCCTATTCACTCTCTCTACAAATCTCCCGATTCAAAGACCTGTAGACAATGGCAAAGAAAAGGAAGAACAAGAAAAAGATTTATGGGAAAAATATGAAGATCGCCTTTCCGGCAATCCTGGCGATCCCTTTTACGGGGAGCCGCTGCATCATGGGATGATGTATGATGAATCCCCAGAACGAGAAATGGAAAAGAAACAGGTCAAAGTTCTTCGGGATACCATCATAGAAGCAATTGCAAAATACGGACGGCGTTTGCAAGGCTTTCAAAATCACGAGACGATTACTTTCATTGTAACAGGATCAAAACCTGGTTTTCCGGAGATGTACGGGAGCGGGTATGGTATGGGAGGCATGATGGGTGGTATGGGGATGATGGGAGGAATGTCCGGATTCGGCTCCGGATCTGGTGAACAAAAAAAACAGATGGAAGAAGAACTCAAAATGATGAAAGAACAGCAAGAAGAGTTAAAAGAAGCGGAAAAGGCGCTTGAAAGAGCGAGGGAAAATATATTGGAATTGGACAAGAGAATCAAAGAACAAGGAAATTTGTTCGAACTTGAACAAAAAATCAAAGAACAACAACTAAATTTGTTCGAACAAGAAAAGAAGATCAAGGAACAGGAAACCAATAGAAAACCCAATCCTCAGCCACAGAACCGAGGAACGGGATTCGGTGGCTATGGAGGCGGAATGGCTGGTGGAATGTACGGTATGATGGGCGGAGGCGGTATGGGCATGGGAGGATTCGGAATGGAAGATATGAGAGAATTCATCCATCCGGAAGCCATGTTCATGATGTCAAGTAAAATGCCCGGCTCCACAATGGTCATTCAGGTTTCCTTTAAAGATATACCCAAAGAAGGAACAAGTGAAGAGATGAAGGATAAAGTTCATATTACTGTTTATTAAATTAAAATATAAAAAGACAATGTCTGAATCAGGATAACCAGGATGGAAGGATGAGCAGGATTTGCTCTTTGCTGGGCAGGCGAAATCTGACGGGCAATCAGCGTTCTTTGATCGTTTCTCTCGAATCGTCATGAAAAACGTTCATATTCTCCATCCTGGAAATTCTTCTCTCCTGGCCAATCCTGCTTCAGACAAACATATACCGAATCGTTTCTCCCTTACTTCCTCCGCCGAACATCCACATACACCGCCGTCAAAATCACGAATCCCTTCACAATATCCTGCACAGAAAAATGCACCCCCGCCTGATTCAGCCCCTTATCAAGAATCCCAATAATAATCGCCCCAATCAGCGTCCCATACATCGTCCCGATCCCTCCGGTAAAGCTGGTTCCCCCCACAACCGCCGCCGCAATCGCATCCAACTCGAACGCAATCCCCGCCGCCGGTTCTGCGGAATAGAGTTGCGAAACATTGATCATGCCGGCAATGCCGGTGAACACGGAACAAAGGATATACACGGTGATTTCTGTCCGCCCAAGCGGAATCCCCGTAAATCGCGCTGCCTCCCGATTTCCCCCGATGGCATACAGATGTTGCCCAAAACGCGTTCGATGCAGCAGAATCGTCGCCAGAAGAAATAAGAAAAGCATAATAATCACGGGTACCGGAATAATCCCGAAAAGCCGCCCGTTCCCCAACATCAGAAAAAAAGTTTGATGATCTCCAATTGGAATCGGCCGCGCTTGATTGAAGCAATAGGCCGATCCCCGCGCGATCATCATCGTGGCGAGGGTGATGATAAACGGCGGCATCTTGGTCTTCGCCGCACAAATTCCGTTAAACGCTCCAAATAATGCCGCAACTCCCAATCCTGTAAACAACGCAAGCAAAAGCATCGAAATACTCTGCGACTCCGCCGGCCCAAGCGACAAGACATAAACCGTCGAGGTTCCTACCAACGCCAGCACCGCACCCACTGAGAGATCGATCCCCCCAATCATGATCGCCATCGTCATCCCAAACGCGATAATGGCATTGACCGATATCTGCTGCAAAAGATCGAGCATGTTTTCCTGTGTCAAAAAGAAAGGAACTCGGATACCGAATCCGATCAGCAGTATGATCATAGCCCCCAGCAACGGGCCGATTTGTTTGAACACCCTCATCTATGTACTCCTGTCAGTTGCTCCATAACCTCTTCCGGCGTAGTTTCTTCGGCGGGGATCGTTTTCAAAGTCGTACCGTCGCGAAAGAAGGCAACGCGGTGAGATACATTCAACACTTCATCCAAATCGGAAGAAATGAGAAGAATCGCGATTCCTTTTTCGATCAAACGATTGAGAAATTCGAACATTTCTTCCCGCGCCCCCACATCCACACCCCGCGTCGGCTCATCGAGGATCAGAACTTTCGGCGTATGTTCCATCCAACGCCCGACCAACACCTTTTGTTGGTTCCCACCGGATAGCAAATCGATTCGTTGTTCCGAATCCTCCGTTTTTATTCGAAAACTTTCAATGGCATGATTCACAATCTCATTTCGCATTTGATAATCGGGCATCCATCCGGAAATCCAATCGGCAGTCCACGGCAAAGCAATATTGAACGCCACCGATTGGATCATAACAAGCCCTTCCTTTCGCCGGTCTTCCGGAACCAACACAATCCCATGATCGAGCGCATCCTGCGGCCGCCCAATCTGTATCGGCGTTCCATCAAGACGTATTTCACCACTCTCGATTGGATCGATGCCAAATATCGCCCGCGCCAACTCGGATCGTCCCGAGCCGACAAGCCCCGCTACCCCCAGAATCTCCCCATAATGCAACTGAAAATCCACATCATGAATTCGGCTATTGGATAAGCCGTAGACTTCCAACGCGACATCGCCGGGCTGATGAGGAGGCCGATGAAAATGATCGGTGATATCCCGCCCCACCATCCACTTGATCAATTTCCGTTGGTCGATTTGAGAGGTGAATTGAGTTCCTATGGATCGCCCGTCGCGCAAAACCGTGATCCGGTCGGCCAGCCGGGTAATTTCCTCAAGCCGGTGAGAAATATAAATGATTCCCACCCCCTGAGACCGCAAACGCCGCAGCGTCGAAAAGAGTGCCTCTGTTTCAGTTTCCGAAAGGGAAGACGTTGGCTCGTCCAAAATAAGAATCGTGGCCTGGCAGGAAAGCGCCCGAGCGATTTCGACCAATTGCCGGTGTGCAACGCTCAATTCCGAAACGATCCTGCGCACATCCCGAATTTCATTCATCCCCAGCTGCTGAACGAGCGATTCCGCATCCTCGAACATTTTCCGGCGATTCAACCACCCATATCGATGTGGTTCCCGCCCTAAATAAATATTCTCGGCAATCGATAAATTGGGAGCGAGAGAAAGTTCCTGATGAATGACACGGATTCCATATCGATCCGCATCCGCCACCTCACGAATCGTAACGGTTTCTCCCGCGATGCGAATCGTGCCCTCATCCGGAACATATACCCCGGCAAGAATTTTGATTAAAGTGGATTTCCCCGCGCCGTTCTCCCCCAAAAGAGCATGGATTTCCCCTTTTTGCAAATCGAAATTGACGCGATCAAGCGCCGTCACACCCCCGAACCGTTTGGATATATGCTCAAGTTGAAGAAAAGGATGCGTTGTCGTTTGATCCCGGCTCATTCGTTTATAAATTCGCTTGCATTTTCTTTGGTGATCAGCTCCACTCGGACTTTGATATCCGGTTCGACGGTTTCTCCTTCAAAATGTTTCAAGATCGTTTCCGCAGCTCTTGTTCCAATTTCAAAGGGAAACTGCGCTGAAGTCGATAACAATTTCCCGTCTTGAATGGCCTGAATTGCTTCCGGCGCCCCATCGACGGAAACGATTTTGACCCCATCCATTTTCCCCGCCGACTCCAACGCGGAAATAACTCCGAATGCCGTCGGATCATTGATGGCGAACACGGCATCGATTTCCGGATACCGCCCGATCATATCCCGCATAACCGGCCGCGAACTTTCCGTCGTGCCTTTGATTTCCTGCACGTCGATGATTTTCATCGAGGGATATTGTTCGATGATTTCCCGAAAACCGGCCACCCGGTCGATGCACGCCTTATTGACAGACAATTGCAATATCCCGATTTTCGCCGCCGTGCATGAATCCACCAGCGCTTTCGCTGCCAGCCGCCCCGCTTCGACATTATCGGAAGCCACCGTGCTCAACGCCAATTCCCGATCCTTGACTGGTACATCGACGATAATACACGGAATCCCCTTCTGCTTGGCATCCATCAAACTGCCGCGAATGCCTTCCCAATTGACGGGATTGATGAATATCGCTTTTGCCCCCCGCATGATCAGATCAGAAATATCGTTTTTCTGCTTCAGGCTGTTCCATTGCGCATCCATCGTAATCAATTCATACCCAGCCGGCTCCAGAACCGACCGTAGCCCATGATCCAGATCCACAAAAAACGGATTGTTCATGGTCTGGAAACTCACTCCCATGACCTTCTGTTCCGGCTCGCCGCATCCGGAAAAGAAACCGAAGAGGAAAAGGCTGGATAGAAGGAAAATCTTACATTTCATTTACTTTCACCTATTCTTTGATTCTATAATAATTCACATGATGAATCGGAATGAAAATAAGCTTGCCTGAATTATGGGAACCATGCAAGATGTGTGAAACAATGCTATGCTAGACTAGGGATTAACACCCACGTTTACTCCCCGCTTTTGCCTTTCTTGGGTGAATGGTGTTGAATCCCGTAGGGATGACATCGGGTAAACGGGGATGTGAATCCCCGAATTCTTTCCGGGAAGGAACAAAATAATATGGCAGGCACATTTGCAACAACGATCAACTGCATGGACGGACGAACGCAAGAACCGGTCGCGAAATGGATCAAAGAAACCTTCGGCGTCGATTATGTTGATACCATCACCGTGGCCGGACCGGATAAAGTGCTATCCCAGGGCAACTTCGGCATCATCACCAACATCCGCGAACGGGTGGGGATTTCCCGCAACGCGCACGGTTCCGAACTGGTTGTCATCGTCAGCCACTGGGATTGCGCCGGCAATCCGGTTTCCAAAGAAGAGCACATCAAACATAACCAAAAAAGCATAGAAGTCATCAAATCCTGGGGAATGCCCCTCCGCATTTTAGGCATCTGGTTGGATGAAAATTGGAATGTGGAAGTCCTCTCCGATACGGCACAAAATCAATGAAAAAGATGGGAAAAGTATGAAATTCAAGAATAACATTATTTTGTTTGGCTTCCTCTTACTTTTTGCCTTTGGATTCGCTGACAATGGATTTGCCGGTGTCAAAGAGGATGCACAAAGAATAGACCATTTAATTCAACTGGCTGGAAATACCGAAATCGATTCCGTACGTTTACAGTATTTACAGCGAATCCAATCCATACCCGATTTGGAACCGGACTTCCAAGAAGACCTGGATCATCTCATCGATGAAATCGATCGCTGGATTCACAGCCAACGTCTTGAATATTTCAGCAGAACTATCTTGGACACGATGGCTGACGCCTCCGCGGGATATTGCTGTACTGGTTGTCGATTCAGGCAATCATCATTTCGAAGCGGATTTGTTCCATTTCGGCGAGCAACCGCGCGAGATCGGAGCGGAACTCTATTTGTTGGAACAAGGAAAATATGAATGGATACTTCATCATATGGAGAAGGAAAAAGCGAAGGAGAACTCGGCCGATTTCCACGTTTCCGGCGCTCGCACTCGAATCACATTCACTCTACCCCCTCAAGCCCTTTGCCGATTGGAAGTCAAACGGATTAACTGAATGAGGCAGACAAACCTACGCTAAAAATAATAAATCCACAAAAACAAAACCAAAAGTTGAATCACAACAATCACCCAAAATTGGATTTGAAAAGAACGTTTAATCGATTTGTGATGAAACATCTTTTGACTCAACAAAGCTGCCGGCGTCCCCCCTGCCAATGTCAGAAAATGAAGCACTCGTTCCGGCACACGGACGGATTTCGTAGATGAAATTATTTTATCATAGGCATAAAAGATCATCGTGCAAACATTGACTGCAATCAAATATGCCCATATCCCATAAAGAGGGTATTGGTGACGCATATAAAAAATGGAACAAATCACAATGACGAAAGCGGCGATGGAAAAGATAAAGTATGGGCTTTTTTGAACTTTGCCCGGAATGACACTTTTCGCCCGTGGGCCTTTGGCGGCGTTTTCAATTTCAAACTGCACAGATTGGCCGACTTTCAACGTTTCCCGATTGTGAACATCTGAAATATGTACAAAAACCGATTCATCCCAGCCGTTCGGCCGTATAAAGCCGAAGCCCTGCTCCACATCGAATAAGATGACAATCCCTTTCATAAGATATTCTCTCAATTGGTTTTGTGGATGGTATTCATTGAATCCCGCAGGGATGACATCAGGTAGACGGGGACGTGAATCCCCGGCTCTTTTTCAAGCAGCAATCTTCTTTGGCTTACTCAACAACCCTTGAATGATTAAATCCACCGCATCGTCTTCATCGATCCCCCGGCTCATCAGCGTCTCCAGTTGCTTCGAATCGACACTCCCGATAGCGGCTTCATGTGTGATATGTGCTTTGGGATGATTGACTTCCACAATCGGGACCGCTTTCGCAATTGCCATATCCTGCACGATCTCCTTGCAGTCGACATGGCCGCGGGCATACGGAGCACTTGCCGTCAATGTATTCAAGATTTCCGCACGCGCCGTATCGCGCAACGCAATATGGCTCATGAGCACCCCATGAGCGCCCTCTCCGACCAAATGCGAGATTTCATTGATTTTGATTATGTCATTGCCTGAACCGCTGATCCGCGCCGTCACTTCGGATACGCTATACGCTTCACCAATTGTCTCCACTTCGATATCGATCTCGCCAACCCGCCCCCGGATCAATTCGAAATCAGTCGCATACCGCCCCCCTTCCAGAATATGCACTTTCGACTTCGGTAATACCAACACCCCCCCCTCGGCGCCATGAACATGCCGTTCGGAATAGGAATACTCCGCCCCCGCTCCGATTTTTAAAACCGCATCCATTTCATGACGAATTTTTTTGGCGTTGGGGAATACACAATATGCAAAAATACCTGCTTTCGCATTCTCTTCGATTTCCATATCCAGCATGACGCTTTGCACACCGGATTCCGGCATCATACCGAAACAGACCTGAATCGGTTTTTCGATCACGCTGTTCTTTTCGACCTTGATTTTAGCTTCGATTCCATCCCGCGTTTCTTTAGCGTCCGCCTGCAAACCGGGAACGAGATGAATTCCCAGCACTTGATTGTGATGAATCTCGATCCGCGCGATCGTAGGATCGTTCTTCAACATATGCGGATTGATTCCGATGGAGTTATAGAGATCTTCAAACAGGTTGGTGTTCGGCATTGGCCAACTCCCTTTCAATCTTTTCCGGATTGGGATCGTAACAGGGGATACACTTTTTCTCGAAATACTGGGCGATTTTTTCGACCGAGCCTTTATCGGCCAATCGGCCGCTGCAAAGAAGGAATGCATGCTCGGCTTGATTCAAAACCGCCAGACTATGTGTAATCATGAGAATGGTCGTCTGTCGTTCCTTTAAATGTTTTAAGGCTTCGAAAATGCGATCCAACGCTTCCACATCGATTCCGCTGTCCGGTTCATCCATCAAAACCAGTTTCGGTTCCATTGCCAATATGCTGGCCAATTCGATCCGTTTCCGTTCTCCACCGGAGAGCGTTTTATCGACAGCCCGATCCAGATATTTGTCCGCAGACAATCCCACAAGATCCAGCACTTCATCCAAGCGCTTTTTACTTTTGTCTTTTGCGGCCGCTTCAATGAAACTGCGAACCGGCAAGCCTTCAAACCGCGCCGGTTCCTGCCAAGCCAGCGTGATTCCGCGCCGCGCCCGTTCATCGATGGGAACGCCTCTCAAGGATTGATCTTCGAAAAGAATATCTCCCTCAAATTTGTTATACCCGGAAAGCCCCATGATCACATTCGCAAGAGTGGACTTTCCCGCTCCGTTCGGACCGATCAACGCGTGGATATGCCCTTCCCAAATATCAAGGGACAAGTCCTTCAAAATCGTCTTCCCGTCCAGATTCAAAGTGACGTTTTGCACTGCCAAAATAGTCAACGCTTCACACCTACCTTCTTGTTTTAACTATGAAATGAATATACAAGAACCCCACATTCTGACAAGGCCAAACACCCCACTGGGAGCGCGGGCATCCCTGCCCGCATCTGATAACGCACTCCCCCACGGCGACTAAGCAAGTACCAAAGACAAGACATTAAAAAACTGACAAAAAACAAAAAAAATTATAACATATCGGATAACAACTACTTCCATATAAGGTGAATCATGAAAAAAACAACTAATGCTATTCCATGCCGCATACCCATCTCTCTCGTAGTTCTCCTGTTCCTGCTGGTGATCCCCATTGCTGCCCAAACCGAAACCCCCTTCCAAAATCATAAATTTCAGTTGAATATGCAAAACATTTATTTCATCACCGCCGATGTGGATGGCGATGACGCCCCGGATATCATCGCCGTTTCGTCAATGGATGGAAAACTCCTCTGGATCGAAAATGTCTACATCGAGCAAGAGAATCCGGCTATCGATTCCTGGCCGGTTCATTTGATCTCGAAAATAGATAAGAATAATGCCGGCCCCATGATCCTCCATGCTTCTGATATGGACGGCGATCAGGACCTCGATCTTATTGTATGTAATAAAATTACTGGTTTATCTATTACCTTCTATGAAAATTCCGGTGAAAAAATTCCAACCTGGACTCCGTATACCTTACCGGTTCAAAACAAACAAATTCACTTTTTAGATACGGGGGATATCGATGGGGATCAGGATATAGACTTACTCGTGACCGGGTGGAATATACCCGACGGAGATAAGGTATTTTGGTTTGAAAACAATGGAAAACCATTTTCGGAATGGAATTATCATTATGTCTTTAACGAAACAATGGCTTCACTTGATAAAGTAAATCTTGTGGATATCAACATTGACGGCAAATTGGATATCGTACACAGAAGTGCTAGTTCAATTTCTCCACATTGGTTTGAAAACATCGACGCTCCCTCGGATACATGGTTGATTCATGATTTACTCCCTGAAGAGCCACCACAGTCGGTTTCGAAAGTGGTGATATTCGATGCGGATCAGGATCAGGATCCGGATTTAATGCTTTGGTTTACTTTCGAGAGATCATTTTTTCTGTTTGAGAATAATGTACTCGACAGTCAAAAGTTCTTCCCCTCAAGAGTGACAGTCAAAGAGGTTGATTT
>CAYPPG010000063.1:0-44755 GCA_964412555.1 uncultured bacterium
AGTGGGATCATTCGTACGGCCTAAAAATTTCATCCCCCCAAATCCTTCCCGCACATACACATGCCAATCCCGCACATTCGCCAACCCGGCATTCCACGTCAAAGTCAAGTTGCGGTTGTCCACCGCATCATAATCGATACTCCCCACCGGTAATTCTTCACTTTCTTCATCCGGGTCGTCGTAAATCTTTATAAATGGTGTTGGAGTGTTTGTCGGTGTGGGCGTGATGGTGGGTGTTAAGGTGGGGGTTGGTGTTGTTGTTGGAGTCAAAATGGGCGAAGGGAAAGGTGTTGTATCTGAGTCATCGTCAAGTTCTAGCAAGTATACATCATATGTGTCATTAGTATCCTCAGGCACTATATTTGCATGAGTCACGAATACAATCTGTTTGCCATCCGATGTAATAATAGGGCTACTAAATCCTTTTTCTGCAACCAGTACCCTTTTAATTTCCTTTGCCATCTGATCATAACGATATATCTCGCCCTGATTATCCCAGCATTCGAATATAATATATCGACCATTTCCGCTAATATTAGCTCCAATATAATCATAGATCCCGGGAACACATATAATTTTCTTTACTATCTGATCATAAATATATACATTTGATCCACTTTGTGCTTTCTCATCACCCAACAAATTATCAGCGGAAGATATAAACAATATATATCTCCCATCATCACTTATCTTGGGAGACTTGCAATCCGAATTCGCCGGTTCACCTTCTGAAGAAACCGAAACCATAGTTGTTGTTTTGAGTTCCCGATCTCTAACATATATACACTCTCGTTTCAATATCCTAGAATAAGCTTGAAACGCCACATATCGGCCATTTGCATTTATCGAACATATTTCCGAAGAACCGATATCTTGTCCTTCCGATTCGAGTGAGACAATCTCTGTTTTTTTTTCTTTCAAGTCATGTAGGAACGTACCTTCAGCAATATAGGCAATATATTGTCCATTCGCACTGACATCCGGTGACCACCCCCATTTCAACCAATCGGTATGATAATCCGTAACAGGTATAATTTCTTGTGTTTGACGATTGAAAGCAAATACTTTGTTTACTAGTCCTCCGCCAGGTGCATATGTAAAAGCGATGAGATTGCCATCTGCACTCATTGAAGGATTAAAAAATCCGCTTTCAATTTCTCTCCCGAGATTAATAAATTCTCCTTCAATTCCGCTGGATATACAACTAGTAGTTTGATGCAGCCGGTCACGAAGAAAAACATCATACGCTCCGGAATTATATCCACTGGCTATACCTCTTGAAAGAGAAATAAAAACGATATATCTTCCATCATTGCTTATATCCAAACCAGGATAACACACACCTGACGGATTTCCGTCCTCTCTCACTGATATCAATTCCAACTGATTGGCATAACCACCGACGGTGAATAAGTAGATGAAACAAAACGAGATAAGAATTTTATATAAAGGAATCATCACATTGCCTCTCTTTTTTAGAAATTGCAATAGAAGATACGGAAAGGTGGGTTTCGCACGGCTCATCCCACCCTACCCGGCTATCCTAATTATTATACAACTCCCAATTTTCCATTCCGGCCGACGGAAGATTACTCTCAAACACGAAAATCCGATTTTGATCCGTTGCGATGTACAACCGTTCATCATCCGGTGAAAATGTCGCAGCGGTCATGATCTCCTCACCGGTGTCATACCACTGCCAAACATGATCCCACAGTGCATCCACTAAGGCTGGTTTCCCTTCCCGCTCCGTGACGAAAAAGCGGCTGTCCGATGTAAATGCTACGTCCTTGTCCGCCTGCCAGTATCGAAATGTTTCGGTATGAATTAATTTTGCCGTTGGATAGACAAATGACTGTGTTGTTACACCCACCGATGGCCATCCCTCCGGTGGACCGGATAAACCACGAATGAGCAAGAATAGACTATCGGGTGAAAATTGTACTTCAATTGTTGTCGTAGAATAATCATATATATTATGGTGCTCAATTTCAGGATTTTCCAGGAAAACCATATTACTATTCATAATGCTCCACATAAATGGAACATCCCACCCATGTCCCTGACGACCATCTCCAATTACATAACGTATGGTTCCACCAATTTTTTGTTGATTTGGGGATATCGCAGCCCTTCCAATAGAATTTGTTATATAAATTGGTGCAGTGTCCCACTCCAATTTTGCATCAAATACTTTAATTTGATTTCCATTTATAAACACGGAAGTGGCATCATGAATAAGTTCGTCGGAGGGTAAATCACCTGCCCAACCTTGGTTTTGATGAATGATTTGTAAAGATTGAATATTCATTACATTATTTTTATATGCTGCAGGAGTCATCTCATTTGCTCCAAAACCAATTAGTGCCACTAAATTCATGACAATGATTGAAATTGTATTTGTATCAATTGGATTAAGAAAAAATATTCCTGAATAAACTCCTTGACGCGGCATAACTTCAAAAAGTGCACTATCGTTTATTTGAAAACTAGTTATTGGCTGTATAGAATCACCGATTGCTAATGGCGGTACTTGAAGAAAATATAAGACAATTAGAAGTAAACTATATTTTTTCATTTTTTTACTCCTTGAGCAAAAGTACCCAAACAGAATCCACAATAATCCGGATTCTGTTTGGGGAAATCAGAAAAAAAGTAATGTTGAAACCCGAAATATATTCAGTTTCAATCAGTCAAGAACAATCGTGAGGCTACATCTATATAGATGAGTTGCTCCATCAGCGAGTTGAGAATAAAAAAGCTTGTTGACTTCGGTCGTGTGAGCATCGTATCCCTGTGATCCAATCAGAGTCGGATAATTACAGTTATGATTGTTCATGACTTTCAACCCGTCATCCCAATTAACGAGATCTTCGGCAGTGTAAAGGTAAAACCCATCACTTCCCTGAAGCATCAACACCATTTGATGACCTGGAAAATTGGCATCCAGATATTCGTTGTAGCTGAGTTTCGGATAGGCGCGCCAATTGTTCGGATCGAGTGCTTGATCTGTGCGGAAACCTGTAACCGCATCAGTAACCGCATTAATCAGTGCACTGAAGGTCCCTCCTCTTCCCGCTTGCGTATAGTTGCCTGCGTGATCCCAAGTCGAATTCGCTTCCTCGAATTTTTTCCAGGGATTAGCGCTTGTCGAGTAGGAAGTACTGTTTACATCGCTCTTCAATGCCCGCGCAAGAGAAACAGCGGCGACTGTTCTCGAAGCGCTGGTTATGTTTTTATTCCAGTTCCAGGTTGTATAAAGCAGATAATAGTAATTTCCCACCGCATAAAGTGAAGGCGAACCACAACCCCATGAAGGTTGACCTGAAGGACTGCCTGCCGGATCATAATACACCTGCTCTTCATTTAAATTATATGTGATAACCGCATCACCGCTTGTATTAGACACTTTCGAAAACGCACGACCGAAGTTGTTCGTTCCGGCAACTGACCGCGCATATCCGATACTGGCCATGTAAGGGGTACCATAGTTTTCTCCCGCATCATTATGCTCATCCCCGCTGCCGTCGTCTTCGAATTGAAAGTGATCTTCGGCGTGATAAAAAGCGTGAATCACGGCTGTATCATCACTCAGATAACTGGACGCAGCCGTTGTAATTCCGGCATAATGGTCATCGAAGTCCAGAGAAGAATCTCCACTGGGGGAAAGCACGGCGACAGCAGTTCCATTGCTGATTTCAATGGCGTTCGTGATTTGACTGACCGTCGCCGAATACAGGTTATCACCCTGCTTGTAAACAAAATCGACCACTCGCGAACTTGCTCCATATTCCCATTCCGGGGACGAAGCGTCGTGTGATCCTCCATGCGGTTCCATATTATCATTCAAACGTGTTGAAAAATAACAGACAAACCGTGAAGGATATCCACCTCCTGCAGGTGTCAGGAAAGACGCAATCGGTGCGTCGGGTTGCTGGATATGCCCGTATGTGCCTGTCAAACCTCCCTCAATTATCCGTTCTTCCGTTTCGGTGGATGTCGAAATAGTCGTGCTGGGTATAACCTGCCTTAAGAAAGGACGGTCACTGAGTTTCCCCGAAAGTATGGAGGACATATCCACCCTCTCACTCGGGCCTATGACGACATGAAACGGACTACTGACGATTTCAGCAGTAATCCATTGAGCGGATATCTCCTGTGGTTCGAGTCTCTCTATACCGTTTAGGTTGAGATACTTTGGTGTTACTCGCAACACGAGCGAAATACGCACTTCTTGATTGGCCCACGGACTCAAATTGGAGAGAAATGAAAGGAACTTGCGTTCGGAATCATCAAGATTCACTTGTTCACCGTAAAATGTTCTTTCGACTACCCACTCTTGAGTTTGTCTCGAGCGTGCTTCAACCTGAAGGGCAACCACGACACCGTTTTCCTTGCCGGCAAGAATTTCGGCCATCCCTTGAAATTGGATATAGCGGTTTTCCGGCAAGGTAGTAGTGTATCGCCCCAAGACTCCATATATGCCCGGTTGCAGATCGGCTCTAGCTCTCACATATAATGGATTCCCATAAAAAGTTCCCATTTTCGGATTCCCACTCGGAATTTCATCGTCTTGCAGCCGTACGACGTTTAAATTTTCTTCTGGTCCGTCAAGGACAATTTCATTTTCATTGAAATCGATCCATTCGAGGTTGTTTCGATTCATAACAAAATCGACAACATTTTCAATCAATTTAGCCTCAACAGAGGAAGCAATCCCAATCACTAAAGTCACTACAACAACGAATAATGCGATAGAATTGTGCTTTGCATTCATGATTTTTCTCCAAGTTACTGATTTTTTTGAGTTTCAATTGCTTTCAGCCCAAATCGCTTTGGCGAAACCACATAAAAAACCAGTTCCACTTGGAGGAGCACGTGAAAATACAGTCTCAACGCGCGCAACGATCGCTTGACAAGCATAGTAAAGCCATGCTTGAATAGCAGCTGGTGGGCTACCCATCGGTAGCCTCCTTTCCGGGGGCGCATCGCATCGGGCCGTCAAACCTTGGCGATGTGCTCCCCTTGCATTTTTAATGGTGAACGACCTATTGATTCATCGAACAATCCTTTCCGGTAAATGGACGCAATGCGGGTATCAAGGCCGGCAAGATGCCGGCGGTACATTGCGCGCTCAACAGCACAAGACAGAATTCAATCCAACGGCAGGCTCCAATTCCCCCTCATTCCCGCACCGCCTGCAACACAATACGGGAATACCGTTCCTTCCCGAACATGAATGAACATTACAAACTTGACTGATATACTAAACATTTATTCTCTAAGAATGATACATTTACTATAGAACAAGAGACAACTTCTTGTCAAGTGTTTTTTTCATTTTTTTTTATGTTCAATGATAGGAACTGTAATTTATGATTAGGCATGATATATATTGCATTCGTTGTTGCATTTTGCGTCAATATCACAATATGCAGCAATAGTATTAATTTTGTCACATGAGAATAACGAGTGTTCTTAACCACTTCTTGTTTGTGGAAAATGTTATGTAATGGAACGATACCGTTGGAATGATAAGAGTTTCTATGAACAATACAACTTTTTACATCAAACACTTCGCAGTTGTGATACAGTATCAGTGTGTACAATCGACTGATTTTGTGGAGAAAAGGGAATGAGTATCAAAAAACTGATCCTACTGATTATTGTCGTTATTGTAGCGGTGGTTGGAATTCAAACATGGATCGACAAACCGTATTGTGTGGTCGAGCATTTGGATCAAAACACTCTAAAAGGACAGAAGAAGAACCCTTTGGTTTATGCTGTCTCGAAGGTATTCACCTCCCGGACGGAATTGAAAGGGGATGATCCCTATGGAGTGTATATATTCATCCAGGATCCCGATGGAATCCGCAGCACACGGTTCAGTGTCGACGGGCAGCAGATTCCGCTTAATATCATGGAAGGGCAGTCGGAGTTCGAAAAGGAATTGGACGGACCGACGGCCTTTGGTGTACATAAGTTTTCCCTCTACGTCAAAGATATGAAAGGAAATGAGGCGACCGCGGAAGCGATTATAAAGGTGTCACCCATGGGAGGGGGAATTATGCCGATGGTTTGAGAACGATCAAATCATCCTTGGCTGAGTTTTCGGCGCCGGAGTTGATCGACATAGACAGCGGCAATGATAATCAAACCGATGAGGATTCGTTGGACGAAGGGGGTCACACCGACAACAACGCAGCCGTTGCGCAGGAAGCGGATAATCAACGCCCCGACGACCGAACCGAGTATCGAACCTTCACCCCCCATCAAACTGCCGCCTCCGACAACCACGGCAGCGATAACGTCCAGTTCCATCCCCACAGCTTCGGAAGGCTGGCCTGTGTTCAAGCGGGAGGCGTGAAGGATGCCCGCCAGCCCGGCGGTCAACCCGCCGATCATATAAACGAACAGTTTCACGCGGGTGACATTGACGCCGCAAAGACGGGCGGTTTGTTCGTTGGAACCGAGCGCGAACACCTGCATGCCGAAAACGGTGTATCGAAGCAGAAAACCGGCAATGAGCGCAACAGGAATGAGTACCACCAAGGAATAGGGGACATACATAACCGTCTCGCCTATCGGGATCGTCCACATGGCATTACCGATTTGTCCGAAGGCGCGCGGCAGGCCGGTGATGGGGAGACCTTGAGCGGATTGGAGCGCGGTGCCTCGGAGAATTTCAAGCATACCGAGCGTGACGATGAAAGGCGGTAGTTTTCCATACGTGATGACAACGCCGTTGATCAACCCACAAAGAATGCCGGTTACAATGCCGACGAAAATCCCGAATGTGATGGCGAGAAAGATTTGAAACGGGGTTTCGAGTGGTAGGCTGACGATGGCCATAGTGGCGTAGACACCGGCAAGAGCGACCAAAGAACCAACCGAAAGATCGATGCCGGCACTGATGATGATGAAAGTCATGCCGATGGCCGCAATGGCGATGACGACGGTTTGGCCGACAACGTTTCCTAAATTTAGCGGACTCAAGAACTGTGAGGGATTGATCGAACCGAAAATCCCCAAAACGACGATCAAGGCGATGAGAGGACCGATCTTCCCCGATAGCCATAATATGTTTTTTGAAATTTGACTGAAACCGCTTTGCTGTGACAATGGATTACCTCATGATCTTTCAAAGTTTATTTCCTCTGTGATACCGGTGGCTAAAGCCATGACATCATCCGCATCGATTTCACCGGTCTTGTATTTCCGGCTCAATTTTCCTCTAGTCATGACGTAGAGAGAATCGCACATGCCGAAAAGTTCAGGCAAGTAGCTGGATACCATCACGATTGCTTTTCCCTCTTCGGCCAAAGCGGTGATGATTTTATAAATTTCCGCTTTCGATCCGACGTCGATTCCACGTGTCGGTTCGTCCAATAACAACACGCGGGCATCCGCTCCCAACAATCGGGCAAGAGCGACTTTTTGTTGATTGCCGCCGGAGAGTTGGTTGATCAATTGGTTCGATGAAGATGCCTTGATACCGACTTGTTCAATCAAACGATCGGCGATTTCCCGTTGCCGGGGAAATGAGAGAATCCCGTAGCGGCTGATTTTTTCCGGAACGGAAAGTGTCATGTTATCCGCGATGGATAGCCGTTGCGCCAAGCCTTCACCGGACCGGTCTTCGCTGAGTAGCCCCACTCCCTGCCGTGTCAAACTGCGAGGATTCGGCGGGAGAACCATTACACCTTGGACAGTCAATGCTTCCACTTCCGCTGGATCGAGGCCGAACAACGCGCGCAGCATTTCTGTGCGGCCGGCTCCGACAAGTCCGGCGACACCAACGATCTCTCCCGTGCGGACTTCCATAGAGGCTTGTTGTGTGCCATTGGGACTACTGAGGTCTTCGACCGTTAACACGACTTCACCGGGTTTGTACTCATGGTCGGGATAGAGGTCTTCGATTTTGCGTCCGACCATCTGTTGAATGATCAAGTCGGGTGTAACATCCGACATAGGCGCGTGACTGACGAGTTCTCCATCCCGCAAGACGGAAATCACGTCACCCACTTCACCGAATTCTTCCAGATAATGGGAAATATAAATGATGCCCACCCCTTCCTTCTGGAGGGTGCGAATGACCTCGAATAATTTCTTGGTTTCTTTATCCGAAAGAGCGGCGGTCGGTTCATCCATGACGATGAGTTTCGAATCGACGCTCAAGGCGCGGGCGATTTCGACGAGCTGGCGTTGAGCGACTCCCAATTGATTGACGGGGATATCCGGATCGACCTCGGCGTCGAGACGATTGAATATTTCGCGCGTGGCTGCGCGCTGTTTTTGAAAATGGATAACGCCTTTTGCCGCGAGTTCATGCCCCAAGAAGATGTTGGCATGAACGGGGAGGTGCAAAGCCAGATTGAATTCCTGGTAAATCATTGCAATTCCGCTCTGTAGCGCTTCTTTTGGGTGGGATGCTTGGAACGGTTCACCGAGAAAGTGAATTTCACCCTCATCGGCTTGATAAACACCGGTGAGTACTTTCATCAGTGTGCTTTTGCCGGCGCCGTTTTCACCGGCCAGGATGTGAACCTGGCCGGGAAGCACTTCAAGATTCACTCCCTGCAAAGCCTTGGTTGCGCCGAAGGCTTTGTGGATATTTTCCATCGATAATAATAATGCTTCGGACAATGGGCTATTCCTCCTGTAAGATGGACAGGTCGGGACTTAGAAGTTGTTTGTATTCCGGTTCGTCCATATTTTCGGGAGTCACAGCATACACGCCGGTATCGATTCGGCGGGGAACTTCTTCGCCGTTCAAATGACGTATGATCGCTTTGACGCCTTCATATCCCATTTTGAACGGATTTTGTAAAATCAACACATCGATATAGCCTTTGCCTAACGCTTCGACCAGTTCGTCGGAAGAGTCGAATCCGACAAAAGTTTTCTTTCCCACCAAATCGCGTGCTTGGAGCGCCAACAGAACGCCGAAGGTGCTGGATTCGTTCGGACCGAATAATCCATCGACATCGGGATTGGCAACCAACAGATCATCCGTAGCGGCACGGGATTTTTCACGATCGCTGTATCCATAAGCGGATCCGACAATTTTGACATCCGGGAACTCTTTCGCCAACGTTTCTTCGAATCCTTGTTCGCGTTTGATGGTCGAATCGCTGCCGGGATCGACTTTGGTTATGATTACCGTTCCTTTGCCTTCCAGAAGTTTCCCCATATGTTTGGCCGCCAGAACACCGCCTTGATAGTTATCGGTCGCGACGAAACTGAGATATTGATCCGTATTGATACCGGAATCGAAAATGACCAAGGGAATGTTCTGTTGAGCGACTCGTTCCGCCACGGGGACCAAAGCGTCTTGATCCTGCGGGGCAAGAACCATACCGTCTACCTGTTTGACAAGGAAATCGGATACAATGGAGACTTGTTGTTCTTTCATTGTTTCCGTTTGAGGTCCCTGCCATTGAATCTCCGCACCGAATTCCTTGCCAGCAGTCACAGCACCGGCATGAACTGCTTGCCAGAAGATATGAGCGGTGCCTTTGGGAATCACGGCGATGACCGGTTTTTGATCTTCTGGCTCTTGTGTAACCGGTTCCGTGCTCTGGCCGCAGCCGGTCAACAACAACGTCCCGCACAAAGCGAAAAATAGAATCCCTCCCAAGAGTCGTATTTTCAATGATAAAAAAAGTCCTTTCCTCCAATGGTTCATCATCCTATCTCCTTTCCCACTTGAATGGATTGAATTCGAGGATCATTTGGTTTCTATTCGTAATCGGAATGTTAAGGTCATTGTAAGCCATTTTCTGTTTGCATGGAATTACCAGACAAACCGATTAAATAGAACATTGTAGGACAGGATAAAGGGGAAACGAAGCGCTTCGATTCTTGAAAATTCGTGTTATCAGCCTTTTCCTTGATCAGGACCGGTATTGAGCGGAACATGAGTGACTTGATCCCCGCTTACATAGACAAACAGATTATGAACCCGCATATGCGTCGAATCGATTACTTTCACACTATACACTCCTTCCCGGATCGGCGAAATGAAGATTGTTTGCTGACTTTTCGCGATCGCTCCGGGAAAGATTTCTTCCAACAACAATCGATTGAGGGGAAATACTTCTTCTTCCACCGGTCCTTGATTGATGCTTTTTTGAAGTTCTTCCGGCAAAGATGGATAATCGAAACGATTTTCCGCATATAGGAACGGACCATTGATGAGACGGTTCAAATCACGAATCAACGCGTCCACTAATTGGGGAGAAGGAGTGGTATTGGCATCCCATTGTGAGAGTCGTTTTTGGGACGTTGTAGATAGCTGATTGCGGAGCCATTCTGTTTTTGGATCACCACCTTTTTTTATTTTTTCTGCAAGCCTGGACGGATCAAGTATTTCTCTTTCGGTCAATTGAGGGGGATCGATCTTTCGATGTCCGTTGAAGGTGATGTTGTGGGACATCGGCGAGGAAAAATAAAACTCGACCGCTCCATAATCCCGCTTTTCAAAGTGAGCCTCTTGCAGGATATACGAAAACATGATCAGTGCCGAAGCGGTTACCGGGACTGCCAATGACATACGGCAGAAATGATGGAGTAAAAAAGACGGCAAGTATGTGAGAAGAAGCAGTAAACAGGGAGCCGCTTCGATGGCAAATAAATCCCAGTCTTGATGAATTCCGAGATTGGGATGCCATATCAATGTGAACAATGTGAAACAGAGGGTATAAGCCAGCAAGAACAATCGGTCCGGCCTCAAAAGACTTCGCCATCCTTCCATGTAAACAGCCCAGAAAATCGCCGGCCAAAAAATCCAGGATCGCATTGTCCAAGCATAGAGGATATCGGCCAAATGTCCCCACTCGAACATGGTATAAAAACGCTGGCCGCCCGGATCCGAAAATAGGGGGATAAAGTTGTCGGATGGGGACAGACCTTGGATATGGATTCCGAAAACGCTGTGATATGTTTTTAAAAAATAAGCGAGAAAAACTGGCGACAATCCTGTAATGAGGGGGGAAATATCCTTCCAGTTGCGTTTCAACAACAATAAAACAAATAGGGAAGGAAGCGCAAAGAGAATGCCGAGATGCATCCATACCCCCGCCGAAAACGCCAAGGAGGCGTGAAGCATGGAAAAACGGCCTAGCAGATATCCCACTCCGGCATAACCGTAGTAAAACAGAGTGATCAGGAAAAGAGTATAGTATTCCGTGTGCCCATTACAATAAAGAACCAAACCCGAGGAGGCGAAGAGTCCCAATGCCCAAATCGGATCGGTTCGAATATATTCGCGGTTGTATTTGAGTAAGACCCAAATAGCCGCGACGCCGGCAAGACAGGAAACGAGATTGATGACTTTCAATCCGTCCCAGTTATAAGGATGCAGGATTTGATAAAACAATTGGAAAATTGCATGAGAAGCGAGTTCGGTCTGTACCATCCAGATACCGGCTTCGACCATGCGGCTTAGCTGATCACCGTCACCGGAGTAATACTGAGACCGGAACGTCCAAAAGAAGAGAAACAATAGAATGCATGTGATAATTGGATGCCGGGAAATAAAACAGCCCGCGGAACTCCACGGGCTGTCGATTGGATGATTTATGCGTTTCATATCCTGTAAAATTCCCCTTTTTTGGTCAAGGGAATTTTACCTCAAGAATGGAAGCGGCTGAAGATATCCCGTTATTCGTTCTCCTCAGTGCATTCCACGACACAGGCATCGGTGGTCAGCAAGAGACCGGCGATGCTGGCGGCGTTCTGCAAAGCGATCCGAACCACTTTGGCGGGATCGATAATCCCAGCTTTGACCAAGTCTTCCATTTCTCCGGTCAAGGCGTTGAATCCGACATTCACCTTTTCTTTCAGAATGCGTTTGACGATGACGGAGCCTTCCTCCCCGGCGTTGTCGGCGATATGTTTGGCCGGTTCCATCATGGCGTTGATGAGGATATCGGCGCCGATTTTTGCCTCGGCATCGAGTTCGAGTTTTTCCACGGCTTTGGTAGCGCGGATCAGCGCGACTCCACCGCCTGGGACGATGCCCTCTTCAATGGCAGCGCGTGTAGCGTGCAAAGCGTCTTCGACACGGGCTTTGATTTCTTTGACTTCGGCTTCGGTTGCCGCGCCGACTTGAATGACGGCGACTCCACCGGACATTTTCGCCAACCGTTCCTGGTATTTTTCCCGATCATAATCGGATGTGGTTTCCATGATCATGGTCCGCAGTTGCTCTACGCGGTTTTTGATATCCTGTTGTTTCCCGCCGCCTTCAATGATGGTGGTCGTGTCTTTGTCGATGACGACTTTCTCAGCTTCTCCGAGATCTTGAAGCGTAACACCATCCAAGGTGACTCCGAGTTCTTCCATGACAACCTGACCGCCGGTAAGAATTCCGAGATCGATGAGCATCGCCTTGCGGCGATCACCAAATCCTGGCGCCTTGATGGCAGCGCAATTCAATATTCCGCGAACCCGATTTACGACCAAAGTAGCCAATGCTTCTCCTTCGACATCCTCAGCGATGATGAACAAGGGACGCCCGCTTTGAGCCACTTTTTCGAGCAAGGGAACAATATCTTGCATGGTAGACAGTTTTTTCTCGAATAGCAAAATGTACGGTTTTTCAAGCACACATTCCATATGCTCGGAGTCGGTGACGAAATAGGGAGAAAGGTATCCACGGTCGAACTGCATACCTTCGACAATTTCCACGTTCAAGTCCAGACCTTTGCCCTCTTCGACAGTGATGACACCGTCTTGCCCGACTTTTTCCATCGCATCCGCAATCAATTCGCCGATTTTGGGATCGTCGTTCGCGGAGATAGCGGCAACGTGGGTGACTTCCTCTTTGTCTTTGATCCGCTTGGCCATCGAGAGAATTTTATCGACAGCCGCTTCCGCGGCTTCGTCGATCCCCCGTTTGATTGCCATCGGGTGATGTCCGGAGGTGACCATTCTCAATCCGTATTTGTAAATCGCTTCGGCCAAAACGGTTGCAGTCGTGGTGCCGTCCCCGGCGATGTCACTGGTTTTGGATGCGACTTCCCGCACCAATCGTGCCCCCATATTTTCCAATGGGTCTTCCAAATCGATTTCCTTGGCCACCGTGACTCCGTCTTTCGTGACCGTGGGAGCACCTGCCGTTTTATCGATCACGACGTTCCGTCCGCGGGGGCCCAGGGTTACTTTGACCGCTCGGGCCAATTTTTGGATTCCTTCGAGTAATGATAATCGCGCGTCATCTTCATAGATCAATTCTTTTGCTGCCATAATTACCCATCCTTTCTAATTATTGTATATTTTTAAGAAGACTGTTGAAACACAATTGTTTTCCCGCCGATTGTAAAAGAAGCGGCGGTTTATGGGTCTTCCGTTTTCATCGGTAGCAAAGTCCAAGGGGACAGGATATCCCAACTTATGCAAAAAACAACTTCAATGTTTGTTTTACTGCGATTTCTCTTTTTCTGGATATTGTTACCTTGCTTGAAATGTTGTGATGCAGACCTCTGGTCTGCATCACAACACCACTTTATTTTTATATAATTTCTATCGTGTTACTCATGACCCACCCATTAAAAGATGTGTTGCCGGGTAACACGATCCGTTTCCACTCTTCTTGGTCCTGGACGACACGTACCTTGGTACCTTCATGGATTGAAAAGGATGTGGAAAACGTTTCGCCCGGGCCGGTTTTCACTTCAACGGCCGAACTGATCACGATCGCTTCCTTGACAAATTCATGATGATATATTTTTAAACCGGTCGATAAAATGGATAATGTAAAAGCGATGGCGACAATCCAGCACGGAATTTTGAATAGATTTCTCACTCTTTGCGATTTCCATAAAAGCATGGCAATGGCAACGGCAACCAAAAGCCATAACAGTGTCAATGTCAGAAGCAGACTCTCCCGCAAATTGAAAGTCTCATGCAGATCGATCAAGAATCCAACCGTTCCGCCATAATCCGAGACTTGAAATTCTTCATCGAGTAGGTTGTTTTTTGCGTATTCATAATTCCGTTGAAGATCCTCATTTCGCGGCAAATAACGGAACGCTCTTTCGTACCAAAGGATGGATTTTCCCAAATATCCAATCCGGAAAAACGTATTGCCTAGATTATAAAATAGAAATCCGTTGGACACGCCTAAATCGGCAAGATAAAGGTACCCGTCCAATGCTTTTTCGAGGTTTCCATTTCGGTAATATTCATTGGCCAGATTGAATATCTCTTCCCGGCTCAGGCTGGTATTGTACCCCTGAGGAATGGCCAGGGGAGAGGAGGATTCAAGCGTAGACGCATCTTGCCACAGTATCAATACTGTAAAAAGTATGGCTATGCATCGAACCGCATTTTTCATGAGCGTTTTCCTTACGAAGCGCTTTTTTTCTTCATCAACGAAGCGAGAATCTGTTCCGCTTTCGAATAATCATGCTTTTGAATTTCGGGATCTCTCTTTTCACCGGAAAACCGGGCACTATCGAATTCTTCCAATGTTCGGATTACATTTTGGGAATGATCAGGGGGAATTCCTTTTTCAATCAGCAAACGCTTTAATTCCTCCGATGTAAATCCCGCCGTGGCGACGTTCCAACGATTGTCGATATAATCCGTAATGGCTTTGCAGAGTGCCGCATACAACTGCTCTGTATCCCCTTCCTGCAAGGCCGACTTTGCTTTTGCTAGTAATTTCCCTGCCAAACGAGGCGCTTTTTTGCTTTTCAATGCATCCGGATGTCCGGAATAAAAATCCTGCTGCTTTTTCCAGATATACGCCAGAAGAAGGACGGCAATCGGTGTGAGAAGTAGAAACCAATATTTCGGTTTGAGGTAAAGAGGGAGAAAAACCGAGGAGAGCGCTAGTGGGGATAACGCATTGAATCGAAAATCTTCACCGACTCTCCGAATCATACGCCGATTACCGCTGGCGACACCGGATCCGCGAAAACCGTTCAATCCGGATGGTAAAATGGTCAAATCGATTGGGTCTGTTTCCAGCGTTACATATTCAACTTTTTGCGGATTGAAATAAGAAAAACGAACCGCTCCGATATGATTCGAATTGACATCATGCGGAATCAAAGGATACACATACTCGATTTGACCAGTGACTCCGTTTTCACTCGGTTGAATATTTTCACGCTTGGTTGGTTCATACTGCTCGAATTTGGATAAATCCGGTAGCACTGGCGGAGGAACATTGCGGATATTTCCCTCTCCTGCTAAAGAAACAATCAAAGAAACCGTGTTGCCTTCTTTGATCTCCTTCGAATCTACTTTGCTTTCCAATCGATAGGAACTCCCGACCGCCCCTTTGAACGTTTCCGGTTTACCGTTTTCCGGCAATGGCTTGACATTGATCACCACCGGCTCGGTATTGACGGAAAACGGAGTCATCCGCCCCAGAATCAAACTGAATCCACCGGCTCGGGTTCGAGTCGGAGTTTGACATTGAAGTGACAAAGGCTCAATGGTTTGATTCCCCGCTTTCAAAGGATACAGCATATATTTTTTCAAAGGGATTTCATAATAGGGGAGTTTTCCATTACTGGTTTCCAATAAAACCTGCCGTTGATACCTCTTGTCGGTCATATCGAAAATTTCCGTCCAAAATCCCTGAAACTGGCCGCTGCGGTCATCCAGTTTTTGCAGACGAATTTCTCGATTTGTCGGAATGTAGACCTTACAGGAAAGTTGTATTTCTTCCCCGACATACGCTTCCGTTTTATTGGGTTGGAGAACAAAAATCACACCATAGGTTTCCGTTTGAGGAGAGGGCAGGGAACCGGGTGCTCGTGTGGGGCTGGGCGCATTGCCCGCCAAAACGGTAATCGGAATCGGTTTTGCCTTGACCGGATCGTTTTGACCGGATACTTGAATGGTGCTTAAAGTATATTTTCCTTCTTCCAATGCTGTCACGATGTATTCGATATTGAGAGTGTCGGTTCGCTGAAAACGCCCATTGCTCCACACCGCATTGGTGCTGGTGCTTTCCCCGGCGTATTGGATGTACAGGCCATCGATTTCGGGCATCTGGGGATGGCTTAGATTTTCACCTTGATCGGACGAGACGGATATGGTGAGAGTGCTGCGTTCGCCGACCCGAAGCACATTTTTTTGGATCGAAGCATTGATCGAAATTTTCGCATAGGCGCTGGCGCTTCCTAGCGAAATCAGAAAAACGATGATCGCGAGATTCAACCATAGCGATCCCGCTTTTCCCCATCTGTTTTTCTTTTGCAGGTTTCTCATTTGAACTCGCTCCGAGACATCATGAAGGATGTCTTACCAGTCTTTTTCGACATTGACTCGCGCCTTGGCTTGATGGCGGCGATAGTCTTCCCGTTTTTGTTTTTCATCTTCTTCCAGGCTTTGTAACAGTTGAAGAGCCTGTTCTTTCGTCATTTCTTCTTTGGGCGGTTCTGCTTGTTGTTGAGCTTGTTGCTGTTCTTGTTGCTCCTGCTGTTGCTGTTGATCTTGCTGTTGTTGTTCTTGTTTTTCTTCTTGCTGCTGTTGTTGCTGCCCTTCTTGTTGTTGATCCTCTTGATTCTGCTGATTTTGCTGCTGCTGCTGTTGTTGATCTTGCTGTTGCTGATCTTGTTGTTGCTGTTGCTGCTGGTCTTGCTGCTGTTTGTTTTTATCGAGTTGTTCTTTCAATTTTCGTCTCGCCAACTCGAGATTGTATTTCGCGTCTTCGTCGTCCGGATTCAATTTCAACGATTCCACATACGCTTCGATCGCTTTGACATAATCTTCCTTCCGGAAATGGCAATTCCCGACGTTATAATAGGCTTTCGCTTCCAGCATTTCATCCGTAGAACCATAGACTTGCTGGAATTCCTCCATCGCTTTGTCGTAATGTTCCTGCCGGAACCAAGCATTCCCGATGTTGAAATGCAATTCTTCCGATTCTGGAGCATATGTAGCCGCGATATCGGTATAATTCTGGATCGCTTTTTCATAATCGCCTTGGAAATACATCTCATTAGCCTGTTCGACTTTCTCGCGCAAAGGATTGATCCATGCAATTTGCATCGATGCCAGACCGCAAAGAAGAACCAGTGCTAAGCGATTTGAGAATTGAAAAGGCATGATACCACCTCTTGAAAAGTTCTCTTGTGATATTATTTTGATAGGCTACGCTTTGCTTTGAGCCTATCCTACAAATTAAATTGTGAAATAATCCTAAAACTATTAGTATAGCCTCTTGAATTTATTTTGAAATTTCAGCGGGTGGTATTTGTTCCGCTTGGTACCCGCCAACGGTCCGGTGTTTCACTCGTTTTCGGTCCGATAACAACATTTCGATCAAAAGAAAAACCAATGCCGGGAATAGAAAATATTGAAACCGTTCTTCTTGAGAGATAAAGCGTTCTTCCATTAACCGCTGTTCTCGCCGTTCCTGCATATGGTCATAAATGGCGTCCAATTCGAAACTGTCAGCTCGAACAGGATAATACGCACCACCGGTCGTTAAACAGATGCTGCGCAGTGTGTCTTCATCCAGTTTGCTGGTGACGACATTCCCCGCTTTATCTTTGACATATTCCTTCAAACTTCCGGATTCATCGCGGATGGGAATCGGTACTCCCAACGGATCACCGATGCCGATGGCGTAAATCAAAATTCCCTCTTTCTCCGCCTCTTCCGCCGATTCCTTGGGTTCGCCGACCGTGTCTTCACCGTCTGTGATGAGGATCAAAACACGCGATTCCCGCTCACCGGGCGGGAACGATTCCAATGATTTGTCAATCGCTTTGGAAATGGCGGTTCCCGGAACCGGCACCGATCCCACCTCGACTTCGCTTAATAGAATTTTAGCGGCGGCGTAATCCAACGTCAGCGGACATTGAACGAACGCTTCGCCCGCAAAAATGACCACTCCGATACGATTTCCCTGCAAGCGGTCGATCAATGCCGAAATTTCGTGCTTTGCCCGTTCCAGGCGGCTGGGTTTGATATCTTCAGCCAACATACTTCGAGATACATCGAGCGCGACGATGATGTCATGGCCCTGGGAAATCAACAATTGCTCTTTTTGACCCCACAATGGCCGCGACAACGCAAAAAGGGAAAAAGCGAATACGAAAAAAATCAACCACAGCTTCGCCTTCTGTTTTTGTCGGCTGACACCTGCCATAAGACGTTCGACGAGTTCAATATTGCCAAAGCGTGTCAATGCCTGCAGCCGTTTCTTCCATGCCCAACGCAGAAAGAAAAAGAGGGGCAGCAGGAGCCATAATGCGTTCAAGATTTCATGTGATCCAAACTTCATGGTAATTTCCGAAATCGAGTCTGTGTCAATACCACTTCTATGAATAATAAAATGAGCGCCGGAATCAAGAAATAATGGAAAAGTTCCCGAAAGCGGCGTAAACCTTCCGAGATGATTTTGGATTTTTCCAATTGGTCGATTTCATGAAAGATTTCATTCAATCCTTCCTTGTCGGTGGCGCGGAAATAGCGGCCGCCGGTCATATCCGCCATTTTAGTCAAGGTAACTTCGTCCACCCGTTCCGCTTCGGGGAAGGGAACGAGTTGTTTCCCGAAAATATCTTCCCGCAAGATAAACGGCACTCCTTTTCCACCGACGCCGATGGTGTAAATCTTTACTCCCAACGCTTGAGCCATTTCCGACGCCGTCAACGGATCGATCTGCCCCGCATTGTTCGCACCGTCGGTGAGGAGTACGATGACTTTGCTCTTTGCCTCCGCATGACGCAGCCGATTCAGCGACGACGCCACGGCATTTCCAATCGCTGTGCTTTTTTCATTGATCATCCCAATGCGGATATCATCCAAGAAATTTTTCACAATCCCATAATCCACGGTCAATGGACATTGAAGAAATGCATCGGATGCGAAAACGGTCATTCCGATCCTGTCATACTTCCGTCCATCGACAAAGGATTTGACCGCTTCTTTCGTAACCTCCAGGCGGGTGCGCCGGTTTTGGACATCGAGATCGATGAAATTCATGCTTCCGGAAACATCGACCGTAAGCATGATATCTACCCCCTCCGTGTATACATCACTTGTCAATAGTTCGGCTTGCGGGCGCGCTAACGCCAGGATAAAAAGGGTGAGGACGATCAATCGCACGCCGAAGAGCAAATGCCGGACAGCATGAGTCAACGGCCGGCGGACTCCACTGACTCCAAACACTTGCTTGATTCTTCGGATATCCGAATAGAGAAGCGGAGCCGTTCCCTTGCAATAGACGTATCGCCACCACAAATAGGGAATGATAACTAGTAACAGTAAAAATCCTTGATACGCAAAACGCATTACACCACACCTTGTTTCAAGGTTTCATATTCATGGGATTGCAATGGAGCAATCCCGTCGATCATGATCGGAGACAACATCGATTCATCTTTTGTTTTGTCCACCAGGTTTTCCGCCTCGTCGATCATTTGTGACGCGGCTTCGGGAGTCGTTTCATATTTCGCAAATTTGATCAAGTCGCAATCCTCAAAAAATCGCTGGAATGACCCATAGATCTCTTCGTCCATCTGTAAATCCTCGAGTTCATTCAAGATTTCTTCTGTCGTGTAATCGATGGCTAGAATTCCCCATCGTCCTTGAATATAGATGCGAATGATATCGCTCAACAAAATAGCGAATTCCTTATAACGTCTTTCCTCGATCAAGTCATGACGTTCTCGCAGCGATTGTAATTCCCTGTACGCCCATTCATGAGGTGGCACAGGGGGTGTCTCTTCAACCGGTTTGCCTCTTTTTTTGTATCGTCGCCACAACCACAATGCCAAAACTGCCAATAGTA
This sequence comes from uncultured bacterium, assembly GCA_964412555.1. GTDB lineage: Bacteria > Hinthialibacterota > Hinthialibacteria > Hinthialibacterales > Hinthialibacteraceae > CAYPPG01. The sequence goes on from CAYPPG010000063.1 coordinate 19,769, forward strand.
GTAAGATTCCTGCCCCAGCAAGCACATAAGGCATACGGCTTTGGCCTTCCAAGAGAACAGGATTCTTGATATCGCGGATGTCCAGATTCTCGGATTCTTCTGGTGTCAAACTGCGGACATTGATGGTGATCGGAGACGTGTAAAAAGAGCCGGTTCGGCCGTCTTCCGTTTGGAAACGGATATCGAAAGGAGGAATGACGAACTCACCCGTAAAATAAGTCGATAATTTATAAACATCGGTTCGGTGGATTTTTCCATTCGGAAGTTTTTCTACTTTTCCCGGAACGATATCTTTGATTTCGAATTGACCGAGATTGAAGTTTTTTCCTTTTTCCAATATACGAACCGAAGGATCGTGCGTAATCGTAATGGATAGATTGAAAACGTCCCCGATCAAGATTTCATTGCGGTCCACGCTGGTTTCCACTTCGGGATACAGGGATGCCAGGATTTTCTGCGTAGCAGACTGGATTTCCCCGGTGGCAGCGCCAATGTCCGGGCCGGCGGCACAAATGTGAACCAAAGAGTATAGAAGTAATGTGAGTTGTATTCCCATAGTGCTCTTTTATTAATTGTGTTTAATTCACAAAGAGTATTATTTTTTCCCTATTGCTTATCTATCACCAACTTGTTTAAAATTGTTGATTCATCTGCGATGATGGATTTCCCGCCGGAGCGGTTGTGGCTGCTTCTCTTCGCAAGACATCTTCAAAGATTTTGACTTTTTCTGCCTGCATCATCTGTTCCAACAATGTTTGCTGCAGCGTTTGTTCTTTCATTTGTCGGACCTTCGCTTCGACCTGCCGTTTGGCTTCTTCAAAAGAAAGTTGTTTTTTCGGTTTCACTTCCAATATTTTAAAAATATGAAATCCTTGCGGAGATTGCAGAGGATCACTGATCGCATCGGATTCCATCGAGAGCAACGTTTCTCCAAGTTCTGGATTCTGCCCGATCCCAGGGATGAAATCCCGTCCTTGTTGGATACTTCCCAATCGTCCATCGTTCGCTTTTGTCCGCGTGTCGAGAGAGTACTCCTCCACCGCTTTTTCAAACGGCATTCCTGCATCGAGCTCTTGTTTCACTTCCTTCGCTTTTGCTTCCGAATCGAGTTGAATGTGCGCGACGGTGACCGTTTTCGGTTCTGTGAATTCGGAAAGATTGGCCTTGTAATACAATTCCAAATCATTCGGCGCGACTTGAATCTTTTGACGGACTTCCTCCTCATACACTTTGGAAGCAAGTAATTCTTGTTGAAAATTGCTGACTTTCCGCCGAACATCCCGATCCTTGTGATACTCCTTGCGCCGAGCGGCATCGGCGAGCAGGTCGGTGAAGATCATGGACTTGAGATAATCCAGCTTTTTCTCCGGTGTGTTGAAATTTTGGCGATAATATTGACCTTTGGAATCAATCTCCCGCTCGAGTTGATCGATCGTAATTTTTCGGTCGCCGATTTGAGCGATCACGGTGCCGGTTCCAGCTTCTTCCTCTTCCGGTTCCAAATCGGTCAATTGCTGTAATTTCTTTTGTGCGTCGAAACCGCGTTTCATTCCTTCATAACAACGCACCATACGTTTTTCCGCATCGCGGGCGACTGAACTTTGAGGGTAGAGATTACTGATTTTTAAAAAAACAGCCAACGCATTTTCATAATCTTCCAGTTCATCGAGATAGATTGTACCGATGCGGTAGAGAAGATTCGCCCGCTGTGGAGCGGGGATGCGCGCGACGTTCAAATACTCTTCATATTCCTCCACCGCTTGCTCATAAAGCCCTTGGCTGTCCAATGCCGCCGCATAAGAACGAATTTGTTCCGGTGGAATCGGCGTTGGAGCGCTTCCTCCACTGCCACTGAGAAACTGCACCGACAAAATGAAAATCAGCAAAACGATGATCAATGTCGAAACAATGATGTCTTTCATGTTCACTTCCCTCGTTAACTCTTATATCAATTTCTCTGTACGCGCTATAAAGACAGGGCAGACTTCCCTTGCCCTGCATACCCGGTGCTGATGTAAAGCCAGGGCAGCCTTGCCATGCATATCCCGTATTAATATCTCTGTGCCCGTTGCTGAAAGAAACGAACCAGTGGATCGATGTAGGATTTATCGGTTCGGATAGGCACATGATCGATTTTCATCTTTTTGAAATCCATTTTCAGTCGTTCGATTTCATTCTCCGCGTTTTCTGTAAATTTGGTTCGGAATCCTTCGCTGTAGGTGTCCAAAACAATGATTTCACCGGTTTCGGCATCTTCGAGCTCGAGGAATCCGATGGGGGGCATTTCCACTTCGCGCGGATCCGTAACACTTATGGTGACCAAATCGTGTTTTTTATTGGTGATACGCAGCGCTTCCTCATACTCGCTGCTCATGAAATCGGAAATAAGAAAAACTACACTTTTGCGGTTCAATATCATCCCCATAAAATCGAGCGCTTCCTTGATATCTGTCGAGCCGCCTTTAGGCTCGAAACACAAAAGTTCCCGGATCAGACGCAGGACATGTTTTTTCCCTTTTTTGGGGGGAATGAACTTTTCCACTCGATTCGTGAAGAGGATCAATCCCACACGATCGTTGTTTTTGATTGCCGAGAATGCCAGCAAAGCCGATAACTCGACAGCCAGTTCACCTTTCATCTTTTGAGCCGTACCGAATAGGCTGGAGGAAGATGCGTCCACTACCAACATGACGGTGAGTTCCCGTTCTTCCCGATAACGTTTGACATAAGGATCACCCATACGCGCCGTGACGTTCCAATCGATCGTGCGAATATCATCCCCATGTTGGTATTCCCGCACTTCTTCGAATTCCACACCGCGTCCTTTGAAGACGGAATGATATTCACCGGCCATGACGTCGTTGACCATTCGATTCGTGCGGATTTCAATCCGGCGGATTTGGCGAATCAAATCGCGTGGAATCATTTCAATTTCTCCGACCGTAGTTGGGCGTTTTCCTGTTGCAATCGATTGATGATTCGATGCGCTTCAGCCAATTGATTTTGCAGTTGATTGGCTTGGCGCAGCGTTTGATCGAATTGGGCTGCCCGCTGCCTGATCTCCCGCTGTTGTTGAAACGTGCGTTTGAAAATCGGGTCGAACGCGGCATGGCGGTCTTCCATATAACGGCGTTTCACGACCCGTTCGTTGAAAGGATAAGATTCTTTTTCGAGAATATTCGAGTTGTCGTCACGCCGGCGGTATTCTCCCGTAATTTTGCGGATATGTTGAAACGGAAATTTTCGGGACAAACGAATGAGAAATTCCCAATCTTCATAGATCAAAAGAGATTCATCGAAGGGACCTACCGCCTCGAAACAATCTTTACGGATCAACAGGCAAGTGATAGGGATATAGTTTGCCAATAGAAAATTATCCCGTTCGAAATCGAAAGAATAGATCAGCTGCTCTTTGGCTCGTTTCCACTCTCCCGTGTTGCCGTCTTTGACAAAGGTTACGTTCAACACATCGGAATACACAACCGGCAATTGCTCGGGAGCGGCCGCTTCGACAAGAGTGGCGACATGGTCGGGATATACCCCATCGTCATCATCCACAAAGCATACATACTTGCCTTTTGCCGCTTCCACGCCAATGTTCAGCCCAGCGGTTCTGCCCATGTTTTCTGGATTTTGCATATATTGATAGGAAAGTTCTCCCAATTCATCCGATACGATATCCGCAACATCCGCACCGGCATCGTTCACGACAACGATTTCCAACGGCCGATAAGTCTGCTTGTAAAGACACTGCAAACATTCCCGCAGCCGCTCGGGCCGGTTATAGGTACGAACGACGATCGAAACGAGCATCGGTTTATTCCCAGGCAATCGTACTTCCCTTCCGCTTCAGTTAGTTTCCTTTGATTGTCAAAATGATCGGATTGATGGTCTCCCGTTCTTCAAGCCTCGCTTGCGCATTATGGAACTTCTACATGGTCGAACACATGTTGAATCACTTCTTCCGGTGTCATTTCCTCAGCCTCGGCTTCGTAGCTGAGAATGACGCGATGGCGTAACACATCCATACCGATCGATTTCACGTCTTCCGGTGTCACATATCCTCGTCCCCGCAGGAAGGCGTGAGCTTTGGCGGCCATGGTCAAATAAATGGTGGCGCGGGGGGAGGCACCGTATTCGATATAATCTCCGATATCCATGTTATAGACTTTCGGTTCTCGGGTCGCGAACACGACATCCACAATATAATCTCTCACTTTTGCATCCACATAGACTTGACGAACGAGTTGCTGTGCCTCCAGTATTTTTTCCGGCTCCAATACCGTTTCTGGTTCGATAATCTCTTCGCCGGTCATGCGGTCGAGGATGATTCGTTCTTCCGCTTTGCTGGGATAGGTCACTTTGAGTTTGAGCATGAAACGGTCAACCTGCGCTTCCGGAAGCGGATAGGTGCCTTCCTGTTCGATGGGGTTTTGTGTGGCAAGCACCAAAAACGGAGCCATCAACGGAAAGGTTTTGTCCCCGATGGTGACTTGTTTTTCCTGCATGGCTTCCAATAAGGCGCTTTGCACTTTTGCCGGAGCACGGTTGATTTCATCCGCAAGGATGATTTGAGCAAAGATCGGCCCTTTTTTCGGTGAAAATTCACCGGTTTGTTGATTGTAAATCATCGTCCCGATCAAGTCGGCGGGTAACAAATCCGGTGTAAATTGTATCCGCTGAAAAGACGCTCTTATCGCACTGGACAAGGTGGAGATGGTCAGCGTTTTCGCCAGACCGGGTACTCCTTCGAGCAAGACGTGCCCGCCACAAAGCAGACCGATCAACAAACGTTCGACCATATACTTCTGCCCGACGATGACTTTTTCAATCTGTCCCAATAGAATCGGAATAAATGCACTTTCTTCCCGAATTCTTTCTGCCAGAACTCGAATATCTTGATTGGAAGTGGCGGTTGATTCGACCACGAACTCTGTCCTCCTTACCCACGATATTTGATCTATGACGCAACCATAGTACGATCCCTATTTCATTCCCCCATCAATCGCTTCGCATCGTTCCATGCCTGATCCAACACATCCGGTGAGGGAGTAACCGGTGAAAATTTTGTTTCTTCACAAAACCGGAAAAACCGCTCGAAAATCGGTTGAAATTCCGGTTCGATCCTTTCTTTATAACTGAATAGGTCCACATCGTTTCCATCCGGATATCGTTCTTCAAATGACAATCGCACGGCTTTTTCCAACGACTGGACATATTTTCGCATATCTCCTTCGATCCGCGCTCGTGTTGCGGATTCCAACGCTTCTTCCGATGGAGATTTCACCTCTTCGACAGGTTGTTGAGGAACTTGCCTTCGAAAACGAATTGACCAGATGAGAGTAACGATCGTGACCACAACGATAATAAATATCACAATCAAAATGCGAATCAGCCTGTTCTCCCATATTTTTTGGGAAAAGCGCCGTAACGAAAAAGGTGCGGCTTGAACATCAATGGTCGTTCGATTGGTCGTCAAGTAGGCTTCCTCTTCCGATTCACTTTCCTCTTGAACCCGAATAGCGGCAGAACCAACTGTCATTGGACCGGGCTGTTCTGCAAGGAGACGATACGTGTAAATTTTCTCCGCATAGCGGCGATTTTCTTCCACACCGTTTTTCAATGTTGTCGATGAAGTAAGGACCGACGCGCCTTCGAAACTCGGCTGTTTCTGGATTTCCGGAACCAGCGCATTCAATTCTCCATACCAACGAACAATGATCCGCCATTCAAACGGGATTTCGGCTTTCACGTTTTTCGGAATCGGACCCTCGGTATAGACCGTGATTTCCAACGAAGGAGAATCAGCCGCAGTTTGATCGGATTCTTCAGCCGGTTGAGCGAGTGCGAACAACGTTGTGCTGAGAACACCGACAAGCAGACACAGAATTACGCTTTGTTTAGTCATTCCGAGCATGTTCTTCATTCATCCCTTGCTGCAGCCTTGCTTCGATGTCGTGAAGAGTTTCCGGATACGGTTGAAAGAAAGATCGAATCGAGAGAAGGGAAGCGCGAAGATCACGTAAAGCACGTTCTTCTTCTATACGATTTCCTTCGGCGCGATACTTCTCGATGATTTCCTCCACTTCTTGTAACGCTCTCTCCACGAACGGATTTGCAGGAAAGTAATTCCGAATGGACTGATTATATGAGTGGAGTGCTTCTTCACTTTTTCCTTGTTGTACCGCTGTTCGAGCCTCGGTTACATAATGATGGGATAGGAACATCATTCTCCCGCTGATCACCAAAATCGCGAGAAGAAAAATTCCCATTCCCAGTTTCAATACACTTCGAAACTCACTCCATCTCAACAGTCCACCGGAAAACATTGTATGCACTGATTCTAAGCGGCGCTTTTCTTTTTTACTTTGCCATTGGTGCCGCTTGTTTCCTTTTTGGCTTTTGTCTCGGTTTTATCGTCAGTCTTCGTTTTGGATGTATCCTCTGATTTGGAAGTCTCTTTTTGTTCGCCAGAGGTTTCAGTTGGAGGAGATTGCCTTTTGTAATCGGTTTCATAGAAACCGGAGCCTTTGAAGATAATGCCCGCACCGCATCCAATCAATCGCTGGACACTGCCGTGTGTTTTACATTCCGGGCAATCCTGAATCGGGTCATCTTTCATGGATTGGAATTGCTCGAATTCAAATCCGCATTTCTTACAGAGATAATCATAAGTCGGCATTACACTTTCATCCTCCTGATTCTCTTGAATTGCGCATGTCCCATTCCGGCGACAGGCGGACATGCATTGTAAAATCAAATGCTCTTCCAACCAACCAGTGTGGAACAAAAAGAAACGATACTTCCTTCTCTTCTTGAATAAATATCAAGAAATGCGACTTTTGACCAGTGCCCGCTTGTGTTAGCCGGATGCCCGATAGGTTTAATTGTCTTTTTCCACCGTATATTCCGCATCCACCACATCGTCATTGGATGTGGAAGTCTTGCCGGACTCGTCTCCTGCTTGAGACTGTGTCTGATCCGCGGAAGGACCGGCTTCCCCTTCTCCGCCACCAGCCGCTTGCTGAGCGGCTTGCTGTTTGGCGACTTCTTCATAAATGGCCTGCCCAAGCCGCTGGCTGACTTGTTCCAGCGCTTCTTTTTTCTCGCGAATGGCGTTTATATCAGTCCCTTCCAGGGCTGTTTTCAGTTCCTGAATGGCATTCTCGACGGAAGTTTTCTCTTCTGCGGAAATTTTATCTCCGTATTCCGACAACGATTTTTCGGTCGAATAGGCTAAGGCATCGGCTTCGTTGCGGATTTGCGCTTCCTCGCGTTTCTTTTTATCTTCTTCCGCATGGAGCTCAGCGTCTTTCACCATATTTTGGATTTCATCTTCCGAAAGTCCGCTGGAGGATTCAATACGGATTTTTTGCTCTTTGCCCGTTCCCAGATCCTTGGCGGAAACGTGAAGAATTCCATTCGCATCGATATCGAACGTCACTTCGATCTGAGGAATCCCGCGCGGCGCCGGAGGAATACCCACCAAATCAAATCGTCCAATCGTCCGATTTTGAGAAGCGATTTCCCGCTCGCCTTGCAACACATGAATGGACACCGCCGGCTGATTGTCCGCCGCGGTCGAGAAGATTTGGCTTTTCCGTGTCGGAATCGTCGTGTTTCTTTCGATCAATTTGGTAAACACATCGCCGAGAGTTTCAATCCCAAGAGACAGCGGAGTAACATCCAGCAAAAGGACATCTTTCACATCTTTTGTCAGCACACCCGCTTGAATAGCAGCGCCGATTGCAACCACTTCATCCGGATTGACGCCTCGATGAGGATCCTTACCGAACAGGTTTTTCACTGACTGCTGAACAAGAGGAATTCGTGTTGAGCCACCGACAAGGATTACTTCATCAATATCGGATGGTTGAAGACCGGCGTCACTCAGCGCTTTTTTGCACGGTCCCACGGTTCGATCAATCAATGGACGCGCCAACTGCTCGAATTTGGAACGGGAAAGCTTCATCTGCAAGTGCTTCGGACCGGAAGCGTCCGCTGTAATGAAGGGAATATCGAGAGAGGTTTCCAAGGTACTCGACAGTTCGCATTTTGCCTTTTCCGCCGCGTCTTTCAATCGCTGTAAAGCCATGGGGTCATTGCGGATATCGATTCCGCTTTCTTTTTTGAATTCATCGGCAATATAATCGATGACAACTTGGTCGATGTCGTCACCGCCAAGATGCGTATCTCCATTGGTGGATTTGACTTCAAAGACACCTTCACCGAGCTCGAGAATGGATATATCGAACGTTCCGCCACCGAAGTCGTACACGGCGATTTTTTCTTCTTTTTTCTTATCGAGACCGTAAGCCAATGCGGCGGCCGTCGGCTCGTTGATGATTCGCAGAACTTCCAATCCGGCAATACGGCCGGCATCTTTGGTGGATTGCCGCTGGCTGTCGTTAAAGTACGCCGGAACCGTAATGACGGCCTGCGTTACTTCCTGCCCTAAATAATCCTCTGCGGTTTGCTTCATCTTTTGAAGAACGCGAGCCGAGATTTCTTCCGGTTTGTATGTTTTGTCGTCAACGCGAAAAATGGCATTATCTTCCGCCCCGGCTTCGACTTTGAACGGTACTTTTTTGATCTCTTCCTGGACCTCCGAATACCGGCGGCCGATAAAGCGCTTCGACGAAAAAACAGTCCGTGCTGGATTTGTGATTGCTTGCCGCTTGGCCACTTGGCCTACTAGCCGCTCTCCACTATCCGTAAAGGCAACCACGGAAGGGGTGGTGCGTCCACCTTCTGCATTGGTTATAACAACCGGCTCTCCTCCTTCGATGACGGATACAACAGAATTGGTTGTGCCTAAATCGATTCCTATAACCTTACCCATAATCATTCTCCTCTATCGTTATTTCTTTCTTGTTCTATTCATTTGGTCGGAGCGTGGGCACTTTGCCCGCATGGAGTGCGCCTTCGTTATCTTGAGCGCTAAAAATGCGGACAGGGATGTCCGCGCTCCCAATATTTCTCTTCCTATTGTTCCTCTTTCTTCTCCGCCGGTTGCGTAGCGACTTGCACCTTGGGGGCTTGTAACACTCGGTCTTTCAAACAATAACCTGGAGTAAATTCGGCTACCACGGTTCCCGGTTCATATTCTTCCGTTTCTATATTCATGACCGCTTCATGAAAGCGAGGATCGAATGGTTTTCCCACGGATTCGAGCCGAACCAATCCATATTCCTGTAAGATGCTCATCATTTTGTTGTAAACCATTTCTACACCGGAACGGTACGATTCGATGTCGGTTGTCTGATTGTCCGGGTGAAGCGCCCGCTCCATATTTTCAACGACTTCCACCAATTTTCGCATAATGTCTTCGATTAAATACTCTTTCAATTCAATCCGCTCTTTTTGGGTTCGTTTGCGGAAATTGTCAAATTCAGCCTGAAGCCGTTTCAAATGATTCAAATACTCATCTCGTTCCTGCTTCACCTTGGCCAGTTCCACAAGTTCCTCAGACAGCTCCTCTTGTTCCTCTGTCGCTTCCTGGGTTTCCAGTACTGTCTCATTCTCGGTTGCAGGCTCGACAGATTCTTCCGGAATCGGCTCTCTTTGCTCTTCCTCTTTTCGCTTTTCTTCCACCGTGTTTTTCGTTTCCATATTTTCTGGTTTTTTTGTCTTTGTGAAATCTTCCCACTTGGGTGTGGATACATTCTTTTGCATGGGTACCATCCTATTCTTTTTGAATAAATTGAATGTATCGTTAGCACATTATGTGCTTGCTTCTGTTCTGCTCATTTAGAGCATGTTTTCCGTTTTCATTTTTAATAAATACCGCCCCCAATGTGTATCTACCAATCGATAAACTTCCAAAAGGATCGTTTCACCAGGGCGGATTGAACGAACCAGTCGTTTCAATTCATCCAATTTCTTTAATTCTTTTTTTTCAATGGATGTAATAATATCTCCACGTTGAATGTTCGCTTTTTCAGCCGCGCTGTTCGGTTCCACGGACAGTACTACCAATCCGTGATCTTGTTCTTCGATACCGTATCTTCGTTTCCACGGCGTATCGAGTCCCTGCAATTCCATTCCAAGCCATGAATAACGTTCCACTTCCTGCTGTGGAACTGGAATCGATATTGTTTCGTGTTTCCCTTCTCGAATAAGGCCTAATTCGAGTTGATTGCCTTTATGTTCTTCCAAACAGGCAAGAAAACTGACACTGTTCTTGACCGGTTTTCCATCGACTTCATAAATAATGTCTCGGCTCCTTATTTTTCCGGTACACAATCCAGAGGGAGAAACTTCGGCAACGACAACGCCCTCTAATTTTTTTTGCTGAGCCAAAGATCGATAATTACTGCGAAAGAATCGTTCCAAAGACGGTGTCAAATCACAAATCATCAATCCGATTTGATCTTCCAGGGAGAGCGTTTTATTCACCCAATAATCATAGACTTTTCTCACCCGAGACACCGGAATCGCAAAGCCGACACCGATTGATCCCCCCGATGGCGATAAAATCGCCGTATTCAATCCAATGAATTCACCATTGATATTGACGAGCGGGCCACCACTATTGCCTCGGTTGATGTCCGAATTAGTTTGAATCAAATTATAGAGATGACGGCCTTTTTCATCTTCGATGCTCCGATTCAGCGCACTGATGATCCCATCCGTTACCGTAAAAGGTTGACCCATGGAATTCCCGATGGCGATCACCGTTTCACCGATCATGAGATCGTCGGAACGGCCCCACGGGAGGTAATGATTCGGCGGATCTCCTTCGATCCGCAAAATGGCTATGTCCGCCACCGGATCGGAACCGATGATCGTGGCTTCGTAAGTGGTGTTATCGTTATAAAAAGAGATAAAAATTTTATCGGCCGGTCCGAAATCGTATTCCGTGACATGATTGTTGGTTACCACATAACCACCTTCTATAACAACTCCCGAACCAAGACCGGTAAGGTTATAGGTTTGTTCAAACAAATCATCGAAGAAAGGTGACCGAAAACGAAATGGAAAAGGCGAAACATCAACCGTCACATTTTTCGTCGTACTGATATTCACAACCGTCGGCAAAACTTTTTCCACCGCTTCCACTATAGGTGTACGTCTATCGTATGCGGCGGCATTCAAACCAATTATCGCGCATAACGCCAACGTTACACTCATTGTTATTAACTGGCTGCGAATATTCATCATTTTCATGATTGTAGACATAATTATTCTTTTCCTTTCCCGAGCAAGTTGTATTCCAGAAATGAAATTTTTACCTAAATTCTTTGAAATCAAATGGATAGCATAAAAATATGACGGAACAATGATTCGTTCGAATGACTTGTCCAAATGATTTTGAGCCATAATGGCACGAGTACGCAAATTCAAAAATCACATGCTGTGCCAAATAGTCTCTTTGATGGCCTTTAGGAATTACTACTAATTATACGATGTAAGCTTGAGATAAGTCATTGAAAAATGAGAACAAAACGATTGCTCGCCTATCCGGTGCAATTGGATACCTTGATCCGTTATCCCAGTTCATAGATACTGATTTTCGAACATTGACACTTTTTTAATGAGTAAAGGAGCAAAGGATATGACGAACAGAAAACAAGGTGCATTGCTGATCGTGGCTATAGGTTTGGCCTGTTTACCGATGATGGCCAATGCTGCCGATAATCCTTTTTTCGGTAACTGGGCGTTAACCCTTCCCAATGATGGCCCTGGTTGGTTGAGCATCTGGCAGGGCAACGGCTATATCGATGCGGATCTTCTCTGGTACGGAGGCAGCGTAGTCCCTGTAGTGAATGTCTGTATGGTTGACGAAGATACAATCAAAGTGACACGACACGCCAGAACAATCGTTCGCAAAAAAGATCCTCAAGGAAAGCCGATCCGGACTTCGACATTGTTCAATCACATTATTCTTAGCGTCAATGGCGATCAACTGGAAGGAAAAGTCTACACAGAAGATCCCAAAGGCTTACAAATGACCGAAGGCGATATCACAGGGAAACGAATTCCACCGCCACCGCCCTCTCCGGATCTCTCCGACATCGAATACGGCGATCCCCTCCGATTGTTCAACGGCGAAAATTTGGATGGTTGGAAACTGCTCAATCCTAATCGCGTGAATGGTTGGAAAGCGGAAGACGGTGTGCTCTCCAATTACCCCGTTCAAAAAAGAGGCGAACCACACATTCCCTATGGCAACATCAGAACCGAGCAGGAATTCGAAGATTTCAACCTGAGACTGGAAGTGAAAGTCCCCAAAGGCAGCAACAGCGGTGTCTACCTCCGTGGATTGTATGAAGTCCAAGTGTCCGATTCATACGGACGTCCCCTCGACTCTCACAACATGGGCGCCATTTACAGCCGAATTACCCCGAACGCCAGCGCCGAAAAACCCGCAGGCGAATGGCAGACACTCGACATGACACTGTGGAAACGGCACATCACCGTCATTTTGAATGGAGAAACGATCATTCGCAATCAACCGGTTCACGGCTGTACCGGCGGCGCATTGACCTCCGATGAATTCAAACCCGGCCCGATCTATCTCCAGGGCGATCACGGAGAAATCCATTACAGAAACATAGTGTTAACCCCAATTAAAAATTAGTAACTCACCTTACGCACGAAGATGAAAATTGAAAGAGGGCAGCCAGGGCAAGATATCAGGTCTGCCCTGGCGGAATCGTTCTCGTAGGGGCGGTTCGCGAACCGCCCCAACCGGCAATGCCCCATCGATGCAGGCGAGGACGCCTGCTCTACCAACAAAATAAGAAAACATTCCAATATGTGATGGAGTGAAACGGTACTTTGAATCCCATCGATATTCATGAAGCGGTTCACATACTCCGCAAAGTTGTTCCCCAATGGAAACCCCCGGCGGTGACGGTTGTCGCCGAAAAGAATCGGAACGCTTTCGATGTTTTAGTCTCCTGCATTCTCAGCCTGCGAACCAAAGACGAAACCACCGCTTTAGCCTTCAAACGGCTCCGAAAACGCGCGAAAACGCCGCGTGGATTACTGCGCATACCCGACCAGGAACTTGCGCAAATCATCTATCCGGTCGGCTTTTACAACCAAAAAGCCCGGCAATTGCATGAAATTTGTCGTGTTTTGCTCCGCGACTATGGAGGCAATGTTCCGGATACCGTCGAAGAATTGTTGAAACTCAAAGGAGTCGGCCGCAAAACAGCGAATTTGGTGGTCACCCTTGGCTACAATCTTCCCGGTATCTGTGTAGATACTCACGTGCACCGGATATGCAACCGCTGGAATTACATTCAAACCAAAACTCCGGAACAAACCGAATTCGCTTTGCGGGAAAAACTCCCTGAAGAATACTGGATCGAATTCAACGACCTCCTCGTAACCTACGGACAAAACCTCTGCACTCCCGTTTCTCCCAAATGTTCCCTCTGCCAACTTTCCTCTATCTGTAAGAAAATAGGCGTAACAAAATTTCGTTGAAATCTGCAGCCATATATTTGTCTGAATCTGGATTGGCCAGGATAAGAAGATGGCCAGGATGAAATATATGAAAGTGTTTTATGGCTATTCGAGAAGACAATCAAGAATCGCTAATAACTCGTCATATTTGTTCTTGCCTATCAATAAAGCATATCCTGTTCATCTTTGAATCCTGGCCAATCCCGATTCCGACAATAAACAAAATCAACAAAAAAACCAGGTTATAGAACTATGGCATTTTCCAACCACTTGCAATACAATGGAAAAAACATTGGGGAGAAATCATGAAAGAAAAGAACAACAATTCGTACCAAAATTCATCCACCCAATCCGAACAGAAAGTGAATAATAATTTATCTCGGCGAAAATTTATCAGCACAACTGCTGCTGCCGCAGCATTGTCAACCGGCTGCAGCAGCATGTCGAAAGTCGATGTTGTCCCGCGCGAAGTCATCGGCGGCCCCGGACAACCATCACCCAGTGAAAAGTTGAATATCGCCGGAGTCGGCGTCGGCGGTGTCGGATACGGCCAGATGGGTAGCTGCGCCGATGGGAACAATATCGTTGCTCTCTGCGATGTGGACGATGAATATGCCTCCCGCGCCTACCGTAAATGGCCGCAGGCGCGCAAATACCGCGACTTCCGCGCTATGCTCGATACGGAAACCGATATCGACGCCGTCTATGTCGGCACCCCCGACCACACACACGCCATCATCGTGAAGGCCGCCATCGAAAAAGGCAAACACGTCTGCTGCGTGAAACCACTAACCCGCACGATCCATGAATCCCGCGTCTTGATGCATACCGCAAGAGATATGAAAGTCGCTACCCAGATTACCGCATCTTCGAACACCGATGACCGCGCCTGCACAACATGTGAATGGATCTGGAACGGCGCTATCGGCGATGTGCTCGAAGTGCATTGCTGGTCGAACCGCCCACTCTGGCCGCAAGGCATGGTTCGTCCGGAAGGGGCGGATCCCATCCCGGATACCTTCGATTGGCAAATGTGGCTGGGACCGGCCCCTCAGCGTCCATTCAAAGATGAGTGGCCGGAAGATCATCTGACCTTACAGCAATTGTTCAACAAAAATCCCCGCCGCGCTGTCTATCACCCTTGGAATTTCCGCGGTTGGTGGGATTTCGGCACTGGCGCGTTGGGCGATATGGGATGCCACCACTTCAATGCTGTCTTCCGGGCTTTGAAACTACGGTATCCAACCAGCGTTCACGCTTCCGCTACGAAAGTCATGGAGGAAACCACACCATTGGCCTCCATCGTGACATGGCAATATCCGGCACGCGCCGATATGCCCCCCGTCAAACTCTTCTGGTACGACGGCGGCCTGAAACCACCCCGCCCGGATGAATTGGATGGCAACGAAGATTGGCCGGCTGAAGGCAATATGCTCATCGGCACGGAAGGAATTCTATTGCTCAATAGCGGCAAACCGCGCCTGTTACCGGAATCCAGGGCAAAACGCTTCAAAGCCCCTCCCAAAGTGTTGGTACGCAAAAACAGCATCTGGAAAGAATGGTTCGAAGCCTGCAAAGGCGGCGAACCGGCCAGCTGCAACTTTGACCTAGCCGCCCCGCTAACCGAACATGTCCTCCTCGGCAACATCGCGATCCGCACCGGCAAAAATCTCGAATACAATGCCAACGCCATGAAATTCACGAACAACGAAGAGGCCAACCAATACGTCCAAGAACCGTATCACAACGGCTGGACCTTATAAAATAATCCTGTAAATCCTTGAATCTTGGCCATCCTGATTCAGACAAAAACTTCAATTTTCCGACAGGACATGATAAAATCATGATGCTACTACAAACATTTTACAAAACGATCATCATCTTTTATTCTTTTTTCTTGATGACATCGCTTTGTTTTGCAATCGATCAAGCCGGCCCTTACCAAATCCAAACCCTACGCGCCGCCATCCACGATTTGATCGACACCTACGGCCCTAAATATCCCCTCGGTCAAGAGTTTCTCGAACACCTGGATATTCTCCAAGAATCGAGCGATTATTCCGAACCGCAATGGCAACGCAACTTTCAACAATTGCAGCAAGAGGCATTATTATCCAATCCCCTGCTGCGCGGCAAGAAAATCCTCCTCATCAAACGAAAGAAAAAAACACAAAAAGAAGCCCGCGCCCATTACGCCGCCCACAATTCCAATCTGAATTACGGAAGAAACATCTGGGTTTCCAACGCTCCCGGCCGCCTGTTCGGTTTCCCTTCCAACCACGAATGCAACTCCTCCCTCGAGCGCCTCGGATACGACAACGAAATCGCCGTCCTGTATCCGCTTCGTCCAAATGGGAAACTAACGACTCTCTACCGGCCCGACAACGGCGGCTATGTCGGTGAAGTCGACTTGCATTGGGATACGGATCGTTTTCTTTTTACGCAATCCGACAAAGAAAATTGGAAAATCTGGCAAATCGGCGCCGACGGCAAAGGTTTGACGCAAATCTCACGAGCCCCGGAAGACGTGGATTGCATGGACGCCTGCTACACACCGGACGGCAGAATCGTATTCGGTAGCACCGCCTCCTATCAATCCGTTCCCTGCTGGCACGGCATCCGCCGCGTCTTGAATCTATACAGCATGAACGCCGACGGCTCCGGCATGCAGCAGCTCTGCTTCGACCAAGATCACGATTTCCATGCCAGCATCCTGAATAACGGTCAGATCATCTTCAACCGTTGGGACTACACCGGTATCAGCCACATCTTCCTGCGCGAACTCATGGTCATGAATCCGGACGGCACTTTCCAACGCGCAATCTACGGCAGCAATTCCTGGTTCCCGAATTCACTCTACTTCCCCCGCGCTCTGCCGGGTAGCAACAACAAACTGATCTGCATCCTCTCCGGATATCACGGCGTCCACCGCATGGGGCAGCTCGTATTGATCGACACGAACCAAGGCTGGTTTGAAACCGATGGACTTATCCAGCGAATTTCCGGCCGCAATCAAAAGATCAATCCGATGATCCGCGACAACCTCGTCGATCAAGATTGGCCGAAGTTCCTCCATCCCTATCCACTGAACGATAAATATTTTCTCGTTTCAGGATGGCTGGATGAAAAGTCCAACTGGGGAATCTATCTTGCCGACGTGTTCGACAATCTGACGTTAGTATATGAAGATCCCGATTACGGCCTCTTCGAACCGATCCCCCTTCAAAAACGCCCGATACCGCCGGCAATCCCCGACCGCACCGATCCCACCCAAAAAGAAGGAATCGTCTATCTGCAGGATATCTACGCCGGACCAGGACTGGCCGGAGTTCCAAAAGGCACAATTAAAAGCCTTCGTGTCATCGCCTACCATTTCGGGTACCGCGGACTCGCCGGCCCCGACAAAATCGGCCGCGGCGGCCCATGGGAAGTTATGCGTATTCTCGGAACCGTCCCCATCGAAGATGACGGTTCCGCCATCTTTCGCGTGCCGGCCAAAACACCGCTCAGCATTCAACCTTTGGACAGGGAAGGGAACGCTGTCCAACTCATGCGCAGTTGGTTCACTGCCATGCCGGGCGAAAAAGTCTCCTGCGTCGGCTGCCATGAGCGTCCCTCCGACGCACCTTTGAAGAAAATGTCGTTTGCCGCCCTGCGCGAACCCCGCGAGATCGAACCGTGGTACGGCCCCCCGCGCGGTTTCGATTTTGAGCGTGAAGTGCAACCGGTCCTCAATCGCCACTGCGTCGAGTGCCACGATGGACGCAGCAACGTCCCCCTCGACCTGCGCCCCGCATCTGCCTTCCCGAATTATCGAGGATTACCTTTGAGCAAATTAGGCCACGACCGGCTCCATCCCAAAATGTTGGAAGATACGAACGCATTCGTAAAATACACCCCTGCCTATGACGCCTTGCTTCCCTACGTCCGCCGTGTCGGTATCGAAGACGATGTTAGCCTCTTGGTTCCCGGTGAGTACCAAGCCGATACCAGTCCCCTCATTCAACTGCTGGCCAAAGGCCATCAGGGAGTGGAACTGGACGGCGAATCCTGGGATCGTCTCGTTACCTGGATCGACCTCAACTGTCCCTGCCACGGCACCTGGGGCGATGTCTATCCCATTCCCGACAACGCACACGAAAGACGCATGGAACTCCGAAAAATGTACGGCGGCCCCGAAGAAGATCCTGAAATCATCCCGAACATGCCGCACCAAACCGAACACGCCGTATTGCAGCTTTCCACTCTCCAAACGGAAACAAAAGACATGTTTGCCTCACTGGCCGATTCTACAACGATAAAAGAAATACAACCGCAGCCAGTGGAATTGGAGACAAAAACCATCACTCACCCCTCAGGAATTCAAATAAAAATGGTGAAAATCCCCGCCGGCGAATTCATCATGGGTGATGAGAACGGCGAGCCGGATGAATATCCCTGCCAAACGGTCAAAATCGAAAACCCATTCTGGATGAGCACATGCGAAATCACCAACGAGCAATTCAAACTCTTCGACCCAGCCCATGACAGCCGCTACTACACAAAACGCCACGCCCGCACCGATGACCGCGGATTGCCCCTCGATCAACCCGATCAACCCGTCGTCCGCGTCTCCTGGGAAGAAGCGATGGACTACTGCCGATGGCTCTCAAAGCAAACCGGCCTGCACTTCACCTTACCGACCGAAGCCCAATGGGAATACGCCTGCCGCGCCGGAACCGCCACTCCCTTCCATTTCGGAACCCGAGACGCCGATCCCTCCAAATGGGCAAACACCGCGGACAAACTGTTCAGCTACGGCATGATCAAAAACGGAAAACAAATCACCGGCGGCCTGGAACACCTAGTCCTAGAAGGCTCCATCATGTGCAACCCCCAATTCAACGACCAATCCGTCGTCACCGCCCCCGCCGCCACCTACCAACCCAATCCCTGGGGACTTTTTGACATGCACGGCAACGCCGCCGAATGGACATCGTCTTTTTACCAGAAATACGGCAATCTTTTTAAAGAAGGAAATGAAAGAAAGGTAGTACGAGGCGGATCCTTCTTCGACAATCTAAACCGCTGCCGCTCTGCCTATCGCTTGAGTTATCCGAAATGGCGCAAGGTGTTCAATGTTGGATTCCGTGTGGTATGCGAGTAGTGACTTACCATGTAGGGTAGGCTCGATTTAGCCAAATATTGTTAATTTGATGTTATGTATGAATTTACCCCAACGTGATTGTATATGATAGAAAAGATTGCAACCTATAAATTCCACCCTGAAGGATTCGCAGAAAGACCTGATATGAATGCTTGTTTGCAATAATGAAATCGTAAAAGGAAAACCATGCTACTCAACGGACTGGATTGGTTCATCATTCTTGGCTATTTCATCCTCGCGTTATCCATCGGATTGATATTCGCGCGAAGGGCAGGGAAGGATATCGACGAATTTTTCGTCTCCGGCCGGAATTTACCCTGGTGGGTGGTCGGAACCTCGATGGTGGCGACCACTTTCGCCACCGATACCCCGATGTTGATCACCAACCTTGTGCGCACACGCGGAGTCAGCGGCAACTGGGCATGGTGGGCGTTTTTGTTGACCGGTATGGTGACCGTCTTTTTGTACGCCAAACTCTGGCGGCGCTCAGGAGTGTTGACCGATATCGGGTTCTATGAATTACGTTACTCAGGGAAAGCGGCGGCTTTTCTGCGCGGTTTCCGGGCAATCTACCTGGGATTCGTTTTCAACGTGATCGTCATGGCCATCGTCACCCTGGCGGCGATCAAGATATCTGGAATCCTTCTCGGTTTCAACAAATATACAACTGTCCTGATTTGCGGAATCATCACGGCAATCTATTCCAGTACTGCGGGATTATGGGGCGTCGTCGTCACGGATTTATTCCTGTTCGTCATGGCCATGACCGGCTCCATCGGAGCGGCCTATTATGCGTTGTCGCATGAAAAAGTCGGTGGATTGAGTGGCCTGCTCAGCCATCCGGAAGTGCAAAACTCGATTTCCATTCTTCCCGATTTTACCCGCTGGGAAGAGGTTGTGCCGGTCTTCATCATCCCCTTCGCGATCCAATGGTGGAGCGTGTGGTATCCAGGAGCCGAACCGGGCGGCGGCGGTTTCGTTGCGCAACGCATGCTCGCCTCGAAAGACGAAAAAAACTCACTCCTGGCAACCCTGTGGTTCAACGTGGCCCATTACGCGGTTCGCCCCTGGCCGTGGATTCTCGTGGCGCTCTGCTCTATCGCCGTTTTTCCAACCCTTGACGATCTCCGCATGCGGTTCCCCGATTTGGAAGAAGGATTCATCGCCCACGATCTGGGCTATCCGGCCATGCTGACCTTCGTTCCCCACGGTATGCTGGGTCTTGTGATCGCCTCGCTTGCTGCCGCGTATATGTCGACAATCAGCACCTGCCTCAACTGGGGGGCATCGTATCTAACCGATGACTATTACCGCAGATTTGTCAAACCGGACGCCGATCAAAAACATTATGTCCTGTTTGCGCGAATGGCGACGGTCGTTTTGATGATATGCGCCTGCGCGCTTTCCTTCGCCTTGGGCAGCGCCTTGCAGGGCTTCGA
Source organism: uncultured bacterium (assembly GCA_964412555.1). Lineage (GTDB taxonomy): Bacteria > Hinthialibacterota > Hinthialibacteria > Hinthialibacterales > Hinthialibacteraceae > CAYPPG01. The sequence goes on from CAYPPG010000063.1 coordinate 39,773, forward strand.
AATTCTCTTGCAAATCGGAGCAGGCACGGGCTTGATCTTCTTACTGCGCTGGTTCTGGTGGCGCGTCAACGCTTTCAGCGAAATCACCGCCATGGTGGTCTCATTCGTCATGGCCCTCTACTTCAAGTTCGTCCATCCGAGCGTCGCCCCGAACGCACTGCTGGAATCCTGGCAAGAATTGGTAATCGGCGTAGCCATAACCACATTCTCCTGGCTCCTCATTACCTACATCACCCCCAAAACCGAACGCCAAGTCCTCCAACAATTCTACGACAAAATCCGCCCCATGGGCCGAGGCTGGAGCAAGGTCGTTGATACGACGAAAGGAGAAGGCCAGGCGGGATTTACTCCAGCGATTTTGTGCATCTGCCTGGGCTGCTTCGCCGTCTACAGCGCCTTGTTCGCAACGGGGTATTATATTTACGGCTTATATACACTCGCGGTTGTGTTGACGGTTGTTTGTCTGGTGAGTGCTGTTGGGATATTCGTTCTCTTGCCGAGAACAGAATGGCGGCAGTGAAGAGATGGGTAGACGGGTGCCAAGGGCAAGGCACCAGCCTGCCCTTGACTTTGAGCACAAACCGACACGTGAGTATCGTTTGATTTTCGAATGAGGAGAACAGTAATCGATCAATATAGGATTATTGATTCAATGATTGGATGAACTCATCGAGGGATGAAGCGGTGACTGCAGTTTTGCGCATATCCCGTAAATGGGGCAAGTCATCGATTTGGCGAATGGATTCGTATAAAGAAGAAGGGATATTCGTAAATCGCATCTCTAAAAATTCGATCAAAACTTCTCTGGCTTCCTCAAGGCTTCCTTCTTCTTTCCCTCGTTCGAATCCCTTTTTCATGGCCAGTTCTTCAAAAGGTGCGATGAATGGCATTTTCTTTTCCTCCTGGTACCGATGAATTTCTTCAGTAAATTCTTTTTCTATCCCCATGTTTCCTCTCCGGTTTGTCGATAAACTTTGATCAATTTATCGACAAACCGTTTCTCAATTTTGGCTTCCCGTACAATCTTTTGAAACTCCTTGTCCAGACACTCATATCCCCGTGCCCAATCGATCTCGTCATAGATTTTCGGTAAAAAGAATAATATGAAATCCTGGAAATAGGCTTCCAAGATTTCTTTCCAAGCGCTGTCGTAGATAATATGCTCATATTTCATCGCATTGATCACCTCCATTTTGGAACAGGGCATCCCAACTCGCAGCATTTTAAATGAATACTGCCGGAGCGCGGGCATCCCTGCCCGCATTTTACAGTGGGCAGTAAGGCAAGACGTAAATCTGTCCTGTTGTTTCGTCCCTATTCGCAAGGATAGACTTCGCAAATCCGTGCACCCTGTCGAGAGCAAATAATTCATGGTATTCTTACCGTTTATGGGCGAGCGATCAATATTTTGTGTTGAAAAATGTTCAAAAAATTTGCAAAAAAACATTGACAGCAGTAGATAGTGTATGATAAAATTATCTATTCTTTTTTGGGAGGTCTTCGACATGAATTACAAATTCAATCTTTTCCTGGCCATCTTTTTGCTCCTTCCTTCCTTCCTTCCTTCCTTCCTTTTTGATACTCTCTTCTTCATTTGGGGCTGAGCTAGTTGTTGATAAATCAGGAGCAGGTGATTTCACCAAAATCCAAACTGCAGTGAATGCCGCCGTCGAGGGGGATACGATTAAAATCCGCCCCGGAAATTATTCGGAACAGGTCATCATTGACAAACAAATTACTCTGGAAGGTTCCGGATATTTAAACACTTCTCTCGATTACTCTCTTGGGGATGCAATAGCGGTCACATCACCTAAAGGTGCTATCATTAAGGGATTATGGATAACCGCATCCCAAAATGGTATTTACACAGTAGCAGCAAATACATCTCCTAATCCCGATATACCTCCTGGTGGAAGTACCGCTATTAGCAATTGTGTGATCTCAAATTGTGGAAGTAGTGCTATTTCATTTAATGGTGATGGTGCTCTTGATGTTAAAAATACCATCATACAGAACTGTGGTGCAAGTGGAATTTTTGGCGCAAAGAGTTATCAATATCAAACTGAAACTGGTTATATTCATCCTACCTTTACTGCAAATATACAAAATTGTGTTATCGTAAATAATGGAGGACATGGCATTGGTATTCAACCTCAAACTGCGAGAATCACAAATTGTACAATTATGAATAATGCAGGATCGGGTGTTGCTACTACTACTAGTGGTACTTTGAGTATATTGAATAGTATAATATGTAATAATACAAAATACGCTCTTGAAAATGGTGGAAATGTATCTTATAGTAATTTATGGAATAATAAAGAAGGGAAAGTAAAATATAATTCAACTGAAGGAATGGGAATTATTGAACAAGATCCATTGCTCACCGATGATTATAAATTGCAGCCAGGTTCTCCATGCATTGACGCAGGTGATCCTTTTCCTGGTTCCAACGATCCCGACGGCACCCGCAACGACATGGGCGCATACGGCGGGCCAGGCGCGGCCAATTGGGATTCCGGAAGTGTAACACCTCCCGTAACTCCACCCGGTCCCGGTGTTCCTGTAACGATCTCACCAACTATTGTATATCCATTCAGTGGCGCTACCTCGGATGCAAATAAATTGGTGCTTTTCCCGCCAGGATCGCCGGGAGAATTCAATCTAGGCGATGTGTATTTCCGGCCTTTGACCACCAAAACCGGAGATGAAGACTATACCGATGGCTTTGGGGTGTCAGCCATTCTCGATCCGGGGGAAGGGGTAACGTTTTATGCCGCGCCTTTACCGGCGGGAGAAGATTATGTGTATCTTCGGATCGGAGCATGGTGTACAGAATCCACTGTATCTTTGGCCGTCGGCGCGTTAGATGCGGTAGCGGGGAACAATTTAGCGAGCGCGGCGCTCAACGGCTCGATCGAAGCGAATATTCTGATGAATGCCGGGCGGTGTAAAAACAAATTCGGATATCTCGAAGCGTTTTACAAATGCGAACGGGGAGCAATTGTACCGGTTTTTCAAGCCGCCAATAGTCCCGACGCGGCGAGAGTAACGGTACAGTTCGATAATTTGGAAATCTTCCGAATCTCAAAAGATCAAATGCCGACTTTCTCATCAGGAAACCAAGCCGGTGCCAAGCGGTTTTTCCGGCTTGGGGATCGTTTGGTATTTGAGAATTATTAATCAACTAATGCAAAGGGGAGCAGATGATGTCGAAAATGAAAAATTCAGCAAATTTCTTATCAATTATGGGGATCATGATCGTATTAAAAGGCTGTGTAGCGGCAGCTCCGATTATTTGGGGTGCCAGTTGGGTAACAACCGGTTTTTCTGCATTTAAATTGGTTCAACTAACAACGGGAGGTTCCGTAGGCGTCAATTTTTCAGAAGAAGAAAAACAAATTTCGGAAGTCGATAAGGAAGCGCTTTCATCAATAAAGCACCTGGCAATATTCCCCGGACATACCATAAAAGTGAGACTTGCAGAGAAACTTCAAGATACTCAATCACTCCAAATTATTACTCCATATCAGGTTGAACAAGCCGATATGAAAGCAGTACAAATCAGTCATTCGACTTATATGATGGAAAGTGAAAAGTTGGATGAATATGCTCGAATTGGAAAATTGGTCAACGCTGACGCCGTACTTGATTATGTAGAAGAAATGGGCGGTTATAACTCAAATTTTTGGTCTTTTAATAGGTCCGAAATCTCAACATTATTTACGATTAAAATCATCAGTGTTACTCAACAACGAATAATCTGGAGTCAACAGGGAGAAATTGTTGCAAAATTAGGTTCTAAACATCCTCCGCAGGGAGAGATCGAAAATATTGTCGCTGGTGCTCTAGTTGAGAAACTTGATTCAGTATTGAAGATTTAGTGCATTTCGATAATCCAATATTTAAGCGCGATCCGCCAAGGGCAGCTTCGCTTGCCCTTGGCACTCCAACAAATTTGACGCGATAATCCCTTGCAGTATACTAAAATCAAACAAACAGTATGGGAGTGATTTTTAATCATTCACAATCAGGAAAGGAGAACATCAATGATTGTGCATGCCGAAGTGGATGAAAACGGCGTGGTGAAATTGAGCGATCCGGAGTGGCGGGGAAAAAAAATTACACTGTCGTTATCGGAACACGAACAAGATGAATTTGAAAGAGAAACAGACTGGGAAGCAATAAAGGAAATATTCAGAAAAGCAGATACGCTGGATTTTCCCCGGCGAAGCCATGAGGAAATCATAAAAGATCTTCATGAACTACGAGGGTAGTGATAATGCTTGCCTATGTGGACGCTTCAGTTTGGATAGCGCGCGTTGAAGGAAAACCTGATTACAAAACTACTGTTGAAGAACGATTAGATGGACTAACACGTGACGGTTGGCGGTTTTGTGTTTCGAAAGCAGTACTCATGGAGACCTTCTACAAGCCTTATCGGGAAAAGGAGCACGCCTTGGTGTCCGTGTACAACGAACTGTTCTCAAAAGCAAAAATGCTGCACGATTACGCAAACCTCCTAGAAGATGGATTGCGTATTATGAAAGCAGAGCATCTGAAAGCGATGGATTCGATTCACGTCGCCATGGCCCTGCATCACGGCTGTGACGGATTTATTTCTACCGATACAGACTTTCAGAACCTAAAGTCCATCCGATCTCTTTGGATTGATCTTTCAATTGTCTCCTAAAAAATAAGGTATTTCCCAAAAGAAACTGGGAAGATGCCGGATCAATGGGGATTTCCTCTAAGATTCATGTTTTGATCCGCGCAAGCAATTTGGTCTTTGGATGGGAAATATATGTTTCCGGATGTTTTTTGCTTAAACGCTCTACTTCAGCTGTAAGAGCATCAAAAGGGATGCGGAAAGCGGGATGTTGATAAAGTTGCCAGCCGTAGCGTTGGTCAAATGGTGATGGGATCACTGTTTTGCTTCAGTCGGAAATGGAATTTTCCTTTGTTTGAGTTAAGGTATCAACC
>CAYPPG010000064.1:0-44326 GCA_964412555.1 uncultured bacterium
GCATCAAAATCTTTGTCATACACCATGCCACGAATGCTACCAGCCTGTTCCGCCGAAGTAGCCACAGTTGCAATGTTCACGATGAATATAAAACCCCAGCATAAAGAACGGCGTTTTACCATGGATGATCCAATCCCTCATATATCTGATGTATTCTCGCCCACAATTCAGAATCAGGCTCGACAGCATGTAAGGCCATGGAAGCACAAGTTGCCGATAAATCTTCGGCTCTCGGTCGGGAATTGGGATTTTCCACTCCCTCCTCAATCGCTCGTTTATAAACGGACAATGCACGTTCCGTTTCGCCCATCGCTTGATACGCTTCCGCAAGAGGACGAAGCGCTCCGGCTCGCCATATGTTCACAATCGTACTCCCCTGTTTTTCAAAGAGATCAAGCGCTGCATCGGCTTCGTCTCGAGCCTTTTGCGTATCACCAGACCGATACTGTAATTCGGCCAGCCTCGCCATCATGGAAATGCGATGTTCCAGACGCCATTGATACTTGTTGAACATAAGGCATGCATGATTGGTCAATTCAAGTGCCTTGCTTCGATCGGAATGCTCCAAGGCAAATTCGGCAAGTTGCATCAGTAATTCAATTCGAAAAAAAATAGGCACGGTGTTCCAAGAACTTTTGATTTTCTCTTCCAATAATGAACGCCGTTGTGCGTCATCATAAAAACGGTTAAAGAGTTCGGCACAGGCTTTCAAAGCATTGTTCACGAGATCGAAATTCCCGGATTCAAGGAGCACATCCAACTCTTTGATTTGATCGTGGAAAGACTCTTCGTCGCTTTTCATTGCCTTGACCTGTGCAACTTTTCCTGATTCGGAATCGACCACCCCCGCTTCAAACTTTTCGGCCAATTGATATTGTCCCAGCCAGGTATGTGTTTGGGCGATTTTCACTCGAATACGGTCTCTACGCCAATCTTCTTCACCTTCGGCAACTTTCTCGGCAAAATCCAAATACTGTTGCACGTTTTCGGTTAAACCGTGGCGTACACAGTAAAAAGCCAATTTGGCATACCCAAGACCGCGCCGCCAATTGTCGATTTTTTTGATATACTCAAGTACCTTTTGAGGTTGATCAAGTTTGAAACAGGTATCGACAATTTTTTCCTGTGCCCTGCAACGGTCTTTGATATGGGGATGAATCGGGATTTTCGCAGCCGTCTCAAAAGCAATCTCCAACAATTGGTTTTGATAATCAGCCAGTGTTTTATTGGAAATGTCATCCAATATTTTATCGTTGTTTTCCGTGCCGGTACTTTCTTTTGCATAACCTTGGAAACTGTAACTTGTTAGAAAAAAAGCAGAACCAACAATTAGCAAAAAAAGGCATCTGATTTTTGTAACGGTCATAGGTATTCCGATTTCCTTTCTCTCAAAAAACATCTATCGCTGAAACGCGGTTTTTTGAATCGCAGGGTGAGAGGTGCGCCTTTACATTATTTGTTGTAATCATTGAAGATGCCGGTTTATAAGATCGAATGATCCATGAAGATGTTAAAATTTGAACTATTTAAAATTAAGTTCTAAAAGTATTTGGTCGTTTTTTTTATTGATCTACTTTGCCCATATTTCGTGACATATTGCCTGAAATTCACTCTGGAAGAACTGAATTTTATCCTAACGGTGTTAGTGTTTGGTTAGATATTTGTTGTGATACTGTTAAGTAAAAGGGAAGTGATCACAGAACATAATCAATGTGAAAAACACACCAGTAAATTAATACAGGTAAAATGAACTGATGGCAGGGCACAAGGCCACTGCCATCAGCGTATCTCTTGAACACATGTATCGTAAAACAATTATTTCATTTCGGACCAATTATCAAAGGAACTGGATGCAACCGTCATGCCATAGGCATCCACCGCTGTCCACCCTACCAACCAGTTGGCGTTTGGCGAAAAGCCGCCACGGTATTGGGCCGTTGTGAAAAAGCCGTCGTTCGGGGCAGTATTCACGCTGGTAAGCGCATCGTTTGCCGGTAGCGGGTTGATGAATTCAACGGGAAGAATTTGCTTTCCACCCTTTTCAACCAAGTCACCGCGTCTAAGTTCTTGAATCGGACTGTTTTCGGCGGTTACGTTATTGTTCCCGGCATCTCGTACACCAAGCCGATCCGCTTCCGTGTAAGCATCTTCATGCTGGTTATTGTAAAACACACAATCGGTGATTTCCGCGAGATTGCCGGAAGTTTGAACCGTGTAGAGTTCCGCCGGATTGGCTGCACCAATGTTGACCGGAGAAGTATAGGTGTATGGAGTGGTCCATGTTTCATCCCAAGACAACGTCCCGTTATGACCATACCCCTGCGCTCCGTCACCATCTATGTTGTCAGGACGAACGAGTTGTTCACCAAGTTCCATAAAGATGCAATTGCGGTATTGAACATGCGCATTGTCACGCCAGACTGTACCGCCATCACCATCAATGGGCTGACCGATTACAGTAAAGTTGTAAATAGTGGAAGTGGTGACAGGCTGGGCATCGGAATCTTCCGCACCGTCCGTCTCGAAGCAGTTGTCACCAACGCCGGAACCTTGGGAAGCATCCAAACTGTATCCTTGAACAATGAGACCAAACTGTGCTTTCCCGCGCCATCCTTCATCGACGTCGAAACTATCATCGCCGATATTCCAGATATTCACATATTTGAGATTGACGGTTCCGCCCCAAATTTCGATTCCATCGTCTACATTGTTCATGATTTCGACGTGATCGATGTCTGTTTCACGGCCGATAGCACCCAATGACAGTCCGTTCAGCTCATTGGCCAAGCCGATCACTTTTCCGCCATAACGAATCGAGAGATAACTGATGGAGCCGCTATCGTCGTTGTCATTATCTCCACCGTACATGACTTTGGGATCACCTTCAAAATCACCGGTCAAACCTTCCATCTGTTTTTCATTCAATCCTGTCGGCTCTTTGGTATTGTCGCCGACGGGTTCACCGCCGTAATGGGAAGCGGAAATCAATCCATTTCCCATAATGGTCAGGTTTCCCCACTCGTTGGCGCCTTCATGCCACGAGGTCAATGTGTCATTGCTTGAGGTCATGATAACAGGATTATTCGCTGTTCCGTTTACAAAGATTTTCGCCCCGCGAGCCACAGCCAAACTCCCACCTTGACCAGCAGTACTCTGAACGAGTGTCCCGGGTTCGATCGTCAGTGTTGCGCCCGGCATAACATAAATCTGGTTCTGCAGGTTATACACATTATCTGCAGTCCACGTTTGAGAAGTCGTGATATTATCCCTTATCAAAATTTCCGCCGCTGTTGCTGTAGTGGTGATGGCAAATCCTATCACTACGGTAAGCAACAAAGTCTTTTTCATGTTCTTCATAATCCAAATTCCTTTCTGTGCTGTAACAGCATGAATGATTTTTTAACACATAAATTTGTAAGGTTTTTCTGTTAGGAGAGGATTAAGAAGGTGTTAGAATCAGAATAATTTGTTTCGAAACCTATGAACTATTTTCTTTCTGGGGAAAAGTGACTATCACTCAGAGATATTATTCACAGCGCTCCATCCCCCGCCAAGTGCTTTGTATAGACGAACAAGATGAGTGGAGATTTCGCCTTCGCTAACTGCCAATGAATCCTGCAGCGATAAAAGGGAACGCTGGGCATCCAGAACATTGTTGAAATCGGATAATCCATTAATGTATTGATCTTGTGACACTTCCACCGCTCGCTGCGCCGCTTGAACCGCGTCTCTGAGAGCGGATCGCCGTTCTTGTTCCTCCGCATAATCCGTCAGAGCGTCTCGGACTTCTTTCACCGCAGCCAAGACGGTCTTCTCGTAGCGAGCCAGAAATTGTTCTTGCAATGCGGTTTGCACTCGGATGTTGCCACGAATGGACCCGGCATGAAAAATCGGCCAGGAAATACTCGGGCCAAACGCCCAGGTTTTGCTGTTCCACGAAAGAAACGAGCTGGTATCAATCGATTCCAAACCAATGGATCCAAAGAGAAAAAATTTGGGATAGAGCTGCGCCTCTGCCGCGCCGATGCGAGCGGTCTGCGCTGCGAGTTGCCGCTCCGCCTCGCGAATGTCGGGACGCCGCCTTAGGGAGTTCGCCGGAATTCCCGTGACGATTTTGAGGGAAGAAACAGGGATCGGCTTCGGTTCTTGCAAGAGTGCATGCAGTTCTCCCGGCATAGTTCCAGTCAATACTCCCAGCGCATTTTTCACACTTTCTAAGCCGCTGCGAATCGTTGGAATCATAGACCGCGTTCTTTCGAGATTGTATTTGGCTTGCTGGAGCGCCAACTCGTTGATCAACCCAGCCTCATAACTGGACTTTAAAATCTCATACGTTTCAATTTGGTTGTCCAAATTCGTTTCCGCCACCTGCAACCGTCTTTGAAACGTTCGCAACGTAATATAACTTTGAGCGACTTCAGCAGCCAAAGAAACCCAAACAGCATTCAGATTCTCTTCCCGGGACTGTAAATCGGCATAAGCGGCTTCGATATCCCGGCGTCTCCCCCCGAAAATATCGATTTCCCAATTCGCATCGAATCCTGCACGATAAAAATCGTTTTCTCCCGTTTTAAACACCGTGCTTTCACTAGATCGAGTTTTTTCATAGCTTCCACGCGCGTCCAGCATAGGAAATAATTCCGCCCGTCTGATCCCCAACATTCCTCGGGCTTCCCGAACGCTTGCTTGTGCTTCCTGAATATCCAAACTCCCGGAAAGGGCTTGCTGGATCAAATCGGTTAGAAGGGGATCCTCCAACGTATTCCACCAGTCGGCTAGCAGTTCCGGTGTAATCTCCCCTTGCTCTGAGGTCGCCTGACTCGTCGGTTGCTGAAGAACATCGGAATAATCAGGCTGCGGTAACTCCGGTTGTGTGTAGTCGGGACCGACAGTAACACAGCCGGAGATGAATAACGATAAAAAGAAAAGTATAATATATTGAAATCCCATTAAGATGCCTCCTCGCTGGATGCTTGAGAAATAGGTTCTTTCCCTTTGACCTTTTCCCGTAAACTTTGAAACAAGACATACAAGGCGGGAATCAAGAAAATCCCAAAAACGGTTGCCACTGTCATCCCCGCGCAAACGGTCGTTCCGATAGCTTTTCGGCTTGCCGCTCCAGCTCCCGATGCAAATACCATCGGCAGGGTCCCAAGTACGAACGTAAAGGCCGTCATCAAAACAGCTCGAAATCGTTCTCCGGCCCCAATCGCCGCTGCCTCGACAATCGAAAATCCGTTTTCCCGCCGATCTTTGGCGAATTCCACAATCAAAATAGCGTTTTTACTGGCAATTCCCACCAGCATGATCAATCCCAACTGAGCATAGATACTCAAGGACAATCCGGCCTGCTCCAAACCGATCAGCGCCCCGAATATGGCCACCGGTAAGGAAAGAATGACGGTAATCGGTATCGTCCAACTTTCGTATTGTGCAACCAGGAAAAGATAACCGAATACAAGAGCCATCACCATGAGAATCATCCCTTGGCTTTCTGTCTTCTTTTCCTGATAACTCATCCCCGCCCACGCGACAGAATACCCTTGCGGTAAGGATTCATGCGCAATCCGTTCAATGGCAGACATAGCCTGTCCGGAACTGACGTGCGGGAAAGCATTGGCCGTAATGGAGGCCGTCGGAAAAAGATTGAAACGTTCCACCTGACGGGGAGCGGGAATCGTTCGAAGCGTGGCCAGCGCGTTGACCGGTACCATGGCCCCGGTTGTACTTTTGACATAAATCTGCTTGATATCTTGGATATTTTTCCGGTACGGCCAATCCGATTGCACATTCACCTGATACACTTGGCTCCCCAAGTTAATATCATTGACATACCGGGATCCCAAGTACGATTGAAGCGTGTTGAACACATTGGCGACGGGAACATTCATCGACTCCGCTTTCTCACGGTTCAAATCCAGGAACAGGTGCGGCGTGTTGGCTTCGTATGAACTGAACGCAAACATGATCTCCGGTGCTTGGTTGGTTTTGGCCAAGAAATCCTTCAATGTCGTTTCCAGTTTCTGCGGATCGTTTTCTTCTGTAGACTGAAGGCGGATTTCAAGGCCTCCACTCGTACCCAGCCCTCGAATAGCAGGGGGAGTGAACAGGTTAATCTTTGCCTCTGGAACATCATTCATTTTTCGGCGCAGTTTCTCCACAAGGGCCGATGCATGAAGGGAGGGATCGCTTCGTTGGTTCCAATGATCCAAAACCGACACCATGAATCCCATATTTTCTCCTCGTCCCCCGATCAAACTGAAACCGGCAACCGCCACAGATGAATGAACCCCTGGTGTGTCTAATACCCATGGAGTGATCTTTTCAAGAACCTGCTTGGTTCGCGGGAGATTCGAACCTTCCGGAAGTTGGATGGCAAAATAGATTACTCCTTGATCTTCATCCGGAAGAAAAGAGGCTGGTATGGAAAACAACAGTATGCCGGTTGCTGCAATGACAAGCAAAAGACAACCGACGGTTATCACCAAGCGTAGCGAAAGCCATGTAGAAAGAGTAATGTAACCGCTTCTGAATCGATTGAGTATACTATTGAACCAAACCAAGGGACCGTGTTTTTTGGTTTTGGGAATACGAAGCATCGTGGCACACAACGCCGGACTGAGCGTCAATGCTGTTACCATCGAAAACAAGACAGCGGAGGATATGGCAACTGCGAATTGCCGGTAAATACTCCCGGTTATTCCGGCGACAAAAGCGACAGGGACAAAGATAGCCAACAACACCAACGTCGCTGCGACAATCGCCCCTGTGACTTGGTCCATCGTTTTGATAGTGGCCGATTTCGGATCCAGTTTTTCTTCCTCCATGAGGTGAATAACCCGCTCCACAACGATAATGGCGTTGTCCACCACAACCCCAATCGCTAAAATCAAACCGAAGAGTGTAAGAAGATTGATACTGTAACCAAGTATCATAAAGACAGCGAAGGTGGTGAGCAAAGAAACCGGTATCGCTAATGTTGGAATCAGTGTCGCCCGCCAATCCTGAAGAAAAATATAACAAACCAGAACCACTAGAAAAAAGGTAAGCAAGAGAGTGGTTATGATTTCTTGAACACTGATACGAACGAATTCCGTAGCATCATACAACATAACATATTCAAAGTCCTCGGGAAATTGTTCGGAAAGTTGCTCCAATTCTCGATAGACGGCATCCATAGCTTCGAGCGCATTGGTTCCAGGGGTTTGGCTGATCATAATCCCCGTTCCAGGCGCCCGGTTCCCGAATGCTTCGTCCGCATAGCGATCTCCCCCCATTTCCACTCGCCCGACATCTTTCAGGCGCACCAATGCGCTGTCTTCATTGGTCGCAACCACGATCTCTTCGAAATCATCGGGATCGTTCAATCGGCCTTTGGCCTGCAAAGATAATGCCAAGGGAACATTTTCATTTCCCGGAGATGAACCAATCGATCCGAGGGAGGCTTGTATGTTCTGATTGCGAATCGCAGTAACGATATCATTGGGTCCCAAACCAAGAGCAGTCAACCGATTGGAATCGAGCCATACTCGCATGCTATATTCGGGACCGAAAACGATGATTCCACCAACACCGGGAATCCGTTTTAACACATTTTTTACATGATTATGAACATAGTTACTAATATAAAAACGGTCATAGGTGCTGTTGGGTGATTGGAAAAAAGCAACACCCAACATACCGGAAGAGCGAGTACTGACCTCGATCCCCTGCCGGGCGACTTCTTCAGGTAGTTTCGTTGTCGCCTGCTGCACTCGGTTTTGCACGCGCACCTGGGCAATATCCAAATCCGTACCGACCGCAAAAGTAACCGTCAACTCATAATTTCCGGCATCATCGCTACTGGAAGACATATAAATCATGTCTTCCACTCCGTTCATCTCTTCTTCCAACGTGGAGGCGACTGTATTGGCAATGACCTCGGAACTGGCGCCGGGATAGCGGGTAGCGACAATGATCTCCGGCGGTGTCACTTCGGGATACTGGGCAACCGGTAAAGAAATCGCAGCCAATACCCCGGCGAGTGTTAATACAATCGAAATGACGCCGGCAAACCGTGGGCGATCAATAAAAATCCTTAAATTCATTGCTTACTCTCCCCCTTGACTTTCTTCCGACATGAAAGTGACTTCCTGCCCGGGTTGTACCTTCTGGATGCCGTGTACAATGATCGTTTCACCGGCTGATAGCCCCTTGAGTACACTCTGATCATCTTTGATCATGGCACCTACCGTAATACGGCGCTGCTCAACAATTCCTTTTTCATCAACCACAAAAACGTAATGACCTTGCTGATCCAATAGAATCGCTTCCTGCGGAATCACCGGAACCATCTGTTGATCTTTCGATTCCATAATGATCGTGACATAACTGCGGGGTATCAGGAGTCCGGAATCATTGGAAAACCGAACATGAACAGCGATCGTTCCTGTGTCCCGGTCCATTTCGTTGTTCTCAAAATCACGGCTTCCAAGCCCCTCGTACAGCTTCCCATTCGGCAAACGAATGCGAACTTGAACGACTTCCTCTTTGCTTTTGGTTGTTTCCTCGAGAAGAGTGACATACTCTCGGTCAGTCATGGAGAAAACCACACGAATTGGATCGATCTGCACAATACGCGCCAAAAATCCAGAAGAAGGCCCCACATAATTTCCCTTTGTAAGAACAGCTTTCCCGATTTTCCCTGGGATTGAAGAAAGAATCTCGGTATATCCCAAATCGATACGAGCTAACTCCAAGTCGGCTTTTGCTTTATGGACTAGCGCTTCCATTTGCTGGACAGCCGTTTGACTTTGTTTAATTTTCGCCTTGTGCTGGAGAACCTGTGATTTTGCCTGCTTTTCGTCGCTGATCGCCGTATCCAGATTCGCTTGCACAACACTGCGAGGATCGGCATTCCGTAAGCGTTCGAGGTATTTTTCCGCCCGATCCAGATTGGCCTCGGCAGCTTCCAAATTTGCCTGTGCCGCAGTCAAATCCGCTTTGGCGCCTTCCAGATTCGCCTTGGCCTGTTCGAGAGAGGCTTCTGCCAAGGCAACACGCGCTTGATAAGGTTCCTGTTCGATCGTGAAAAGCAGATCCCCCTCTTTCACGAGGCTGCCTTCCTGAAAATGAACTTGCTCTAGATAGCCGGTGACTTGAGCGGAAACTTCAACGGTCTGAATCGCTTCCACATGCGCAACATATTCCCGTGGTGGTTCGGCCGGTCCTTCATGTACCGTTTCGGTGACGACTTTCGGTGGCTCAGCCGGTCCACCCATCGGACCTCCCGGCGCTCCTCCCATCGGTGCTCCACCGGGCATCATACCGCGCAGGAACCATCCTGCGGCAATAAAAATAAGCAAAACGACAGCTTGCAAAATTGTCTGAATTTTGTTCCCTTTCCGATTCTTGACTTCACTCATCAATTAACTCCTTCATCAATAAAATTGGAGCACGGGCATCCCTGCCTGCATCTTTTTAAAGCGTACCCACTTCAAATTCCGTATCCGGCGGCAGTCCCAACAATAATTGGGTTTGCAGCACGATCACATCTTCCACTCTTTGCAAATATTTATCGCTGTAATTTTTTTCTTCCAATTCCTCCAGCATTTTATCCTTGAAATCGGTGTGAAAAATCAGCGGTGATTTAATCATGATGTACAATAAAAACTTTTCCTGTTCCGTAAATTTCGGCTGGATTCGCTGAATAATCCTCATCATCGCTTTTCGCTCGGGAACGAGAAGTTCTTCTCGGATCAGTATGGAAAGCCTACTTTTTTCGCGAACCAACTGAAATATGACTGGACTATACCAAGCGGGTTTTCGCCGGCGCAGCATGATGTCGACATTCCGATGAACCATGGTTCTAATCACGCGCGCTTGCACAATTGGATCATCCAGTCGATCCTCAAATGGCTTCACTAGTTCATCCATCGTCGGTTTTTTCCATTCCTGAGTGATTTCACGAATCACGGCTTCGAACAGTTGTTCTTTCCCCCCGAAATGATAGTGAATACTGGCTACGTTTTCATTCGCACGCATGGCGATAGCGCGTGTGGTAACATTCGAAAATCCCAACTCGGCGGCAAGTTCCCCTGCGGCATGGATCAACACTTCTTTTGTTTTTTGGCTGCTGGCGTATGAGCCCATAAAACATTCTCGCATAGATACATAATTTAAACATATGGCTGAATTTTAACAAGTGACCAAATTCAGTCAACTGACTGAATTGAAAAATTTACACTTTTTGAGGAAGTAAATGTGTGATGAGAACATAGATAGTGGGAGTGTTCCCGTACATATACTTTTTCAAAATGTCAAAGTTCCAAGTTGCAATGGGTTCCACTCCATACCATGAAGCAACAATTCATGCCGATAAGGGGTGATGGTCAGATATTGACAGAGTGCTTGCTAAGGCTGATGCGCTGGATTTTTCTCGCCGCATTCATAAGGAAATCATACGCGACCTCCACGAATTGAGAGGATAAAGCGTTGATGCAACCCATGTCGGCTTTGCCGTCAACTACGAATGCGAACTCTTCATCACCACAGACCCGGTTTGCCATATAAAAGCTGCAGGCCAGGACGCCGGCTCTACCCTTCAGCCAATATCAAGCGATTAAGCTTTTTACTTTTCGGTAAGTACGAATAAAACGTGAGTTCTCCATCTGCTGCAAGCGGCATTGCATATCGCGGAGATATAGTTCCTTGTCGACCACGGGATTGCTGTCCAGGTAGGTGGCTCGGTACAGATTGGTCACCATTTCTTGTAAGATCACCGGATTCTCGCGTAGGTATTCATCGTTGACCAGGTCTTGGACTTTTCCTTTTGTAAAACCGTTGAAATGCCCGAGAGTTAGAATATATTCCCAAAACACCATTTCTGCTGTGATCTTCGCCTGATAGGCGTGCACTCCCTTTGGGCGCTCCAATTGATCCATAATCCCTTCCTGCTTAGCGATCTCCGTCAAGCGATAATTGTCATAAAAAGCCATGGGATTGAATTTGATAATCCCCCACGGTTTGGGGATGTCGCAGATCAGATCGAGCGTTTCGACATTGTCCTCTTCCTGTATCAGCGGATTGTAACCGATGAAATCGCAGAGTAACTTGATATCCGCATCCAAGATGTTGCGGGCGGTTTGAATTGTGCGTTCTTTCGTATGATAGCGGTTGTAAAATTGATTCAATACCCGCTGGCTTCCCGATTGAACGCCCATGATCAGGTAACTGATGCCCGCTTCTTTCAACATGCGCAGGTTGTTCGGTTCTCCCACGTTCGGATGGGTATATCCGAAAAACGGAAGGGCGATTCTGGAGGCATACTGCGGAGCGAACTCGGCAATCCACTTTCCATCCACCGGCAGCACATCGTCATACACTTCAATCCGTTCCAGCGGCCACGGCCAATTTTGTTTGCAATATTCAAGTTCCTGAATAACATTCTCGACGGACCGCCGCCGCAGAAAACGATCGCCTTTATACAGTTTTCGGTAATGTCCGCTACAGCAATAGGTGCAGGAAAACGGACAGCCCCGCGCCGCCATAACCATATAATTGGAAAACAGATGGGTGTGGGGCGGATAGATGGCGTCAAGTATCCTATCCTGATAAATGACGGTTTTATGATCTGCCTCATAATCCGGGAATGGGTAGTGATCCAGATTTTGTTCCAACGGCATGATGGGATTCTTGTATACGTTCCCATCTTGCTTCACCCAAATACTGGGGATTTGCGTGATATCTTTCCCCGCATCCAGCGCATTGACCAATGCGCGCATCGGATATTCCCCTTCCCCGACGCAGATCATATCCGCATATTGGATGTTCTCATCCGGATTCATGGTGGTATCGACTCCCCCCCATATCACAGGAACATCGAACACTTCTTTGATTTTTCCGGTTAAAAATCGCGCCAGCCCGAAACTGATAGAAGAAAACGACATACCGATCAGATGCGGATCCTGCTTCTTCAAAAGATCGAGCAACAAATCCACCTCTTTCGGAGATGCATATGTCGCCATACTGTAATAGCCGCCCTCTTCCTGCCGCTCCGGCGGAGGGACATCGTCGTTGCGAATGCAGGAAACGGCCTTGAACAGAATCAGCTCGACATGATGCCCTTCCCGCTGTAAGATCGAGGACATATACCGAACGCCTAGGCAATATTCATCATATAAAGCGATAAACGTAACTCTTCGCATTGGGTTCAACCTTATAGGAATGATCACTTTTCATTATATTAGGCGTTCGGAAACAGTCTATGCGTTTATGGCGTTCAACCAGCAAGATAAGATGGCTCAAAGCGAAGTGTAGCCTGTCAGATAATTTTTCCCAACGAAGTAGTGAGCTAAATTGAGCCGCCCTTATTTACTGTTTTTGTATGAATGGCATATCGATCAACATAAGGAGTCCGAAATGAAACGCAGAGAGTTTATTCAAAAAACCAGTCTTGCGGCAAGTGGATGTTTCTTATGCCGTCCTTCTTTATCGATCGGGGCGGTCAACGGTCAAAAACCGAATATCCTGATTGTAATCGGTGATGACATGATGTGGCGGGATTGTAAACCATATGGCAATCCCGACATTCATACTCCTAACATGAGTCGGTTGGCAAAAGAAGGCATTTGTTTCGACTCCATGCACACTTCCACTGCGATGTGCGCTCCCACACGGCAGCAACTTCTGACCGGTCTCTATCCGGTTCGCAATGGAGCCTATCCGAATCACAGTCGTGTGTATGATGGTGTAAGAAGTTTGCCTTATTATTTGAGTCATCTCGGATATCGGGTGGGCTTGATCGGCAAACGTCATTTTGGACCGATTGAATCCTATCCCTTCGAATTCATTAGTAATCAAGTTAAAAAAAACGGCCCCACGGATGTGAAAGCAATTTCAGAATTTGTGAACCACGATAAAAATCAACCATATTGCCTCATCGTCGCGTCCAATGAACCGCATAAGCCACTGAATCGAGGCAATCCGTCGGCTTATGACGCAGAGCAACTGACGGTTCCTCCCTACTTTGTCGATTGTCCGGAGACACGTGAGGAACTGACGAAATACTACGCAGAAATCACGTATCTTGATAGGCAGCTTGGCGATTGTATGAGCATCGTGGATCAAAGTAATCAGAAAGAAAACACGATACTGATTTTCACCAGTGAACAAGGTTCGCAAATCCCCTTTGGCGGCAAATGGACATGTAACGAAAACGGCCTGAAAACCGCATTTATCGTTCGCTGGCCGGATCAAATCAAACCGGATACGCGGACGGATGCCATGACGCAGTATGTTGATCTAGTTCCGACATTGATCGAAGCGGCGGGTGGTGATCCGCTGCCGATCGATACCGGCCGTTCGGATGCTTTCGGAAATACCAACTTTGACGGGAAAAGTTTCTTGGATGTACTGCTCGGGGAAACGGATACGCACCGTGAATATGTCTACGGCGCGCACACAACACGCGGTATCATCAATGGTTCGGGATGTTATCCGATACGTTCCGTCCGCTCGAAACGATTTCACTATATCCGTAATTTGAATCATGAAGCGGTGTTTTACAATATTGAATCGACTCGGGAAAATACTTTGTTGTCGGTGTGGAAAAATCGGGGAAAATCCGATCCGAAAATTGCGGCGCGTGTCCGGCTATATCAACACCGGCCGGCTGAAGAATAATATGATATCCAAAACGATCCGTTCGAATTGAGCAATTTGGCGGAGAATCAAAAGTACCGGAAGATCAAAGAGGAGTTACGAAAAGAATTGGAACGATGGATACGGCAGCAAGGGGATGAAGGGATGGCAGACATCCATTTTTCAAGACGAAATCCAAGGCCGGTATGATATAGACGTTTATCGGGAATTGACTCCCAAAGAAAAGTCATTTTTGCACGAAAAATATTCTCGCCTCTCCGCACAGCAAATGAATGAGCTGGAGAAGAAACTATCCCGCTTTCACTTCAGCGAAATGGTACCCTACTACATCATGCGGTATGGATTTTATGAAGGTCATACGGATTACCGCGCCGATCCTATCGCGATTGCATTCATTTTCGGACTGAAAACCATTGAGCAAATCGAAACCGCTTTTCCCGGCCGATTGGACCAAGTTTTAACTCAACATTTTATAAACGATCGATAATGGTATCCTGTGCTAAGAAACCGGAGATTCCATGAAAAGACAGCGGATCATCAGCGGTGTTGACATTCATATTCGAGAAAGAAATTGAGAATCACTCTACTGAAGCGTTTCGATTTCTGCTTTGTGAAATATCAAGTCGACAATGCGGGCATCGCTGAGTTTGAAGCCAACGACTTCATTTTTTGTATTGCGTAAGAACTGGCCAATCGTCGGATTGTTGGGCCGAAAGATCGGACCTCTGTCAAATAGAATTTCATCGTTTCGAACGGCTCTGGCTCCAAGCAAGTAGCGCTGACCGCGTGAAGAGCGAAATTCCAGCGCGCCATCCTCATCCAAAGATATGCGATAAAAAACATCGAGCGCTTCGGAATAATATCTCCCTAGATAGTCCTTTGCCGTTCCCGAATCTAAGGAAGGTAAAATGCGCTTCGCATTTGCTATGTTTGGATTTCCCTCCCCAAAATAAGAATAGGAAGCATCGGTGCCCGCCCCCATCAACGACGGCTCGTGAATCAAGTAGGATTGAATGAATGTCTGCTGAGAGGTCAAAAAGTAACCGATAATGTCCATCGATTTCATCAATAAATCATTGGCAGACAATTCATATCGATTCGAAATCATATTCGCCATCGTAATGACGGATAAATGCTCATCGGGGATCCGGACCAGATTGACACCGAAACCGATCATTCCTCCACCATGATAGATGATTTGGGGACCTTGATTGTCGATCACAAATACTCCCATTGAATAGGGATTTTCCCTGCCATCGTTCAAAATACCCCGTTGATGCATCCTTTCGAACAAGGCATGATTGCCGGCAATGGGATCGTAAAAATTTTGATCCCATTTCGCCATATCCGCGACCGTCGAATGCAATCCGCCGTCTCCGACACAGGCAAAATTAATGGGAGTATGAATGAAATCCCCTTCACTCGTTTGGATGTACGCATCGGCAAGGTGATTCACAACTTGTTGATGATTTTCCACAAAACAACTATTTGACATCCCCAACGGGTCAAAAATCCGTTGGCGGGTAAATTCTGAAAACGGCATTCCACTGATTCGCGCGACGATCTCAGCCAATAACATATAGCCGGAATTGCAGTACACAAATTGCTCGCCCGGCTCGAAATTTAGGGCTGTTTGCCGTGACAAAAGATCCAGCGCCTGCTCTTTAGTTACTACATCTTCGTATTGATACCATCCTGCATATTTCATAAGTTGATGGTAATCCTGCAGGCCACTTGTATGGTAGATCAAATGTTCGATGGTAATCGTTCTGCCAAAATCCGGAATCTCCGGCAAATACATACGAATGTCATCTTCCAGCGACAGTTTTCCTTCCGCTTCCAAAAGAAGGATCGAAAAAGATGTGAATTGTTTGGATTGAGAACCACAGCGAAACACGGTTGAAGATGTGAGAGGAAGGCCAAACCGCAAACTGGCCATCCCATATTCCCTCTGGTACACGATGCTCCCATCTTTGACTACCGCGAGAGCCACACCGGGGGAATTCGTACGATCCCATTTCTTGAAAAGGCGGTCAACCTGCTGCGTCCACTCCAGTGCCTCGGCATAAAAAGATAGTCCACACAAAAAAACACTGATTCCGAAAACGGAAAAATATCGTTTTCTTTGAAAGTTGATCTTCTTGAAGATAAAACTCATCATAATATTAACCCGCAATCAATACAGAAAATGGAAATCAGGAAATTCGTACTTCCACTATTTCTTATGGAGTTGAACTCAATCCATTTTGACGCGCTGTTATAGTATCCCCCATTCGGTAAAAAACACTGTAATACCTGAGATCAATACAACCGCAGCGATAACATAATGAATCGCTCGCAACGATTGATGATTGAGTTTTACATGCAATGATTCTTCCAGTGAATCAAAAAGGAATAGAATTCCAAGGGATGTAACCCAAAGAGTGAAGAAATAGCTTGTGGTCATCAACGTGGATAAGCTGCAAAGAATGAAAAACAGTCCTAACACGAGGTGAATAATGTTGATTTTTTCGTCGGTTGTGGAATCCATAACAGGTCTCCTGGCGACATTTGAATGAATTTTCACCTACTTACTCAACGGTGATCGCAATGAGAAACGGTGCACTATTCGTTATCTTCGAAACATAATCAACGCTCTCCACCTCCTCATAGGGACGTGGATTCTCCCACGTGGTTTGGAACAGACGAATCGGTTGATTGGCGGCATTCGCTTTATTTCCACTGGAAGAATCGGGATCCATGCCCACAACACTGTAAACCAACGATTGCAACTTGGATAGGGAGGAATTTCGTTGCGATTGTACAATGGATTTGGCTTGCGGATTGGAACCATACCAAACGATGGAGGAGCGATCTGCGATGAAGATTTCACTGCTATACCGCCACCAATCCAATACATGTTTTCCATACACAATCGTCAACTCTTTTCTCTCACCATCCGTGTAATGTAAAACGAACGCTCCAATCACGGTATTATGGGATTCTTGCCAACCTGTGGCATGCAGCACGTGAAACTGATCGAATTTCTTCCCGATTTTGATTCCATCGACACGGTCCGGATACTGCCCACCTTCATTTCGCATCGTTTGTCCCTGCAGTTGAATAATCCCGCGGATATCGAATGACACACCGGAAAACGTTTGAATGCCTTTCGGCAGTTCGGATAGATCATTGTCCATCTCTTTCAGAGATGACGGTGAAATACTTACATTCGTGTGCCAGCTGCCTTCGAGTCCGGCATTGTAATAATCGGAAAGATCAATCATTGTGGAATCGGCATCTTGATCACGGGAAGGAATATGCTTCTCGTCCAATCCAATTCCCGGATCGTTTTTGGATTGAGCGGTTTGCGAAACTGGTTTTGGCTCCGGTTGGGGGTGATCTTTTAATTTCTTTTCCAGCAATGTTTCCAAATTTTCCGCCATTTCGAGAGACCTTGATTCGGCATTTTCGGCCGTTTCCGTCTTTTGGTCTTCCACAGGACTTGCACCGGCTGCTTGAAGCATGCAGATGGCAACGGTTGAAACAATACAAATCACCATCAACAACACCGTTTCTTTTTTTCTGGTTATTCCATTCAATAACTCAATCATGATCATTCTCCTATTGTTTTTTCGTATACATGATTGTACGTTTTGTGTCATGAATTATTTCAAAATTTATACTGTGGATTGGATCAATAAGTGGAAAAATGTGCAGATGAATATCTTGAAAATCTGCAAAATCAGTTGGGAATGATAAAGAATTCAGGAAAGATCACCTGAGACGGTAAGAAGATTTTCGATCAACGGTACATCGCTTCGGTCTCATAATAAGCCATTTCTCCCTTCGTGATTCCATTCAATCTTCGTTCACAATTGATTACATCCTGCAAACTGGTTCCATCGAGAATGCTGGCGGTATACTCCCGTATCTCTTTCATCACGTTCCGGATACCGCACCGCTCTTCCCCGATACATTCCTGGCATTTTCCGTAAGCTGTTTGGCTGACGCATGGAATCAAGGCGATCGGTCCGTCAATCGCCCGCAATACAAATCCCAACGATATCTGCCATGGCTCTTTCGCCAAAAAATATCCACCCCCATGTCCAATCTCTTTTTGAACAAGCCGATGCTTTTGCAAATCGATGAGGATTTGCTCTACCAATTTCTTTGAAATCTTCTCTTTCGCAGCAAGTTCCGCTATTTGGAGTGGACCGTTCTGATATACCCGACCTAGGTGAACCAACGTTTTCAATGCATAGATAGCTTTTTGTGATAGCATCAGCCTACTTATCCTATAGAGTTTAAAGATATTATGGCACTGTATCCTTGTTTCTGTCAAGCAAGAATGTCAAAATATATTGGGGATAACTATTTTGAATTCATTTCAGAGTAGGGGAAAAATTTGTTTGTCTTAAGAATCCGCGTGTATTACACATTTTGCCCGGCGGCATAGCCGGAAGACCATGCCCATTGGAAATTAAATCCACCCAATTCTCCGGTTACATCGAGAACTTCTCCGATAAAATACAATCCGCTTACTTGCCGAGCTTCCATAGTTTTTGGGGACAAGGCGCGGGTATCGACACCGCCGGCTGTCACTTCTGCGATCCGGTATCCTTCCGTATCGGATGGTATGATTCGCCAGTTTTGCAATGTATCGGCGATCTTCTGTAAATCCTTCGAAGAGTATTGTTTCATGGGCCGATCACCTACGTTGTTTTCACACCATCGTTTCGCAAAACGCCGTGAAAATCGGCTATGGAGAACATTACTCAACAGCGACTGACCGGAACGAAATCGATCCAATAGATGAAGGGCATCCATCCGGGGAAACAGATTGACGACGATCGGTTGATTTTTTTGCCAATAATTTGAAATCTGCAAGATAGCCGGTCCGCTGAGACCTCGATGAGTCAACAATACATCATCGATATATTCTTTTTTTCCACACTCCACCCGTGCTTCAAACGATGTTCCTTGTAATCCCTTCCATTTCGATAAATCCATTTCAGAAAAAAGAAAGGGAACCAAACCCGACTGGAGATCGGTAACACGGATTCCGAATTGCCGTGCGACTCGATATCCAAAATCATTCGCTCCCAATCTAGGCATCGAAAGTCCGCCCGTTGCGATAACGAGAGAATCCGACTCGAAAGTCCCACGATCCGTATACACGCGAAAACAATCATTTTTTTCGACGATCCCGACATGACAATTTCTCAGAATATCGACACGGGAACGATTGCTTTCTCGTTCCAACATTTCGGTGATGCGATTCGACCTCTCGACGCAAAACAACTGCCCTTGTTTTTTTTCGCGATACGGAATGCGATAGCGCTCCACAAGCGTGATGAAATCAGACGGTTTAAATCGCTTCAACGCGGAAATACAAAAAGAAGGATTTTCAGAGAAAAAATGATCGGGATTGGCATAGAGATTGGTGAAATTGCAGTGCCCGCCGCCAGATACAAGAATCTTTTTCCCAATGCGATCATTGTGTTCCAACACAAGCGCCGACCGGCCGCGTTTGCCAGCTTCAATGGCGCAAAACAAACCGGACGCTCCCGCGCCGATCACAATCACATCTTTTTTCATGGAATGTTTTCAATCATACCGCAAAAAATAGGAATGTAAAATAGTGTATCCTAATTTATTCAGGAGAGAAGCGGAATCGAATTCAAAATCATATACTTGATTGCATTTCCATCCAGTAATCCAGTTCCCTTTCATGAGTGGTGAATGAATAGAATCTAGAGGGAAAATAAATGTTGAGTAATTTAGTTAATTTTTAGTAACTTGAATCCCTTTGTATCTTCTTCTATCATAAAAGGATTGTGGTGCAGACCTCTGGTCTGCACTGGATTCTGCAGACCAGAGGTCTGCACCACAATTTTCTTGAGAAGGAGATTTGCAATGAACGTCCCCAAAAAAGTGGAAGTATCCGACCTTCACGCCGATACTTTTCTTCCCCACTTGAATTCAACTTTTTCCGTTCGTCTCGGAGATTCGGATACGCTGGAATTGGAATTGATCGAAGTGAGTGATAAAAGCGAAGAAGCCAAACAAAAATCCGGCATCGAAGTGGAACTATTTTCTCTTTCCTTCAAAGGTCCATTGGATAAAATTATCACGCAAGACACCCATCAAATCGAACATGAACACATGGGAACTTTTCCTTTGTTTATCGGTCCCGTATTTCAAGACAAAAAAGGTATTTATTATCAAGCTGTTTTTAATCGGGTTCAACTCGATTAATACCTCAGTATTATGAAACTCCGATTACGCCCTGCATGCCCAGAGGATGAGACGTTCCTCTTTCAACTCTATGCTTCGACCCGAGAGGAGGATCTGCTTCCGATGATGCTCCCTCCAAATCAGCAAGATCAATTGCTAAAAATGCAATGGAATGCCCAACAGCAATCCTACCGATTTCAATTTCCCGATGCAGAGCATCATATTCTGTTGCGAGACGGCCAACCGATCGGACGAATTCTCGTACATCTTACCTATGATGAAATCCATTTGATCGATATATCCATCCTGGCGGAATATCGAAGCCAGGGAATAGGAAGTTATTTTCTTAAAAACTTACAAGAAGAAGCAAAGCAGGCCAATATTCCTCTTTCCTTGAATGTATTTAAAACCAATCATTCCGCATTTCGATTGTATGAAAAGCTGGGATTTCGTATCGTCTCGGAAAATGAAATCCAATATGAAATGATATGGGAAGCAGGAGAGGAAGAATTTTGCTAAATTTGAGAATAATTGGTTGGACGAAGAATAATATCAGTTATGTTCGAGACGGTATCTTTGTATTGGGGATCACTGCTGAGTTTTTTCCATGCCGGTGATACTCGGAATTTATCCCAGTTCTGATATCTTTCTTCCATATTTTCAAAACCGAGCATATAGGTCAAATTCGGCATGCGCTGTCCGACAAGGGTTTCTCCGAAAAAGACCGGATGAAGTCCCGTGTCGCGAAAGATTTCAATCTCTCCGCCTTCGTTAAACATTTCGATTTTCTTGACGGCTGCCTTCGTGCTATGGCTTTCGTAGGTTCGCATCTCGAAAACCCGGGATCGTTTCCCCATGATCGTTTCCGGCACTTCCACGGTTGGCATTTGCTTGAAAGCGTGCATGAGAGAACTTTCCATCCGCACATAGGCCGGATCGGACAAGGATGCATCGATGAATTCTTTGCCGGTTTCGTAAAATTCTTCATCCGCCGCCAGCTGGGAGGACATGGTTAGAAATGATTCAATAGAGGGATGAGGAATCAGAACATATAAAGACGGAAGATTCTCACCGAACATGACGGTAAACACACCAATCGGCTTGATCCCGAGACGATTCACAGCGGGAATAGCTGCATTCTTCAGGAAATCATGAAGGATATTCTTCTTATTCCCCAACAACATGTTGTATTTGCGTAACTCCAGAAATTGTCGAGAATCCGATTCTTTTTCCGATGCCATGACTCCAAGAGCGGCCGTTGCCGCCAAAGAGGACGTTACAGCGAATGTTCTTCGATCCATAAAAGTATTCCTCCAAAATTCATAAGATTATTTTTTTTAAATATGAGAACAATAAAATTTTTCCCTTCTTATCGATGGAATACAGTTGAAAATGAATATGCATTTGTTCTCATACTCGACTGTCTGTCACCAGTATACGCGGAAGTATGAAACGAAGATAGTCGTAAGCAGAATAGACCGTCACAAGACACGAGATCCCGACCAGAGAATTCGCAATCCAATACAGTTTTTCATCGATGGCCGGTACTGAAAATGCGATCACTCGGCATAACAAGATGATAATAATGACACTGGCTTGCAGAAAAGATTTGACTTTCCCACTCATTCTTGCGGCAAGAACAACACCTTGGGAGGCACAGACCGGGCGCAGCGAGGAAATAATCGATTCCCGGTAAATGATGGGCAAAATCAAATAGAAGGAAACCAGATCGATATAAGCCAGGCAGACAAGCGTGGTCATATGAGATATCCGGTCTGCCATGGGATCGAGAATCTTTCCGAAATCCGTCACTTCCCCCCTTTTTCTCGCCAGAATCCCATCAAACAAATCAGTCAACTCGGAAATGATGATCAGTGTTAAAAGGGCGATTCTTGAAAAAAGGCTGTCGTACAGAAAGAAAACAACAATAAAAGGAATCAAAAATAAACGGGCGGAAGTAAGAATATTCGGGATGGTAATCGTGAATTTCATAACCGGTTTTTCCCTGGATAATCTCGTGAATATTCAAACATGCCATTCAGACATGACGCGGGGCAAAAAGTATGACATTCATTATGAATCTAGCGTGTATTGTGGTGATAGGCTCCTTTTTGCCATTCCTTATGTTGTGCAGGCAGGATGTCCACAGCATAATATTGTGCAGACAGGATGTCCGCACCACAATTTTAGACTCTTTACCGTAGCATCATTCATGATTCATTGTAGATTACAGAAAGAATTCAGAAAATCAATGGATCACCTCAAATAGAAAACGAGAAATACTGTTATAAAACACTACAAACTTCTATGAAAACTTGTAAGGAACGGAAAAAGGGGTATACTATATTAGATACAGTTCATGTCCTTTTATTGAAACACCCATGCCTTGGTAGGCAAATCATCGAATGTTATTGTAACGCTGTAGTCACGCTGGTATATGCAGGAAAATACCAGTATTTCATTTACAGAAAAGGGTTAGGGTCATGTACGACAACATGCTATCGGATTTGGCATCAATTCCCCGCCTATTCACACAATCCACTTCCCCCAGTGGTGTCCCTCAGTTTTTCGATCCAAGTTCCATTGATCCCAATGTCGCTTTGAGTTTTTTGGGACTCTTGACGCTCTTTATATTGTCTTTGGTTTATTTGACTTATAGGTATCAACGTTGGAAACGGTATCAAGAGTTTCTCGAAGAAATGAAAACCTTGGATCTCGATCCGGAATCGGAAGGGACATTTGCCTGGATGGTAAAGCGGTATCAATTGGAAGAACCGGTCAACATTCTTTATTCAGCCCGCACATTCGACGAAATGGCCACCTCAGAAATGTTTCGAATTCTTGCCAGCGCAGGCTCCATGCAATCCAAACAACAGTTCATCGATACGGTGTATACCATTCGCACAAAAACGTATCATCCGGATTGGTTTATGAACAAGAAAGCAGTAGATTAACTAATTTTCTTCCTTTTTTCGTTTCTGTTTGCCAATTCCATCCCTAAACATTTTTTCTTTCCCCCTGTCGCAAAAGTGACCAATCCACAGTAAGATACATTTCAATCCTGGATTTGAGGAGAGAGATGTTCCTATGAATTTTTGGCTGTCCGCCTTCGTATCGACTTTGCCCGTTTTGACTGTCTGCGTTTTTTTGATTGGCCTTCGATGGTCTGCCCGCAACGCCATGGCGGTCGCGTTTCTTGTCACCGCTTTTGCAGGATATGCCGGATGGGGCATGGATATTTCACTGATTCTCGCCGCTTCCCTTAGGGGACTTTCCATCACATTCGACATTCTCTTGATCATCTTCGGTGCGATACTGATGCTGGAGCTTCTGAAGGTGAGTGGCGCCATAACATCCATCCGGCGAGGATTTATTCAAATCAGTCCGGACCGCAGAGTGCAGGCAATCATTATCGCCTGGATGTTCGGCTCGTTTATCGAAGGAGCAGCGGGATTTGGCACACCGGCAGCCGTATGCGGCCCGATTCTGATGGCTTTAGGATTCCCTCCAATGGCGGCGGCTACTACGGCTTTGATCATTCAAAGCACGCCGGTTTCATTCGGAGCAGTCGGCACTCCCATTCTATTGGGGGTTGCGACCGGCCTTTCCGGAGCGCCGGAAATCGAGACATTTCTTGCCGCACAGAATATGGAATTCAGCACGTATCTCTTCTCTATCGCTGCACGTGTCGGGATATTGCATGGGATTATCGGAACATTGATCCCCTTGATCGTCTGTGGTGTCTTGACGCGTTTTTATGGAGCCAACCGTTCTTGGCGGGAAGGATTTCAAGCATGGCCTTTCGCTCTGCTTGGAGGATTCTGCTTAACAATCCCTTACACGATAGTCGCAGTAACCCTGGGACCGGAATTTCCCTCGATGATCGGGGGTTTGATCGGGATTACAATCTTGACTCTTTGCGCTCGAAAGAAATTCTTCATCCCGAAAACTGTCTGGGATTTTCCTGAACGAGATAAACAACCGGATACCTGGTGGGGTGATTTGCAAGCGGATGAAAACGATCACAAGAATCCGCCGGCAGCCTGGAAAGCCTGGTCGTGTTATGTGTTGATCGCCATCCTGCTTGTCTTGACACGATTAAATGTTTTCGGATTGCAAGATTTTCTTCGATCTCCGTTTTTCACCGTGGAATTTGAACACTTGTTCGGAACGGAGATCGGATTGAAATCACAACCGCTTTATCTTCCCTTCGCCATCTTCATGGCCGCCTCGCTGTATGCTTTCATTGTCTTGCTTGTGAATTATGTCGGAATTCGGAAAGCAGTCGAATCGTACCGCCAAGCACTCAATCAGGCCGTCGCGGTTGTTGCCAAAGCCGGTATTGCATTGATCTTCGCCGTACCGATGGTGCAAATCTTTATCAACAGTGGCCACACCGATGCCGGACTTGACTCGATGCCCATTGTCCTAGCCAA
The DNA here is from genome assembly GCA_964412555.1 of uncultured bacterium. Lineage (GTDB taxonomy): Bacteria > Hinthialibacterota > Hinthialibacteria > Hinthialibacterales > Hinthialibacteraceae > CAYPPG01. The sequence goes on from CAYPPG010000064.1 coordinate 24,297, forward strand.
AGCCGCATCTGAAATCGCCGGTTCTGCCTGGCCGCTGATGTCCCCGTGGATCGGCGCATTGGGCGCATTCATTGCCGGCAGCAATACCATCAGTAATATGACATTTTCTTTATTTCAATGGGGGGTGGCCCATGAAATGAATATTCCCACCGCCTGGGTTGTCGCTCAGCAAGCTGTCGGAGGAGCGGCGGGGAATATGATCTGTGTCCACAATGTCGTTGCAGCGGCCGCGGTCGTCGGACTCGTCGGCAAGGAAGGGAGTTTGATTCGGATTACCGTACGGCCGATGATTTATTATGTGATTGCGGCGGGAGTGCTTGGATTTATACTAACTTTATAATTCGCCTAAAACCGCCATCGCACCATCACATACACACTTCTTTCTATTTCCGTCGGAAAAGTGTGAATAAACTCCGGACTTCCGAATTCGGCATGATGACTATCCAACAAATTCTGCGCGACGAAGGAGAGATCGAACTTTTCGGTCGGCTGCCAGCCAAGCCGAAGATCGAGCGTCAGATAGTCGGGGACATCCAAATTGGGGAGAGCGTCCACATACCGCAGCCATACATCCAATTCAACAGAGCGGCTTACATCCATCGAGGAACGAATGGAAAATTGATGATGCGGGTCGCTGCCCTCTTCGGCTTCGGAATAAATATCGCCGCTGTCCGGATCGACATGCAGCTGGATATCCAAGATGGAATAAGATAATTCCGTACGCCACCATTTCGCCCACTCTGTATCGAGTGAGAATTCCAGGCCGTACGTCTCGCCTTCCATTTTGTTGTCCCCGCAAAGTGGGTAAATCAGATAACCGGTTGTGAAAGGAACATCGGCTCCAATGCACTCTTCTGCCGTCAATAGATCGTCATACACATTGTAGAATGCGGCAACATCCAAAGTGAGCCAATCATTCGCGAGAAAGCGGTACCCGAGTTCATACGCCAACAGATTTTCCGATTCGATCTCTTCATTCCCATAGATTTCCGCAACAACAGGAAGCGGGAACGGATTGAACGGATCGCCCGGTTCCAGGGTTTCGGCTCGAATTCTCATGTTGTGGTCTGACCGGTTCGGTGTCCGAACTGCGCAGGAAACCGTCGCCCAAATGGAATGTTTTTCATGAGGAGTCCATAACAATCGTGCTGTTGGCTGATATTCAAATCCGGTATAGTCGTTGTGTTCGAATTTCGAACCGAGCGTCAGTTTTAATCGATCATCGACCAGCGTAATATCGTCTTGCAAAAATGCGCTGAAAAGATGGTCATCCCGCTGCGGTGGGAACAGAGAGACAAATTCCGTATTGTATATATCATCGCTATTGTACCGATACCCCAATCCCCAAATCAAATCATGATATTTGTGTGGTGAAAATGTATGTTGGAAATCGAGATCCAATACATGGCGATTCTCTCCCCCGATAACGGCTTCATCTTCACTCCAGTTATAATATACTTGGAACGCATGTTCCGACGTATCCGAATAACGGTGTATCCATCGGTTCAAAAAATAAGCGCCGGTGGACCGGTCGTCTTTACTAAAATAATCCCAATAAGGATCGGTTGTGATTGGGAGTCTGTATGACGATCCTAAATCTACGTCATAAGCATCTCCCTGCACCATCAATGTATCTTTCTCAGACGCTTCCCAATCAAGCCGAAAACCGGCATGGCCTGAATCCCAATCGTCATCCGCCTCGTTCCCGAAACGATCTACTTGCCGATCATGGTTCTTGTATTTGGCATAGACTCGATAAAATAGATCCTCCTGATATTTTCCCCCGTAACGGATACTGCCGAAACCGGCTTTTTCCGTTCCTAGTCCAGATGTGATCAATCCCCCCTGTGTATCTTTGGCATGTTTCGTAATGATATTGATGACTCCATTGACAGCGTTGGCGCCCCAGAGAGTTGCACCGGGACCGCGGATCACTTCGATCCGTTCCACATCCTCGACGATGAGATCGTGATATTCCCAATACACACCGGAAAAGAGAGGTGTATAAATCGTCCGCCCGTCAATCAATACCAATAACTTATCCGTAAACCGGTCGTTGAATCCCCTGGAAGCGATTGCCCATTTGTTTGCATCAATACGCGCCACATGCAATCCGGGAACCATCCGCAAGGCTTCCGGAATACTTCGTGCTCCGGACCGGCGGATATCTTCATTCGTGATCACATAGACTGCTGCGGCCGCATCGGCAAGTGTTTCCGGTTGCTTGGAAACACTCGTGATTTCGATATTCATCAGTTCTTCTAGGGACAGATCTGTCAACTTGGCAAGTTGGTTTGAATTTCCGTCAAATTCATTGGCCAGGCACGGAGAATATATAAGAAACATACAGAGTATGATTACTCCCCATGAATCCAACAAAAGGGGAGACAATCGGCATTTACTAAAAAAACAGCGATCATGGTGTTTAAAAATCATATAGTTGCTCATTGCTATTTTGAGAAAAGCCAACTTTTTAACTCATTCGATCAACAAAATTATCTCATTCACCTTCACGTAATTTTACAATAACACAGTTATCAAAAAAATCTAATATTCGTAAGGGACAAAGTCTCATTGGGGAATAAAGATTCATTCTGGCATGGAATAAATAATAAAGAGGAGAAACTAAAACCGCCAGGTCAGTTTCACATAAAAATTATGCTCGATTTCCGAATAAAGGGTGTTAATAAAATCCGGCCGTCTGAATTCGTAATGACGGTCACCGACCAGATTCTGCACTCCCACAGACACTTCCAGATTTTCTTGTGGCTGCCATCCTATACGGGTATCCAGCGACACATACCCTGGTACATCAAATTCGGGTAATTTTTCCACGGCGCGTAACCAGAAATCCAGTTCCAGATTCTCCGTCAAATTCAACAGCGAGCGGCACGAGACTTGATGATGCGGGAACGCTCCTTCCCGGTTTTCCATCCATGCACTGAAACTGATATCCGGAACATGTAGTTGCATTTGCATCATCGTATAGGCGATTTTCCACTGCCACCACTGAAACGGTCTCCAATCGGCGGATATTTCAAGGCCGTATGTTTCTCCGAATAGTTGATTATCCGCGTGAAGATACACGATGAAATAACCGGGCGGCGGATACGGAACAGCGGTAATTTGTCTCGGTTCACCCGAAAGCAAATTATCATATTCATTATAAAAAGCCGCCACGTCGAAAGAAAACTGTTCATTGATATAAGCTCTATACCCAAGTTCATAAGCAATCAGTTCTTCCGATTCGAAATCCGAATCCCCCGTAGCCCGAGAAAGGAAAAGTGCCCCCAATAAATTCCTCTCACTTCCCGGTGGAACAAAACCGAGCCGGATTCGAGAGCCGTGATCTCCTCTCGATGGCGTTCGCATAGCGCGGGAAATGGCTGCCCAAAATGTGTGCTGTTCATGGGGAGTCCAAACCATACGAACAGTAGGTTGTATCTCAAAACCGGTGTAATCATTGTGTTCAAATTTCGATCCCAACGTCAAACTGAACCGATTTTCGATCAAGGTAATCTCATCCTGCAAAAAAGCGCTGAACAAGTGGTCTTCACGGGAGCGTGGTTCAAAAAAGATGTCTGTTCCTCCTGGAACGTCGTCTGCCGAATAGCGGTACCCAAGCCCCCATACGATTTCCTGCCGGTCTCCCCACGCAAAACGGTGTTGGAAATCCAAATCGAAAATATCCCGATTCTCTTTCATTACGTCATATTCATGTTCATACCAATCATAATAGAGTTGAAGGGAAAGATCCGAAGATTCCGAATACGTGCGTGTCCAGCGAAGAAGAGCATTGGCTCCGGCGGCATCATCTTCTTCATTGAAAGCCACCTCGTAAGGATCAAAGGGAGAGGGGGAAAGATAAGTCGATCCCAGTTCACCGCTGTACATGCCCCCCTGAAATGTCAACGAATCCAAATCCGACAGATTCCAATCCGTTCGAAAGCCGCTCCGCCATACATCCCAATCATCGGCGGCATCGTTTCCGTAAGGATCGGCAAATGAATCCCGATAAAAATATTTGGAGTATATGCGATAATAGTGATCCTCATTGACACGCCCGCCATAACGAAAACTACCGAAACCGGGTTCTTCCGTTGCCGTGCCAACGCTTAGAAGCCCGCCTTGCGTTTCTTTGGCATCCTTTGTGATGATGTTGATGACTCCATTGACTGCATTGGCTCCCCACAACGTCGCGCCGGGGCCGCGTATCACCTCGATGCGCTCCACATCCTCCAGCATGATATCCTTCACTTCCCAATTCACGCCGGAAAACAAGGGAGTGTACACGCTTCGTCCATCGATCAAGACCAGCAGTTTATTCGCAAACCGGTCATTAAATCCCCGCGAACTAATCGCCCATTTGTTCGAATCGAGCCGGGCAACCTGCAAACCGGGGACCATCCGCAGCACTTCCGGAATACTCGTCATACCGGACCGACGGATATCTTCCTGTGTAATGACAAAAATAGCCGCCGCGGCATTGGACAGTTTTTCCGGTTTTTTGGAAACGGAAGTAATCTCGATATTCATCAACTCTTCAAGACTCAATTCCGCAAGATCGGGAAGGGCGGAAGTTTGTTCTTCGTTTCCCTCAGCACAAAAAGGACAAGCCGGAATGATAGAATGAAAAAGCATCATTCCCATAAAAAGAAATAGAGTATACGCCTCCGGTTGTCCCCAATTCATAGCAGTCAATTCCACTCAAATACATAATGAGCACTCTGAGATTTGTGGTGGAGACCAGAAGTTTGCACGCTTTTTATGCAGACCAGAGGTCTGCACCACAATATTACAAAACAAAGACACCTATGAAATCGAAATTCACTTTTCCATCTTCACTTGAAGTTCACCCTTTTTAGATACAAAACGATCTTTGACTTGATCATCTTTGTCAAGTACAACCGCTGCCATTTCCCCCGTCGTTTCCAAGCCTTCCGCAGCGATTTCCGCTCCGGCCTTATCTTGTAAAAGCACGATTGCCCGCCCGTACTTCATAGGAACCTGTAAAAGATAACCGCCGTCGGTCTCTGTCAATTTCGCTTCATGATTCATGGTTTCCGAGGATCGATGTGGTTGCAAGACAGTAATGAAATTTTTAGACGTTGAAGGTGTTTTTGTCTCAGCGGTTAAATGATACTCGACCAATTTGATTCTCGGCCGTGGAGGCGGGTCGAATTTGTTGGTTTGACTCAAGCTCAAGTTGGTCGGCCAGAGAAAGGAGGCTTTGCATGCGGCTTTGCCGTTTTCTGCGCGTATGTCGTATTGGTTGTTGATTTTCATTTCATTCGGACAATGGAGCCGCCATTCAAAGGTGGAGGGTTCCGGAGCTTTCAATCTATCGAAAATCACGACAATCTCCGGTTTGATGTATAAAATGCGCCGTGTAAATTGATCGAGATGTTCGCCATACGCATTCCCGGCTTCCCCCACAACATAATCGAATACCGGCCCTGTTTGAAATTCAACAATTTCCCCTTTTGCCTCGGCAGTACGTTTGCCCTGCGATTCCCCATTTACCGTGATGCAGTTCGTTGATTTTGTATGCCACATCCACTGTGTATGATGTGCGCTTCCATACACATCCCGCCGGCCGGTGCGAATGAAAACACGCTCCCCGAACGCATACAATAAAAACGAGTTGTTCGCTTCATAACCATGACTCTGTGTACCAAAGGGACTGCTTTTGAAAATGATTTCCACATTGTTTTCGGCGCCCTGAATTGTGTGGTTGAGCATCGCTTGACCAATCCCCCGAAAACAACGCGAGGTTGGTAAATCTGTCGGCGGTTTGGCTTCCACTTCCGGTAGAGTTCCACGGATAAAGCCAATGTAACCGCCTTCTTCCGAATCATAGTCATGAGCATCGACATACCACTGCCAATAGGGATTCTGCGCTTGGGCGGCAAAAATATTCATCAGCCGGCAGTTGCCCCGTGAATCGAGACGCGCCGTCAAATCGCCAAAACCACCGCCTTCCGTGCCCGGAGGCTGCTGATACATCGGATAATATCCGATTTGTGAAAAATAAGGTTTGTCAAAAGCATTGATGTCCATCGCCACGCGCATGATATCCGCCCACCACGTGAACCGGCCGATATAACTGCGCCAATAGGCGGTTCCTTCATGCCAGCCCCCGTCGCTGTCACACCACACCGGATAGACATTGCTGAAAACATTCGCCGCAAACCATGCCCATTCCGCCGCTTCCGGAATCTCATGCAAAAACGCGATTCCGATTTCGCCGAGAAAATGCCAGGCGCGGTTGCTGTGGCTGGAATACGGCCGCCACAAATGGCGCGGGCAGAGATGGCCGTACATTTCTTTTCCGCGAATGGCCATCACTTCCCGGCATTTTTCCTTTTCTTCTTCGCTCAACAAATCATTCACGAATGTGTAGGTTCGCGAGAAATAATAATTGTATGGCATTCCCGCTTCGTCGTTGTAGCGATACCCGGTCGCGCCTTTGGGATCCCACTCTGCGCATTCCATCAGAATTTTTCTTGCCAATTCACCATATTCCTCTTTACCACCCAGCAATCGGGTAAAAGCCAGTGTCGCCGCACTATTCAGCGCGCGGATGGTATACGTTCGGTTCCCCCACCAAATTTTTCGCCATTCTTCGCTCAAGCGCTCAGTACCTTCCGGATAGGTCGGCGGTTCTTTCGTCGGAGGGGGATCATTCATGATTCGTTCGCAATCCTCGATCAGTTCTACGTACTTGTTCTTCAAATCCGACTTGGCCAATTTCTGTAATTCAGGGATTTGCTCCGGATGGACAAAGAGGCGGGGATGAGCGTTCGGGATATGGGCAATCAGATCCGCCCGCTTCGGCAGCGGCATTTCATGCGCATTGTCGGCGATTGTGAAGGATCGGACTTCGCTCCACTCGGATCGTTCGCCATCCTTGTTTACAAACCGAAACCGCCAATACCACTTTCCGGTTTCAAACGTGTGCGGAGGCGTATGGACGTTATAGGTAATCCCATCGGCTTCATACTCGACGGATGAAAAAACCGGATTCGATGAGCACTGAATCCTGTACGTGTCCGCTCCCCTTTGCGGACGCCAACAAAATCCGGGAGGATTTACTTCAATCGTACTTTTCTCCACAGGCCGAAATCCCCATTCCCTTGCCTCACCCGGCGTCTCGTCTACCGAGAGCAACTCGGCACTATCAACCGTTGGAATCGTACTGAGAGTGAGAGCCAATAAACCAAATACAAATGTGTATTGAATGTTCACGTTCATCTCCTTGTTGGATCGGGTTCTGTTTTATGGATGATGGAGGGGAAATGGGGGAATTTCAAGGTGAGGATGGATTTGGATTGGACATCCATAGATATCAAACTGATAGGTATTGTATTTGTTGGCTGTGATCTGAGATAACAAGGCTTGCAACCATTTTCAGTTACGTTGAAAATGGATCAATTGGAAGAGGTGAAAATATGAAAACGATTGATTTGAAAACTAAAGCATTAGAAGTAGAAGAATTAATTGATCTGGCAAAGCGGGAATCCGTTTTATTACTGGCTCCAGATGGCAAGGAATTTTTGATTTCGGAAGCCGACATTTTCGAAAAAGAAGTGGAAACATTGTGAGCGAGTCGAACTTTCCACAATTTTCTTGACGAAAGATCGGCTAGCAAGAAAAGAATACCACTTGAGGAGATTGAGAAAGAAATCGAGAAAGAGTTATTGGAAATGGAATGAAGGAATGCGTGATATTCAATGTGGGATGTTGAGTGAATGGAATCTTGCCTTTATTTTACGCTATACTGGAGTATACGTAAAAAAGGAGTTTCAAATATGAAATCCTATGAGTTAGAATCTATTGTTCAAGAGAATGGGAGCCTTGTTTTACCCAATGATATGAAAAATTTACGGAACCATCGAGTCAAAAAGATCGTAATCGACATAGATGCTCCTTACGAAAATCCCACTCACCAATTAGAGGAAAGTACCAATCGCTATTCTTTGTTGCAAGAAGCCGATTTGGATATCGATACAATTTACCAACAAAGGAATATTCCTTGTGGGGGCACTTTATTATAAATATAAACTCTGAATTTTATAATAGAAGGATTTCATTTTTGGGAGGGGCAAATGGAATATAAAAAAAAATTGCTGTTAATAGGAGCAGGTTTTACGAAAAATTTCGGTGGATTTCTAGCTAAGGAAATCTCTGACATTTTATTCAATAATCCGGAGCGCAAACATTTTCAAAAAATAAATGATTTAATTCAGAATAATTTTGATTACGAAGACATATATTACCAAGTATTGACTCAATCAAAATTTGGTGAAGAGGAAAAGTCATTTATAAAAAATGCAGTAATCGATGCTTATGAAAGAAATGAGAAACAGATTCAAAATACCCGCTTATCCCATAAAATAAACACAACCAAAATCAATCGATTGATAGGTAATTTTAATGGTAATAAAGCATCAAAAGGATTTGTTTTTTCGCTTAATCAAGATTTGTTTTTTGAAAAAAATTTTATAAATGTTCACCGAAGACCATCTTTACCTGGTTTACCATCAGGAGACATATATAAATATTATGAAGAAAATACCGGTGAAAAAGTCATAAAGGAAATACAGCTCGATAACTCTCCCATCAAGTTAGAACAGCTAGGAAAATTCAATTTAATCAAGTTACATGGTTCGTGCGACTGGCGGGATAGTCAAAATGAACATATGATGATCATTGGAAAAGACAAAATCAAAACCATTGATAATATCCCTATATTAAAATCATATTATGATATATTCGAGAAAGTATTGTTATCTGGGAAAGTAAAGTTATTGGTTTTCGGGTATGGATTCGGAGATTCTCATGTGAATACGATATTGGCAGAAGCAAAAAGAAAATATAAACTTGAGATTCACCTGATCACCAATGAAGAACGTAATATAGTTAAAGGAAAATTGGATCAAATTATCGATGGAGATACGATTTATGATTCAATACATGGAATTTACAAACCAACGGAACTTTATCCCAATGATCATGATATAATGAAAAACGAAAAAGAAAGACAATTAATTGAAAATTTTTTTGACGGCAATTATGATTGCAATTTTATTATTTAAAACTTTAAAATTACATGTCAATTCGAATATATTTAAAAAATATTATTTAAAATATCATTAGTATATTTCATCATACAAGTGTCATGAAATGCGAATCCAATGTCATCGTGAACGGTTGCTCTGATTGAAAATAATAGTACGAAAATTGAGATTCTTTTCCCCAAAACAAGGAATCGACCATCAAAAGGATGATTCAGTTTCGAAGAAATCGGATTTGTGTATGAATTTTGTAATCAAACCTTACCCTTATTCGTGATAAAGTTGTATCATATTTTTCCCCAAACAAGTCTCTTGCGGCAAATTTTCTTATTCATTATACTAATAGAAATAATTTTGGCATGCACGACAATTTGTTACTTGTACTTTCCAGCTGAAACAGTTGACAAGATTTTGAGTATGCAAATATTAAAATCCATAAGAGTAAGGTAGCGATGTCAACACAAGGAAATCAGCTTCTCTCAGAAGCCCTGAAACTTCCACCTGTAGAACGCGCAGAGCTGATTGAAAGTCTTCTTACCAGTTTTGAATTCAAGCATCAGCAAGAAATCGATGCTTTATGGGCGCAAGAAGCGGAGGAACGGATTGATGCATTCGAACGGGGCGAAATGAATTCAATTTCAATGGAAGACGTTTTTAACGAAATCGAAAAAAGAAAATAAAATGGAAATCGAGTTTCTTCCACCGGCAAAAGCAGAATTGAAAGAGGCTATTTCTTACTACAATAACCAAAGCGAGGTTCTCGGTTATGAATTTGCTGCGGAAGTAAAGAGAACTCTTGAACGGATCGTACAGTATCCCACTGCATGAGCAAAACTTTCCAAACGGACGCGACGTTGCCGAACTAACAGATTTCCATATAGTGTCATTTATCAAGTGAAAGAAGAAATCATATTTGTAATATCAATCATGCACATGAGTAGAGAGCCCGAAACGTGGAAATCCAGAATCAAGAACGAAATGTTGTAATCATACATCCACCTTATTCTTGATATAGTTGTATCATATTTTTTCTCAAAGAATTATTCCATGGTACAAATTCTATATTTAGCCAAGATATGATATAATAATTATGAGATTCGAATACGATCCGAAAAAGACACGTTCGAATGAATGTAAGCATAAGGTTACTTTTGAGGAAGCGGTTACTGCTTTAAGCGATCCGATGGCTGCAACAAATGTGGATCCCGATCATTCGATTGATGAAGAGTGATACATCACTTTCGGTGTCTCGAAATGTGGCCGCTTGTTGGTCGTGGCTCATACGGAAGAAGAGGATACAATTCGAATCATCAGCGCTCGTATGGCGAGCAAAGGAGAGAGAAAAATTAATGAATAAAGCTGAACAACAAGATCGAGACGAATTACGTAATGAGTACAAACAATCTGACTTTTCCGGTCCATTCGTGCGTGGGAAATATGTGAAACGAATATCAGAATCAACCAACATTGTTGCACTTCGGCCAGAAGTGGCCGAAGTGTTTCAGAATGAAGAAGAGGTGAATAATGCCCTTTTAACCTTGATTGAAATTGCACAGAAATCCACGGGTTTTACAAAACCTTCGATTGAAGGCACAACAAATGAGGAAACTGGATCCTGAAATTAACTCGCAAATCGAAGAGGTTTCTCGAAAGCGCGGAATTACTCCGGAGACATTGGTCAACATTTGGTTAGTTGAATTCCTGAGCAAAATGAAAGTTGAATCAATTCGGTAAGGTGCTTAAACATTATGATAAATTAAATCACGGAGACTATTTCAATCGTTTACCGATCACTTATTTTCACAGTACCAACTTGATAAAAATCTCCCTCATCCATCCGATTCGGATCCAGCGCCAAAAACACATCCCGCTTCTCTTCCTTAGAGTATAGTTTTCCTTTCAGAGCATATTCTCCAGCTGGAAAATATTTAGGGATTCCGATCTCGTATTTTTCTTGAAAAACGCCCTTCTTTGGCAGCCATTTCTGGTTCCCTGAGGGCATGGAGAATTCCATCGTTTCCGGTCCCTCCAAAAGAATCAATAAATGGTATGGGTAATAGGCAGGAGCCACCCCTTTATTCTCCCATACCATAGAAATACTGAGATCTTCTCCAGGGTGAATGGTATCGGGAACCTCGACGGAATGGAGGAAGTACCAGTAACCGCAGCGGTTCAGCAGTCCCTTCGTCAGTTGCGGATTATCCGTAAGCCATTCATGCGCATCGCCATGATAACCGATATAGGTTGCATGCAGCAAATCGATCGCTCCACGAAACATCTCCATGCCGCTTTTGCCTTTCCCATACTTTTTCAGGGAAGAACCTTCTTTGCCCCACCAATTGCCGTCTCTTTTGACGGCGGAATAGTGCTGGAGTTCCAAAACGTTCGGCATGGTTTGGTAAGTATCCAGAAAGACTTCCGGAGTACGAACCGTATAAGTATCCGGGTATGCCCGGACATAATAATCGACCAGAATACTATCATCGCGGTAAGAAATATCATGATCGACAATATACTGATGAAGTTTCTTTTGCACCTCAGGATCGCCGGCGGTGTAGACAAAATCATCCGAAATGACCAACTGTGTTTTTTGAAAATACTTGCAATGCAGGTCGATATGAATTTTCCGCTGTTCATATCCATACTCCAACCGGCTTCCGGAGGAGGTATGGCCTTCGCCCCAATCCCCGATGCTGCCGATATCGACATAACGCAGCCAAGGTTTACCGTCGTACCGGGCTGCAAAAGCCCTTAAAAAATTCTCCAGTTTTTCAAGGTAAATCGGATCGTCGAAAATCGGTTCCCACGGTCCATCCGGACCTACTTTTTCACCCCGCCGATAGTAATCTCCTTTGGCTCCGGCTTCCATAACCCACTTTGGGGTAGCATATTGCTGCTCGATGCGATCGGTGCTCGTTTCCTTGCAGCTAATCCGGAAGGAAATTCCCATTCCATGATCCACCCATTTGCGAATGATCGAATCGATTACTTCCCAATCAAATTTTCCTTCTTGCGGCTCCAGATATGCCCATGAAAGACGGATGTATAGATGATCCATTCCGGGGAAATCCAGCAAATGGGAATCTTCTTTGATGATATATTTATTGATGTGATTATCAGGGAAATGGTGGTACCAGCCTTTGTGGGGATTCTCGAGCGGGATTTGATCGTTCCAATAAGGCTTCATATCGATCTCGCGGGACAAGGCAGGAGGGGAGATCGACGCGTATGAAAACATCATGATTGCAAATACAGTATTTGAGAATGTGCGTTGTTTGTCCATGATTGTTCTCCCTTTTGATTGTTACAATATGGATGAACGTACACGCGTTGTAAGATGCGGGCAAGATGCCCGCGCTCCGACCGTGTGATGCGGGCAGGATGCCGGCGTTACAGGATTATTTCATGAATGAAATTCGACTTTGCGTTGATCAAATTGTTGAGGCTGTTCGTATAGACCGCTATATCTCCGGACAGGTGAGTGAGTTGTCCCGGTCGCGGATTCAGCAATTGATCAAGGATGGGCATGTACTGTTGAATAACGAGACGGTAAAGCGGGTTGGTGAGAAAGTGAAAAATGGAGATCACATTCTCATTCATCTTCCTCCACCGGAACCGAGTGAGGTGTTGCCGGAAGCCATTTCTTTGGATGTATTGTATGAAGACGAACATTTCGTTGCTGTCAACAAACCGGTGGGGATGACCGTGCATCCCACGGAACGAATCAAGACCGGTACTTTGGTCAATGCCCTGCTCTATCATATCAAGAATCTATCTGGTATTGGAGGAGTATTGCGCCCCGGTATCGTGCATCGATTGGATCGGGTGACCAGCGGGGTATTGCTTGTCGCCAAGCACGATGAAGCGCATCGAAAGATCAGCGAGCAGTTCAAGGCACGGCAAACCAAAAAGATATACAATGCCATCGTCCATGGTTCAACTTCCCGTCTAACCGGAACAGTCGATCAACCGATCGGCCGTCATCCGTCCGACCGCAAACGAATGGCCATCCGCCCGGATGGAAGAAAATCGGTTACACGGTATAAAATTTTGCGGGAAGGACTAGGCGGATTATTTGTTGAGGTTTATCCTGTAACAGGCCGAACTCATCAGATTCGAGTTCATTTGAAACATGTCGGATTGCCCATCGTGGGCGATTCGATCTATAACACAAGAAAATATATGGGAAGAGGCGAATTGGAACGAATTTTCGAATCCTACCCGGGCATCGCGCTCCATGCTCGGTCCCTTAAATTCGAACATCCCATGACGGGAAACATCATTCAGGTCGAAACACCTCTACCGGACATTTTCAAGATCGTGCAGGAACAATTCCATGACATCGCCTGACAACCGCCGGTTAATCATGTCGGCTGAAGATATCGACCGAACTCTACACCGTATGGTCTCGCAAATTTGGGAGAAAAGCGCGGGGAAAAATCTTGCCCTCGTGGGCATTCGCAGCAGGGGCGCGACTTTGGCTCATCGCCTCAAACCGCTTCTTGAAGAAATGACAGGACAAGATATTCCCATCGGTGTCCTAGACATTGGAATGTATCGAGATGATATCGGTTTATCTGAAAAAGCGCCTGCAATTCGCAGTACGGATATTCCATTCGACGTAGAAGGCAAAGATATCGTCTTGATCGACGATGTAATCTTCACCGGTAGGACCATTCGCGCTGCCTTGAATGCGCTTATCGACTTAGGCCGGCCGGATCGTGTCAAATTGCTGGTCTTGATCGATCGGGGACATCGAGAACTTCCGATTCAGGCAGATTTTGTTGGCCAAGAAGTGAAAACCTACGCTAAACAAAAAGTTACTGTCTGCCTTCAGGAAGAAGACGGTGCCGATGCAGTATATATTGTGTCCAACGATGAATAAATTTCAGATTCCATCTTATTTACGGATGATGAAAAGAGAATAAGCATGACAGAATGGCAACGAAAAGACTGTTTGGGACTGAGGGGGATTTCACGCGAAGAGATCGAACTGGTGCTCGATACGGCTAGATCGATGAAGGAAGTTCAAACGCGAACCGTGAAAAAAGTACCGACGTTGCGGGGGAAAATTGTCGCCAATCTATTCTATGAACCGAGTACCCGCACCCGAACTTCGTTTGAACTGGCGGCCACACGATTGAGTGCGGATGTCATCAATATCACCACAGCGCAAAGCAGCGTCGTCAAAGGGGAAACCGTTCCCGATACCGCCAATAACCTCCGAGTCATGGGCGCGGATGCTATCGTCATCCGGCATAACATCTCCGGCACCCCCCACTATCTGGCAAAAAACACTTCCATTCCGGTCATCAACGCCGGAGACGGAACCAATGAACATCCATCCCAAGCCCTATTGGATATGTTCACCATTCGAGAACATAAAGGCAGTCTGGAAGGATTGACCGTCACGATTGTTGGCGACATCTTACACGGCCGTGTCGCACGGTCGAATATGTGGGGATTGCTGACCATGGGCGCAAAAGTCCGTTTTGTCGGGCCGCCAACGTTGATTCCGGACGGTGTCAAAGATTTGGGAGTGGAAGTGTACCATGATCTGGATCAAGCTATCGAAGGAGCGGATGTTATCAATCTTCTCCGGATACAGCGGGAACGAATGGCAGGCAATTTCTTTCCAAGCCTATCGGAATATAGTTGGATTTACGGTATGACGATGGAACGGCTCAAACGAGCGAAACCGGGTGTCTTAATTATGCACCCAGGTCCAATGAACCGCGGTATTGAGATTACCTCAGAGGTGGCCGATTCGGAGAGCGCTGTCATACTCGAACAAGTAACGAATGGAATCGCCGTACGTATGGCGCTTCTCTATCTCCTCATTGGAAGAGAAAAAGGAAGCGAGAGGGAACAAGATAAAAAAGACATCAACGCTCCATTATTGTTTGAAAGTTGAACGAGAAAAGAGAAAAACTCTCAAAGGACATCAGTAAAAAAGCCCCAACGGGGCGAAAGATGATAGCACAGGGCAACACTCTGGAGACGGAATAAAAAGTAATTCAGCCTTAAGGGGCGATTAAATCTAACATTTTTATACATACAATTCAAAGTAGACATTACATGATGGGTACCAACAAAACTCTCATACGCCAAGCAAAAATAATCGATCCGGCATCCAACAAAGAACAAGTCGGTGACTTGTTGATCGAAGGAGAAACAATCGCGAATATCGCTCCTTCAATCCAGGATTCCGAGGCGAAAATTATCGAAGCGGAAGGACAATGGCTATTGCCGGGTTTGGTTGATATCCATGTCCACCTCCGCGAACCCGGTGGTGAAAAAAAAGAAACCATAGCATCGGGAACATTGGCAGCCGCCGCCGGCGGCGTGACTTCCGTGGTGTGCATGGCCAACACAAATCCCCCAATTGATAACAATACCGAAGTGGAATTTATCTTGGAGCGAGTGAAACGAACCGGTTTCGTCCATGTTTATCCGGTAGGTACCGTGACAAAAGGTCTCGAAGGAAAAGAAATCGCCAATATCGGCAAAATGGTAGAAGCTGGGGTGGTCGCTATTTCCGATGACGGAAAAAATATCATGGACTCCATGGTCATGCGCAGAGCCATGGAATATTCAACGATTTTTGGAATCCCCATCATTACCCACAACGAAGATCATACGCTTACCGAGGGAGGAGCGCTCAACGAGGGCAAGATGTCTACCATGCTAGGATTATCCGGCTGCCCCCGCGAGGCGGAAACGATTTCGATCGCCCGGGATTTGATCTTAGCCCAAAAGACCGGTGCGCAGATTCACATCGCCCATGTTAGCAGCGCGGAATCTGTCGATTTACTGCGATTTTATAAACGGAAAGGTGTCAAGGCCACGGCGGAAACCGCCCCCCATTATCTCCTGCTGACAGAAAAAGCGACCGATGAATATAACACCCATGCAAAAATGAATCCTCCCTTACGAACGAAAGAAGATCAAGATGCGCTGTATGAAGGTTTGAAAGACGGAACGATCGATTGCATCGCTACCGATCATGCGCCTCATTCACCGGCGGATAAAGATCAGGAATTCCCTTTGGCACCTTTTGGAATTATTGGTATAGAGACATTGTTACCCTTGCTTTTAAGCCGTATCCAAACCCGACTCGGAATGGAACTTCTTCCATTGCTCTCTCTCGTAACCAACAAACCTGCAAAAGTGATGAAATTACAAGGGGGTACAATAAAAGTCGGAGGTGCAGCCGACTTGACACTGCTAAATCCAAACGCCGCCTATGAAATCAATGCAAATCAGTTCTATTCAAAATCCCGCAACACCCCTTTCCACGGTTGGGAAGTGAAAGGACGAGTAGAAAAGACATTCGTCGCTGGAAAACAAGTATTTTGTCATGGTAAAACAGAAAAAGTATACTGATCCTTCCGAGCCTTTCACAAAGAAACACCATCCTATTCTTTATGCTAGTGCCGCCATACTTATCGGAATTTTGATGGGGTTGTTTCTTTGTGAACTCACCTGCCGAATCATCGGTGTCGGCATGCCGAACTTGACTCTAACCGGACCCAAACAGCTCTACATACCTGATCCCGATCCGAAAATCGCCTTTCGATTACGGCCTGGATATGAGGATTTCGTCTATGGCGCTCCTGTCAAAATCAATGAGAAGGGTTTGCGGGACAGGCTTGTCCCTTACGAAAAATCCGATGATGTCAAAAGAATCCTTGTATTGGGTGATTCAGTAGCCTTTGGCTACGGAGTACCTGTAGAGGCTACATTTTCGGATCAATGGGAAAAATCTTTGGCTAAAACATCCGGTACTATGCATTGGGAGGTTATCAACAGCGGTGTTCCCGCCTACACCACCGTCCAGGAAGTTCGATGGTGTGAAGTGGAAGGTTTAAAATATCAACCGGATGCAGTGATCGTTGCCTATGTAATGAACGATCCGGAACCGGTTCATCAATTAGCTGAAAATGGCACATTTACAGTAAAAGATATTGACAAATACTATCAAAAATTAGCAGAATTATTTCCGAAACCGATCCTGCCTTTGACCGATTATTCCAATTTTTCTCGGTATCTGAACCGCTTGCTATTGCACGCCCACCCGAATTGGAAAGTAATTCACGAAGAATTGGTTCACTATTTCAACGAGGAAATATTTCAGAAACCGGCATGGAATGATTGCCAAAAAGCATTGCTTCAATTACGTAAAATATGTTCAGAGAACGATATTTTCCTGCTCGTGGCCGTGTATCCGATGATGTACCGTCTTTTTTCAAGAGAGGATCATCCTTTTTCTCCCCATTATGATCGCGTGGAACAGTATCTGGAGAGCGAAGAAATTGCTTGTATTGTTCCACTGAAGAATTTTTTGGAGCAGCCGGTTGATGACATGCGTGCTTATGTAGACGATCCCCATCCGAGCGCTTCGAGTCATGCCATATTCGCCAAGAGCTTGCACAAAGCGTTACATCGCCAATGGATTGATTACGCAGTATCGATATCTCAATGATTCTTCATAAAAAAATCCTACAAAAATGTTGTGAAATTTGGCTTTCACAATGTACAAACAAAAAGCTCTATGTTATGATCTATAAACAACTTACTCCTGTTTTGATGATTTGATTCATTACGATGATATTCTAGTCCCATCCGGACATGGTCATTTTTTCTGAGGGAACTTCTTCCACTGAAGTAACAAACGACAATAATTATTTTCGACTTGATTTCACGATTATGGGTTTCATAAATATAAAGAGGAATCATTATGACCTGTACCAAGAGAGATATTGTTAAGGAAGTGGCATCCCGAACCGGCTTCGATATCTCCACCATTCAAGATATTGTCGACACCATGTTTGAAGCGATGTGCGTGGGACTTTCTGAAGACCGCAATATCGAAATTCGAAATTTCGGCATCTTCAAAGTGAAAGAAACATCCAGCCGGACAGCACGCAATCCCAAGACCGGCGAAACGATTACCGTCCCAGCCAAAAGACATATTCACTTCAAGCCGGGTCAGGAAATGAAAAAGAAAATCAACGAGTCTTCCTCCTAATCACCTGAACAATTCATGGAACATAACCACTAAAATCCCCTGAAAAATCCCAAAATCTCTAATACTTACGATTGGATCACAAAAATCAACAATGGCAATCAAATCATGTGCAGGAGCGATTGTAAATCAATACGAGAATCAATCGATTTACTCGATTTGCAAGTTGAGGATGAAACGGATTAACGAAGATTAAACAATATGATTTCATCGGGGCAGGTCACAAGACCTGCCTGATTTTTTTGGATCACTTTTTTTCCGAGGTTTGGTCTTCCAATTCTTGATAGACGATTTCTGTGGCATCCAGCAGGTTTGAATGATAGTCATCGGGAAGATGCTGCTTCGAGAGTTGTTTATCGTTTTGAGCAGAGAGATTGCTCAAATTGGAAATGACCCGGTAAATGGTCTTTTCATCATGATTTTCCGCCGCTTCTTTGGCAGCCTGCAATTCCCGGCAAACGAGCCGATGCCGTCTTCGTTCCTCTTCGGATAGAGGGCGTTCGGCAAGATGGCGGCGTTCAAGATTGGTGAAGAGGGTGCTCCATCCCTTCCAAGTCATCGGCATCCGTTTTTTTCGGCTGCTGAAACCAAAGCGGGAGTAGATGGCAAAGAAGATAATCAAGACCACCAGCGGCCACCACACTGCTTTTAGGATCAAAGCATAAGCTTCGATCAATTGGACAATAAAATCCGGCGCACCCATACAAGGCTCTCCAAACACTTTCTGCCAAATACTTTACCTCACCCCTATCGCTGTGGCAAGCGACTCTTTCGTTCACACCCGCTCAAAATCTTGTTATGATAGGTAGGGTAAGCTCTTGTTGGATTTTTTTCTAAAGCATAGGCAGAACTTGAGGTCTTACCTGCCTTACTCTTTCAGCCTTCAGCCAATCCACCTTCTCGAGGCGAATTTCTCCATAGGTTCGAGTGGCTTTTTCTTCAAATGGTACGATCACAAAGGGAGTCAAAAAATCATTCAATCTTTTTTGATTTTCCATATTTTTTTCACTTTCAAATATAACATATTTTAGTTCTGCAACTGTAATAGAAGGCAAACCAACCTCGCCAACCGGAATCGTTTGGAATTTCAGAATAAGATGGATCCACCAACACTTTTGTTTGAAATCGATCTATTCTAATTATTATACAACTCCCAATCTTCCATTCCGGCCGATGGAAGTGTACTTTCAAACACAAAAATCCGATTCCGATCCGTCGCGATGTACAATCGCTCATCATCCGGTGAGAAGCAGACTTCGATGGATGGGATATAATAGCCATTTAATCCTTTGTCATTTTCTTTGTATACAACGTGACCGGTGAGTGCATCCCACAATTGTATCATATATGCCGATTCACCCCAGTGACTGCCGCCAACTGAATATCGAACGGTTCCACCAATCAAATGATCATTCACTGATAATGTGGCTCTTTCCAAATAGTGACCTATATCGCCGTCAACTTCACTTTTTTTATAAGCATTTTCAAGCATTAGCCAATTTCCCGCGATAACCACTGAAGAAGCGTCATGGACCAGTTCTCCCAAGTTCAATTCGCTTGCCAATGCCTCATTTTGTCTCACTATATCGCCTGTTTGTATGTCGATAATGGATTCTTTCGTGTCAACCGGAGTTATTGCATTCCACATCATGCCGAGAGCTTCTACGGATCGTACAACAATTATCGTAAAATTAATATCTTCAAATGATATAAAATAAATACCAGTGTAAAATCCTTCTTTTTTGTCTGCTTCGATCAGTGCGGATTCCTCCAAATCTATTCGATCAACTGCATAAAGAATATTTATATCATTATTGATAGCAGAAAGATAATATATATTTATAATTAAATTAATACAAAGCAAAGTCATCATAACCTCCTGTGTTATGTGAGTTCAGTGGTGTGATGAATGAAATGAATCCCAC
>CAYPPG010000065.1:0-44210 GCA_964412555.1 uncultured bacterium
ACGGGTCACACCTAACCGACTCCAGGGGGGTCAAAGGTACCCGGCTATTGACATCGTTCACAACCATGGATTCCTGCCATTCATCTCCAAATGGTTTGTAATGAAGATTGATCCGATAAAGGCCATCGACATATTCAGGAGAGACAAGAGCCAGGTTGCCATCCGAGTCAGAGTTCAACCGGGGTGGATCGTTGAAACGCCCTCCTTTAGACGCGATGGTTTCCGGAGAGGAAACGACTCGATCCGAGGTCATGGATAAACCTTGGAGTTCGAAAGCGCCTTGCCATCCGCTGAGAAATCCCCACACGACATACACCGATCCATTGGGAAGCGCCACAAGATCGGGAAGCCAGTTAGAAGTGAAATTGTCGAGATTTTCATTGATAGATGTGATACGAAATGAATCGATTGCTTCCTGGATTGGAAACTCGCCATTCTCATTCGAACTCATGAGATAAATATCGGCGTTATTTCCATTGGTATTGAAATCATACCAAACAACATGCAGCCGATTATCTTCTCCCACTGTGATGTTCGGCCCATACCCATTATCTCCTTGATGCCCGGCATGTGTTGTCGTCAAGCGAACATCATCATTAGAGAAATCCCCATCCACTGGTTTTTTGTCGTAATAGATTTCGACATTATCAATGTAATTTCCGGCGGAGGTCGTGTGGCGGTAATCATGCCAAACGACGTGCACCGTATCGCTGGAATCAATGGAAAGGGAAGGATGTCTTCCCCCACCCAGATCGCCGTTGTCGACGCGGATGGGGGAAGAAACAGATTCATTCTCGATCATCAGATACCATATTTGATTATCGGGGGGATTCGTCCCTTCACTCGGGATAGAGAACACGAGATGGATTCGTCCCGATGAATCAACGCCCATTGCTCCATTCGGATTTCGTGAAAATTCGATGGATTCATGGCTTTGATACACAGAGAACTCATCGGTCCATTCAATCGCGTGTGATGAATCGATGGCTAAAAGAAAAATGAATCCACTCAATAAAAAAAACTTTATGGTATCTATCATGACGATCACTCTCAATCTTTTCGTTGTTAATTGCTTTCGACGATTTCAACAAAATCGGACATGGGGAAAGGACCATGATGCGAAGGTGTTCCACTGCTGGTTAAGAAATAGACGTAAAACTTATATTTCGTGTAGAAACTCGGCCCATCCCTATGTTCAGCCAACAGATTTGCGGCGTTCGCATTCCATTCCAAATAAGAAGCCTCTCCACTAGCCGTCCGGCCAACATATTGGATGGTCTCCTCACCTTCGAGTTGGAAATAGACATGTGTATCTTTTATGTCCCTGATATCAAAATCCCCTTCTTCCAATTCCCAACGGATTACAATTCCACGTTCACTTTCTAAATCGATATCTTGTGTTCCCGTTACATCGGACGTGCTGGAAAGATCATCCGTCGCATAAACGGCGGATTCGAATTGAACCGGTCCTGCATTTTCGAACGGACCATAAACAAACGGTGTGCCGCTGACCGTTAAGGCATAGACACGGAAGCGATAAGTGGAATCGTATTCAGGACCATTCCAAAACGTCCGGATTACATTCGATGCCCCTTGTCTCCATTCGTAATGCGTTACGCTGCCATCAGCCGTACGTCCGAGATATGTAAATTCATCTCCATTCACACTGACGTAGATATGGATATCGGAAATATCCTCTTGATTGACAGTTTCGTCTTGAGAGAAATCCCATTGAATGGTGAGACTACGGTATTGACTATTGTCCCGATCCATATCATTGCTTAGATCTGTATTCGATAAAAGTGTATCCATTACGGTAACGAGAGGAGAAACGGGAGATACGGGTGTCGGAGTCGAAACAGGAGTCATGGTCGGGGTTGGTGTGCTTGTGGGAAGAACGGGAACTTCAGTAGGAATAGGAGTGGATGTTGGTTCCACAGTTCCCAAGATTTCCGAACGCGTTACCGGTGGCTGTTCGGCTCCCCAAACCGAATAGTAGTAGCCATGCACATCTCCGTTGCGGACAATGGCACTGGCTGCGCCCACTGATGACATTTGCCAAGTATCATCCTCAGAAAGTATGCTGAATGCCCAAAAACGTCCTTGCGGATCACCGAAACAATTATCAGACGGCATTCCCTCTCCGTCGATGGAACAAATGGCTGTTCCGAATGCACTTACGTTAGTAGTAAGGGCCAGACCACTTTTTTGTAAAAGTTGAAGCCCTGTAATCGTTTCACCGTAGAATTCCACAGGCCGTACGACTCGGATACCATCGCTATGATCGATTACGAGACCTGCCGTACTCCTAATTTCGCAAACATCGGAAAATGTTTTTTTGGGCGGTTGTGTCTCATCCACCGGGCCGAACACAAAACCGAAAATAGTTCCGTCTGTCGCTTCCGCAAAGGAAACATCGATATCCGACATCACCCAATCTGTTCCATCATGTTGATAAAAATTCCAAAACCAACCTAATGGGTGGCTCTCACCGGCTTGAATCCCATCATCATGAAGATACTTGATGGATGTTCCCCATGATTTCTGCTCAGTAATGATTTGAAATCCGGAGCGTTGCAGTAACTCATCCACCGAAATCATTTCCTCTTCAAACTCGACACATCGCGTAATCACTTCACCCGTCGAGTTTTGAATGACCAAACCGGCTTTACTGGAAGCCAATGCCGTGAACGGAAAGAAAAACATCAGCCCAAATACACTTAACCATACTCGTTTCATCATCCATCTCCTAAAAAAAAGTGTATTCAGGAATTTGAGAGGAAGGATTCAATGTACAGAAAGAACAAAGAAAAACCCCAGTCACCAAGGTGAACTGGGGCGTAAAGTTTCTGCGATACAGGCCACGCTCTCAATTCCCGAAGAGGTGACAATTCTCAATGAGGCAGGTTTCCTGGCTTCCGGGCTGACTCACATTCTACTCCCTCGCCTTCTCATTCGCGAATGCGAACAATGGCGCGTGAGGTTTCGTTCCCGGTTACAGTGGCGGGACCGCGCCGGATTTTCACCGGCTTCCCTTTTCAACCGCTTTCAAGCGGTCACCACATCAAGCTATGTCATATACAGAGTAGATGTTCTTTCTTTCATGGTCAAGCCTTTAAATCAACAACATGCAACGAGAAGACTTTCGAAGTTTCTTCCTGCAATTGACGATGCAGTCAATCCATGGTGGTATGCTTTCTCACACTCGGTGATCAAGGCTATACTAGGGTTTCAGCCATCGCTGATTATTGAACTACAGACCGCAAGACAAAAGGTGAATCCCATGATGAGAAACAACACCGTCACTCATTCTCCAGCTAGAATAGCGTTTTCTCATAAGAAAAATCTGCTTCTTCTCGCACTCTCTATGTTCCTGGTTTCCTCGCAAAGTATCATCGTGAATGGTCAAGTGCTGACGAGAGATTTAAACGTGGATGTATGGATTAACCAGGCCGGTTATGTTCCTCATGCCGCGAAATTCTGTATCACAAAAGGGGATATAGAAAGGAAGTTTGATGTTCTCAATATCGTAACAGGCGAAGCCGTCTTTTCAGGTTCGATGAAACCTCACGAGGGGGATTTCGGAGATTTTCTTACCGGAGATTTTAGTTCCGTAACTCAACCAGGGCACTACTATATAAAGTCCGATACATTACGTTCTTATCCTTTTGCCATTTCAGATTCAGTCTATCAGCAGGTCATGGATCTGATCGTTCACTATTTTTCTCGTCAGCGATGTGGAGCCAGTACAACGGGATACCTCTCTCCATGTCACGTCGATGACGGGATCCGGATGGATAACGGAAAACAACAAGATGTTTCCGGCGGGTGGCACGATGCCAGCGATCTTCGAAAATGGGTCGGCGCCACGATTTATGGCATGATCGGATTGGGTAAAACGCTTGAATTGATGCCGGACCAGAATCGGGAAGCCATAATCGAAGAATTGCGCTGGGGCAACCAATACTTTTTGAAAATGCAGGAACCAGCTGGTTATATTATGAATTATGTCGGTGGAGATGTGAAAAAACACTCCGACAGCAATCGGTGGACGGATAACGAAATCGGCCCCGAAGGTGGCGAACTCAGAATGGTGAAGCCGAATGCCGGAGAATCAAAAGCCGATATGCTGATCTTCGGCACCAATGATGACAGAGTCATTCGTACTGATCCGGTGGACCGGAAAGGGCAATATCATTTTATCGTTGCGGAAGCAATCATGAATCGAATCATGAAGTCAGAAGACAGTGAATATGCGGATCGATGCCTGCATGCCGCCACACGATGCTATAACTGGTGTGATAAAAAAGCCAGCAAGAATAATCCGGGAGTCATTGGCGCGTCCATGCACGCCGCCATAGAATTATACAAAACGACACAAGACCAGGAATACAAGAAATTTGCCATTGACCAGGCAAAGACGTTAAGGAAATTGCAGGCCAAACAGAATGAAGGTAAAGTCAGCGGTTTTTATTTTAACACGGATTCCAAAACTGAACCTTACAAAAATATCTGGAACGGATGTGATGAACTTTTTGCGCTCTGCGAGATGGTCAAAATGTTTCCTACCGAAAAAGATGTTCCTGCCTGGAAAGAAATGATATCGGCTTACACACGCAATTATCTCCTATTCATTGCTCGAAAGAATAACTTTGGCATTGTTCCCTTTGGATTATTCACCAAGGAAGACCCAGGAGGAAATAGAAAAGCCGGAGAATATTGGTACCGTTATTTCATGCAGCCGGAACGCGATTGGTGGGTAGGAGTCAATGCGAACCTGGCCTCTTCCGGGATTGGACTGTTGAAAGCTGCCGATGTATTGGAAGATGCGGAATTGAAAGTGTACGCTCAGAGGCAACTCGATTGGATTATCGGTGTCAATCCTTTTAACAGTTCGACGGTCGTAGGAGTGGGGTACAATCATCCCAAACATTTTCCGGGAAGCACCTTTATCCCACGAACCCCCGTATTGCCAGGGGCTGTATTGAACGGCCTTGGCGGAGATCATCACGATCAACCAGTTATTGGAGATGGCAATTGGCAGATCTCAGAATACTGGACACCGATGGTTGCCTATACTCTGTGGCTCATGGCTGAATTATCCGAAGAAAACGACTCCAAACACAGTCCAGTACAATCTCAGCGATGACCACGAATTTTCTTTTTCTCAACAAAGAGATAAACCTTCTTCATGGATAGAGAAATATTATCAGGAAGCAAGAGCAAGTCGTCAGGTCTGCCATTGCTGTTGAAAGTTACCCGACAAAAGAAGACTACGCTTCCCCTTGTTACCTGTCTTACTCCACGTTCGCTATGTGTCCCGGCGTACAATCATTGGTTTTGATAGTAAGGTTTCCGATTGGAAACTGGAACTTGCGATTGTGAAGGATTCGCTTGATAGTATTTCATCGCTTCGGGGATATAGCGTTTTAGATTTTGAATACGCGTTTCCGGCGCCGGGTGAGTGGATAGAAATTCCGGAGGACGCTCACCACCTAGTTCATTCATCCGCTGCCAAAAGGGAATTGCCGCCCGTGGATCGTATCCGGCCATGGCCATAAGCGTCAATCCAATGCGGTCCGCTTCGGATTCATGTACGCGGCTGTACGGCAGCAATACACCGACTTGCGCGCCGGCTCCGTACGCTTGGAAAAATAATTCTTGGGTTTTTTCCGGCTGCTCTTTCATCGCATAGGCAAGCGCCGCCCCTCCTAATTGCGTCAGCAAATTTTGGCTCATCCGCTCGTTGCCGTGTTTGGCGACGGCGTGGGCGATTTCGTGCCCCATCACGACCGCCAAGCCGGTGTCATTCTGCGTAATGGGAAGAATTCCCGTGTATACGGCGATTTTTCCTCCCGGCATACACCAGGCATTCACCGTCTCGTCGTCCTTGATGACAATGAATTCCCACTCGTAATTGTCCGTCGGTAATCCTTGGTTTTTCAAATATTGCATAGTGGCATCCGCAAGTCCCTTACCCACTCGCTTGACCGGTTCTACCTTCTCCGGATCGGTGGCTAATTTCGAGTTTGCTTTGACTTCTTCATAACTATCCAAACTCATTTGCATCAGTTGTGAATCCGGCAGTAAAATGAGCTGGTTCCGTTGGGTCAACGGAGCCGTGGCACAAGTAAGGAGAAAGAGAACTAGAAAAAATGAAACTGCTTGTTGAATCTGCTTCAAACCGTTCATCGTTTTTTACTCCATTCGTATATTGAATCGCCGTTCCATCATCGCTGAATATTGTGGCTAAAAATCATCTAAAAAATTGGCACGGTAAAAAGATTATAATCTCGTTAGGAAAGAACACAAATAATTCCACTGAGAGGTGGTGTGTTTCAGTGAAAATTGATATCATTATCTCAATAAGTAACTTTGGACTGAAAAGCCCTTTCTGTGACTCAAGGTCATTTGATGTTCAAGTTTCAGATAATTACGTTCTAACCCTTTCCCACAATGGTGGTTTTCATTAATATAACAAAATATCAAAAACTATCGTTCTTTTCGAGAATCTGTCTATGGTCAGTTTGAGAGAAAAGTGCCCCGACAAAGTGGAGGAAATCGTTGGGCGATTTCCTCAAAAACAATCCGCCTCGATTCCCCTTCTCTATCTGGCGTGGAACGTGTATGGATATATTTCCACAGAAGCGATGATTGAAATTGCCGAAATTATCGGCACATCCCCTGCGCATATCGAAGGCATTGCCTCGTTTTACACGATGTTTCCTCTCAAACCGAGAGGGAAATATCATATCGAAATGTGCACCAACATTTCATGCCATTTGACCGGCGCGCAGGAAGTATTGAAAGCAATACAAGACAAATTGGGAATCCGAAGCGGGGAATGCACGGAAGACGGCCGGTTTTCTTTGGAAACAGTGGAATGTCTTGCCGGCTGTTCGTGGGCGCCGTGTATGCATATCAATGGAGAAGAATATATAAACCTGACCCCCGATAAAGCGATTGAAATTCTCGAAAAATTACCGTAACGGTGTAAAACCATGGTTTCTGAAAAAAGAATTCTCCTGGAGCGGTTAGGATCAGCCAATTTGCTGACCGTTGAGGGATATAAAAAACAAGGCGGATATCAGGCGCTCGAAAAAGCTCTTCAATCTATGAAACCCGTACAGATTGTGGAAGAAGTGAAAGTATCCAACCTGCGTGGACGGGGTGGAGCGCTGTTCCCCGCCGGCATGAAATGGTCGTTCATCCCTAAAGGCACAAACAAACCGGTTTACCTGTGCTGCAACGCAGATGAAAGTGAACCCGGTACCTGCAAAGACCGCGTGATCATCGAGCAGGATCCCCATTTATTGTTGGAAGGAATCTTGATCACATGTTATGCCATTCATTCCAAAGAGGCATTCATTTATATTCGCGGCGAGTTTCACAAAGGCGCTCAAATTCTTCAAATGGCCGTGGAAGATGCGCGCCGGAACGGTCTCATCGGTGACAATATATTAGGAACAGACTTTAGTTGCGATATTCAAGTCTATCGCGGCGCCGGAGCCTATATATGCGGAGAAGAAACGGGATTGATGACCTCTCTGGAAGGAAAACGCGGATACCCCCGCAATAAGCCTCCGTTTCCTGCTGTTTCCGGTCTCTATGGCTGCCCAACCATTATCAATAATGTCGAAACGCTTGCTGCCGTCCCTTCCATCATCGATAAAGGGGGGGAATGGTTCGCTTCCATGGGAACGGAAAAAAGCACCGGGACGAAATTGATCTGCATCAGCGGTCATGTAAGTAAACCGGGTGTTTATGAAGTGGAACTGGGGACCATGACCTTGCGCGAATTCATCGAGGATATCGCAGGGGGTGTACCGGAAGGAAGAAAAATAAAGGGGGTCATTCCCGGTGGATTATCCATGCCGGTCATGAAAGACGATCAACTCGATGTCAAATTGACGTTCGAGGACATCCAAGAAGCAGGCTCATCTCTCGGTTCGGGAGCCATCGTTGTTATGGATGAAACCACGGATATCGTCGAGATCGCCCTGTTGACGGCAAAGTTCTACGCTCATGAATCGTGCGGCCAATGTACTCCCTGCCGTGAAGGAAACCGATGGTTTGTTCAGATACTCGAAGCGATTTATAACGGACAAGGACACCCGGGGGATATCGATCTGATATTGGATATTTGCCGTTCGGAATTTACATCGATCTGTCCATTGTGGGTAGCAGCGGTTTGGCCTATTCGGGCTTTCGTCACCCAATATCGAGACGAATTTGAAGAACGAATTCGGAAAGCCAATCCATCCGCACTTCCGGCAGCGTCGTAGGGATGTTCAAGGAGACAACATAGATGTCTGAGGGAAGCAACAATAAAGTCACTGTCACGATCGATGGTAAAAAAGTGACTGTCGAAAAGGGAACCACGATTTTCGAGGCGGCCCGCAGCATTGGCATTACTCTTCCACACTATTGTTATGACAAAGATCTCTCGATAGTAGCCAGCTGCCGTTTGTGCCTGGTCGAGATTGAAAAAGTCCCCAAATTGCAGCCTTCCTGTTCAACCCCTGTAGCCGATGGGCAGGTTATCTATACCGATAATGATAGAGTACGTGAAGCACGGCGGATGCAGATGGAATTCCTCCTAGTTCAACATCCGTTGGACTGTCCTGTATGCGATCAGGGAGGGGAATGCAAACTGCAGGACTACAGTTTGAATTATGGAACCGATGCATCCCGTTTCCGCTTCCCGAAACGTACTTTCCCGAAACCGGATATCGGGCCGTTTGTCGATATCGAGCGCAACCGCTGTATTCTTTGCAGCCGATGTGTACGCTTCATGGATGAAATTGCAGGGAACGCCGAACTGGCGATCGTGCAGCGTGGTAATAGTTCCTTTATCTCCACTTTTTTGGATCAACCACTTCAAAATGAATTTGCCGGCAACACAATCGATTTATGCCCAGTCGGTGCGCTGACAAGCAAAGTTACCCGATTTCGAACGCGGGTTTGGGAATTGAAGCAGGTGCAATCGGTATGTTCCCTTTGCTCGGTGGGGTGCAATATTCATTTGCAATTCCGGAATCGAACCCATGAAATTTTACGAATCTTGCCCCGCCAGAACGATGAGGTGAATTATCGCTGGATTTGCGATATCGGACGATTTGGTTTTGATCAATTCAACAGCAGCGAACGGCAGCGAAAGCCTTTGATCAATAATGAGCAAGGCAAATTAGAATCAACGACATGGGCAAAGGCAATCCGGAAAACCGTTACGGATTTAAAAGAAACGATTGCCGCTCACGGGAATAAATCCGTTGCCGGAATCATCGGCCCCCGGCAAAGTAATGAAGCGCTGTTTCTTTTTCAACAATTCTTCTGTGAAGTTATCCAGTCAAACAATATCGATCACCGCACAGAATATGTGATACAAGAGAATGACGACGGTTTTCTCGTCTCCCTGGCATTGAAAGCCGCAAACAATCCTTTTGACGAAGTGCAACAATCTTCGGCAATCTTAGTTCTCGGCTCGGATTTGCCGAATGAACTGCCGATTGTCCATTTGCAAGTTCGCGGAAAAGCGTCAGCTGGAAATCATGTGTATTCCATTCATCACCGTTCCACCCGTTTGGATAAGGATTGTACAAAAACGTTGACCTATCGTCCGGGAGACGAAGCGGCAATTCTTGCAGCATTGCTCTCCTTACTTGCGCGTACCCAAAAGAAAAATGTACCCAAACGAACCCGCCAGGCTGCCAAGCGCTTGGATTTACATAAGACACTGGAACCACTCGGTTTAAGCGAAAATGATCTTCGTCCGATTGTAGAAGAACTCCTTCATGCAGAACGTTCCACAATCCTTGTCGGTGAATCGATTTTCGCCTCTCCCCAAGCGCATGAATTCATTAAACAAATCGCTCATATGGCGGAATTGTTGCCTGGAGCATCGGATTCGAAATTACCTTTTAGTTTGTTGCTTCCTCATAACAACTCACGGGGAGCGGCGGATACGGGATGTTATCCGCATCGCGGACTTGGCTTTGAACTCGAAGAATATCCCGGTTTGAATACAACACAGATTTTACATGGCTGTGTGGATGGATCGGTAAAAGCACTGATTGTTTTCAACTCCAACTTGATGGAAGAATATCCGGACCGGGAGCTGGTTCGAAAAGCATTGGAAAATGTACCGTTTTTAGCCGTAGCCGATGCCTTCCGCTATGAAACCTCGGAATTTGCCGATGTGTTTTTCCCCCTTTCCATGTATCCGGAGGAAGATGGCACATTCACAAATGTCTCCGGGCAGATTCAATCCGCTGCCAAAGCACTTCCTCAGTTGGACGGCACTCTTGCCGGTTACCAATTGTTGCTGGCATTGGGAGAACAATGGGGAGCCGGTTGGCGGCAGATTCGTCCTCCCAAAATCTTTGACAATATTTGCCAAGCGGTACCGCATTATTCCGAAATTGTGAAGGAACAAGGGGGGGAATTCAGTGTTCCTTCAAAAGAAATCAACGAAGATGTCTTCAAAGAGTTGATGAAAGAGAAAGAAATACACTTTACCTTCCCAAAAGAAGACAAAGCGCCCAATGAATTTCCGTTCAAATTGGTACGGGGGCGTTTCCTTTTCGATCAAAGCGGAGAAAAACGTTTCGCTCCGGCTTTGGTGGAACGAAGCGAGCCTTGTACAGCGGAAATCAATCCGAACGATGCGAAATCACTAGGACTTGAAGAGGGAGTACTCGTTACGATTACAGGAAAGAAAGGTTCTTTACAGTTACCTTGCTCCGTATCTCTTGCGACCTTCGAAGGTTATGTCACAATATTGGGAAATTATCCGGAGACACCCGTGAATGAACTGACGGAACCGGAATCGCCGTGGGTTAAATTGCAAACATGAATTTCAGCGAATTGTTGATCTTTTCCTTGATAAAAATCATCGTTATTTTCCCGGCAGTCATGTTATGCGTTGCCTACATGACATGGGTGGAAAGAAAACTGCTTGGTTTTTTTCAACAGCGAGTGGGGCCATACCGTGTCGGACCTTACGGATTGCTACAGCCGATTGCGGACGGTATCAAACTCTTTTTTAAAGAAGATATTATTCCCACGAATGCTGATCGAGTGGTCTATATTCTCGCTCCGCTTCTTTCCATGTCCTGCGCTTTAATGGCGATAGCCGTCATCCCCTTTGGTCCTGCATTCAACATTTTCGGTTATGAAGGACGCGTTCAAATAGCCGATGTCAATGTCGGCTTGATCTACATATTCGGGATAGCCGCCCTTGGCGTGTATGGCATTTTCCTAGCCGGATGGAGTTCGAGCAATAAATATTCACTCCTCGGCGCCCTTCGATCCTCCGCTCAAATATTCAGTTATGAATTGACGTTGGGATTGTCCATTGTCGTTCCCTTGATGGCGATTGGTACCTTGAAAATGAGCGGGATTGTCGAGTCGCAGGCTCACGGCTTTTGGAATTGGTGGGTGATCAGCCCGAAATGGTGTGTGATTCCGGGATTGATCAGTTTTACTCTTTATTTAATTTCCGCATTTGCCGAAACGAACCGCTTACCGTTCGATCTTCCCGAGGCGGAAACCGAACTGGTCGCCGGTTATCATGTTGAATACAGCAGTATGAAATTCGCTATGTTTTTCATGGCGGAATATGTAAATATGATCGTGGTTGCCTCGATCGCTACCGCCGTTTTTCTTGGCGGCTGGTATTCACCGCTGCCCTTTGCACCTTTTACGTGGCTGCCGGGGTGGTTATGGTTTGCGGCGAAAGTTTTTGTCTTGTTGTTCTTTTTCATTTGGGTGCGGGCAACGCTTCCCCGATTTCGTTATGATCAATTGATGAATTTCGGGTGGAAAATCATGTTGCCCCTTGCCATGATCAATGTATTTATTGCAGCAATCGGTTTGTTGATTGCAGGATAGGATCAGGAATGCTAAGCTCCATTTTCTTTTGGATTTGTGCAAGCGTGGCTTTCTTTTTCGCCATTGGGGTTGTGATTGCACGCAATCCAATGCACAGCGCTTTGAGTCTGGTTGCTACCCTTGTAGCGCTCGCCGGTCTTTTTCTGCAACTCCATGCCGAATTTATCGCATGGATTTTGATTATCGTTTATACCGGCGCGGTGATGGTGTTGATTATTTTCGTTATCTCGCTCTTGAATCTCCAGCGGGAAGAACCGATCGATATGACAATTGCCCGCCGTTTTGGAATCGGATTGGTTGCCATTTTCGGTGCGGCATTTCTCGTCTATCTGTTTCGCGATCCCTTGGTCGGTTTTGTGGAACCAAAGCGATTGATTCCACCGGAGGAATTCGGGGCGGTTGATATTTTAGCCAGAGATTTGTTCACGACCTATTTACTGCCTTTTGAATTGGCGTCGATTCTATTGACCGCTGCGGTTATCGGTGCGGTGGTGATTGCACGGAAATCGCCGGGCACGGACGTAACACAGGAATCCGAGGAATCTACCGAGGTACAAATCGATTGAATTTATTTTCTACTAAAAGGTGATAAAAAACCGGCAGGATGCCGGCGATACAAAAATGGTTGGATTGAATCATTATCTCATACTCAGCGCGGTTTTATTCTCGATCGGAACTTTGGGCGTCTTGCTTCGCCGGAATGCGCTCATTATCTTGATGTCCGTCGAGTTGATGTTGAATTCCGCCAATCTCGCCATTGTCGCGTTTGCTCGCTTTCCGTTCTTCCGGGAAGTCGCCTTTGCAAGTGAAGATTTGGCCGTGGCGGGCAACGGCATGGTGTTTGTGTTTCTCGTGATGACCGTCGCCGCCGCAGAGGTAGGCGTCGGCTTGGCGATTTTGATCAATTTATACAGGCAGCGGCAATCAATCAACATTGACGTCGCGAATTTGATGGAAGGGTGAATGCATTGAACGAATTTGGAATGATCCCCATTCAAATTCCGGAATTATCGTTTTCGCTGATCGCACCGGAATTGATCATCACAACGGCTGCCGTTGTGGTGCTTCTGGTCGACTTGTTCGTCAAAGATGTCGAACGCATCAACATCACATTACTCGCGTTGATCGGGATTGCGCTTGCCTTTTTCTCCGCCGGCACCTTATACGGTACTTCAGAACCGGCTTTTTCCTGGCTAATCCTGCGGGATGACCTCAGCGTCGTTCTCGATCAGATATTTTTGATCGGCGCCGCTTTGATCGTATTGATCAGCCATCGCTATGCGGACCAGGAAGATTTTGCATATGGTGAATATATCGTATTGCTTCTTTTTGCCACGTTAGGCATGTTGTTTATTGCAGCCAGTTCAGATTTGATTACACTTTTTCTTGGGATCGAATTGGTCTCGCTTACGCTGTTCATCCTTGCCGGATTTAACAAAAACAGCCTGCTTTCCGGAGAGGCGTCCATCAAATATCTTCTGCTAGGTGCATTTTCGTCCGCTTTTCTAGTGTATGGTATCGCCTTCATTTTCGGAATGTGCCGCACCACGAACTTGATTACTATCGGGGCCATTTTGGTTGAAGATTATTCCGGCTCTCCGCTTTTGATTCTTGGATTCGCATTACTTTTGGTTGGGCTGGGATTCAAAATCTCTCTCGCCCCATTTCACATGTGGGCGCCGGATGTCTATCAGGGCGCGCCTACGCCGGTTACCGCTTGGATCGCCACCGGCTCGAAACTGGCCGGTTTCATTGCCTTGGTTCGGGTGTTTTCCATTTCGGATATTTCCTTCGCTCCTTTATCGGAAGCGTGGGTGCAGGGAATCTGGTGGCTATCTCTCATTACAATGATCGTTGGGAACGCGGGGGCCCTAGTCCAGAGAGACATCAAACGCATGCTGGCATATTCTTCCATCGCGCACGGTGGGTATCTCAGCATGGCGTTCGTTTCGCATAACGATATCGGTTTGCAGGCATTGATATTCTATCTTGCCGCGTATCTTCTCATGACGATTGGCGCATTCGCCGTCGTCATCGCTTCCGGACATAACGGGGAAGAGCGCAAAATGATTTCCGATTTTGCCGGATTGGCGAAACGGAAACCGTTTCTGGCCGCCGTCATGTGTCTCTTTCTCTTATCCTTGGCCGGTATGCCGCCGACTGCCGGTTTTATCGGTAAAGTCTGGCTCTTCGGTTCCGCCATTCGCGCAGAATATTACGGTTTAGCCCTTGTAGGCATCTTAACGACATTGTTATCTTTTTATTATTATTTACGGGTTATCGTTTTCATGTATATGTACGATGACGAGAGTGAATCCGTACCGGAAACCCATTCCGTTTCGCTCACGATTGCCTTGTCTTTCTCGGCATTGGGTGTGCTGTTTTTAGGCGTGTTTCCGAATACATTAATGAAAGTCATTACGAATAGCGTGTTGATTTCATGAGTACATTTGCCTGGCTTATCCCCATATTCCCCGGTCTCGCCGCGCTGGCCAACGGCCTGTACGGTAGGCGATATATCAAAAAATGGGCAGGACACGTGGCCTCCGGCGCCATGCTCGTATCCCTGTTGCTGGCCTTCATCTGCATGTTGAACGTATTCTCGCAAGGTGATGCATTTGTACCGCTCGATTACGATTACTACACCTGGATCGGCGCGGATAGTCTTTCGATTCCTTTCGGTATCTATATCGATCAACTTACCATCGTCATGATGATGGTTGTCTCGCTGGTCGGTTCAATTATCTTCATCTACGCCATTGGCTATATGCACGGCGATCCCGGCTATGTTCGTTTTTTCACCTATATGCCCCTTTTTACTTTCTTCATGCTCCTCTTGGTTATGGGGAATTCGCTTCCGTTGTTGTTCGTCGGTTGGGAAGGAGTGGGCTTATGTTCCTATCTTTTGATCGGATATTACTACGACCGGGATTATGCATCCGATGCCGGGAAAAAAGCGTTTATAGTCAACCGCATCGGCGATTTCGGTTTTCTGTTGGGCATGCTGCTGCTCTTTTGGTTTACCGGAACCTTGAAATTCGCGGACCTATTTGAAACGGCTCCGGATACATTCGTCTATGCCGGTGTCCCGATTACGATTATCACTTTGCTTTTATTTTTCGGCGCGACCGGTAAATCCGCGCAGATTCCTCTCTATGTCTGGCTGCCCGACGCCATGGCCGGCCCCACGCCGGTCAGCGCACTCATCCACGCCGCCACGATGGTAACCGCCGGTGTGTATATGATTGCTCGATTGAATTTACTCTACACCTTGGCGCCCGCCACTCTCTTTGTCGTAGGGGCCGTAGGAGGATTGACCGCGCTCTATTCCGCCAGTATCGCTTTGGTGCAGCGTGACTCGAAAAAGATTCTAGCTTATTCGACCGTCAGCCAGTTAGGATATATGTTCCTTGCCTGCGGAACTGGGGCGTATGTTGCCGGAATCTTTCATCTGATGACCCATGCCTTTTTCAAAGCCTGCCTCTTTTTAGGCGCAGGATCGGTACTTCACGCCTTCCATCGCACCACCGACGTGGATGTGTTCGAAGCCGGTGGGCTACGGAAAGTGATGCCTTATACCCGATGGACATTCTTGATTTCCACGATCGCCATCGCTGGAATCCCCCCGCTGGCGGGTTTCTTCTCTAAGGATGAAATCTTGTGGGAAGCTTTTTCAGCCGGTCGCATCTTTTTGTGGGTACTCGGAATCGCTGCCGCCTTTTGCACGGCCTTTTATATGTTCCGCCTCTACAATCTTCTCTTTTCCGGCGAATTCCGCGGAACCGAAGAACAGAAAAAACATCTGCATGAATCCCCCGCGATCATGTGGATCCCCTTGGGCGTCCTGGCGTTCTTTTCCATCTGCGCTGGTTGGCTGAATATGCCGCTCATCGGATATGAAGGATTTCATCATTTCCTTCATCCTGTTGTGGCGGAAGGCCACCACATCGCCGAACAGGCCGTTCATCCGCCGGAAATCGAATCCGAGCATGCGGTGGAATGGCTGCTCGCGGTGTTCTCGATCATCGTAGCGCTCGGGGGAATCGTTTTCGCCCGATTACTCTATGTTTGGGGACCGCAACTTCCCTCCCGGATGGAAGAAGCATTCAAACCGGCATTCAATGTTCTTTTTCATAAATATCACATTGACGAAGTCTATGACCTCGTCGTGGTTCAAAATTACATGCGCTTTTGCCACGCCGTGCAATGGTTCGACGATCGAGTGATCATTGCCGGCCTGAACGGTTTGGCCAACACAACCAATCGCGCGGCTGAAACACTGCGCAAATTGCAAACCGGGACCGTGACCCATTACGCCCTGGCTACTTTGGCCGGAATGGTATTTTTAGTGGTTTGGTTATTAATATGCTACTGACACTGATTACGTTTATCCCATTATTTGGCGCTGTGCTACTTCTCTGTATTCCGAGAGGACTAGAGGGGGTGCATAAATGGTTCGCCTTCGCCGTTTCTCTTCTTGCACTGGTTTTGTGCATCCCGCTTATGATTCTGTTTCCTTACGGCGAAACGGGATTTCATTTCACAACCTTGGCGTCTTGGATTCCTTCCTTCGGCATCGACTATCGCATCGGGATCGACGGCTTGAGCATGGTTCTCATTGTTCTGACAACGATCCTGACTTCCATCTCGATTGTGGCTTCATTCGAATCCATCAAAGAGAAAGAAAAGGAGTTCTATTTCTTTCTCCTTCTGCTGGAAACAGGAATGTTGGGGACGTTTATCGCCCTTGATATGTTCCTGTTTTTCCTCTTTTGGGAACTCATGCTCGTTCCCATGTACTTCATCATCGGGGTGTGGGGACACGGGCAGCGCATCTACGCGAGCATCAAATTTTTCCTGTACACCGCGTTTGGCTCCGCGTTGATGCTGCTGGTGATATTCTACCTTTATTTCGAAGCCTCTAACCAATTGGTCGCTAGTCCGTCCTTCAACTTTGAAAATTTCATTGCACTGTCTCTTGATCCCACTGTGCAAAAATGGTTGTTTGTGGGTTTCGTCCTGGCGTTTTTGATCAAAATGCCGCTATTCCCGTTCCACACTTGGCTTCCGTATGCTCATACCGAAGCCCCGACTGCTGGTTCCGTCATCCTTGCCGGAATTTTGCTAAAAACCGGAGTCTACGGATTTCTCCGTTTCTGCATTCCTATTTTCCCCAAAGCGGTGGTTGCTTTCGCCCCGGTACTGATGACGCTGGCCATCATCGGAGTAATCTACGGTGCAATGGTCGCCATGGTGCAGCGTGATGTGAAACGGCTGGTAGCCTATTCTTCCGTCAGCCACATGGGTGTCCTGCTGGCGGGAATCCTCGCCTGGAATCTGCAAGGTATCGAGGGTGGCATCATCCAAATGATCAACCACGGCCTTTCCACCGGCGCACTTTTCCTTATTGTCGGAATGATTTACGACCGCCGCCACACTCGAGAAATTTCCGAATTCGGCGGTCTCTCAAAAGTCATGCCGGTTTACGCCACTTTCTTCATGATCTTTATGCTTTCCTCCATCGGCCTCCCCGGTCTCAACGGTTTCGTCGGTGAATTTCTTATCCTACTCGGATTGATGGGGCACTCCATCTTCTGGACTGTTCTTGCCGCCACCGGAGTTATATTAGGGGCAGCATATATGCTCTGGCTCTACCAACGCATGATGTTCGGCGAAGTGAAAGTCGAGGCGAATAAAGACCTGAAAGATTTAAACAAACGTGAGTTTCACTTACTTCTCCCCATCGCCATTTTCTGCTTCCTGATCGGGATTTTCCCCTATCCGCTGCAAAAGACGATTGAACCTTCCGCGCGGCAGATCGTCGAATATATTCAACCGCATCTGCCTTCCGAACCGTGGTATGCTTCGGTTCCTCTCCCCGGTGAAGATACGGCTCATTCAACGGCTAGCGATTGAGTTTTATGAGCATTTTTTATTATCCAGAAACCATGATCATTTCCATTCATATCCCATCCGAACATAACACTACCAACTAACGACAAATTGATTATTACCGCTATCGATAATGAGAACCAGCTGGACGGCTGTGAAAAAAAGAGTTACTCTCGATGAATCTATTCAATGTCCTGCTGGGGCAGAATCAAGCAAATGGGGGTGTCCCCCTCAAAGAGATGAGGAAAACCATGCCCAATGTCACTCAAATTCATGTCAACGGAACGTTACGCCAAATCGACGCCGATCCGGAGCGTACGCTTCTTAGTGTCCTGCGCGACGATCTCGATCTTACCGGATGTAGTTATGGCTGTGGTGAAGGCGAATGCGGGGCTTGTACCGTTTTGATCAACGGATTGCCTCGGCGTTCTTGTATCCTGCCAATCAAAGCGGTGGGTGAACGAAAGATCATCACAATCGAGGGGCTTGGAACAAACGGCAAACTCCACGCTCTTCAACAAGCTTTTCTCGATGAAGAAGCCTTTCAATGCGGATACTGCACGCCCGGCATGATCATGTCCGGCGTAGGATTACTCATGAAAAATCCGAATCCAACCCGTGAAGAGATCATTCATTTCATGGACGGCAATATCTGCCGTTGCGGCACCTATACCCGCATTATCGAAGCCATTGACGGGGTAACTGTCGTGCGGGATGGGGATTTCATCGGGGTCACTGCCCCCAACGAGCAGATCGCCGAACGCGCCATCGAAGCCCTCCAAGCGAAATGGAAAACCAAACCGCAAATCTCCAATAATGAACTGTTTATATATCTAAAGGACAATGTATCCGAAGGAAGAGGTGGTGGATGGCGAGACTCATTCCGGAGTGAAGAAGGGGCTGTCGAAGAAGGTCTGCAAGCAGCGAATATCAAACTAAAAAAAACGTATACAATCGATTACATTGCCCATTGTCCACTCGAACCGCGAGCCGCTGTGGCGGTGTGGGAAGACGGCAAAGTGACTGTTTGGACCGGCACACAGCGCCCCTTCGGTGTGCAGGAAGAATTGATGCGAGCGTTCCGTCTGCCGCCTGAAAAAGCGCGGGTGATCATGCCCGATACCGGTTCCGGTTATGGTGGCAAACACACCGGGGAAGCGGCACTCGAAGCGGCCCGTTTAGCCAAAGAAGCCGGCAAACCGGTGAAAGTCGTTTGGACGCGTGAAGAGGAATTCACTTGGGCGTATTTCCGTCCCGCCGGGGTGATCGAAGTGACTAGCGGTGTGCAAAAAGACGGCACGATCACGGCATGGGATTTCCATAATTACAATTCGGGTGGAGCGGGTATTCAATCCAAATATGGATTCCCCAATCAACGAAACGAGTTCCATCGCACCGATTCCCCCTTGCGGCAAGGTTCCTACCGCTGCCTAGCCGCCACGGCGAATCACTTCGCTCGCGAGGTGCACATCGATGAACTGGCTCATGCCGTAAATATGGATCCGCTCGCTTTCCGCTTGAAAAACTGCCAAGATGAGCGATTGCGTTATGTCTTCGAAAAGGCTGCCGAACAATTTGGGTGGGATCAAAAGAAAAGTACTGTATCGGTTGGTTATGGTATTGCCGGAGGCTTCGAAAAAAACAGTTATATGGCGAATTGTGCCGAAGTGGCAATCGACCGCGATAAGGGAACCGTGAAAGTGATTCGTGTCGTTCAAGCCTTCGACTGCGGACCTGTGACCAATCCCGATCAACTAACCAACCAGATCGAAGGGATGATCATGATGGGAATCGGCGGCGCTTTGCGGGAATCGATCAAATTCAATAACGGGAAAATACTCAATCCCCGCTTTTCAGAGTATGAAGTCCCACGCTTCAGCGATGCTCCTATCATCGAGACGGTCTTGATTGACCGGAAAGACATCCCCGCCGCCGGCGGTGGAGAGACTCCGATCGTCGGGATCGCACCGGCGATCAGTAATGCGATCTTTGCGGCGACCGGAATCCGGCTGCGATCCATGCCGATGGTTCCGGATGGCTTTCTACAATAATCACACCGCTTGCTTCAAATCATCTTTCTCGCGAACATTCGCTTTTTTCAGATTCTTCCAACAAGCCCAAAACCGTTCCCGTGAATCGTCGTGATTCACTCCCGGATCATGACCGCAGGCGCGTAACAGGCTGTCCGCTTCGGAAGCCTCGATTGATTTTCTTTTCTTATACAGTTCTTGTGCCAATTGTTCCGGTGAAATAGTGGTTTCGAATTCACCGGTGAGTGGTTCGGCTGGTTCTTTTCCATTGTTTTTGCATAAGTCAAAATAATCCTCTAAAGCACTATGGAACATTTCTTCTAGTTCTTGAATCGTTTCTCCCTCGAAACCAATAACATCACCTGCACAAAGAACTCGCCCATTGAACATCCTGTCATCATCCCAATAGGTAATCAAAGCTTGATATCCCTTATATTTCATTGTATTCATCATCATTTTCCCGCATTTTTTAAATAATCCCGTAAAGTTTTAACCATAGCTTTTCTTATTTCCTTTTGAGGATGAGGTGTGTGTAAGACCTGACCCATGCCATTTAAAACAAAACGAACTCGTGATCCACTTCCTTCAATCACTTGACCACCTAAATATTCGATCAATGAAACGACATCCTTCCACAATATATCAGAACGAATTGGATTTTCAAAGATTTTTTTAAGAGTGCGTTGGTTCCGATTCATTGAATTAACAAAAATTGAAATTCAGCTTTGTTCATCAAAAATGTGAAACAAAAAAAGGATTGACCTATTTTCGGTTAGAAGTCAAGAGCTGATCAATACTAGCTTTATATTTTACCCGTATTTACCAATATAAATACTTCTCACCCTTCTCAAAAAAGAATCTCATCCCCCTCAGTTCCTGGTCTCCCATATCATACAGAATATTTTCATAAAAATGCTTCCGATAAACCTCCGAAGGTGAGCCATTTTTCTCGGCGCATTCCTTTGTTATCCGCTGCCGGTCTGCCAATCCCAGCCGTTTTGCTTCTGCAAATGATTCCTGCAGCGGTTGCGGATCGATACCGGGCCGAACAATCCATAGGGCATACACGAAGGGCAGGTTACAATAAGCCTTCCAGACTTCACCCAAATCGATTTTCCGGAAGTGTGGATCATTCAGTTCGAGGCCCGGATAACCAATTGTTAGTGCTGCATCTGCGGACCGTAATCGATCCTGCAGCGGAGTATGCATGGTAATGAAATCCGGTGTGCTTTGCCAATAGTCAGTAAAGAGGATGCGTGTCATCATCGAGGTCG
The DNA here is from genome assembly GCA_964412555.1 of uncultured bacterium. GTDB lineage: Bacteria > Hinthialibacterota > Hinthialibacteria > Hinthialibacterales > Hinthialibacteraceae > CAYPPG01. The sequence continues at coordinate 21,089 of CAYPPG010000065.1, forward strand.
ACAGCGATGCACCATCGAGTGCAACTCTTTTTGCAAGGGGGGGATCGATTTTTGTGAATAAGAGGGCACTGGCTACGGGGCCGTCACTACAAATCCCCATGCCAGGAATAAAACCATACTCGGGATGGCGAAGCAGCTCGATAGAGGATAGAAGGGCAACATCCACCTCTCCTCTTTCCAATAGTTTGGCAAGGCGGAACGGTATATCGTTGACAATCATGGCGTTCGGCATAACGTGGGGAATAAAATCGGCCAGTGGCCGTGTATTCGGAAACTCGACTGCTCCGATGCGCAGAGAATCGATTGTGGACAAAAGTATTTCTCCTTTGGTTGTGCATAATCATTCCAACCAAAAGTATAGAAACAAAAGGGCGGTTCGAAAACCGCCCCATTTTCTTCGTTATACACTTAAATTTCGAAATCGATCACCCAAGTTTGATCGTTTTGATTTCACGGACAGCCTTGAAGGATTTTAATTCATCGAGAACCCGGTCAGGCACTTCATTATCTACATTGCAGACAGTGACCGCTAATCCGCCCCGTTCCGCTCGCCCGAGTGTCATATCGGCAATGTTGATGCTGTTTTTCGCAAGCGTCGATCCCAAATGACCGATTACACCCGGTTCGTCGCGATTTTTGAAGAACAGAATGTTGCCATATGGTTTGGCGTCGATGTGCACTCCGTCGACGATGACGATACGCGGATCGCTTTCTCCGAAATTCGTTCCACAGATTTCGACCGCATCCGAATCGGAGGTCAGGCGAACTGTGATTAGGTTGGTATATCCATCGGTTTTGGGATTTTTCGTTTCCGTGTATTCGATATTCCGTTTTTCCGCAAGAATCGGGGCATTGACATAATTCACTGTTTCCGACATGACGGGTGTCAATATTCCTTTCAGCACGGATAAAGTCAAATAGGAAGTGTCGTTTTTGGACAACGGACCAGCGTAAATCACCTCGATTTTATCTGCGTGTTTGCCCATATATTGAACTGCAAACGTTCCCAGTTTTTCTGCCAAGTCTAAATAAGGTCCGATAATCGAGCGGATTTCCGGTGCGACGGAAGGAATATTCACCGCATTTCGCACTTCCCCTCCGGTCAATGCGTCGAGTACGTTTTTGGCGATATCGACAGCGACGTTCGTCTGGGCTTCTTCCGTGGATGCACCCAGATGAGGAGTGCAGAGACAATCATCCCGCTTGACCAAAGGAAAATCATCAGCAGGAGGTTCATTTTCATAAACGTCAAGCGCGACCCCTGCACATTTTCCGCTTTCGAGCGCTCTAAACGCCGCTTCTTCATCAACAATACCTCCGCGGGCACAGTTGATGATACGAACACCTTTTTTCATTTTGGCAAATGCTTGATCATTGATCAAATGCGACGTTTCTTTTGTCTTTGGAGTATGAACCGTAATATAATCCGATTTTGCGAACAACTCATCCAATGTTGCGGCTTCGAATCCCATGCGTTTGATGCGCTCTTCGGAAGCAAAGGGGTCATATCCCAACACTTTCATGCCGAAAGCCTGTGCGCGGCTGCCGACAACGCTCCCGATCCGTCCTAAGCCGATCACGCCCAGCGTTTTGCCGAAGATCTCGGTTCCCATATATTTTTTCCGGTCCCATCGGCCTTCCCGCAATGAAATGTTGGCTGGAGCGATGTTGCGTGATAAACTCATGAGCAACGTCCACGCATGTTCCGCCGTGGAAATCGTATTTCCGCCGGGGGTGTTCATGACAATGATTCCCCGGTTCGTGGCTACATCGATATCCACGTTATCAAGGCCAACACCCGCCCGGCCGATCACTTTCATCTTCTCCGCGCGTTCCAACACTTCTTTCGTGACTTTGGTACCGCTTCGAATGACCAAAGCATCATATTCGGGAATAATATTGAGCAATTCTTCCGGCGGCAGTTTGGGTTTGACATCGACATGAATTTCCGAATGGCTCTGTAAAATATCGATCCCTTCTTGTGCAAGCGGATCACTGACTAAAACTCGATAGGTCATGGATAGTTACCTCTTTTCATGAGCGAACTCAGCATTTCAATATAAATGATCAATTTTCAATCGAATGAGAGACGATATATTGTAAGCTACATCCCTCAATTTCATAGCCCGGTTTTCTCTAAGAAGAGAAGAGGATAGTTATTTTTTAAACCAACATACCGGGGAATAACATCATAACTCGCGAAAGGAATGCCTTCAAGCGCTTTACTGGAATAATTCCAAAAATACATTCGAACCATTTGCACAAATTCTCACCATAAGAACGAATGCAGCGCATACTCAAATCACTTATACAATATTATACTAGTAGCGGATTCGAAGCAAAATAGGGATAAAACATGGAGAGTTAGATGTCAAAATATAAATGTGCATATCAAATTGATTCCTGGCAGGAGGATGAGTTACTTCCTCTATTGGAAGAACTTGCTGATCTCGGTATTCATGGTGTGGAAGCACGGGAACTTTGTGAGCAGAGTGGTTTGCCATTCGAAACGATCCGGGATTGTTTTCATCGGAACTCGATGTCTCTAGTTGCGCTAACCGGTGGAGGAGATTTCGTTATCCCAGAATATAGAGAAGAAATTATCCATCAGAATATTGAAATCGCTGCTTTACTAAAGAAATTCGGCGCCCATCATCTGGTGATCGAGACCGGAAGACGGGAGCTTGTAGAAAACAAAAAGAAAGATTTCGCAGTTGCAGCGGAAACACTGAACGAACTGGGGAAACAGTGCATGGATTATGATATCCATGCCTGCATTCTTCCCCAACTCGGCCAGCGAATCGAGACGGAAGAGGATATTGATCGGATCATGAATCTTGTCGACACTCGCGACGTTTTTCTCTGTCCGGACAGCGGTCATCTTGCTGCAGCAGAGGAAAATCCCCGGCATATTTTCAAAACCTATGGCAGTTGTATCCGCCATGTGCATTTTCAGGATGCGAATCCGGAAACCAACGAGAAAGAAAAAGCGCCGATTTTTTGTGCGCTGGGTGAGGGAAAAGTCGATTTTCCAGCGCTTATCGAAATCTTAGACGATATACAATATCACGATTGGATTACTGTAACACTCGATGAGGTAGAAGATCGAAAAGAAAGCGGAAAGCGATCCATACGTTATTTACACCGCCTGCTGGCAAATCAGTGCAAATAAGGCTGGAAAAATCTTAGAAAAACGAGTACTGTGCTATAGATAAAGTAAAATCATTGGCTAGTGACAATTGAACTGAAATTGGAGTGAGGAGAACCGATTATGAAGCGGCTTCGAACCGTAGTGCTGCTATCCGGCAGCGGGACGACTCTGCAAAATTTTATCGATCTAATGGAATCGGGTGAATTACCGGTCGATATTGTGCTCGTGATCAGCAGCCGCAAGGATGCCTATGGTTTGCAGCGGGCACAAAATCATGGCATTCCATCAAAGGTTATCTCCCGAAAAGAATTAGGATCATGGGATCACTTCAACGAAGAAATGGCCAAAACAGTCAATGAAGCCGACCCGGATTTAATTCTTCTTGCCGGTTTCATGTCTCTTTTTCGACCGGATCCAAAATATTATGGACGAATCATGAATGTGCATCCGGCGCTGATTCCCGCCTTCTGCGGAAAAGGCCTGTACGGTCATCATGTTCATGAAGCTGCCATTGCGTCCGGCGTGAAAATTACGGGGGCAACGGTTCATTTTGTCGACGAACATTACGATACCGGGCCGATTATTTTACAAAAAGCGGTTGAAGTGGCAGAAGAGGATACACCGGATACACTCGCGGAAAAAGTCCAAGCCGCGGAACGGGAAATTTATCCGGAAGCGATTCGCCTTTTTGCGGACAATCGGCTACGGACAGAAGGAAAACGCGTTAAAATTCTTCCCCCAGGACAATCTCATTAATTCATCGTTTCAGCTGATCAACAATTTCAAGATGTGGACGGAGAAAATCATTCAAATGCCATTTTTGTGGTTCATTCTACCTTAATTTTCAAATACCTGCCCTCTAATAATATTATTATAATGAATATTCATGGAATGTATTTCCCCTTTCATTTTTTCAAAAAATGCTTGACAGGTATTGTTCAAAATTGTAAAGTTAATCATCTTTTACAATGTCCTTTAAATATGAGCTGTAAAAAGAGAAATTATTCAAGTTTCATGATATGTCGAAATCGGCAAATCGAAAGCCGATAATTTTCTATTTAATTATGAAAAAGGAAAAAATCATGAATGAAAAAAGCCATAACATTGGACCTAGTGCCCTCGCCGACCCGGGGACGAAAGGGGGACCGGGATTTATCCTTAGCAAAACGGAATGGATCGAAATTCAGACCTATGTGACCGACGCATTGGCATTACCGACAAACGATTCCGAATTCAAAAAATCGTTGGGGGCAGGTGCTCCCAGTGACTTGTCGGATTTCAAACAGCTCATCCAAGCGTATCAAGATATCAATTCACATTGCACAACCTGGCAAAAAACGACGTTTCCGAACACAGTGAATCTGGCCAGCACGGTGTATGATTATGGAACGAACAAAGCGCCGGTTTATTATCCGCCGATCTTGAAAGAAGCCAAAATCCTGGAGAACGATCCGGATAATGAAGATGCCAAAAAAGCACTCAAGGCGATCCTTGACAATTTGCAGGGAACGGCAAACGACTATGCAGGCCAGGCAAGTGCCGCTCAAAAAGAGATTCAAGATTTCGCCGACAATACCCAAAAAGATAAAACCACGCTGGTCGGTCCGAAGGGTGACAAAGGACTTGTAAAATATTACAACGATAAATATGGGAAAACGAGCAAAGATGTTGAGGAGATCAACAAGGAACTCACAGCGCAAAGAACAATCCTAGATGCCGCCAACAAAGAATACAATCACGATGTGGTTGTTGCAGCAACGACACCGTCTTATGCCTGGATTTGGCCGCTCGGAACAATTGCTGCAGCCGTAGTGGCGGGAGTCTACGGCCATAAAGCGGTGGAAGCGCTGGACCGGGCAAAAGCAGCGCAGGCAAAAATCGACAATCTGACCGACAAATTGGCAGCCGACGCCAATTTGATGATCGCCATCCATTCCGCGCAAATCGGTATGAATACTATCGTGCAATCTCTTTCTGCAGCCCTACCTGTTATCCAAAAAATTCAAGGAGTATGGGGAGGGATTGCCTCCGACCTCGCAAATATTTCCAAACTCATTGATTCGGATATCCGAAAAGTTCCACCGATCATCATGAATCTCGGTGTGGACGAAGCTGTCAAAGCCTGGCATAACGTCGCTCAGGTCGCAAATGCCTACCGGATCAATGCCTACGTAAAAACCGAAGGCGGCCCCAGTGCAACCATGGAAGCCTGGAAAGTACGAAATCTAATCGCCTCAAAAGCGGCTTGATGAATGAAATTTCTGAATGTGTGTAATCTAGACCGTTCGGCAGCGGGAAAGATGCCGGATGTCGAACGGTCTTACTTAATCATGATGGGATTATTTTCTCGTATATTCATCTTCTTATGAAAACACATGTTCCATAAAACTACTCCCATAAGAAGAGAGGCAGAATCTTCTACTGTTTTTTACAGCATAAATTTTCTTTTCTCTGAAAGTATCGGAGGTCCTCATGTTTCAGATTCAAAATAAAAGTTACCTCGGAAGTACTGTCGATTGGAAGACTTTGTTCAATGGACTCATCGAACATGGAAAAGTCCCCGACTCTTCCACTGAGATCATCGATCAAAATCACGCGGAATTTCAAGCCATGTATCTTGATCTGGGAGAAATCAAGGAAAAAATCACTCAATCCAACCTCGATCCCCCGCTTGTCACAGTGTATGCCGATGTGCTCAATGTTCCGGCAAACCTTAGCTGGCTCTTGCAAAGCGCTGTACTCATGGTTGTGGCGCGCCGGATTCAAACAAGCGGATCGAATTCGTTCAATATCGACTATCGCACGAATGACAAAGCGCAATTGGTTCTGTTTATGAATGAAGTGGAAGGCTCCATAGAAGTAGTAGCGGCATATAAGCAAAAATCCGATGAAGGAAAAAAATTTATGATCTCCTCCGCCCCGAGCAAAGGAGGAATTCAAATTGCCTACAAAGACGGAGCGCCTGTAGAAGTAGAGCTGACACGCGCCAAAGGGTTGCCGATGCAGCCGACGGAAACCTTTCAGCAAGCCCTGATGACTGATTTTATCATTGCATCGCTGCTTTACGATCAACAACCTGCTATTGCTCTCGACATGTTGACATGGATCAAGGAGTGGGCTGGTGAGTCGAGTGATCTGATCGGAATGTTCCTGCGCAGTTCCTCACTGGTCTCTCTGTTGAGTTCACAGATCAATGCCAAAAAGAACGGGGCATCCTTTGTCCCTTATCTGACTCAAGATATTTACACCCAATTGGCGAACGCCTTTGTCAATGAAGCCAAGCAGTATGAAAGCGACTATATGAACCTGAGCACCCAGAAAGTGCTGACCGACAATGATATCAAACTTGCCAAAACATTACTCGACAACAAAATCAACGAGAGCCAGTATGTCCAAAAACTGATGGATCAAACCAAATCGAATTACGAGAACGCCATCTCGGCCGCCGAGAAAGCGGATGATACTTTCAAAGCGGCTCAACAAAAAGCGCAGATGGTGAAAATCGATTTCGAGAAAGTTGGGGTGCCGGAATGGGAACGTGCACAGATTCTCAAAGCGGTAATCAGCCTAGCCACAGCGGCGATCACATTTGGAGTCGGCATCGCCGCAATGCTTGTTGGAGATGAGGCCGGTGGTGCAGCCAGTGCAGAAAGCGCTGTTGAAGGTGCGAAGGCCGTTGAAAAAGCGGCAAAAACCGGCAGTGAGATCGCAAAGATGGCAAAAGAACTAGCCGATGTGATGAAAAAACTGAAAAAGATTGTCGAAGCACTGAACAAAGTCTATGAATTTTCCAAACAAGTAATCGCAGCAGCGAAAGATATCCAAAACGCTCAAGAATATGCCAAAAAGATGCAAGGGATGGATATCTCCACCGGCGGGATCGATATCACCGCCACATACGAGTGGCAAGTGTATCAGCTCAATGCCGATGCCGCCATGAAAGACCCTGTCGAGAAGGGAATCGGTTATGCAAACGAATTGAAACTGGCAATCGACGAAGTGGCGATTTATGGACAAGCATTGGCTGCGGCCCAGCTGGCCGTTGTGAAGGCAGGGCAAGAATATGCCAAGGTTTTACTGCAAAAAGAACTGGCGGAAAAGGAACAAAAACGGCTCCAACGATATGTCGAGTCACTGAAAGTTGGTGAAGCGCCGATTGTCGCTATGATGCAGCAATTCTATCAGCGGTATCTCGATGCAAAAAGTTCTCTGTTCTCGGCGCTTGAAGGATACCGGGCCTCATTTTTCTATTGGGCATTGGAAACATCGAGCATTCAACCGAAGATCATCGATTCCGTCAATGACATTGACACAGGTCTGAAAGATTTGACATCCATCACTCTCGACAAAGCGAATGCTTTACGGCGATTCTCACCTCCACCACAAACCATGTCTCAAAAGCTACAAGAAATCGACGCCTCCAGTGTTCTCAATGAGTTGAAGAAATCCGGCAAGGCTTCCTGGTCAATTACACTGGACGCGAAAACTTTTTCCGGCTTTGGCCGTGTTCGACTGACAAGAGTAAGAACATGGATCGAAGGCGCGAAACCGAAAAATTCAACCGGAACGATCAACATCACGATTACGAATTCAGGAAACTACCTGGATCGTTTCAAAAGCACTCCGTAGCAGTTTACCGCCAAACCGTTACAACGCAGCTTCGAATATCGCCTTTCCATTGAGAAGAAAGGGACTCCGGATTGGGAATTCCAAAACGGCACATACGGCTACATTGAAGTGGATGGTAGTGTAGATAAGGAAGTGAGCTACGCCTATTTCGAACCAACTCCGTTCGGTGAGTGGCAGATCCAATTTATAAAATCCAATTCGGATATTGATTTTTCAGATGTCAGTAAAATCACTATGGATTTTGCAGGATCAGTGATTCAAGAATCATAATTATTCGTTTTTGCATTTTTACTCAAAAGAAGGTTTGAGGTGCGAAGTTCTACATCAATTTTACTATGAATCAAAAGCATTCAATGCTGCCATTTGCAGCCAACTGAATCGTGTTCAATGATTGTATCGCACTTAATTGTAGAGTTTCGCCCCCTCCAAAAAGAGGATAAAAAAATGGAACAAACCACGAAAAAACCTGACGAAAAAACTTTTCAACTCGGTCCCGAAGGATTTATAGTTCAGAACAAGTTCCTACTCGCCACATTGGATTGGAAGACTATTCAGGACTATGTTGTAAACGGATTGGCATTACCGACCAACAAATCCGACTTCACACAATGGATGGGACCGGAAGCGCTGAGTGATCTGTCATACTTCACTGAGCTCATTCAAACATTCAAAGATATCCATTCCCATTGCGCTACGTGGAAAAAAAAACTTTCCCAGCTATCGTGGAACTGGCAAGTGCCATTTACGAATTTGGAATGAACAAGGCTCCGGTCTATTATCCGCCGTTGGCCCAAAGTCTGAACCAATTAGGTGAAAACCCAACAGACGCGAAAGATTACAAGGAATTCATTGCAATTGTGGATAATCTGATCGGGGCTGCCAATACCAACTCGACAAAAGCCGGCAATGTGGCTCAAACGGTGCCGAGTTTGAAAGCGGATGCCACCAACAACGAGAAGAAACTCAGAATCTGGTTCAACGCGTATGACTTTCTCTATTTACAAACACAGGATGAAAAACAAAATCCCATATTGCCTCCCGATGTTGAACCGTCCATAACAGCAATCGGTTCTGCCTGGGAGCGGTTGTCAACAGAATTGGATACCCTCAAACAATGGGTCGACACGAATGTGAAAACCGGCACAGAATTCAAAGTCGACATTTCTTCGAAAAATGTAGTCGATATATGGAAGCAGGTTGCAGAATCAGCCAACGAATGGAGAACGATTGCGTATGTCCATACGCAATCATAGTCCACGAAGAATCCAAAAGAAGACACTCGAACATAGATATTTTTCTTTTTATCGTTCGATTCGTTTTATGCGTATTACAGCTAATTTATGAGGGAATTTAAAGAGATGGAAAGGGTTATCTTTATGAACACAAAAACAATACAACTGACCAGCGACTCCCTGGGTTCCCTATTTACCGTCCCGGAGAGCGACTGGACAGCGATCAGCAAACGAGTCAGTTTGGCGATTTTGGCTAAGGACATTGCCGAGTCTATTGCACAGTATCTTCCCGATTTTCCTACACTCGTAACAGTCTGTGAGAAGTGGAAATATACCACATTTTCAGGATTGGTAACACAATCCCACAATGTGAGCGACTATTCGAAGCAGGCAATCAAAAACTTTACGGAATTACAGAATAAGATTGCCGGACTTAATCCCGACGATGATTTACCGGCTACTATCAAGCAAGAGGCTGAGAATACCATTTCTCAGCTGGCACACTCGACGGATACTCTTAGTAACACCACATCCGATTTGTACGATCAGGTCAATGCCTTCACAATGCAAAACAACATCGTGGATGCAAAGATTGACTCGTATGCCGCAAAATTGGGTTCTGACTGGCAATCAATCAAGACTTCATCCGACAAAGTGGACAATGCCGCCGGATTGGTATTAGGCACATGGCAGTCCATTACCGATGATCTGCACAATGTTACGTCCGGTTCGATCAAGATTACGACTGCTTTTCTACTCAATCTGGACATACAATCCGCCATCCTCGCGTGGCAAGGTTTGCGTAACGAAGCGGATGCCTTCGCCAGTATGGCGAAAAACCAAGATCAATATTTATCCGGTCAATGGCTAAACGGTAACTAACCGTTTTTCATTGCCCACCTATATAAAACAGCGCTTGGAGAAGAATTTTTTTTAATAGAGGAAAGGATACATTGATATGAATCAATCCATTCAACCAAATGAACATGTTGTTCTCTCATTAAGTGAGACTCTCAAGCAGGCTCAAACTGGCCCCCTTCTTGAAGCGGAAATGATCCCTCTCACCAACCAAGGCAAGGTGCGCATTACCTACAATTGGCTTTATTCCGCTTTGAATTGTGACCCGAACGACAACTCTACTTTCAAGTGGGCGATCAAAAAACTGGACGACAGCCATGTGGCACTCTCTCCCAAAGATGGTTTTGCAGGGAGAACACTGTATGCCAGCGTTCGTGACGATTGGAATTGGTATGTCGAAGTCCAGGCGGCTCATTCCGCGGATTGGATCACTGCCATCGGTCGTGACGAAACAATCGAAATAGTCGGTCGAGATCTCTTGATGGTTTCGTTCAAAGGATTTAACGGTCAATATATTGCCGTAGATTCGGATATCTCTACCCATGTCGATAGTTATGGCCACTCCCATTCCGGCTACCGGCTTCGAAGTATCGGCACCTCCAATGTCAAAGCACGCCCCTTTTTTCTCGGCGTGAGCAATACTTTACAAGCCGGATTGAAAGTGCCTTTAAAACAGGACGTCACGGCAACTCACCTTCGTCAGGTTATCAAAGATAGTGGATTGTCTCTCTCCGATGCTGAAATCAACAGTCTGCAAAATTCGTTACAATAAAGTGATAACCGCATTGCATACATATTACAAAACTATATCAAAAACCGTAAACAAAAACAATCCAATACTGATCACCCCATTCACATTGAAAAACGCAATATTCACACGTGAAATATCGTCGGGAGAAACCAAGGAATGTTCATATAGGATCAAAATGGCAAAACCGCCGGTTCCGAGGAAGTAAATCCATCCTAGCTGTGTAAACAAACCAAATAACGCGATGAAAACCACACTCAGAATGTGCACCCCAAACGCGATTTTCAACGCACGGATTTTCCCATACCGCACAACCAGTGAATGAAGGCCGGTTTTTCGATCGAATTCTTCATCCATTAAAGCATAAATAGTATCAAATCCGGCTACCCAGAGCAAAACCCCACAAGCCAACAACAGTGGTTCCCAGTCAAAGGTACCGGTTACCGCAATCCAGGCTCCAACCGGTGCAATTCCGAGTGACAGACCGAGAATAAAATGAGAAAAGTGAGAAAAACGCTTGATATACGAATATCCACATAGGATGAACAATGCCGGAAACGACAATAAAAAACATAGCGTATTCAGCATCCATGCCCCATAAATGAAGAGTCCGGATGACACCAGCCACAATCCGACGGCTTCCGGTAAACTCACTTTTCCTGCAGGAATATGGCGAGACTGAGTGCGCGGATTGATGCGATCCAGCTTGCGATCAGCAATGCGGTTGAACGTCATCGCGCTGGTCCTGGCAGATGCCATACAAACCAAAATCCAACCCAGTGCCGGCAAAGCCGGAATTCCATTTGCAGCCACCATGGCACTCATGAAGGCGAACGGGAGCGCAAAAACCGTATGCGCGAAACGAACCAAACCGAGATAGTTACGAATGCGGTCAAGAAGCATGATCGTCGGTATTCAAGTGAGTCCGCGTCGAGACGGAATCGATCTCACCCCACCCTCCTTTGATCAAGCATGTCCCGTCAAATCCCAAATGTTGCAAGATGCGGGAAATGACAAAATCGACCATATCCTCCACGGATCGTGGTTGATGATAGAATCCCGGTGTGGCAGGAAGGATCACTGCGCCGCATTTTGAAAGAGTGTACATATTTTTCAAATGAATCGTATTGTATGGAGTTTCACGCGGTGTCAGGATCAAAGGCCATCGTTCCTTCAAGGCAACATCGGCCATGCGCCCCACGAGACTTTCCGACGTCCCGGTTGCGATGCGGCCGAGTGTTCCCATGCTGCACGGAACCACCGCAACCCCCTGAAGGCCATAGGAACCGGAAGCCGGGGCAGCGCCGACATGCGTATGATGATGATAGATCACCCATTCGGAAAATCCACGGTCCAATCCTTCAATCGAGCCGGTTTCCAGGTCAATCTGTAACCCCAATTCCAACTTCGCAATATGTTTCGCATTCGGGCTGATCGTCAGATGCACAACGGTGTGGCGATGAACCAACTCCTGTAACAACCGCAGACCATAAATAAATCCGCTGGCCCCTGTGATCGCAAGCCCAATCTTTTTTCTGTCATCAGTACCGGTCATAAGGATGAAAAACCTTCCTTACTCCCTTATTTTTCGAAAGAAATGAATATTTCTTCATAATTTGGTTTAGGTATTGTACCGATTCTGCCGAAAACGAGTAAGGGTAAGTATTTTACCAATAGATTTCATTTTTTCTTTTTGGTACAATTGCACTATCCAATGATATGCGGCCTTCCCCCGAGGCGTTGAGGAGATTGAAAAAAGGAGGACGGGAGACTTTCCCGCATCGATTCAGGCATCTATTTTCTGAAACATGAATTTGCCGGTGGGAACACATTCAATCCGGTTGGAAAACGGATTCATACCGTTACAATAAGTATAAAACTATACACCCCCAACCGGCAAAAGGCATACAACAATGGAACAGGAAGGTGAATTCCTCGAACGGATATTGATTCTTCGTATCATTGCCATCGTGTGTTTTTTTATTGCGGCTGTCAGTGTGCTGGAATCATTCATTTGGCTCTCTTCCTATTGGGCGTACGCAGCGGATCAATTGAAGCCGAACGTCAATGAAGAATGGGTGAAAGTCTTTCAGAAAATCGAAGAAGAACCATATTTATTTCTCGGATTAAATATTTATAATATCATTTTATGGAATGGAGTCATCATCGGTTCAATCGGCGCCATACGGTGTTCCGAAACAGCACGGAAAACATTGAGAACCTTGCTCGGAATCGATATGATTGTAACCGTTGTTCATTTACTTTGGGATGCGTTTTCAAATCCGGAAACCATGCAGCATCCCGGTTGGTTTATTTTGATCAATGCAATGCAAGTGGCGGCGATCATCGCGCTCTCTCATCCCAAGATCATTGAATTGACGGAGAGCCGATCGATGAGTTGCCAAAAATCGGTTTCGACGACGAATCATCACAATACTCGTTGAGGGAGAAAGGCAGTTTCCCATCATGGAAACCAGCGAAATTCGGTTAGTTTTAGAAAATTGTTTTCCCCCGACTGAAATCAGCCGTTTTCTATCCGGCTCACAGGACAATGCCGATCCCTATGACGCTGCGATTGAGTCGATACTGAACGAAGAACATGCCGGCATGGAAATCACTCAACTGTTGGATAATGAATCGAAAGTTCAGCAAAAGAAGATTCAATCCATGCCGCTCAAGGAACTTCGCAACAGTCTTTCTCCGGAATTTCTTTCCCCCGGCCCAAAATTAGGAATGATTGTATGGGCTTTATTACGCGATCAACGCATGGGAGCACGTTCTTTGGCAAGCGATATCTCCGCTTATTTTACGAATTCTCAAACGGCAGAAGATACGGTTGAAGAAGAGGAAACTTCATCGGATTCCTATTCCGAAGAAGAGGATACAACCGACGAATTCGACGAAGACGATCTCATTTTGGAACCTTCCCAGGAAATTAGTACAGAAGAAGAACTCGATAACATCGAACTTGACGAAATCGATTTGGAAGACGTTTTGAAGGACATTGACGAGGAGGAGGAAGACCAAGAGACTGGCTTGGAATTCCCCGATGAAGATGCGGAATTGGAGAAACTGCTTTCTGACCTTACCGATGTCGAGGAGGAACAACCGGAGGAGGAAGAAGATCTCGAAGATCAGCATCCGATCTACGATACCTATCTGGAATACGACGAGGAAGATGAAGAACACTTCGAGGAACCGGAAGAACTTCAAATCACCGGAGAATCAGGAGAAAGCGGCGATCTTCAAGAATTGGAAGAAGATGAGAAAAACGTTGAAGAACTCATCGCCTCTTTAGCCGATGATTATGAAGAGGAAATGGAAGATGAAATGGAATCTGAACCGGATTCTTTCTCTGATCTAGAAGCAGAAATGGAAGCGCAAGACGTTCAAGAATCACTCGAGGAAGAAGCCGAAGAAAATCTGGATCATATCGAGGATCTACTTGAAATCATCTCCGAAGAAGAAGAGGATTTACAAGAGGAGGACGAAAGCGAACCTGATAATTCCATTATCCCCGCTGATGTCGTGGAAGAACTTTCGGATGAAATCGTCGAAGAAATCGAACAATCCTTGCAAGAAGATTGGGAACAAGAAGCATTTCCACATGAACCGGAGCCGGAACCGGAGAAAAACACCGTCGCCCTTGGCGGAGTGGAAATCTCACTCTCTTCACTTAAAAGAGCCTGTGAACGCGTCTTTGAAGAGCCGGTTGAATTGGTCACTGACTCCAATTTGACCGATGATGAAAAAATTGTCGTTGTTGGGAAGCAGTGCGGTATCAAAGTGCTGCATGGTCCCAGGTATACGATTCAACAGCCGGAAGAACCACAATCGGAAACGGAACACCCCATCACGATCTCTCCCATAAGCTTGCAGGCTTGTTTATCCCGCACGTTCGGCGAATCGGTTGAAATCGTTCCCGATCCCAATTTGCTGGAAAAAGGGATCGTCGTATTTTCAGGGAAACAAACCGGTATCTCCGTATTGGAAAATCCGCGGACTCAAGTGGACATGCCACCTTGGGTCGACGAGAAGTTGAATAAGCAAATCCAGGCCTCTATCTCAGAACAAGACGAAAAAGAAGAGCAAATCGAAAACTTGCAACAAATGTTGTCGGAACATGAAAATCGTCTTGCCGCTCTGGAGAGCCGAGAAGTAACACCCCCAGCGCCTGAACCCCCGCCAACCAGTACCGCAGAACCGGTACCTGAAGAACCAGCCATAGAAGAAAGCCCCGCCGAGGAGATCGAGGAACCGGGAGAAATCGCTGAAGAATCCATTTCTCTGGATGAAATAGAAACAGAGGAACTCGAACCGATTCCGGAATCGATCCCCGAAATTCCAGAAGAAACGGATGAAGAAGATGAAGATCTCGTCGCTGCGTTGGAAGAACTGGATTCCATAGCAGAGGAAGAGGAAACACCGGAAGGCGATATTCTCGAAGATTTGGGAATAGAAGAAGGTGACCTGGAAGAAGAACCGGAAGAAACGGCTGAAGAACCCCAAGAAGTTCCGGATACCGGTGAAGAAGATACCATCGGAGAAGAAGTCACAGAGGAAACTGAAGAGCAAACGGATGAAGCAACCGATGACGAAGAGCTGGATTTAGATAATTTGGATTTGGACGACTTGGACATCGGGGATCTGGAAGAGATAGGAGAAGAGAAAGAAAGCAGCGAGGGTGAGGAAGAACAGGAGAGCGATGAGGATTCGATCGGAGAAGAGATCGATCTGGATGACTTGGATTTAAGCGATTTGGAGAGTGAAGACGACTCGGAAGAAGACTTCGATCTGGAAAGTCTGGCGCAGGATTATATGGGGGGTGAAGAGATCGATCTCGAAGAAGAAAGTGAAGAAGAAGATCAAGGGGGAGAGGAAGAATCCGATGAAGGTCAAGGCGATTTAGAGGATGTGGACCTTGACTTGGAAGATTTGGATCTCGATGTTCTAAGCGAACTCGATCAGGATGAAGGAAACGGTTTTGAACCCAAAAAAGTCTTCAGCGAAGAACTGATCCTCCTGCTTGGAGGCGAGAAAAAATATGAAAAAGATTACCAACGCATTGTGAAAGAACTAGGGGGGAAAGCCGAGTGGCACCAAAGTCTCGGGGATACTTCTGATGACGATATCTCCGATATGGTCGAGCGTGCGGATTTGATCGTCACGCTATCCTCGGATGCCCTGGCCGATCCTGGCATCCTGCAATCGACAAACTATGCGCAAGAAAACAACAAGCGTCTTTTCCAGCATCATTCATCCAATCCGACCAGTGTTCAAAAACAATTGATGAAAATCGTGGAAGAAGGGAAAATATAAAGACGGCATCTATCCACAAGAAGCCCCCCACTTCGTTTCCGGTTTCCCGTCTGCCTTGTTTTGAAAACGGGCCATCACGAAGAGAAGATCGGAAAGACGATTTAAATAAACAAGAACTTGATTCTCTCGCAAGGAAGTCTTCAAAGCCGCCACCCGCCTTTCGGCTCGGCGGCATACGGTTCGGGCATGATGAATCTTCGCGGCGGGAATCGAGCCGCCCGGCAGGATAAAATTCATCAACGGTTCAAGCGAACTTTCCAGCTGATCGATGGTCTCTTCCAGCCGCTTGCAGTGCGCTGTTTGAATAGGATGAGGGGTATGCTGATCCCCTCCCTCAGGTGGATTCGCCAGTTCGGCTCCGAGTTCAAACAAATCCCCTTGGATCATCTCGAGCAGAGGTTCCAGTTCCTGCGCCACACCATAGGCGGCGACTTCTCCCAGAATCGCATTCAATTCATCCACCGTTCCATAGGCTTCGACACGGGGAGAATGCTTTTCCACCCGCCTGCCGCCAAACAGCGACGTTGAACCGTCATCCCCCGTTCGAGTATAAATACGAGCCATACGATATTCCTTTGATTGATCAGGGATTTTAACGATCGATACCATATTCACGCACGAAATCGACGCATTCGGCAATTTCGGGTACAGACGATGTCCAATTGTATTCGTATTCAATGGAGACATTGCCTTCGAATCCCTGGCGATTCAATTCATCCAGGCAGGCTTTGACATCTGCAACGCCTTTTCCGTAGGGAACATCGTGAGCACCGGGCGCAAACTCGTTCAGGTCTTTCAAGTGGCTGCTGATGATCCGGCCTTCGAGAATCTTCAACGCATCGATTGGTTTGATCCCGGAGCGAATCCAATGGCCGGTATCCGCACAGGCGCCCATGCGGGGATCACGTCCTTTGACGCAATCGAGAACGTATTCCGGATCCCAATATTTATAGTCGGGATTGTTTTCCCGCTTCGGATGATTGTGAACGGCCAATTTAATATCGTATTCCTTGACCAGTTTTTCCAGCAGATCGAATGAACCGGCTTGAGGCTCGGAGGTAATCGTCGGAATACCCATGATCTTGGCGAAATCGAACACTTTGCGCGCTTCCGCTTCATCGTTCCCCAATCCGACGACCCCGTAGTTCACCAAACGGACACCGGTTTCTTCCAGTTTCATCTTCGCTTTGGCCCAAACACTTGGAGGCGCTTCATGGCTAAAAGGAGTCTTGTCGTCGGGACTCAGACGCTGACCCGGATATGCTTCGATAACACTGCAACCGACCTCTTTCGCTTTGTCGATTGCTTCGAAAAAACTGTACCGATTGAAACTATACGCCTGCGGCCCAATCAAAAATCCCCCCACATACAATTCCGGCGGGAATACATGGCCAGACACCTGAACCGGCAGGGACACAGCAGCCATCACAACGATGCTGAATACACAAACAGAACGATACATTTTCATCTCTTTCCTTCCTTTCGGTTGATCATTTTACCATTTCATCCATGACGTAAGTACAGCTTCCATGAACGAAATCCTTTCCTTGGACTTTATTCGAATGTGTGGGGGTGGTCAAGAAAGCGGTGGGGGGGATTGAATCGGGATTGGCCGGGAGTTGCAGGATTAGCAGTAGGGGGGGTGGATTTATTGATTTTCTTTTGGTTCGTTGTGCTCGGATTCGGTTTCTTGTAATAACTCTTGCAGGATTTTGCGTTCTTCTTTACTAATTCTTCTTGACAAATGCAGAATAGTCTGTTAAGAAGGTTAAAATTTTGTTCGTTTTATTTGTTGATTTTTTATTTTTGATCGATGATAGGTTGAAAAAGATCCATTCTATGGCTCTATTGATCCTTCATAAAAAGGAAGATATCAATATTGATATGTCTAATTACATTATATAACTGCAATTTTAAATTGTGAATTTTGAATAAAAATTTGGTTTATATCATATACTAGAGAATGACTATGATTGCAGAAATTCTTGAACCTAATTTGAAATTGATGAAAAAAGAATACGTATTGGTACATGCATGGAAAAAAACGGTTTCCTATATTCGATCTCACAATTGGTACGCTGATACTCTTGAACTCGACCGTGCCGCAGTCAATCTTCCTGAATTTCTTGCGAAAATATCCGATCAATTAGACAATCCATATAAATGGAACAATATTTCTTTGCGAATTGTTCCCGCACCCAAAAGCCAAGAATGGCAAGTAATTTCTGGTAAATGGGAACCATTAGGTAAGACTGAAACATCAAAAAAAATTCGCCCATTAGCTCATGTCTCCCTTAAAGACCAAGTTGTTACTACTGCGTTGATGCTTTGTCTCGCTAATAGAGTAGAAACCTATCAGGGAGATTCACGCGGATCGATTAAAACAATAGAAGATCGTCGTGAAATTATTTCCTATGGGAATCGTCTTTTCTGTGACAATATAAATGGTCAATTGCATCATCGGTGGGGTTCAACAAAGCTCTATCGATCCTATTTCCATGATTACAAACAATTTTTATCTCGTCCTGAGATGGTCGCTAGCACTATACCAGAGGAAAAGGGTAAAAAAATCCGTACCCGTTCACAGCTTATATTTCATCGATTTTGTCCCCCTCAATCACTTGCGATAATATGAGTTAATAACAGGAGAGGAAGGAAAATTCCATTTCCGACTGAAGCAAAACAGTTACTCCAACGGAATTTCTTGAGAACGTTCAACGTTATGCTCCAGAAATTCTGGAAGATCATGGACAAAGTGAAAAACAAGGCAATCAAACAGAATATGGACAACAAATGCTTTTTCAATGTCCACCTCAAATAGTAAATTTAAAGGCATATTTGACTTCACCTACAATGAATTTGGATAATGAGCAATGGGAAAGTATGTTGGAATTATCATCTATTATTAACAATATATGTGAGGAACACTCAATTCATCTCTATGTTCCTTGGAATCAATCACATTCCGGTTTTCATGGTAATATTCCGGAATCAGAAGCTATAGGAATGAATCGTGAGAAAGTAACCAATTCTGATTTACTCATTCATCTTTGTCATTATACGAGCACAGGAGCAGGCGAGGAACTAGAGATTGCTAGTAATGCTTTGATTCCCATTATCCTCATCTCACATGGTGTAACTCAACCAAGTAGAATGATTATGGGAATACCGGCTTTTAAAACCCATCTGACTTATTCTGAACCTGAGGAAATTCGTCAGGTGTTAAGCAACCAATTACAACGTATTCGGCCTGTTCTTGAGGAGAGAAAACTGGCTTTTTCCGAATTTGCTTTGAATACTGTTGGTGAAAAGATTCGCCTGCGGCGAGAAGAACTTGGATTGACTCGGGAAGAAGTGGCGAACAGCCTCCAATGCGTAACATTGGAAACACTCCAACAAATTGAGGATTCTGTAGATTCTATTTCGAATCCTACCTTAATTCAACTACGAGCGATAGCTACAATTTTAAAAACGACAGTCGCCGATTTAGTTGAACCGGATTTGCATACCCGATTTCTTGCAGCACTAAACGAGTGGATGAGTGAAGGAAGAGTAACTGCAAGGTATCCTGGTCTTAGCAGCCGGGATTGGAATATACTATTTCGACGGATGCTTTTAAGAATTATAGACTCATTAGACGATGATTAAATAACAAGTCCCGAATTTCCTTTTCAACGTGATATTCAATATCTATAATAAGAAAAGGGATATTGAATGATCACAGGAGAAAATCTGCATGAGTAAAAGTCTGAAAGTTATTTATGAAAACGACGTTCTCCGACCCTTGGAACCAGTTCCATTTCACGAGCATCAGCAAATGACCGTCAAGGTGTTCGATCATGAAAATACTACATCCGAAAATAAATCGGAAAGTTGTTATGATATAGCTCAGCGATCTGGAATCATCGGCATCGTTGAAGAGGCTTCGTCTGATCTCAGTACGAATCCCCAATATTTTGAAGGTTTTGGCCGTAATATCGAAACGAATACTCGTTGATACTGGACCTCTCGTTGCACTTTGTTCACGTCACGATTTAATACTATTTAACTCAATATCATTCATCATTCCAATAGTTACCATTTTTTCTAATGCGTTCTTTCTCTGGTGTTGTGTGGGCCATGAATCGTCAGAATAGACAAATCCTTTTTTTCACATACATTTCGTTATATACACATATGCCAAAAAGGAGACAACCATGAAACGACTCAAAGTATTCTTACTCACCCTTCTCGTAACAACCCCACTTCTATACTGCCATGCAGCCGAATTCGATCTCCCCATCCGCGGACTCCACTGCAGCGTCCCCCGTGCCGATGATTTACCGTTGTGCACAAAATTCATCCGCGAAGCCTTGCCGGAAGAAGGCGTCAATGTTCTCGTGATCGAGTTCAATTACGGGTATGAGTATCAATCCTACCCTGAACTCTCAAGCGGAAGCGCGTTGTCGAAAGAGGAAGTGAAACAACTCGTTTCCGCATGCAATGACGCCGGAGTGCAGTTGATCCCGCAGATCAATTGCCTCGGTCATCAGTCCTGGTCTTCGCATAACGGCTTGTTGCTGCAAAAGTTTCCACAATTCGATGAAACTCCCGATAAGTACCCTCAAAACAAAGGTATTTACTGCCGGAGCTATTGCCCGCTTCATCCCGACGTGCACAAAGTGATTTTCGCCTTGATCGACGAACTGGCCGACGTGTGTGAAGCCGATGCGTTTCATGTCGGCATGGATGAAGTGTTTATCGTAGGCGATGAAGATTGCCCCCGCTGCGGCGGAAAGGACAAGGCGGAACTGTTTGCCGGTGAGGTGAAACGGCTGCATGATCATTTGGCGGAAAAGAATCGCCGGATGTGGATATGGGGGGACCGGTTCCTGGACGGCGAGGTAACACAAATCGGCAAATGGGAAGCGAGCATGAACGATACCGCTCCGGCTATCAATATGATCCCCAAAGACATCGTCATTTGTGACTGGCATTATGAATGGGCGCCGCCTACAGCCGCCTATTTTGCCATCAAAGGATTTGATGTGGTTTCATCTCCATGGCGAAAAGCCGAGGTCGCACTTGGGCAACTGGAGCAAATGCGTATTGTGCGAGACAATTCAAAACGAGCGATCAAAGAACGAATGAAAGGGATGTTGCATACCACCTGGTGCGGCATGACCCCGTTTGTGAAAGCCTATTATGGAGATGAAAACGTAAAAGATAACGAGGCTGCCATGGAAAGTGCAAATTGCTTCAAGAAACTTTTTGCAGCAATTCGAAACGAGTAATTTTCATTGGGGTGCGGACATCCTGTCTGCACAATCGCTTCAACGTTTTCTATTGCGTTAGCGGAAGGACAATCCGCAATCCGAGATTGCCAAACGTTTCCTCCGGCGCAAGTCTTTCACGGCTGGCCGACCGGAGTTCAAACGGTTCAGATTCCCAGCCTCCGCCTCTGACAACACGTTCCGTTCCGGTTTCGGGACCGAAGGGATCGATTCGAGCCTCATCGGGATACGCTCCATACCAATCCGAGCACCATTCCCACACATTCCCGTTGATATCGAACAATTCCCATGGATTGGGGAGTTTCTCACCAATTGGATGAGGTTGCATGTCTGCATTGTTATAATACCAAGCATAGTCACCAACTGCCGCATGTTCAGAATCTATGCCCCAAAAATAGCGCGTTGTCGACCCTGCCCGGCAGGCAAATTCCCACTCCGCTTCGGTTGGCATGCGAAAACCGTCGGCAGAGAGAATCAAACTCCAGTCGCTTTCGTCATAAACCGGATTTTTCCCTTTCAATGAACTCAAGGTATTGCAGAATTGAGCGCAGTCGATCCACGAGACGTTCTGTACAGGGCGATCATTTTCTTTAAAAAATCCCGGATTAGTTCCCATAACGGCTTCCCATTGCGCTTGGGTGATTTCATAACGCGAAATATAGAATGGGTATGTCAGGGTGACAGAATGTACCGGTCCTTCATTCGATTCCCGTTCCATCTCGTTTTCTGGGCTGCCCATTTGGAAATCACCGGAAGGAATAAGAACCATTTCGAGCGGGGTGGCTTGAGAGGCCAAATCGGAGATTTCAACAGTGATGGTTTCCTCAAGCGGTTCGGATATGGGAGTTGGTGTCGGGGTGGGAGTAAAATCGGGTATTGGAATTGGTGTCGGAGTGGGGGTTGGTGTTTGAAGAGAATATGAGACTGCAGAACTCACCAAAAAGTCCCGTTCACCGCTGTAGGGCAATAAGACGATACGAAAACGGTAACGTTCACCGTCTTGAGGCCCATTAACAAATGGAGAGGCGGTCTTAAAGGTACTATTCGGCATCCACCAAAAATAATTCAGAGAACCGGTGAATGTTTGCCCCAAAAATTGATAGGGGCCATTGTTTACGCTTACCTGAATATGATAATCGCGTACAGTCGAAGAGTCGGCACTGAAATCCCAGGCAATTTGCAATGCTTGAGAGCCCAGTTCATCCGTATCGGCGTTGGTTGCATCGATTGACTGTAAATCGCCAGGATTATCATAAACACTGACTACTCGTTTTGTTGTAAGAGGCAGCTGAAACGGCTCACTTTCCGGGGGGTCTTTTCCTTCCTCGACTAGAAGGACGAAACCGTTTTGGAAAAATACATCTTCCTCATCGATTTGCCCATCCAGGCGGAAAACGAGGAATGAGTAACTCGTTTCGAATTGAGGGCCAGTGGAAAACTCAGGGGCGATATTTGGAGAATCACTCGACCAATTCAATCGATTCACCTCACCATCACCGGTTCGACCGAGAAATATGTAACCTCCGTGATTTTGTTTGACATAAACGTGCCAATCGGTTCCATGTTCTCCCGAATCCTGCCAGACAATCGTCAAATTTCGATCCTCGGCACGATCGAAATCGATTTGACCGCTCAGATCACCGGTTGTATCGGATGGATTGTCGAATACTTGTACGGTTTGAGTTTGAGCTATACAAATGAATGGCAGACAAAGAAAAAGAATAAGATATAATTGTTGGGTGCTTTGTCGTTGCATTGTTCCTTATACTCCTCTCATAGAACACAATTTCGTATCTGTTATCATACGAGGAAGGATAATTTGAAGTTACGATATGTATACAATAAATTTTAACAAAAGGAGCAGATTATCACAATATTGGAATGAAATGATTGTGGTGCGGACCTCTGGTCT
>CAYPPG010000066.1:0-4321 GCA_964412555.1 uncultured bacterium
GGTCAAACCTTTTTGGGTCGCACGGCCATAGGCCGTGGTTTAATAAAAGAATTAACGGTGAATGAAGGCACAGCTTCCGGAATGATCTACTTGACGTCAGAAGGACCCGAAGGCATAGAGGTTATCGAGATGACCCCTTGGGATTTCCCCGACCCTCAAAATCGCCAAGGCGGTTTCGTAGGAATCACCGCCAGTACACTAGGCGGATTGATCGCCAGCTTCGATAATTTCGAAGTGGAAGTGGATGGCCAGGTAGTATTTTCCGATGATTTCGAAGGCGGCGCCGAACAGGTTCCGGCCACGGTCGGTGTCGGTAGTGAGTGGGAATCCGGTGAAGCCGGCTATTGGGTAGTTCAAGACGGAATGTTGCACGGTATTTCCAACAACAACAACGATCCCAAGCATTTATGGTACAACCAGGAAATTGTCGGCGGCCAGCGAATTGTCGGCGATTGCATGATGCTCTCCTGGGATAATGAAGACGATTTCAGCCGGGCGGGTTTCGTATTACACATGCAGCCACATGGACGAGGCGGCGGACGTCAACCGGATGATATTCTTCCCGGTGAAGACCGCGGAATCAATATGCTGTTCCACCAGAATTACAACACGATTGAATTCTTGAACGACCTGGTCGCCTGGGCAAATTTGGATGACGACACGATCCCCTGGGAACTCGGTGTATGGTACACATTCGATTTTCGCTCCGACGGTTTTGTCGTAGACGGTACCTTTACCCAAAAAGACGATCCTTCCTATACCGTCGAAATGACCCCATGGGAAATCCCCAGCGTCGGTGACCGCTTCGACGGTTTCGCAGGTGTAACCGCCAGCACTAACGTCGGCTTGATCAGCGTCTATGACAATATCGAAATTTACGACGGCGAAGGGAACCTGCTGTTCTCCGATGATTTTGAGGGCGAAGTCTCTGTACCCCATTGGCCGGTCTATTAATCTAACTTTTTAAATATTTATTTTCTACCATGGTGGGGATTTTTCCCCACCATTTCTCTAAAAAAAAATAATACTGGGTACCATGGGCAAGCGAAGTCTGCCCATGCTTCCTTCCTGGGTACCATGGGCAAGCGCAGTCTGCCCATGCGTTTCTCTCTGGATTTTTCTTCAAATCGATTTAAGCTATCTTTAAACGAAATCAGGGATATCAATCATGTCTATAACATTGTCCCAAGAATTAGAAAACCAAATCCAAGAAAAAGTCACCAGCGGTCAGTATGAATCGGCAAACGAAGTGATTCAAGAAGCAATATATCTCTTGAATGAACATGAACGATTCAAATCGGAACGTTTACAGGAGTTACGAGAAGAAATTCAAAAAGGATTCGATAGTGGAGAATCCACAATTTTGGATATGGAAAATGTAATCCGAAGGGGAAAAGAACGGATCGCCCTTAAACAAAACTCGCAAGAATGATCAAAAAAAGCCCTTTCGCCGAAAAAGATTTGGATGAAATCTGGGACTATATCGCCAGAGACAGTCCAGAGCGTGCCACAAAATTTCTTCGCTCTCTGAACGAAAAGCTGAATAGACTCTCTAAAAATCCTCTGATGGGTAGAGCACGAAATGAAATCGATGAAAATTTGAGAAGTTTCCCTTATGGAAATTATATTATCTTTTATACACCCATTACAAATGGAATTGATGTAATCCGTATTCTCCACTGTGCTCGTGATTATGAGCGTATATTTGGTAAAGAATGATCAACTGAGTACCATGAGCAAGCCAAATCTGCCCATGCATCATTCCTACATTCCTGGGTACCATGGGCAAGCGAAGTCTGCCCATGCTTGTTCCTGGGTACCATGGGCAAGCGAAGTCTGCCCATACTTCATTCCTCCAAACCCGCTTCTCTAATTATAATAACCCGCTATAATTGAATTCGTTACAAGAGATATACAAATTCGTTTCTATTTACAACATTCAATTGAAAATCGCAACGGTGGGTTCACTCCATATAACCCACCCTTTCATTATGGAGAGCCATGTACATACTTGGAATTTCAGCGTTTTATCATGACAGCGCTGCCGCTCTTGTCGGCGACGGTGGAAAAATCATTGCCGCCGCCCAGGAAGAACGGTTTACACGCAAAAAACATGACTTTTCTTTTCCGGAAAACGCCATCAACGCTTGTTTGGATGAAGCCGGTATCACGGTTGACCAATTGGATTACGTCGCTTTTTACGATAAACCTTTCGTCAAATTCGAGCGCATTTTAGAAACTTATCTATCCGTTGCCCCTGCGGGATTGCGTTCGTTCCTGATGGCTATGCCGTTGTGGCTGCAGGAAAAACTCTGGCTGCCTAAAATCATAAAGGAACATCTCGAATACGAAGGCAAAATCCTCTTCGGTGACCACCATGAAAGCCACGCCGCCAGCGCTTTTTACCCATCTCCCTTCGAGGAAGCCGCATTCATCACCGTCGACGGAGTAGGAGAATGGTCAACCACGACATTCGGCTATGGCCGCGGCACAGAATTGAAAATACTGGGAGAAACCCGTTTCCCTCACTCGCTCGGCCTCCTCTATTCCGCATTTACCTACTATACCGGATTTAAAGTCAATTCCGGGGAATACAAAGTCATGGGATTGGCTCCCTACGGCGAGCCGAAATATGTGCAAACCATTCTGGACGAGCTGATCGACCTGAAAGAAGACGGCTCGTTCCGCATGAATATGAAATATTTCAACTATCTATCCGGCCTAACCATGACCAACGGACAATTCGATAAACTGTTCGGCGGCCCTCCCCGCAAACCGGAATCCTTACTGACTCAGCGTGAAATGGATCTCGCCCGTTCTGTTCAAGAAGTGACGGAAGAAGCCATGATGCGCATGGCACGCCATGTGCATAAAGAAACCGGCATCAAGAACCTCTGCTTGGCGGGTGGATGCGCTCTAAACTGCGTCGCCAACGGAAAAATCCTGCGCGAAGGCCCCTTTGAAAATATCTGGATTCAACCCGCCGCCGGGGACGCCGGAGGCGCCTTGGGTGTCGCACTTTCCGTTTATCACCGCTATCTCGATAATCCATTACCGCCCAAAAACGGAAAAGACCGTATGAAAGCCTCTCTCCTCGGTCCCGGCTATACCGACGAGCAATTAAAAGACTATCTCAATGAGAAAGGAGTCCCTTATAGGAAGGTTGCGGAAGAGGAACTTGCGCCTATCGTGGCGGATATCTTGGCGGATGAAAATGTCGTCGGATGGTTTCAAGGGCACATGGAATTTGGCCCCCGGGCACTCGGTAGCCGCAGCATTCTCGGCGATGCCCGCTCTCCCAAAATGCAATCGAAGATGAACCTGAAAATCAAGTTCAGGGAATCGTTCCGCCCCTTCGCTCCGGTTGTCCTCAGGGAAAAAGTCCACGAATATTTTGAAATGAACGTGGAATCACCCTACATGCTGCTGGTCGCTCCGGTCCGCAAAGCACGGCGCATCAATATGACGGATGAGCAGAAAAACCTATTCGGTATCGAGAAATTGAACGTCCCCCGTTCAGACATCCCCGCGATCACTCATGTCGATTACTCCGCCCGAGTACAAACAGTCGAACGGGAAGACAATCCCCGCTATTACGATGTGTTAAAAAGTTTCGAAGAGAAAACCGGTTGCGCAGTCTTGGTCAACACCTCATTCAACGTGCGAGGCGAACCGATCGTCTGCACCCCGGAAGACGCTTATCTTTGCTTCATGCGGACTGAAATGGATTACCTAGTCCTCGGCCGCTATATCTTAGATAAACGAGAACAACCCAAGTTAAAAGACGACGTAGACTGGCGAAAACAATTCACACTAGACTAAGTAGGGTGGGTTGAACAACGTGAAACCCACCATTTTGAATGAAGGAAAACATGCACAAAATACCAATCCCAACAGACAGTGATCTCCGAAAATTCGGCATCATGATGGCAATCGTGCTGGTTCTCTTCAGCGGTATTGCCGCCTGGAAACAACACTGGACCATAGCTTATGGGATGTGGGGAATAGCGGGAATCATCTTTCTGCTCCCCGCTATCGTTTATCCACAATTCCTCAAACCGATCCATTATTATTGGATGAAATTTGCGATGGCGCTAGGCTGGATCAATTCCCGAATTATCTTATCCTTGACCTATTATCTACTATTCACTCCGATTTCCATCATTCAGAAAATTATCGGACGTGATGAAATGGAACGAAAATTTCCCGAACAAACCAATACCTACTGGGTAGACCGCTCTAAAGAAACGTATAATCCCAAACACTTCGAAAAGCAGTTTTAACAACAAATTGTGGTGCGGACATCCTGTCTGCACATCAG
>CAYPPG010000066.1:4421-7390 GCA_964412555.1 uncultured bacterium
TCGAAAAGCAGTTTTAACAACAAATTGTGGTGCGGACATCCTGTCTGCACATCAGAGTAATTAAAGTGCTTCCCCACCACGCTCCCCAGTCCGAATACGAACCACTTCCGCAATCGGGTAGATAAATATTTTTCCATCTCCGACTTGTCCGGTGTTGACGGTCGAGCGAATCGTATCGATCACCTGTTCCGTCATATCTTCCTTCACCATAATTTCAACCTTGATTTTCGGTTGAAAAACGACGGTATATTCCCGTCCGCGGTAAATTTCGGAATGCCCGCGCTGGCGGCCGAATCCGCGGACTTCGCTTACCGTCATTCCCGTCACTCCGATCTCCTCCAAAGCCAGCCGGAGATCCTCCAATTTATGCGGTCGGATAATTGCTTCGATTTTGTTCATAATATATTACTCCTGCATTTTACTCATGCCTGTCGATGTATAGTTGTAAGCCACTTCGCCGTGTACCGATAAATCCAAACCGGCCAGTTCGTCTTCCCGCGATGCACGAAGAGGAACGATTGCCTTGATGATAAGCAGAATAACAAAGGTTCCAATACCTGCCAATGCCCAGCCGGCAAGGACACTGATGATTTGATTGATGAACTGTGTCACGTTACCGAATATAAGACCGTCGGCTCCATCCGGATTCACCGCCGTACTGGCGAAAATCCCGGTCGCTAACGCGCCCCAAGTGCCACCCAAACCGTGCACTCCAAAAACATCGAGAGAATCGTCATATCCGAATTTTTCCTTCAAGAAATTGACACCGAGGTAACATATAATCCCTGCACCAACACCAATGACTAAAGAAGATGGAACAGATACAAATCCGGATGCGGGGGTAATAGCCACCAAACCGGCAACCGCCCCGGTAACACAACCAAGAATAGTCGGTTTTCCTCGATGCGCCCATTCGACAAATACCCAGCCCAAACCGGCAGCCGCGGCAGCGGTATTTGTGACTGTAAAGGCGATTGCCGCAAGTCCGTTCGCACCTAAAGAACTTCCGGCGTTGAATCCAAACCAACCAACCCAAAGCATGGAACCACCGATCAATGTAAGCGGAAGATTATGCGGAGGAGACACTGTATTCGGATACCCCACCCGCTTCCCGATCATGATACATGCGACCAAGGCCGAAACACCGGAACTGATATGAACAACGGTTCCCCCGGCAAAATCCAAGGCGCCGAGCTGATACAACCATCCGCCTTCCTGCCACACCCAATGACACAGCGGATCATAAACAAAAGTAGCCCACAGCAACGAAAATAAAACAAACGCAGTAAAATTCATCCGTTCCGCAAATGTTCCACTGATCAGCGCCACCGTGATGATCGCGAACATACATTGGAACATCGCGAATGTTAAATGAGGGATGCTGCCACTCGCCTCCGGCCCGACCCCGTTAAAGAACAAATAGTCGAAACCACCAATAATCCCCCCGATATCCGAACCGAACGAAAGGGAATATCCCCACAAAACCCACTGAACACTGATGAGACAGGTTAGAAAAAAACTATGCATCAAGGTTGAAAGGACATTCCGCTGACTGACCAATCCTCCATAAAACAAAGCCAAACCCGGCACGGTCATAAACAGTACCAAGGCGCTCGATGTGAGAATCCAAGCGGTGTCCCCTGAATCAATCGCCGCTTGCACCGCCTCTTCCGCAAAAGCGAATTGTGATGCCGCTAGTACGAATAGAGGAGTTCCCAAGCCCCAAAGTGACAAACGAAGGCTTTTCCTATACGACATAACCTCATTCCTTTCTTATTTTTTTTACTGATCGATTTCCACACATACCACCGAAACGGCAACGTGACGTATCGCCGGCATCCTGTCGGCTTTTCTCCATACTCACTTGAGCATTACGAACGAAGGAAAATGTATACGTTACAAGATGCGGGCAGGGATGCCCGCGCTCCGGCATTTTTTATAAAACGCAATGGAAATGCCAATTTGATCCGTATATTTTCCATCAGTAAAAAAGGGGAATTGATTAATATAACCGTTCTGAGGATTCGAAAATAACCACTTGGAAATACTTAACTTAAAACGAACATACAATTTTTTGTTTATAGGAATTCCAACGAAATTCAATGATCATAATACAACATGATAATGTTCAAAGAACTGTTGATTTACGAGCTAGTGATCAAAAACAAACAGGAAGGAGACTTCAGCAAGATTTATACCCCAACAGGATTGAAGAAGATAGCCAAGTAGAGGCTATACCCCAACAAGTCATCCATGTTTTTGCAATCCCAATTCCCACGTAAACGCAACCCTCCAAAGCAACGCCCCAGTTAGAGGCTCTATACCCCAACGGGGTTAAAGAAGATAGCCAGTGGGCAACGCCCCTGGAAATGGTCAGCAATCTCACTATTCCACCCTGAAGGGGTGGCAGACTTCTTTCATATTTCATCCCTTCAGGGTGGTGATTCTCGTTAATTTAATGACATCGCATTTCTCTGCACCCCTTTCCATCATCTTCCATTACTATTTACAATGCTTCCGAACCACGTTCACCGGTTCGAATACGAACCACTTCACCAATCGGGTAGATAAAGATTTTACCATCCCCGACCTGGCCGGTGTTCACCGTTGAACAAATCGTATCCACGACTTTTTCGGTCAAATCTTCCTTGACCATGATTTCGACTTTGATCTTGGGTTGGAAGACGACGTTGTATTCCCTTCCTCGGTAGAGTTCGGAATGTCCTTTCTGCCGTCCGAAACCACGGACCTCACTGACCGTCATTCCCGTCACTCCGATTTCCTCCAATTCCACTCGAAGATCTTCAAGCTTATGAGGACGAATAATCGCTTCGACTTTATTCATAATGATCTCTCCTTTTCTGTTTCAATCGTTTCAAAGAATCTCCCCACCGGGAGCGCGGGCATCCTTGCCCGCATTTTCATACCGCATCCCCACTGGGAGCGCGGGCATCCTTGCCCGCATTTTC
>CAYPPG010000066.1:7490-43922 GCA_964412555.1 uncultured bacterium
CGCATTTTCATACCGCATCCCCACTGGGAGCGCGGGCATCCTTGCCCGCATTTTCGTACCGCATCCCCACTGGGAGCGCGGGCATCCTTTCCCGCATTTTTCTAGTGCGTAGCCACCGTAGTAAAGTCCGGGTAAGCCGTACCACCATGCTCACCATAATCCAGCCCTTCCATTTCCTCTTCTTCAGATACCCGCAATCCAATCGTGGCATTGATGGTTTTAAAGAGAATAAAGGAAACGGAGAATGTCCAAACGAAACAGGCTACAATTCCGACCAACTGAATCAACAATTGCGAAATTCCACCACCGAAAAACAATCCTGTCGGGCCGCCACCAAAAGCGGAATGCGCAAACAACCCAACAGACAACGTCCCCCATGCACCACAGACACCGTGAACCGAAACCGCGCCGACCGGATCGTCAATCCCCCACGATTCAAGTGCAAGAACAGAAAGCACAACGATCACGCCGGCGATAAAACCGATAATGATCGCCGAAAACGGGCTGACGTTATAACAAGGAGCCGTAATGGCAACCAATCCGGCAAGCGCACCATTGAGCGTCATCCCGACATCAGGGAACTTGAATTTAAACCAGGCGGTAATCATGGCTCCGACGGTTCCGGCTGCAGCGGCTAAATTCGTGGTTACAGCCACAACTGCCAAATCACCGCCGAATGTAGTCGTACTACCGGGATTGAATCCAAACCAACCCAACCACAGGATAAATACACCAAGCGCGGCCATCGGGATGTTATGGCCGGGAATCGCCTGTGGTACGCCTTTGATGTATTTCCCTTTCCTTGCGCCGAGAACAATCGCCCCCGCCAATCCGGCCCATGCACCGACAGAGTGAACCACGGTCGAACCGGCAAAATCGACAAATCCTAAGTTTTCCAGCCAACCTTCGTTACCTTCCCCGAGGAAAAGACTGCCCCATCCCCAATGACCGAATACCGGATACACCAAACCGGTAATGACGACGGTGTATATAAGATAGGCGTGAAATCGGGTGCGCTCCGCCATCGCTCCGGATACAATCGTTGCAGCCGTTGCGGCAAAGACCGTCTGGAAAATCCAAAAGGCGAATGTCCAATACTGAATATTTCCATCCGCATCGAACATGATCCCAGAAAGACCAAAACCACTCGTTCCCAGAAAATGACCGGTCGTGACTCCAAACATCAATCCAAAACCGATCAAAAAGAATATCAACGATCCAATACTGAAATCCAGAATATTCTTCATCATAATGTTGATGGCATTCTTCGCCCGAGTAAAACCGGCTTCCACCATCGCGAATCCAGCCTGCATGAAGAAAACCAAAAAAGCGGCGATACACGTCCATAGAATGTTCCCATCCACCTGCAACGCGTATTCGGGCGCCTCTTCTTGCGCAAAGGCAGAATCAACCAAGAAGAATGAACTCAGCAAGAAACAACCAAAACCAAACTTGATTACGGAAGATGCTCTAATCGCACAACTCATGAGCATGTCTCCTTTCACTAATTCGAGGAAAACCTCAGATTTTTTCATAACGACAATCCGATCTACCCGGGTATAGAGAATGCCGCCATTGACTCATTTCATGACGCTTTACCAAAAGGGCAAAAGACATGCCAATTCAAAGCACAATACCATTCATACTATTACTCATTGATATCATTGGTTTTATATGATATTTTCTTGAATACACTTTAGGGAGAGAGGATTAATAGGTAAGGAAAACGAGCTGGTATCACACCAACTGTTCAATATTAAACAGTATTGCCTGGGAGGGTAGATCAAGCGTCTCGCTTGTCAAACGGGTAACAAGGGTAAGCGAAGTCTACCCTTGCCTAATAGCAGATTCACCACCAGAGCAAATCTGACTCTTGACCAGGCTACCCTCTACTTCAATACGCTCCATCGGGTAACAAGGGTAAGCGAAGTCTACCCTTGCCTAATAACCCATTCACCACCAGAACAGAGTTCAAATCTTGCCTTGGTCATTCTCTAAAAAAAATATGTGAAATATTTATGCAGCCTTAATACGCTTTAAATGACTAACATCCACACGTTGTTTCGCTTGCCAAAGATCATATTGGAGTTGAATCTCCATCCACCCTTCAGGAGACCGTCCGAATACTTTGGAAAGCCGCAAGGCCATTTCCGGACTCAAACCGGATCGCCCATTGATTAAAGCCGATAGAGTTTTTCGAGTAACACCAAGCGCTTTCGATGCTTCGGTGACACTGATATTAAGCGGTTCTATACAAATATCTCGAATGATTTCACCGGGATGAGGCGGATTGTACATACTCATAAAAATCTCCCTTAATGGTAATCTTCGTAATTTACATCAAAAATATGTCCGTCCTGAAACCTGAATGTAACACGTTGATTCGCACTAACATGAACAGCCCAGTATCCTTTTCGAATTCCTTTCAATTCATGCAAATTCAATCCTGGCAATTCCAAATCATCAGCAGTTTTCGCCGTATCCAACAACGCAAGAATCTGCCTCAGTCGAATTGCATGCTGCGGATTAATACCGGCTAATTTGCCAGATTCATGAAGCTGTTTTAAACCTTTGTGCTTAAATTTCAGAATCATGATGATACTGTAACCTGATACGTACCAAGTGTCAATAGATGAGATAAAAAAATAGTTGTATTCCTTAAATACCCGAACTGATCAAGTCCTTTACATCAATTCTTCATACCATCCAGTCAACCGCTCAAATTCCTTCTCCCGGTTCCCCGATTCCTCTACAATCTCCCGATTCATATCCCCCCATTTTTTCACTTCATTGAAATTCTCTCTCATATAAATCATGGCCTTCGACAAATCCTCGACCCCCCCCGGCCGAACCAGCATCCCATTTTTCCCTTGCTCTATCCACTCATGATTCGCCGGCAAATCGGCGACGATCACCGGCAATCGAGCCGCAAACGCTTCCAACAAAGAAAGAGCGGTACTATCTGTCGAGGGCACGGACACAAACACATCCGCCGCTAAATGCGCCGCAATCAACCGTTCCCTCTCCATCCACCCCGTAAACAAAACACTATCTTGAATTTTCATTTTCACGACAAGTTCTTTCAATAAATCGGACAGCACATCCTCTCCAACGATCACCAGCCGGGCATTCCCAAGCCGAGGCAATGCACGCGCGAACGCACGAATGATCACATCGATGTTATAAATAAACCGCGGCCGGCGTGTGCTCAATAATACAAATTCCGCATCGCCGCGAAAATAATGACGATCTTGACCCGACACCGGCCTATCAAATTGCTTCAAATCTACCCCCCATTGCAACAACCGAATATCGGCTTTCCGTCCGGCCAGCGAGCGTGCCGTTTCACACAACGCTTTCGCATCCGCCGTAATCAAATCCGCACGCCGAAGGCAATACGAAACTATTTGGCGAATCCATACATTCTTCCGGGCCAACACATTCAAATCCGATCCCCACGCCGTCATGACCATCGGATGAAATCCCGATAATCCACCCCAATAGCCATACCCCGTTACATTATGGGCATGAACGATATCCGGCTTCCACTCCCGAATCTGTTTTCGCACATTGGCAGCCGCCCGCAGATGCCTCAGTATCCCACCGCCGTGCCGTGCAGCAACTTGCCTCACTTCACATTCCGGCGCTTTCTCCGGCGTATCGGTCAAGAACAGAATCTCGTGCCCCCGTCCCCGAAACCAATCGATCATAAAATGATTATGAATGGAATCCCCATCCCCGATGTAGCAAATTCTCATGCTTCCTCACGCTCCAACATAAACATAAGCCGGTATTTTTTCTTTTCCAGCTTCTACAACAACTTCCGTTCTCTGATACAATTTGCCCTGATCTTCATACTCATCCAGTTTCGAAAACGCTTCTTCACTCACATCGAATATCAATTCCCCAGCTACAACCCCCTTCGTATCAGGACGAATCACCGGATACCCAAAAACCGGTTCAACATGAGCATACCCCTTCAACCGTGCTTTTCTCCTCGAACAAGGCTTTTCCCCCGTCACATTCTCAAACACTTCCGGATCCTTCAAAGAACCATAAACAAAAAGAGTATGACTCATCAAAATAACTCCATAACTTGCAGTGAAGCAAAAAACCCTGAAGGGGTGGTAGAAGATAGCCAGCGGGCAACGCCCCTGGAAATAATCGATGATTGAACATTTTCACCCTGAAAGGGTGACAGAAGACCTCCAGAGATCAGGATTTTTTTCTGCTACCCCTTTGCATTTCACGATTACTGATCTTTACGAGGGGCATTGCTGGCTATCTTCTTGAATCCTGTTAGGGTAAATTCCTACATTTTTCTTTAAATTAACAGTATCAGGGTGGGTTGAGCCAAGCGAAACCCACCCTGACCTTTACCCAACATCGCCTTTCCGCCCCGTTATCCGCAACGCCACGGAAACATACCGTTGCGGAGTAAACCGAAACGCCATACATGCCGGATTACTGGTCAACCGCAACGGATGCGGCTCAACCATGATATCCGGTAGCAAAGGGATCGTAATATACCGGCCAGGCGAGGTCATCGAATTCCACTGCCGCAATACCACATATTCATAATTCCGATTTAAATACTCGTACACTGCATTGAGATCCGAATAGGCATTATGCAGAACAAGTATATCTCCTTCCTCAGGTTGAACCGCCGGAAACAAGAAAATCTTACGGCCGGACCAAAATCGCATTTTGACATTATGATCCGAATGCCCATACACTTCATCCGACAACACCCGCGCCCCCTTCCCAATTTCCCGCAAATATTTTGCCGAATCCACCAGATCACCAAACGTCTCCCGCTGCAAGAACAATACGGAAATCGTCATGATACATAAAGGGAGTATCACAAGCACAGACAACCCGATTTGCCACACACGTTGTAGGATTTTTTCATGAAGTACAGCAAATCCACGCGCCGCCCCAATACACCAAAGCGGCAGGATCGGAAGCAAATAACGAAACTGGAATGACAGGAACAAAGTTTGAACAGTCACAAACACGGCAATTGCAATCCCCACAAACGACAAAAACCGCTTTTCCTTCCCATTCCCTTTATATAAATAATATCCACCGACGATCCCGAGAATAAACAGCGGATACGTAACCGCCCAAGGCCAATAAAAGATAAATCCTTCGAAACAATAAAAATAAACCCCCAATCCATAAAAAGCCCGCTCCACAAACTGCCCCGTATGCCCAAACCCACGATACAAAATCCACCCCCCTAACAAAATCCATGGAATCAATGACAACAATAGCCATCCCAAAGAAAAGCGACGAGTTGGAGAGATATCCTGTTGAGAATCCACATTGGACTTTCGATAAAAGGATCGATTCTTCCAAATAAAAAATGCGATAAAAGGCACAAAGAACAACCCCTGATACCGAATCAACACCGCCAAACCGGTATAAAACATAAGCAATAAGATGGAACGTCTCTGATTGCGAATCACTCGCATGCACTCATCACAGCAAATAATAAAAAGCAGGCAAAACAACGAATCGGTCATCACCCTCAACGACCACCTGTTGAAGATCGGCGAAAGCGCTAAAAACAACGTCGCCAACACCGCTTGCTTCTCGTTCCCCAATACCCCCAAAGACAATTTATAAAAGAAAATCAATGCGAGGACGGATGCAAGGACAGAAACCAACCGCCCCGACAATAAAAGATTCTGCACAAAGAAATCCATCCCCCATACCACCGCCGAATACCCCGGCGGAAAAAAAATGACGGGACTCTCCCACAATTGCAACTGGATAATCCCATCCGTGTATTCCCCCGCATTCAAATCCAGGAGAATAATCTTGATCAGCAGGGTAATCAGCACAATCCCCAGAATAGCCCCGGGAATTTGAAAGAAAGTATTCCGTTGTTCCAACACGATTTCATTTCCTTGGTAAATAGAGCCAGTATACCGCGACTGTTCCATTTTTAGAACAAGCATCTTTTATCATTGTCCACTCCGCCTGTTCATTCATTTTTTGAGAAAAAAGGATATACTATTTGGCTTCACTAATGGAACGAAATACGAGTGAATGATAAAAATAATAAAATAACACGAATGGTTCGATTATGGGTCTGGATTCCTTATTGTCAAATTTCTTCAACCTTTTTTACTTTCTCATCGTTCTCGGTTTAGCCGTAATTTTTCATGAATGGGGACATTTTATCGTCGCCAAACTCTCAGGTGCGAAAGTCGACCGCTTTGCCGTCGGCTTCGGCAAAGTACTTTTTTCGTATACCTGGCACGATACGGAATATGCAGTCTGTGCCCTCCCCCTTGGCGGATACGTCAAAATCAAAGGGATGGATCCGGACGACGAAACGACCGGCGAGGATTGGGAATTTCTTCAATTGGCGGCCTGGAAACGCATCTTGATCGTATTTGCCGGGCCGGTCATGAATTTCGTCCTGGCATTTCTACTCTATTGCCTCGTTTACCTATCCTTTGGGCAAGCCTACAACGCCTCAAAAACCGTTGGCCACGTCACGACCGGCAGCTGGGCCTGGGAAATGGGAATCCGCGAAGACGATCAAATCGTCTCTATCAACGGGGAACCGATGAATTCCTGGGATGATATCGAAGACACACAAATGGAAATCGAAAAACCGCAATTCACGGTTACTGTCGAGCGCGACGGCCAAAAATTGAACAAAACATATGACGTCCCCGCCGGATATTTGAAAGACGGCAACGAAACAGAACAGATTCCGGCCAGGTACGAAGGGATCTACATTACAAGAGTCTTACCCGGAAGCGCCGCCGAAAAAGCCGGATTGGAACCCGGCATGAGCATACTCCGCGCCAGCGGGAAATCGTTTAAAACCCGCGATCAATGGTCGGATTTCTTTTCTTCCCAATACGAAAAAACCGACGATGGGGAGTATCGTGCGAAAGAAATCCAAACGGTTTGCAAAACCCCGGAAGGAAGCACAACCACGATCACAATCAAACCGGATTTGATTTTCCCTGCCGAAGACGCCATCCCCGATCACCCGATTACACGCTTGGGACTATTGTTCCAAGGCGAAATCTCCGTGGAAGAAAATCTGATTCCAACCGCCGCTCCTCTCGGTGTAGCCCCGAAACTCAAACCGATTGTCGGCGGTGTCAAAGAGGGAGGACCGGCGCAAAAAGCCGGCATTACGAAAGGCTCCCGCATCGTCGAGTTGAACGGGAATGAAATCGATGATTTTAACGATATCCGAGTGAAAGTTCAGGAATCACTCACCTACAAAGAAGACGGAACCGCCGAAGCCAATCCCATTACCCTGACCTGGCTCACCCCGAACAACCAAATGAAAACCGAAACCGTCACCCCCGATGTGATCGAAGAGCCACTCCTGACCCCCGCCAGCTTAAAAAGCGGCAAAATGTATTATCTGGCCCGAATCGGGATCGACCATCAACGCGACCGCAAAAAAATGGGGGTCATCGGCGCAATCGTCGCCGGCTGGGAAAAAACCATCTTCATCTGCGGCTATATGATCAACTTTCTCTACGATCTTTTCACCGGCGGAGTCTCCCCCAAATTGATCGGCGGTCCGATCGCCATCTATCAAATCTCCGGCGAAACCGGCCGCTGGGGATTGGAGCGCTTCCTCAGTTTCATCGCGCTACTCTCGGCAAACTTGGGACTGATTAATTTATTCCCACTTCCCCCCTTTGACGGCGGCCACATCGTTTTTTACTCCTATGAAATGATCCGAATGAAACCCGTGACCATGAAACAGATGGAAAACTTCGGGAAAATCGGATTCTTCTTAATTATCCCCCTCATCCTTTGGATTTTCATCAACGACTTAAATCGAATCAAATTCTTTTCCTGGATCGGCGAAATGATCCAGAAAGCAGTGGGAGCATCATGAAACAATCAGCAGGTTATTTCCCGACTCTACGCGAAGCCCCAAAAGAAGCCGAAGCGAGAAGCCATATTCTTATGCTGCGCGCCGGTTTGATCCGCCAATTGGCAGCGGGTTTGTACACCTATCTTCCATTGGCTCATCGCGCGTTACGCAAAATTGAACAAATTGTCCGCGAAGAAATGGACGCCGCCGGCGCCATCGAAATCCTCATGCCTACCCTCCAACCGGATACCCTTTGGAAAGAATCCGGCCGCTGGGAAGTCATGGGACCGGAATTGATGCGCCTCCAAGACCGTAGCGAACGCTTGTTCGTCCTTGGACCTACCCATGAAGAGGTCGTGACGAATCTCGTATGCGGTGAGCTGCGCTCCTATCGCGACTTACCTAAAAACTTATATCAAATCCAAACCAAATTCCGGGACGAAATCCGGCCCCGCTTCGGCGTCGTGCGCGCCCGCGAATTCATCATGAAAGACGGTTACTCCTTCGATGTCGACCAGGAAGGCGCAACCCGTTCCTACCAGCTCATGTACGACGCCTACAAACGAATGTTCACCCGCATGGGGCTGACGACAGTCGCCGTCGAAGCGGATACCGGCGCCATGGGCGGTTCACATTCCCACGAATTCATGGTTCCGGCAAAAATCGGCGAAGCAGAAATCGTCACATGCCCGAATTGTAACTATCAAACAAACCGCGAATTGACTCCTTCGAGTGCCGCACCTGAAATAACTGCAACAGACAACGTTCCACCTGTTGAAGAAGTGCATACCCCAAACTTGAAAACAGTCGAAGAAGTCGCCGAATTCTTGAACATCACCCCGGATCACATGATCAAAACCATGATCTTCACGGCCAACGGTAAAGCCTATGTCATCCTTCTGCGCGGAGATCACACCATCAACGAAGCAAAAATCGCCCGCGCCATCGGCGCTCCCGCCGAAATGGCCTCTCCGGAAGTCATCCAAAACTTGACCAAAGCCGCTGTGGGATTCGCCGGACCGGTGGGCCTGGAAGAGTGCGAAATCTGGGCTGATCACTATATCAAAACCATCGGCTCCGGTGTCACCGGCGCAAACAAAACTGATTACCACATCAAGAACGCCGTTCTCGGACGCGACTTTCACGTCGACCGCTGGGATGATTTCCGCTGCGTAGATGAAGGCGACACCTGCCCCAAATGCAACAGCGGGAAACTTGCAATCACTTGGGGAATCGAAGTCGGTCACGTCTTTGTCTTAGGCACGAAATACAGCGAAGCGCTTGGCGCTTATTTCACCGATCCAAACGGAGAACAAAAACCGATGGTGATGGGATGCTACGGTGTCGGCGTCAGCCGCCTCCTCGCAGCCATCCTCGAAGAACATTCAACCGAAAATGGCATTCAATGGCCGGTGTCCGTTGCACCATACCACGTACATCTATTGAATCTCTCCCTGAAAAACGAAGAAGCGGTCCGCACCGCCGAATCACTCTACGAGTCTCTGCAAAAAGCCGGCCTCAGTGTTTTATTGGACGACCGCAACGAACGCCCCGGGATCAAATTCAAGGATTCCGACCTGTTCGGCCTTCCCTATCAAATCGTGATCGGGGAAAAATCTTTGCAAAAAGGAGAAATCGAATTTCTGGTCCGGCGAACCAATACCAAAGAATCCATCGCTCCCGACTCGTGCGTGGAGCGAATCAAAAACCAATTCGAATCGGATATCACCAGCTTAAGCGGGTACCCAAGGCAAGCGTAGTCTGCCTTGGCAAATTTCCAGTAAATCTCGATTAATTATGATTGAAATCACTTCGCTCGAAGCATGTTCCTTCCAAGACCAAGACCAAGTTGTTGTTGCATTAGGCTTTTTCGACGGATTGCATCGGGCGCACCAACAAATCATCAAGGAATGTATTACCCGCGCCAAAGCGCGCAACGGAACCTCAGCCGTCTTCACCTTCCGAAACCATCCCAGTTCCGTCTTGACCCCCGACCTAAGTACGCGCCTGCTGACCCCCTATCTTCTCAAACTGCAACTCCTTGAGGAAATGGGAGTAGATGCCGTCGTCGGAGTCCTCTTCGACCTTCCCACCTGCCGTCTCTCTGCTGACAATTTCATCGATGACATCCTTTTAACACGCATGAAAGCAAAGGAAGTCGTGGTCGGTTTTAATTTCGCATTCGGTAAGGATCGTCAAGGCAACGTGGAAATGCTCAAAGCCTGCGAATCCGATAAATTTGAACATGTAACGATCGTCGATCAATTGCTCCATGACGAGCAGCCCATCAGCAGCACGATCATCCGCAGTTTGCTGTATCGAGGCCAACTCGACGAAGTCCGCGATCTTCTCGGTCGCCCCTACCAATTATTCGGCCAGGTCGTCCCAGGGGACGGACGCGGAAAAACCATCGGATTCCCCACCGCCAACATCAACATCGGCGGCCAAATCGCCCCTCCACGAGGTGTATATGGCGTGCGTGTACGGCAGGAAACACTCGACGCTCCATCCTATTGGGGAGTCATGAACATCGGCATCGTCCCGACATTTGAAAATCTGGAAAACCAACGAATCGAAATTCATCTACTGGATTTCGATGAAAATATCTACGGCAAGAATCTCATCATCGACGTCCTGCAATCCATCCGCGGCGAACAAAAATTCCCCAACCCCCACGCCTTGATCGAACAAATCCACAAAGACATCGCATCCTTCAAAGAATGGATCCAACGGTAGGAATGAATGGATCAAACGGCAGGATTGAATAAATCCAACGGTAGAAATAATACCAATCTTAATTATATGATATCAAAGAGTAACACCCCAACGGGGTTTAAGAAAATAGCCAGCGGGCAACGCCCCTGGTGAAGTGCAAAAATCAAATAATCCCACCCTGAAGGGGTGGCAGAATCCTTATTTTTTCATTCCGGCCAATCCTCAATAGCCGCTTCCGTCAACTCCTGCAATTCAGCATCCTCTTCATAGATTTCCGCATACAATCTGGCAGATTCTTCCAAATCCATTTCACACCTCCATAGTTCAAGTTCACTCAATATACAACTGTAGATTATAGTGTACAATATCGCTAACTGAATTTAAATCTTTCTTTAAATCCCAACCGCAAAAAAAATTTTCCCCAAATCTTCACGTTCACGCACATAACCCACTCAAAAACCATAACTTAACCCCACAAAAAAATTCACCCCCAATAATTACTTCTCCAAAAATGAGGCACTCCCCCTAATATATAGAGGGACGCAACGTTTTTTTCTCGGCCGAGAACCGTCGCATCCGAACCATGACTACACCCGGAAATCCTTCCATCCGGAGAAACAATATTTGCTTCCGGCACCCCGCCCCGGTTCAGCGGACCAAAAAGGATTTCCAATGGCTGTCCGTGTAAAAGTTTCTGAGGTGTTAAAGGAATTCAATCACCCTCTGGAAAATCCAAGGTGCATTCCCCTTCAGCCTTCAGCCTTCCACCTTCAGCCTAAAAAAACCGAGTGCATCGAGATGAACTCCGGCTTCGTTCAAACGAACGAACCACCCTGCGATGCCGAATCCGGTCTCTCCGTTGGTGTTAAGGTATCCAAACGAAGAAACTGCCGTGATACCGCGTGCGTATCCGATAGGCATTGCAGGTTCAAACCATAGTCGCCGCCCTCCGTTGGGCGCCCAACTCAAACCAACAAAAATCGAAGGGAAACACAGAATCAAAAAAAATATTCCCGAACATATCTGAATCGGGAAATACAACCGAAAATCATAGAATAAACAGAATCTACCGCATCCGATATCTGCCGAAAACAAAAAGGAGACGTCTGCCTATCAACCAGAGCGACTCTATAAAATAGTATATATAACATATAGACATCCCCAAGAATATATCCATCCCCCTATCGCAAACTCCCTACGTCTTCAACTTTCTATCTATGGATTGGCTGATTCGTTTTGATAGACCGCAATTTCCGGGCCGGTGCTTTTTCGCTTCCACAAATGCGTAACCGGACTATAAGTATCTTCCACATTAGCGGCTTTGAAAGCGCTGGCGGGGCGATCACCTCCGAAAACGGGGAAAGTCCGAACTGGTTTTTGTGTGCCACAAAATCGTTGGATCGCTTCCCTTCTCTGTTCGTAGGTTTCCGGCACATAACCAGGGAAGGCAGCGAAGGTGCTGATAGCCATGTAGACAGCCGGAGCACCGATATAGGAGGGTAATTGATCGAATTGCGCGGAAGGGATACGATCGAGGGGGACGATGCGAGGATCAAGAGAAGTATTCCACGGTTCCGCCATGCCACGATAAGGAATGGGAAATGCATATAAATCGGCACCGATGAATCCGGCGGCCGGTTGTTGCCGTATCCAACGCAAGCAAGAGATTCGAGTATCTTCCTGCTTCAGCAAATAGTTGCTGCGCAGGTCTTTAACCAGCGGCTCGAGAATGCATAGAAACACCAAACATACAGGAAGCCAAGTGTGAAGTGGCTTTTGGGGAAAGCGTCCGGCAATCCATCCAATCGCATAGGCGGCGGCAAGAGAAAACCAGGGCAGCACAGGAAGGGAGAAACGCAGGAAATAAAGGGGATGTAAAGCGATCAAGAAAAAATAGGCCAGTGGAAATAGCAGCCATTCCCATCGTTTTTTCATAACCAAGAGTACGAATCCGGCAAAAGACAGTACAACCGAAAGCACCCCTTCACTGATGAAGAGAGAGCGCAGGAACAATAAACCGGACCAGACTTTTTCTTGCCCCGGCCATCCTTCTTGCGCCGCTTGTGATAATTTTTCGATTTCCGCAAAGAAGGTCGCTGAATCGAGAATCGGAAAAGGACAAATCATCAAGAAACAAAAAACGGTCAATACGGCTCCGACCCCGATTTCTTTGCTCAATGCTCTCAAAGAGATTTCGGATTCTGCTTGCCGGAAATATCGGATTCCCCAAAGCACCATAAGGACGGCGGGAGCGACAAAGGCATTGTATTTAAAGGCGACGGCGATTCCTCCGACGGCGGAAGCAGCCCAGTAATAATTGACCGAATCCCGGCGCCATGCGCGTATTCCCAGCCATAAAGCAAGACAAACCCAAAACGTCATAGCAGGATCATTGACAGCAAAGTGGCATTCGCGCACGTTGGCAAAAGATACGGTTGCCAAAGCAGCGGCCAAGCCACCGATTTTCCAGTCCCCCAATTCCTGCCCAAGCAGAAAGACGATCCACACAGTCAGGACACCAAAAAAAGCCGACAAAACACGGGAACCGAGAACCAGATCGAAGGGACGGTAATGAAACGTCGCCATTGGATTCGTGGAAGGCTGCAAACGGACAGGATCGATTCCAAGCCATTCAGGGACTTCGACGGGAGGGCGAATGTGAAGCCAGAGGGGAAACCAAAGAGCGTTCAAATAAGAAAAACCGGGAGGATTGCGAAAATATTTTGGA
Source organism: uncultured bacterium (assembly GCA_964412555.1). Taxonomy (GTDB): domain Bacteria; phylum Hinthialibacterota; class Hinthialibacteria; order Hinthialibacterales; family Hinthialibacteraceae; genus CAYPPG01. The sequence continues at coordinate 20,804 of CAYPPG010000066.1, forward strand.
TTCCATTCACCTTCCAAGCATTGCGCTCCACCGGCCACATATTTCCATTCATCAGGGTGAAAGCGGAAGGGAAGGCTCCAATCGCAGCCGTCCAGCCGAAGCCAAGCGGCAAAGAGAAGAATCGTGACCAAGGCATAAGTAGAAATCCGATGGAAAGACAAATGAAGCATTTTTTCTACAATCTATCAAAGTTTCTATTGGTATTGTGCAGACAGGATGTCCAAAACAACATTTTCATGCAGACAGGATGTCCGCATCACAAGTTTTTTGCAGACAGGATGTCTGCACCACAATTTTTTTTCAGTAAAAAAGCCGTGTCGGTTTCAACACGGCTTTGATTTTTTTATCCATTGAATCGATCAATACACAAAATGAGGGATAGTGATTTTTCCGTTTTTATCGCGCTTGCGGGAGGTGTCCACTTTTCCGTAAGGGACATCCAGATACGCGGAAGCGATAAACACATCGTCTTTGGAGAAGCCCAAGGCTTCATAGGAAGTCCGCAGAATTTCCAGAGTTTCGTCGACCGTTCGGCGATTGGGGAATATGGCTTCTTGATGTAGGCATTTTCGGATCAAATACTGCTTATCGAGGATGTAACCGTCGACAATGAACACTTCAGCCACACCCAGCAATCGATCACGGGTAATCGCGTCTTCTTCGCACATGACGGCGTCCCGAAGAGGCTTCAAAATTTTAATACGGCCGTCTTTGGTGCCGGGATCGCTTTTGCGGGCGATATCCGCATCCGTCGAATCTCTTGCCTGCTGCATCAAATACTGCAAATCCCGTTCTGTCAACGGTTGACGGCGCCGCGCCGTTCGTTCCAGAGCCATTTCCGTTGCCCGGCGTAGAAGTACAGGGCTGATTCGCTGACCGTGCGTGCGCTTGTAAAGCAGCCGATACTCTTTCGTCACGGCACGCATATACTCCACTGTCTCATTCAACGTAATGCCGGGTTGCCGCTGGACAAAACGCCTTGCCGTTTCCGGAGCGATTCCCCACTCCTGGACCAAATGGTTTTCAATTGCTTCACGGCTTTCGTTTGTTCTTCCATTATTCTTTCTCTCTGTAGATTCCATTGACATACCAACGTCTCTCGCTTTCCATCAAAATTTTGGTTTTCCTAAGAAGAAATAGGAAATCGAAAGAGCTCCTTTCTTATCCACTCGGGCTTTCGCCCTGATTCTTCTGCGTAAAATGAACCCCCTTTTTGTTTTCTTTACCCCTCATTGAAAAACCTGCAATTGGTTCGGTTTTTTTGGCCACTAGACAAATCAATACCACCAAGCCCTTTCCATCAAATGGGGAATGAATCTTCGGAAAGCAAATAATCTTGGAGGTTATGACGGACAATGGCGGCCTCTTTGTACTTCTTCACAATCGACTCCGTCACGAGTGCAAGAGAACGTTTTACCCCTCGGGTTTTAACGGGATCCGTCGTGGGATCAAGCCGGATCGTAAGAGAATGGTTTTTCTCGTTTCGTGATAGCTTTATATAGAACTTTTGGGTATGCCCTTCTTCCACTACAATAACCGGCAAAAGAGCGTCTTTCCGATGATGTTCCACATAGCACTGTTCGATTTTAACGAACCAGCCGTCATTCTCATACATTGGAAGGAAATCACGATCGATATCGGCGATCGAAAAATCTCCCTTTATAACCACATGGGGCAATAGCCTGCACCCTTTCAATTTGAACAAAAATTAATAAAGTACGCTTTTCTCCACCCGTTTCTATACAAACGAATTTCACTCATTCGGATAAAACACAAAAAATCCCACTAGCCTCTACACAACAAAAAAGCCCTATTTACTTTTTTAAAATTCAGTTTTGGATGGATATTGGTTTTGTAAAAGGGAATTTACAAAACATCCTCTTGTCGCTTATGATTAGTTTACCATTTAAGGAAATCTCGTCAAGAGTTTTTTTTTCAAAATTTAACAATTAAACCTCTTCCGGCTTCAAGTTCATTCCAAGACAAATCACCCTATCACAAGTAAATTCAATTGGTTACAAAATAAATTGTCACAAAATCCAATCGATGAACTATACAACGCTTAAAGTTCATATAGTAACATAATATTAGCCCATATTTCCCTCCAAAATGAAATTTCCGGAATAGACAATCCTTATTCCACCCATTCTATGATACTCCAGCAAAATGTTCAAAATTGTGGTGCGGACATCCTGTCTGCACAACTTTTCCATTTCACGTGTATAATGTATACAACCTTTATTATTTTACTCGAATATTTTCATGCCCAACAGAAACGAATGAAAAACGATACAGAGAATCAAAACAAACAATCCAATCTCCAATCGACAAAAGATACAGTCACGACAGTATACGGCCCGGTACGATCCTGGCGCGTGGGTATGTCTCTCGGTATTGATCTGATATGTGAGACCTCGGTTTGCTCGTTCAACTGCATTTATTGTCAGCTTGGCACGATCCAAATCATTACCAATCAACGAAAACTCTTTGTTCCTACTGAGAAGGTGATGAACGATTTTCAAAAATCCAACTGGCGGCAAGCCGATATCATCACCTATAGCGGCAGCGGCGAGCCAACTTTAGCAACCAATTTGGGTGAAGTGGCTCGGGAAATTTCCCGGATTACCCCCATCCCCCAGCTCGTACTGACCAATGGCGTATCACTTTCCGAACCGGATGTCATTCGGGATTTGCAAAACATCGACAGGACATTTGTCAAATTAGATGCTTCCACTGAAAAGACATTTCAACAAATCAATCGTCCTGTAGATGGAATCACTCTTGAAACAATCATGCGCAATATTTTGCAATTCAAAAAAGAATACAATGGATTTCTCGGCATTCAGGTTATGTTTCTTCCCTCCAATCTATCCGAAACGGAAGAACTGATCGCTTTGTTGAATAGAATTCGTCCCAACGAAGTGCAACTCAATACACCGACTCGTCCCTATCCAAAATATTGGCATATTTCATCCCGTGGAGGGCATACGAAAGAACTTCGTCATTATGACTCGGTGCCATTACGGAAAATAGCGCTTGAGGACGCCGAAAGAATCGAAGAATACTTGCGCAGGGAAACCGGACTCAACATCGTTTCCGTCTACGAAAAAACAGCAACAGAAAAAGCGGAATCATAATTTAATCATTACATTCGGTGGGTTGAGCAGACGTCTCATCTGCATCAATCGGCAAGCAGGACGCTTGCTTTAAACCGATTTGAGACAAGATTGAGGGGGGAAAAATTTTCCTATTGATTGTATTTCTTTGAACTTTTTTCGCGGTTTGGGGGAATTGAGTGTATCATCATAAGATGGTTTTAGATGTGATTGTTGAAATGCCGCCGGGACGGCGGCGTTACGTTTTGGTGGGTTATGTATTCGAGTTTAAGGGAAATGGGTATATAATAGGTGCTGTAATTTCATTGTAGGAAACCTTCTATTATGCAAATTGGAATCATCGGTCTCGCAACATCGGGGAAAACAACTGTTTTTAACGCGCTGACGCACGGTCACGCTGATACGTCTCTGGCCGGAGTGCGGAAAGACGCCAACCGCGGGGTTGTTCATGTGCCGGATAAACGAATCGATTTTCTGACCGAATTATGCAAGCCAAAAAAGACGACTTACGCAACGGTCGAATTTACCGATGTCGCCGGTCTGGCGAAAGGCGAAGGCAAGGAAAAAGGATTCAGCAACGAATTTCTTGGTCATTTACGTAATATGGAGGCGTTATTGTTGACGATTCGCGTCTTCACCAACGATTCGGTTCCGCATCCGGAAGGCGAAATCGATCCGGCGCGCGATCTGGAAACGATTATGACGGAACTGATTCTGGCGGATATGGCCATTATTGAAAACCGGCTGCGCCGCATCGATGAAAACTGGAATAAACAAGCCGATAAACGAAAAGAATTGACAGCAGAAAAGGAAACACTTTCCCGTTTTCAGAAAGTGTTGGAGAACAATCAACCCATCATCGCCGCCGATCCGACTGTCGAAGAAACGGATCTCTATATCCGTCCCTATGGGCTTTTATCCGGCAAAAAAATGCTGGTTCTTGCCAATATCGGGGATTTGACAGAAGGGATGGAACAGGGCCGGTTGGATGATTTGAAGAAGGCCAGCCAGGAATGGAATCTGCCTTTTCTTGTCATGAACGCACAATTGGAATGCGATTTGCTTGAATTCCCGGAAGACGAATGGGGCGAGTATCTCAGCAGCGTCGGTCTGGAAGGACCGGCGAAACCCGAATTGATTCAAGAATCGTATCGCATCCTTCGCCAACATTCGTTTTTGACGTATGGACCGGATGAAGTTCGCGCTTGGACCATTCCAATCGGTTGCACCGCCCGGGAAGCGGCTGGGAAAATACACAGCGATATCGAACGCGGCTTTATTCGCGCCGAAGTGATGTCCTTCGAGGATTTGGAGAAGTTGAAAACAGTTGAAGAGGTCAAAAAAGCAGGACGATTTCGTGTTGAGGGAAAAGATTACGTTGTTCAGGATGGTGATATCATTACATTTCGCTTTTCTGTTTGATTCCTGAGCATCCCTTCCCGACAGCCGAAAACAATCCTTGAAGAGAATCCACTATCGCAGCAGGAGCAAGACCATGCCGAATCCATTTATTGATCCGTTAGACACGGCGCCGGTCACGAGTCGGCAAACGGGAGGGAAACCACAAACCAACCCGACACCGAAACCGTCTACGCAGACAGAGCCATTTCAAGAAATTCTACGGAAAAAAGTCGAAAAAGAACCGACACCGATCTTGAAACCATCCGCCTTGAATGTGCCGGATTTACCGATCAGTAAAAAAGGGATCGCTCCTGCCGCAAACCAGCCAGTGCAATCAAAACTTGAAACACCGCAAACTCAGACATCGAAACAAACCGATCCAACCAACAATTTTGAACATCAAGCAAAGCAAACAGCGAACAGCTCTGCAAAAACAGAAACTTCGCAAACCACTCAATCGTCTTCCCCCAAAAATCTACGCGAATTGATGGCAGCCATCACGCAGGGTGAAACGGAAACCAAAACGGATGAAACACCGGTTGTGCAGCCGGAACGAGCGGCGGAACCGGTTCAAAAGGAACCGAGTACACCGCTTTCGACTTACCGGGTTCAAAGGGGAGACACCTTATCGGAGATTGTGGCGCGCGCGATGCGGGAAAACAACATCCAGTATAATACATCGGACATTTACCGCATGGTGCGTGTAGTGGCCAATGCGAACGGCATACAAAATCCCAATCTCATCTACGCCGGTCAACGACTTGACCTATCGCCGATCAGAACCGCTCCATTGGAAACACAATTGGCAAGCCGCCAGTCGCCGATTTCGATGAATGCATATCAAGTTCCGGTCCATGGAAATTTGACATCGCCGTATGGAATGAGAGAACATCCGATCTTAGGCGTGGAAATGTTCCATCAAGGCATCGATATCGCCGTTCCGATCGGCACACCGATTCAACCGGTTAAAGAAGGTACCGTATCGTTCGCAGGTCAAGACGGTGGTTACGGGCAAATGATCGATATCGACCACGGGGATGGAACCTCCTCCCGTTATGGGCACCTTTCGAGTTTGCTCGTGTCTGAAGGCGAAACGATCCAACCCAACCAAACAATCGGTCTTTCCGGTGAAACCGGTTTGAGCACGGGGCCTCACTTGCATCTGGAGATTCATGAGAACGGGAGACCCGTTGATCCGTTGCAGCATATTTCAAGGGAGCAAATCGAGAGTCTCGATGAGGGTAACGCATCACGAATTGCAAGAAGAGAGGAACCGGTTTAACTTTCATTTGTTGATAGCGGTTTTAGGCACTCCGTGTCCAGCTAGAAATACTAGAATCTAACTGTTAGATCGCAAGAGGGAATATCCCACACCCGTATAGTTCCGTCTTCGCCATGCGACAGGATTAGTCTCTGATTGGGGTGAAAGAGAACAGTATTCACGGCTTTTGTATGTCCAGCGAATATATGGATTTCCTTGCCTGTCTCGATATCCCATAATTTGATCGTAGTATCGCCGCTGGCGGTGAATAGGTGTTTTCCATCCGGAGAAAATTTCATTTCGGAGATATACGCTGAATGCCCAGCTAACGTTCGTATTTTTCCCCCATTGCTCATATCCCAGATGTTGATCGGCCGCGGACCATAATAACCCGCTTTTTCATAATCAATCGTAATGAAATAACGATGATCCGGTGAAAAAAGCGCTCGGTAAAAATTGACTTTCTCTTCAAATTCAAAGACCGCTTCCCCGGTGAACATGTTCATACAAAATAAGTTGTATACAGCATTTCTCACATTCTTCCGTTTGGGATCCGGGACCAACTTCAGAGTTTGGACAAGCAAATGCTTTTCATCGGGGGTAAAGATGAATCCATATTTGTCATCGTGATGCAGTGGAATTTCTCTTTTTTCTTCCAAATCGAATAATTTATGCACAGTGATCCGATTTCCATATTGGTTTCGGCCTTCGCTGGTCACGAGGCAATACTGTTCGCTTGGGGATAACTGGATCTTCGTAGCGCCTCCCTGATAACCGGGTTCCTGCAAGATCACGAAAGAATGAAGCAACCCACCGGTTTCAACATCCCACAATTTCATGGTACCATCGATACTCCCAGTGAGCAGCGTTTTGCCCTTCCGAGTAAATTCCGCGCATCGAACATGTAATGGATGTTCTTTCAAATCGCTCAATTTTTCACCGGTTTGACTATCCCACAATGTAGCAGTGTTATTTCCAAAAGAATAAATAGGATCGGAATCAATAGTAATAAGATTATTGGTTACTACATACCGGCCATTGGGGGATGTAGCCCGAATGAACAAATTTTCTTTTTCAGGTGTCAGCCACTCATGTACAATTTGCCGAGTTTGGTAATCAAGGATTCGGATTCCACGACGCAGATCAACAAGGCATAATTCCCGATCGTTTCTCATGCAATGCAATTGGCCAAACGCAAAATCGCTGTGTTCGTTCAGTGTCCAGATTCCTTTTCCGTCATCCAGATCCAAGAGTTCCAATTCGCCATGTTTTCCTTGGACTAGAATTTGGGTATCCTGGCGAAGCAGCTGCACGGAAGATATCTCTTTGCACTCTGCTTCGATCGTTCGTATGATTTTCCCGTTGTCCATATTCCATAGTTTGATGGAATTTTGATCCGCCGAAAGCATGGTTTTTCCATTCTCCAAAAAGCGGATCGTATGGATAGGAGAAGAATGGCCATGAAAATAATGGTGAATGCCACCGGAAATAAACGCTTCCAGTTCTTCGATTTCGTCATCCCACATTTGGATTCTGCCGTCTTTCGAACCGGCCACATACCGTTTGCCGTCCGGAAGAAACGCCACGGCAGTGATCTCGTCTTGGTCTGTATGAATGGTTTTCACCATTTTTTCCGAGCGGAAATTCCACACGCATAACATTCCGTTGCGGCTGCCGGCCAGCAGGCGAGAGTCGTCGCCGGAAAGATCGAACGAAGTAAATCCAAGCCCCCTTTCCCGAAAGTTTTTGAGGAGAACACCATCACCGGCATTCCATAATCCCGTTCCTTTTTCAAGTTTAAAAAGAACACCATTCTTGGCATTCCATAGGCTAATCCCGCCTCCACCTCCGGATAACAAATGCTTTCCCTCCGAGATAAAGCGTAAGGAATAAACGGGGAAAGCGGCATGGGCGCGGAAGGATGCGCTGGCAGTTTTCGTGTCGAGATTCCAATAAGCGATACACCCGTCGGCACTGCCGATCGCAATTCGTTTGTTATCCGGCGAAAAGCAAAGAGAGGCGATATCCTGAGAAAACCCTTCGATCCACTCGAACGGTTCCGGTTTCTCCTCGTCAAGATTCCAGAGAAACACGCCGATTTGGCCGGCGGTGGCGAGAATTCGGTTATTCGGCGAGACGGCAACAGCAGTGAGCGTACCCATTCCAAGAATTGTTTCACCGGATGAACCACGAAGGGGGATATCATCATATCCGGACAAGGAAGTGGACTTTGCGGCCTCGGCAAAATCGATTTTTTCTATTGGATTTGACGGTTGATCTTTTTTCCACTTGATATTCAAACTCAATATAAGACAAGGGATCAAAAGGATTAAAAGGAAAGCAAAAATGTGGTACTTTTGATCGAATGTTTTGGTCAAAAATATCGATTTCCTTTTCATGGTTTCTCTCTCTTTCAACTATGTTTCAATACTGTAATAGTATCATAATACAATTTTTGTGTAAACCATGTTATTGGATACTCATATGTTCATTGAAATATTTCCCTTCGGTCAAAAAAAAGTGAGAAAAAAGTTAGAAAAGATTTGCATGGGAAGATAATAGTTGGTATAATATAGACAAATGTTAAATCATTGTTAACGCGGGTCGCAAGTCTCATTTCCTTTTAAGGTTCGAAAGGGCAAAAAGGAATGAGCTCCGAGGTGAAATCTCGGAAGGTTGGGTCTCGTTTAACGTTCAGGAAAGCAGGGGCGTGTCAGATGACACGCCCCTCGGTTATTTATAGGATGTTCACTTTTTGCCGAGGGTACCTTTTCGTGATTTTCGTGTCCTTTCGTGCTTTCATAATTCAGAAACCATAAAACCTAGTCATCCACTTCTTTTCATCATACAATCACGAAACCGAATCGCTTCATTTAAATGAATCGCATCCAAGCAAGAGAATAGAACTATATACATCATGAATATTCAATCGAGAGCTATACAAGTCCGTTCCTATCGTTGGATCATTTTTGTGTTATTGGCCATCGGTTATTTGCTGGTCAATTTTCACCGTCTTTGTCCGGCAGTCGTGGCTTTGGATTTGATGGAGGATTTGAAGGCCAGCGGGGGGTTGATCGGGCTTTTGGCGTCGGCGTACTTTTACCCGTATGCCTTCATGCAAATCCCATCCGGGCTTTTGGCCGATTCCTGGGGACCTCGTAAAACGATCACCGCCTTTTTCTTTTTGGCTGGTGTTGCGTCAATCGGTTTCGGATTTGCTCTAACCGCCGGTTGGGCGATTTTTGCGCGGGTTTTGGTGGGTGTTGGAGTATCCATGCTCTTTGTCCCGATCATGAAAATCTTGACGCATTGGTTCAAAGTGTCGGAATTTTCGTTTATGACCGGAATCTTGGTTGCCGTCGGAGGACTGGGTTCCCTAACGGCCGCGACACCGTTGGCCTATCTAAGCACAATCATCGGGTGGCGGGGGAGTTTTGTGATCATTGGAGTTGTCACACTTCTATCCGCCGTTGCCATTTGGATATTCGTACGTAATACACCGGAAGAAATGGGATATCCAGCGGTGGAAAAGGAAGGAGAGAAGCTCCTTGAACCACCGCCCAAAATGAGTCTGTGGGAAGGAATCCAATTCGTTCTTCGATCCGTTCATTTTTGGCCATTGGCCATCTGGTTTTTCTTTTCTCTGGGTATCTTTTTTAGTTTCGGCGGATTATGGGGCGGCCCCTACTTTATGGAAGTGTACAACTTAAATAAACAAGAAGCGGGAGCGATTTTAAGCATGTTCGCCATCGCCATGATCGTCGGAAGTCCGATCTTGAGTTATCTCTCGGATCGAATCTTTCATTCCCGCAAAAAAATGTTGATCGCTTCTTCTTTCGTTCTCCTATTCGCGACAATTCCCCTTGCCTTCTTTCCCGCCGATTTGAACATTCCTTTACTTTATATTTTGAGTTTTCTGATCGGTATGTTCGGCTGTGCGATCGTGGTAGTCGGTTTCTCCACGACCAAAGAATTGTTTCCCGTAGAAATCGCCGGGACATCGGTCGGATTGGTGAATTTATTTCCTTTCCTTGGAGGGGCTGTGATGCAGCCGTTGTTGGGGGTTGTGCTCGATTGGCATGGGCAAGGAGCTGAGGGGTATTCAGCGGCAGCATATGGACACGCATTTGTTATTTACTTCGTTTCCGCAGTAATCGCGTTGATTGCGGCTTGTTTTGCAAAAGAGACGTTCCCACGCAAAGAAATCGCTTAGTAAAAATTGCGTTTTTTCTCTATTTTCCCTTCAGGAATGATTTGACAATCGCTCATCATTTCCGGGGATTCTCATCATCGGATTTTTCTACCCTTGTAGCTAAAAATTGGGTGTCACCGGTGTTGTCATTGAAGCGATTCCTTTCTGAAAGCCGATTGGTTTCAATGCTTTCTTTTAACTGTGGCCACACACGTTCATCGTAACCGGAATCATCGGCAATCCAGTCATCGATAAGTGCTATGGCTTTCTCGTTTCTGGTTTTAAAAATTGTTTGAATGGCGTTCATCGATACGCCCCTTTCTCAAGTTGAAAACGGTTTAGGATCATTCTCTGTTTAAAATATATGAATTAGTATATCGCAAGGGATAAGAGCGTCAAATGAGGTTTGCAGCCGCTGTTGGGGATTGTGCTTGATTGACATGGGCAAGGAGAGACCAGGATTCAGGCATTTTTTGACTGGGATTCGATTTGGTCGAGGTATTGGGGGATTTCGACTACACGGTTTTCTTTACGGGCGGTTTCGGCGGCAAAAACCAGAAGGTGGCTGTCGCAGGCTTCTTGGGCGGAGGCGATAACCTGGTCGGGCTGCTTGTTTCGAACACGGTCGACAAAATCGTGGATCATGACAGTGTCTCCGCCGCCGTGCATATCGTCTAGCCCGCCGGTAAACACGGTATTGACGCGGCCGTCGTTGAAATAGTTAATTTCCAACTCGCGCTTTTCAAGATAACCGCGGATGGTTGCCCTTGTGGCTGAATACCGCATGGTACGGATGTTATTATGCGAATGTCCATGCATCTGGAAACCGATGGTCATACCATCCTCGAATTCGAACAATGTCATTTGATGGTCGACGACATCGTTGTCACAGCGATAGACACAGCGTCCGTAAGGCCCTTCCTGCAGCGCTTTCAATCGTCCTTCGTATGTGAGATCGGTAGTAATCGTATTGACCGGCCAATCCGTATTGTCCCCAAGATAGAAGGGGATGGTGGAATAGGGGCATTCCGATTCGATAGGACACCCGTCGGTGCAACGTTGTGGGATCGATTCGTCGACACGGTCACTGCGGAAATAACTCAAGGAACCGAATGAACTGACCTTGATCGGCATTTTCCCTGCCAGCCAGTAGAGGATATCCACATCATGACAGGATTTGGACAGCAAACCGGGGCTGCTTCGTGCTTCGTTGCTCCAATTTCCGCGTACAAAACTGTGGGCATAATGCCAATACGCGATATGCTCGTTGTGTTCGACGGTAATCAGTTCGCCGATGTCTTCCGAGTCAAGAATCATTTTTAACGTCGTATAAAAAGGATTGTAGCGAAGGGAATGACAAAGTTGAAGAACACGTCCGCTTTCTTTTCCCTTGCGTGCGAGCCGCACACACGAAATCGGATCGGTCGCCAACGGTTTTTCCAAAAGAACGTGATATCCTTTGTCGAGGGCGAGCATGGTCGAATCGTAATGGCTGCGGTCCATCGTCGCATTGATGAGAACCTCCGCCATTTGCGGACGCTCCAGCAGTTCTTCCCACGAGGAAAACACGTTTTCCTTTGGAATGTGGAAATCTTTTGCAAATCGTTCCCGCCGAGTCGGATCCGGTTCGGCGACACCGACAATTTTCATTTCATAGGGGTACATTTTTGTATAGCCGCCAAAGGTGCAATATCCGCGCATACCCGCACCGAGTAAGACGGCTTCGACCGGTTGAAGTGCCATAATACCTCCCTTGGATTATGCTTCTTGAACCATCTCGATATTTGCAAAACGGCAAAAGCGTTCCAAATCCTTGGTAATATCGCCGTAGCATGTCTGCCGATGAAGACCGTGCTGCCAATTTTTCCATAGTTTTTCCGCATCACCGTCGACTTGTACGGTAATTTTTGTGCGGCAGCCGCGATCCACATCCGGCGCTTCGATGATTTGGCCGGTAAAGTAATGAATCAGGTCCGTCCCGATCAATTTGGCTTGGGTGACTTTCTGACCGATTCTCATACGAACTTGTGTCACCGCGCCTTCCCGCCGCTCCATGATTGTACGAATTTTATACGATTCCTGAGGACCATCCGGTCCGTCCATCTTAGTGGAGCCGAGACAATGCGCGAGAATGGCGCTGTTTTTGGAGACATCCATGGTTGGATCGCTGATAAATCCAGGTTTGCCGGACAGTCCTTGGATAATGATATGCGTCATCGCGCATTGCAGGTCGGATTCGCAAATACCGCCTAATCCCATATCGTTCAGGCGGGTAAATCCTATGCAGGGAAACGCCGGCAATTGATGAAACATCGTGCCATAGCAATCCACCGTCATAACCGATGCTTCTTCCTCGTCCAGCAGTTTCTCGAGTGCGAGACCGAGCTTGCAGGAGCGAAAAATTTCGTCCTCCGACGGTTCGACAACTTTTTCCGCTTTGAATATCCACTCTTTGGCCAATGCACGGGCATCCGCATCGGGGATTGTGTTGTAGGTGTCGATCACTCGTTCCTTATTCAGTTTCACAATCTCCGTTCCGAATTTTTCCCGAATCCCATTCACATAGTTTTCCGACAAATTACGGGCGGTCACGTTCAAGATTTTCGCTTCCCGCAAGTGATGAATAGCGCGGAACGGACGAACACCGGCGGCCAATTGATCGTAATCGCTGGTCAACAAACACTCGAAAAGTTGCCCTTCCGGCTGTTTTCGCAACGCGCCAAAGCCAACCCATTCATGGCCGGAATAGGGGAGAGCGAAAAGAACGGTCGGTTTTTTGAGAGCCAGAATCTCATCCAAAATCGCGCGCGTCCAGATGGAAAATTGGATTACCAGCACACCGTCGGCGTCTTTGATTCGATCGGCAAGGGATGCGATTTGTTTGGGGTCCGTCACCAGTTCGTCCACAACGAAATCCACATCCGACAATTCCGGTTTCAGCCGTTCGAATTCCGCTTCGTACGTCTTTTTTTCCGTCTGTAAATCCAAGGTCGGTTTAGGCCAATGCGGCTCCGGTTTCCCCATATAAATCTTCGCCACTTTGACTTTCGATTTTCGGCAGCCGGGGCTGATGATTTTCGGAGCGGCCGCCATAACGGTATTTGGGACAAAAGAAGAAGCGCCGAAAGCGATAGCGCCACCCGACGCGCTGACGTGCATGAAATCTCTGCGGTTGAGTTCGCGGTTCATGGTTGATCCTCCCGTTTCTTGACATGAAATCCCTGAGGATAAACTACTCCAAAAATGCCTTCCATGTCAATCGGGAGGTGTAGAGGGGAAGAACTTTTGACTGTCGAGTCCATATAAAATCGGAGCGGTCCTTTTAAGAACCACTCCGATCTTTTTGAATATGATTGTTTGTTCATTAATGCGAATCATCTTCTGAATGAGTATGGCGTTTGTGATCGGGGCCGAAGTAGGCAACATAAAACTCATCCACCAATTTCTTCAAATCTTCGACATGCTGCAGGTCCGTCGTCTGTTTGCATTTCATGGCTGAAACGATCATATGATGAAGCAATACCAATTTGTGTGTATATTCTTTGACCGCTTCTTCATCATCGGGATCCGCCGGTTTAATGCGCTGGGCGAGGAAATATTTATGAACAATTTCTGAAAATTGATCTGCATGATCGTCCTTATTCATAACCCAACGAACAATTTGGTTCGCGTTGTGCTCATCGCCCTCCGTCATCTCGTTAATCGTATTCATCGATTTCTCGATAGTGGTGATATGTTCTTTCAACATATCGAAGCGCATTTCATCTCCGTAAATCCCGCACGGTATCTGGCAATGCGAACTCGCCTGATACACAAACATACCCGTTAAAACCAACACCGCACACACTGCTGAAAATACTTTTGCACTGTTCTTCATTTCGCTTTCTCCTCTCTTTTTTTGTTTTCGTAGTTTCCGATCCGCCATGGGAAGCAAGGGTAATCGAAGTCAATCCTTGCCGAATGGCGTTCAGCACTAAGGGCAGACCTAACGTCTTGCCCATAGTACCCATTTCGCTGTTTCCGAACCGCGAATGTATGTCAATCAATGATACCAGCCGATAAAACTCTGTCAAATAAATCAGAAATTTTTGAATTTTGACTTGACAGTACTGTATGTTCAGTATATACTGTAGAATCAGTACTTTTATTCCAGTTACCAGAAAATTCAAATGGAGTGTCGAACAGTGAAAAAAACTCAGCCAACCAATTTGGAATTGCAAGTACTTTCCGTTTTGTGGAAGAATGGGCCAATGACTGCACGACAAGTTCTGGAAACAATGCCTGATGGGAAGCAGCGTGCTTATACTTCGATTCTTTCGACCATGCAGCAGATGGAAAAGAAAGGATATTTGAGCCATTCGCATAATGGGAATAAATATGTGTATTCACCTGAAGTAAAAAAACGACAAGTTCTCCGACCGTTAATGCAGGAACTGGTTTCCAATATTTTTGGGGGCCGTCCTTCGCAGGCGATGCAATATCTGATCGAGGAGACCGATGTTAGTGAAGAGGAAATGGGGGAGATTCGGAAATTGATTCGGGAGCATGGGGGGGATGGGGATGGATAGAGAAATGAAATTGTGTGCGTTGAAAGATGCGGGCAGGGATGCCCGCGCTCCGACTTCGCGCTCCGACTTTATGCGGGCAGGGATGCCCGCGCTCCAATAGAGGAAGGAATTTGGAATTATGTCTCTTTTAGAATTATTTTCTCATAAACAATCGGCGGATATCGTATTTGCTTTGCTGCATACTTTTTGGCAAGGGGCAATTTTGATGGCGAATTGATAGGAAAGAGAAAAGAGATCAAGTATTCCAACCCCTATAAAATTAATAATGAAGGCGGGCATTCCTATTGGGAATCCGCTCTGGTTGAGATTCGTGATGGAACCGGCTATTTTGAAATTCGAAATTTATGGGAAGGAATACTTAAGATTCAAGCCGCGCATGTGCAAAAACAATTGGATATCGATGATCCCATCGAGGGCATTGTTATCGACTTGCAACCGGAATCTGCTCCGGAAGAACTACCCACCCGCACGGTCATTTTCCGTTTCGATATCCCCGAAGGAGCCGCTCCTCCATCCGGATCGTTACGGGCCGGATATTTGAAAAAAGACTTCGAGCATAATTTTTTGGAAATGAAGCTAATCCCCATCGAGGACGGCGAAGCGAAACTCGAAGTGCCGGTTCCCGGGAAAACATTTTACCGTCCCGATGCCACTGTCGGGTATTGGTTCAAAGAGGGCGAACACATTGACGTACCGGAAGGTGATTCTCCCTTTATCGTTGACATTCATGCGGTTCCCGCCGGTTCGTGCTATGGGCGCGTATTGCTAACTAACGGTGAGCCGGCTCTTGATATTTCCATTACTCCGACGATTGCGGAAAAGTCGCCGTTCATGGAACATGCCATTCTCGATATTCAATCCCTGCGAACGTCCGCGGTGGATGGCACTTTCAACGCATCGCCGCTGCCGCTGGGTGGGAAATATGCCATTGTCGCACACATCAAAAATCGATACGCGGTCAGTGAGCCGTTTTTATTGACCAACAAGGAACCGACACAAGAAGTAACTCTTCAATTCGTGGAAGGTGTCTCCGTCACAGGCCGGGTCACCGATACGGAGGGCAACCCGATTTCCACAATTGAACTTCACCCCGGATATAGTTCTCCGTATCATCACTCATTCGGCTTTGTGAACCTATTTACCGACAATGAAGGCCGATTCAAATTAGAGAATCTAAATCCCGATGTTCCGGGGCATTACACTCTTCGGATCCCCTGCCGGAAGGATTATCGTCCAAAGCATATCGAATTTGAAACCTCAGACTCTCCACTTACCATTCGGCTTGAGAAGGGATATACAGTTGAAGGGAAAGTGATCGAAGCCGAAAGTGGTTATCCTGTACCTGGCGTGGAAGTGTATGCGATTGCCTCTCCTTATGACAACATGCCGACAGCGGAAGCCGAATCGACAACCAATGAAGACGGCTTCTTTCGTTTCAGCAATCTTGGACAGGGAAAATACCGTCTCAATACTCGCAATTCGAAATTAGTGGGACCAAGAGAAGAACATGAAGTCAGCGGCGGGCAGGAAGAATCGGTTAGTCTGGAAATTGAGATTTATGAATGGAGCGAATTGAAGCCAAGCATGCCGGATTCTTAAAATTCATTCTCCGGATGGTGGGTTTCGCTTGGCTCAACCCACCCTTTTATTCTTCTACTTTTATTCTTCTTTGTAAGAAATAATTTCGACGTCGAGGTTGCCGATGAGTTTGACGATATTGGCTTGTGAATCGAGTGCGCCTTCGGCGAGTTTGATGTGGGCGGCATCCATCTCGATGCGGTCGAGAGTTGCATCGATAGGAACCCACTGATCCCCGAGATACACTTCGTTCCAGGCATGATAGTAGAAGCCGTCGTCCATATAGACGATACCGGCTATGATTTTCGCCGGAATTCCGATGGAGCGGGCAAGCGCGGCGAAGAGAGTTGAATGTTCGTTGCAGTCGCCCTTCATCGATTTCAGCACCTCGAGAGCGGAGGGGATAGTCACCCGCATCTCTTTGCTGATGTTCAAATACAACCATTTGGCAATCGCCCTGCTCACCTGCCAGCGATTTTCTGCGTCTTGAGTAATTTCGAGCGCTTTTTCCCGGATGGTGGGATGTGAAGCCTGAACCAGCGGATCATCTTGTAGAAATTCCTGCTGGGTTCCGTCGGGTTCGAAAGGAGGCTTCTCTGCCGGTAACGAAGAATCGATGGCATTGTAATCTTGTTTTTGAATGTTCAAGATCAAGCCATCATCAATATTCTCTTCCAACAACTGATACGAACCATCGATAACGACGTCATCGCGTTCCGCGCCAATCAGTTTGATTCGCATTTGGGTTATGGAGTGTGGATTTTTGAGAGGAGTGTCGGGAATTATTTTTGAGGCTTCAATCAAATCCTTTGTCGCGGCTCCTTCATCCGGCTCGATGCCTTCGGAGGTGAAATCCAGATCAAGCGCTTCTTCTTTTGATTCCCGCATAGCAGTAAAGGTGATGCCGGAAATCTGGCTGATCTCTTTATAGACATTGCCTTCTTTGTCAATCCAAGAGGTTGTATGGAAGCCTTTGAAGTCCAGATCGATGCGGTAGGCTTCGACTTGTTCGCCATCGGGAAGAGAGATTTTCTCTTTTGCTTCCACTTTGGCAATAATGGTTCCAAGAGCCATGTTGAGCGGATCATAGACCGGATAACGATACGTCTTGTCGATTTCGATCCCATCGCGCGCCATCAGCAAGTGAATGATATCCGGATTATAAACTTGAGTGGGGATATCGACTGTTTTTTGATTCGTTGTGCCTTCGGAGCGGGTGGTAATATGCAGTTTGTCTTCTTCCACCAATCCTAAAACGTACAGCTGCTGCCCGCTGGCTTCAAAACCGAATTCAAAGGAGCGGATAGACAGATCCTCATTGACTTCCCCTAATTGTCTGGTTTTGACGCCGATGGACATACCCATGGCTTGAATAGTCAAGTTGGATTCGGATGTAAAAATGAAAAATTTACCGGGTAATTTACTGAGTTTATCTTCGCTATCTTCTTTCAAGATGAATTTGGAATAGCCGATTTTTTCACCGCCGAGATAGAATCCGAGGTAATCCTGCCGCATGATCAAGGCTCCGTTGTTGATATCGATTTTGGCGTCTTTGGTGAAAAAAGAACGGCTGCTGACATCCCGCTGCAACAGCCAGATTGATACAATCCACAAAACAGCGAGTAGAGGTGTCAGGCGGTATCGAAACAATTTCATTTTTGTATTCCTTTCGGTTCTCTTCATCCAATCCGCAACAGTTCCCGCGGGATTCGGAAGACAACAGGTATAATATGGTATACAATCTTCAGTATCGAACCTATTCTATAAGGAAACAATTATAGTAAGAATGATTGAAAAAACAAATCCGAAATTCCAATTGAAATCCTGCTTCACCCTGTTTGTTCCGATTATCTTTTTACTTTCCGGATGTTCGGGAGACAACAGAGGGCCGGCGCACTTTGCCGGAAATAACATATTGTTGATCAGCATCGACACCTGCCGGGCGGACTATCTGGAGCCGTTCGGGGGAACGAAAATCGAGACGCCGCATATCAATGCGTTGGCGGAAGATTCCTCTATTTTCACTGACGCCGTAACGCCGGTGCCGCTCACATTACCGGCTCATGCGTCACTCCTTTCCGGCCTGCATCCGATCCAGCATAATGTGCGGGATAATTTCGGTGGAGTGCTGAGCGAGATGGTGGTGACACTGCCGGAATTGTTTCAGGAATCGGGGTATACCACAGCGGGGGTAATCGGCACGATTTTGATCTCCCGGCGCACGGGATTGAATCAAGGATTCGACATGTACAACGATGAGTTTTCCCGGGCGGCCTTTCGAGCGCTGCAACCCTCTGTGGAGAGAAAAGCGGAAACGGTCAATGATCTGACGATGGAATGGCTGGAATCCTATCTTCAGCCGGAAGCCGAACCGAAACAACCGTTTTTTCTATTTACGCATTATTACGATCCCCATATGCTGTATCAACCACCCGAACCGTATGACGAATTATATAAAAACGATTTGTATGGGGGAGAGATTGCCTATGTGGATCATCATATCGGAGAATTGATGACTTATCTGAAGGACAACGGCCTTTATGACGATATGCTGATTGTGTTGGTCGGGGATCACGGCGAGGGGCTGGGGGATCATCAGGAAATTACGCACGGTTTGTTCTTGTATGAGGAGTGCGTTCATGTTCCGTTTCTCATCAAACTACCGAAACGAGAAGGAAGTGCAGGCGGGCATCCGATCGAACAAAGTGCTTCCTTGGAAGACGTGGCCCCGACTCTTATGGAATTATGCGGATTGGGATTCACGCAGACGAACGGAACCAGCCTTGTTCCCTGGCTGCTTGAAGGTAAGGAAGCCGAAGAACGCTGGATTTGTCTGGAGACGCAATATCCTTTAACGTTCAATTGGAGTCCGATGTATTCGCTTCGGAGTTCGGACTGGAAGTATATCCATACGCCTCGGCCGGAGTTGTATAACTTGTATGAAGATTCGGAAGAAAAGAAAAACATCATCGATCAAGCATCGGCACAAACGAAGCATATGAATTCGATTTTGGAAGACCGGCTGGTGGATATGGCGCAGACGGCGATGGTTGACAACAATCCTCAATACTCTATGGAGCGGGTTGAAATTCTGACGTCACTTGGCTATGTCGCGGCGGGTAACACGCGGGGGCGGATCGGGCCGGACAAGACACTGCCCGACGCTAAAGACAAAATCAGCATTTATGTCAAGAACGATGTGGGGCTGGCGGAATTGAAGAAAAAGAATTACAAGCGCGCAATCGAGCTCTTCCGTCAGGTGATGGAAAACGACCCGACCAATCCAACGGCCTATTTCAATCTCGGTTTGGCGTATATGGAGTTGGGAGATATGGAAAACGCATTGTCGCACATGGAACAAGCGGTTTTGCTGGCTCCGGAAAATATCCATATCCATCTATATATCGCGAAAGTATTGGTTCAGAAAGGAGAAACCGAAAAAGGACAGAAGGTGTTGGAATCCATCATCGAGGAAAAACCGCAGATGGCGGATGCGCATTTTCAACTGGGATGGCTGGAGTTGGATGCGGAGAACTATGAGAGCGCGTTACGACATTTCGAAGAAGCACAAAAATGGATGCCGGATATGCCGGATTTAGATGCCATGATGGAACGAGCGAAAAAGGGTTTATCGCAAGTCAATCCCAATCCGTGAGATCGGGTAACGAACGGCGGCGGATGGGCAGTTCATCATGAAATTGAGCCAGTTTCATCGCATCGAAATCCAGGGTTGCCAAATTGACGTTCAGGGGAGCGCCACCGAAAAAGCAAATACCGGAGACCTCGGTTTCCCGCGCAATGGTCACCAATTTCTTTTTGCAGGAGCGGGAAAAGGCATCGATGATTTCCAGTTTCATGTTATCGTCAAACTGGGCGTCGCAGGTATAGGCTAATGCGCAAAAGGTTCGCGTTTGAATCCAATGCAGGGCGACTTTCCAATTCTCCACCCATGTGAAATTGGTCATGCCGGGATTTTGCGCCCCTGCATGAACCAAGTTCTGTGCGATTTTCAAAAGCCAAGGAGCCGCCCGCCGAGTTTTTTTCATTTCACCATCCAATTTTTCACAGCCGTGGCCTGCGTCGGGCCTGCTTTTAAATTGTCGAAACGGGCGTGATGCATATTTTGTAAATCAGCCGGAATATCGGGGAAACAGGCGCGGTAATGCAACGCCGCCGGTCCCCAAGGATTCTCTTCGTCCGTGACGGATGCGATTTCATTCCCATCTACAATAAACGTGATCGTATCCTCCACGCATTCGATTCGGAATCGGTGCCATCCACTTTCATCGATGTTGACAGTCCCGTATTCTTCCGCGAATCCTTCCAATCGGTTCACTGCATGGGCGGTGTCGTTGCTGTCGGCATATTTCCGAGCGATGACTTGCGCGTAATCGGTTTCATACGAAAGCGCATATCCTCCTGAACTCATATAGGGGATCGTATCTCCTGCCGCATCCAAAACCGGATTGGCCGGATCGCTGGCATTGCAACGCACGCCAAGAGAAACACGGTCATAACCGGAAGTGATATCGTCGCGAATTTCGCAATACACATCGGCTTCCACATAATAATTGCGATTCGTATTTTGTCCGAAGACCAGCATATCCCATGCATAGGACACCCCCACTTCCACGGCAAAGCGGGGACTACTCGCTCCTTCGAGTGGATTCGGCTCGATGGCGGGTAGAAACGCCTCCACTTGCTCCGCATCGGGGAATCCCACGATGTACGTTTTCTCTTGAGTCACATCGATGACCGGACGCTCATCACCGGGATTGTTCCATTCCGCCACTCCCCGATACATAATATCCGGATTCAATCCGGATTCATCGAATGCATCGGAAATCTCGGTGGAATCCAAATCGTCATACATGCTGGGCATGCCGGTGAAGTCGAAGGTATATTCCGCATCCAACAAGGTTTCCGACACGACTCCCGGCTCGAAAGCGTATCCTTTCTTTTGAGGGAGGATTCGATAACTGCGCCCTTGAACTAAGTCCGGAAAAACATATTGGCCGTTTTCATCCGTACGGGTAACCTCGACGGAACTTTGGCCGATCGCGTGAACTATGACGTCGGGCATCGGATTCTCTCCTTCGACGATGGTACCCTGCACACTCGAAGAGGATAGCGCGCCGACAAAACGGATTTCATCGACATACAAGGTGGCCAAGACATTATCTACATTCCCGACGCACATGAATCCCACATCGACAATATCGGCGCTGTCGGCATCCGGATGATCCGTTCCATAGCCGGTGTCCCACTGCTCATTGACGAAGGAATCGATGGCCAACGTCAATTTTTGCCAGGAGGAATTGACGACAGTTTGAGTCGGCAAGTTGAATCGCAGCACGCGATTCTGGCTGTCGAACAAGAAACATGCGACCACCAAATCCCCTTCGTTCACAGTGGAATCTCCATAGAACCAAAAACTCACGGCTTGAAACTGGGTGAGATCTAACGGCGCATCTTCAATATCCCGCTGAATTCGGTTGTACCACCACTTCGCCGGCATATCGACGAGCATTTCCAAACAGGTGGAGCCTTCCGGGGGGTTGTTCGAATCATTCAAAAAGACAAACAATCCGTCTTCACCGCCCGCTTTGGAATATTGCCAAACGGCATCCATATCCACTTCGCTCGGATAATCTTCGAAACTATCGACCAAGACATCCTGGGAAAAAGCCACGGGACATAGAAGGGCGAGAAAAAAAACCATACAAATCAATTGTCTCATGATCCGGACTCCTTACAACTTTTCAATGTACAAAATACCTGAATCAATTGTAATGAGTCAAATGTTTGCTGCATAGCTCAGCAGGATAGATTGAATGAGAATGGAAACCTTCACCTTTCCCTTTTCGTATCCTGGCGTCACTTTCTTGCTTTCCGTAATTGAGACATACTAAACGACCCAGCGGGGATGGAGTCACCCCCCATACCTGCCGGATTTTCAGACAACACTCATAAAAATGCTAATATTTCCCGGCTTGTTTCACATGCGATGTTAGATCGCTTACATCCCAAATGTGGACAGTAGTCCTGATGGTCGCTATTACTTTTTTAGCATTAGTCGTAAACAGTATTTTTTCATACAAATTCTTTAATTGGGATTGATGATCAGATTTCCGCCGGGAGAATTGAGAATATCGCCAATATGCGCGGAGATTTCCGCAATTCCAGCCGCATCGGCTTTCAATTACCAGAGCTAAGCGGAGCGAATCCAACGATCGGAATCTGGTGAGATGTACTCAAGGCTCAAATTTTCTCGTAGTGGTGGTTTACACGATCACTTCGGCTTTCAACGCGTTGTGAGTGTACTTAACGGAAAAATCACGGTTAGGAAACACATTCATCCAGCGAATCGTATGGCCGATTATGGGAAAATTGTTCCAATCCGGGATGCCCAAGTTGAAAGATTGAAACACATCTCCGTTTCCATACCCAACATCAATCAGGCGATCAGCGAATACGTTCCCCCTATGTTCCGCCTGATAGGTCCCATCTTTCCGAATCCGGAGCGGCCACATTCCTTTCGTCACCTCCTAATCCAACCCCGGCTCCTTCGAGGGCCGCACTGTCGTATCCGTCAACTTCAATCCCCCGCTGCCATCGCAATAATACTTCGGGTAACTGAAAAACACTATCGTTCCCGGCCCTGTCTTCTCCACATACTCCGAAACCGGCTGTGGATACGATTCTATCTGTTGCGAAAAGCTGGCACTGCTGCAAAATGCAACACATATGACGAAAGAAAGAATCCATCTCGGTATGGATTTTGGATTTCGTTTTGCGTAACTGTTCATGAGAAACCTTCGTATTAGTCATTCTTCAGTGAAGCGCTCTACCGCCAGGGCAGATTTGACGCCTTGACCTGGTTCCCCACAGGGGGTAGCAAGGGTAAGCGAAGTCTACCCTCGCCGGGTCGCGCTCTACCGCCAGGGTAGAACTGACGCCTTGCCCTGGCTACCCATAGGGGGTAGCAAGGGTAAGCGTAGTC
>CAYPPG010000067.1:0-42557 GCA_964412555.1 uncultured bacterium
AGGCGCATGAGGCTGTCTGGACGGATGGAAACGAAAATTCCATCGATTTCGGCCAGACGGCTGGATTTTATGGCGCGGTGTTGCGTGGAAGTAAGTTGGGCGGGCCGAATGGTTCGTTCTATTCGCGTACCGGAGAGTTGCTTGTGGATGAGACGATCCGTTCAGACACAATTGACATCGATTTCGCTCCGACGCTGGGACGGAACGCTTCTGTTGTAAAAGGTTTTTACACGATTCAGCTGCCAGTGAAGAAACGGATTCAATTGGAGATGGTCTATGATCTATTTCTCGATGCGGAAGGGATGAGGAATCCGGGTGAGTTGTATGTGGAAGTCTATGAGCAGAATGCATTGAATTCCGATCAGTGGCTGAAAACGGGTGAAATGCATCAGAAAGAATCGATGAAGGTTCCATTGGGATTGGAGCGAGTCAATCAAATCCGCGAGTCACGTTTCGTTACACATCATTTCGTTGCGAACTTAAGCCATTGGGCGGGTCGAGAGGTGCAAGTGGCTTTGGTAGCCGCGATTCCGGATCATGCGGTTACGAAACAACGCGCCCGTTGGTGTTCGGCGCGGTTGATGGGATGTAGTTTTGATTGGAAATTCGATGTGGTGCCAAAGGGATTCCGCCGAAACCAATCTACAACATTCTCTCAAAAAGATTCCAAATCCAATCGTGCTTCGATCAAACTCGTGACAGGGATTTCTTCGAGCACTGAAGAAATCAACCTGACTGATGCCGCAAATCCTGAAGCTTCCCTATCGACGGAATATATTGGAGGCCGTTGGCTCGGGTATTTTCACGCTTTGTTGGACACGAATACGGGCTTGACGAACATCAAAAGAAGAGGCACGACTGCGTTTGATATGGGGATTCATGACGAATCTTACGGACCAAATCTGTACACGATTGACGAGATAAGCCTGGAGAATTCTGTTTTGAGAGGCACGTCTGCCGTCAGTGCTGCAACCGCGAGTAGTGGCACACCTTTTTTCCTTATCAAACCTGTCGAGCCGACAGCAGGTGGAGACAATTCCGATTGGCGAATCGGGTATACAGGGATGACGACTACCGTGAAGGAAAATGATCAAATTCATGGTTTTATCCACACGGAAGACTGGTATCAAAATGGATCAACATTGAATGATTACAATAGTGATGATAATCGTGATTACTGGTATGTACGGATAGGATATGCAAGGTCGTCGGTTGGGAATGGAACCGATTTTACGTGGATGTATGATTCATCGGTTGGTTCTCCTACCCCTGCCATCGAGTGTTTCCAACCGGAATGGGCTTATACATTCCCCCTTCCACCAGATCAGCCAAGACGTACCTATGGCGCCGCCATGCCTACGATTATCAAAAATACGACCGGTGATTATTTCTATTTGTTTTATACCAGGTTTCTAGACAATTCTCCAAGTGAAGATTATGCGGTTGCGCAAGGATTTCAAGATGCCACAGCATATTTACAAAATGTTACAGCGACAGTCGGTGGTTTTTGGGATCAAATATGCATGGCTCGTGCTCCAGTCAATGATGTTAAATCCAGCAATTATTCTTCTCAATCCAATCCATGGAGAAAAGGATTTAGACCGAACAACGGAGAAGGCAACTGGGAATTTACTAATGCGGCAAGAGTACCAGATGACGCTACGGAATCCGCTTCCTATTCCTATCCTATCATACGTGACAATTATCGCTGTAGTCCGAAAGTTCACTATGACGCAGCTCTTGAGCATTACATGATGATTTGCAAAGGAGCGGAAGGATTTTATATTTACGTGACCAGTGATGTGGATGATTTAACTTCCTGGGGTGAAGGTATTTTACTCCTCGAACAAGCAGAGGATGAAGAATTGATCCACGATCCATCGCTCATTGGTTATACCGGTAGCGATAAAGAAGGAGCCATGTATTACTTGTTGTATTATTCCTATGACAAGGATGCAACTTCAGGTGGTCATATCTTAGCTCGGCGAGATGTATGGTTCGACGAATAGTATGCGATCAATTTGCGGCGGCCTTTTATGGCCGCCGCATTATTTAGGAGAAAAGATCATGAAAAATATGGTTTTGTTATTAGTAATTATATTCAGTATTCATGTCAATACTATCTTTGCCACTCAATTGGAATTGATATCAGTAAAATCGAACGGAGAACCAGCGGGTCTTTGTTCAACAACACGTTTAGATATAAGCCATGATGGAAGATATGTAGTTTTTTCATCCCGTTCAAGAAGTATTGTAGAAGGCGATACTGCGAGAGCATATGATGTTTTTCTTCGAGACCGTCTGCTTCAAAAAACAATTTTTGTATCACGTGATATCGATGAAGGATTTGGTGAAGAAAGCGGATTTTTTGGTCCCTCGGTTAGTGCAGATGGAAATATAGTTGCTTTTACCTATTCTCCTGGTGGGGGAAGGATAAGCAAAGCATTTGCATTCGACTGCCTAACAGAAGAAATCATACCGATTTTGGATTATCATCCCGATTCAGTGATATGGGGGTGGTCTCCGGATGTTAGTGCAAATGGACAATATATTGCCTATATTGGTGGAGGTACGTTCCTGCATGACTTGAAAGAAAAAAGAACAGAGATTGTTTCACTCGAATCGGAAGGACAAGATATTGGATCTTCTGCAATGTGTTCTGTAAACGCAGATGGACGATATATTGTGTTTCAAGCATATTCTATGAAATTAAAGCGACAATGTATATATGTTAGAGATCGAGAACATAAAACAACGACTATGGTTTCCGTTTCCTCACAGGGTGAACCGGCAAATTACGATTCAAAATATCCTTATATCAGTGATGACGGAAGATATGTTTTATTTCAATCACAAGGTGATAACCTAGTTCCAGATGATCCTCATACTTTTGAAAAGTATCCTTCACATAAAGGCTGGGATGCATTTATTCATGATTGTCAGACTGGAGAAACGATAATTGTTCCGATGGGAGAGTATGAAGCGGATTGGAGAGAACGAGGTGTATATACGGCTACTCTTAATTCCAATGGAAGATATGTGACATTCAAGAATCTAATAAAACCCAATAGTTATAATTATGGTCTTTTTCGATATGATCGAGTATTAAAGCGAACATCTTTATTATACTCAACACAAAACCAAGAGGAATCATTAGGAGGAGCTGTTTCTAACACGGATGGAAATACGATTGCTTTTTTGTTGGGTTTGTATTACGGTGGCAACTATTATCCTGATTACGATGTATACGTGCTAGAACTTGGAGATGACTCAAATACAACGCCGACCCCTTCGCCCATCTTGACTCCAACAACAACACCAACCCCCACCTTAACGCCCACCATCACCCCCACGCCGACAAACACCCCAACACCCTTTGTAAAGATTTACGACGAGCCGCATAGTGAAAGTGAAGAATTACAGGTGGGGAGTATCGATTATGATGCTGTGGATCACCGCAACTTGAGTTTGGCGTGGAATGTAGGGTTAGCGAATGTCCGGGATTGGCATGTGTATGTGCGGGAAGGATTTGGGGGGATGAAATTTTTGGGCCGTACGAATGATCCCACTATTCGTAATTTTGACTGGTTTGCCGGTGCAGACGAATTGAACGAGGAATTTGTTGGCGGACCGGAATTCAACACAATTTATACCTTTAGGATTTGCGGAATCGGCGACGAGATAGGAGCAGAAAATTTTATTGATTTGCAGTTGCCGGTCGGATTCCAGCGGGAAGGCGGGAAGCCGTTTTCGGTACGGCTGCCGGAAGGGCCGGATTTATCACGAGGAACATTCGCAGTGTATGACGACATAATCGGTGGCGACAATTTGGTTTCCAACGGTGCGCAAGGAATCGATGTGGACGCTCCCAATTCCCGCGCATTATTGCTTGCTTGGAATTCCGGGAGGAATTCTGACGATGTCCGCGATTATCATGTCTATGTCAAAGTGGACAGTGATCCATACAAATTCTTAGGACTCACGCGGCACGGTCGAATCAACTATTTCATATGGTCAAACGAAAATCTGTTTACCACACAATCCCAATTCACGGACGGTCCCGAGGGCGGACATTCTTATCGATTTCGAGTGGCGATGATTTTGTTTTCGGGAGGCGTGGAGTTTTTGCAAAGCGGGGTGGTGCGGTATGAAGTGGAGGAATGAGCGTTCAACGCCAGGACAGACTACGCTTGTCCTGGGTACCCTATTAGGCTGGAGGCTGAAGACTGAAGGCAGAAAGTATACTGTCAAAGTCATCTTCGCTTGTCCTGGGTACCCAGCATATAAGCCAGGACGGACTGCGCTTGTACCGGGTAGCCAGCAAACAAGCAAGGACAGAATTTGTTTGTCCTTGGTACCCAGCGAAATAGAAGGCATACTATGCTCGTTTCCCATACTCAGTAAAAAACAAGGGATACTTCGCTGATCCTTGCTACACTTTACATAAAAAAAACCGATGATACACATCCAAAACCCCATGCATCTCACAATTCCGGAAACCCTATCCGGCGGCGGACTGATCTTACCCTATCTCGATAAAAAACCATCCATTGGCCAAGATATCTTCATCGCCCCCACCGCCTCCGTGATTGGAGATACCCAATTGGGTGATAAAGTCAGTGTCTGGTTCGGAACCGTCATCCGCGGCGACATCGCTCCCATCGAAATCGGAGCGGGAACGAACATCCAAGACAACAGCGTTCTCCACGTCGGGACTTCCGAACCGTGCCTAGTGGGCCAAAACGTAGTCGTCGGCCACAAAGTCATTCTCCACGGCTGTACGGTGGAAGACGAATGTCTCATCGGTATGGGAGCCGTTATTCTCAATCGGGCAATCATCGGAAAAGGCTCGACAGTCGGAGCAGGAACTTTGATCACCCAGGATACAATCATCCCGCCTTATAGTTTAGTCATCGGTTCACCGGGAAAAGTAGCCCGTGAATTGACCGAAGCGGAACGGAAAAAACATGCGGAATTCGCATCCAAATACATTGGTGTTGCGGAAAACTACCGAAAAACGTTTGAACAATAAATCCTATTCATCCAGCCCATTCACAAACAAATTCATCGCTTCCGGACATCCATACATAATCGTGGAATACGTCTTTCCGAGTCCCGGCCGCGAAGAAGGCGCTTTTCGCAAGTGTTCGAATTTCGCATGCCACGCTTTTTTCAAAATCCGTAACTGTTCAGCGTCATGAGAAAGTTTCACTCCATTGACGAGCGCCATCACGGTCACTCCCGTTTGCCGACCCGGTCCCGATGAAGACGCCGGGCAGGAGGTATACCGCCAGCCGCTGTACTTCTCCACCCACGTATCATTATTTAAGTGCGTAACACCACGTTGCACAGCCTCAGGAATCCGCTCATCGTCCGTTAGCTCGTAATATTTACTCAATCCGTTGAGGCGAATCGAACCGATAAATCCCGCTTCCCCGACATGCTTCGTTTCACAATAACAATGCCCCCACGGCAGTTTGTAGAGCCACCCGCCGCAGTTGGGATCCTGCTCCGAAAGCGCATCGTCGGCCAGCAGTTCCATCGAGTGAAGATACCGGTCATTGTCCATATCCAGTTCATATGCTCCCGCGATCGCCAGCATCGTCCACCCATTGACCCGCCCGCAATGGCTATGTCCTTTGAATTTGTATTTCCGGTCTTCCACAAGTTGCACCAAATTGGTCCCGATCTTTTGTACCGACTCTTTCACCCACGGATCACCGGTGAGAAAGTACTGGTACACCATCCCTTGCGTCCAAATATGCCCCAAATTGAATGGACTCCAGCAAATATACGGATTGTCGCTTCGGCCAATGTTGAACGACACATATAACTTCTTGATCTGTTCCATCGGGTGGAAACCGCCGACATGGCCAACCATATGTTGATGCACCAATCCCGGACGCGCCGGAAATTCCTGCGATTCTTGGAAATATTCCCGTAAATCGTCATTGATAAAATGAACGACATCCACCTCGCTGGTATGCCGCGCCGCGGTGTCTCCCACATAAAAATAACGGGGATCACCGGTACGCGCAAATTGAACGAGAATATGCTTGGGCGTATCGTATTCATGGTTCCCCCAGTTGCATTGCCGTTCACCGAACCAATCCCCCCAATTCATCGCTCCGTAATCCCGTTGTTCTTCAATCGACCGGCAATAGCCGTTCACAAAAAGGTTTTCCGCCCACTCGTCATATTCTTCCATCCCCTCCGTTCCCGCCGCGGCGATAGGTCCCCACACGTCGGCCGCAATCGCCTGCTGGGGATCGGCGCATAAAACCAACGGTGCGTTGGCATGCCGTGATAACGATTCTCCATCTCCTCCCAAATCGATCCACATCTGCCACCGTCTCGCCTGCCCGGTACGAAGCCGATAAGTATCATCTTGAAATAAGTAGTCATATTTATACCACGGTTCCATATGATCGAACGTGCCGGCCTCGAACCTCGGAAACAAACCGAAAGCAACACCATCATCGTTCACATTGACACTCTTGGGCCACTGCTGCCAAAAATCCCGCATAGCAAACGCAATCGTTCCCTGCTCATCCGCCATTTCCACCCAACCGGGGGCTTGAGTGCCTTCCCCTTCCGCTCCTTCTATCCGGTATTGCCGGTCATCGATTTGAAAAAGGCGGATATCCGCTTCCGGCTGCCCCTTCCATCCAGGATCACCACCAATGGAAGCACTTTGACCAGGCTGAAGATAATCGAACTCCACCTTCAACTCATGAAGGTATTGAATGATCCCTTCATCCGGGTCGGCGAGAATCAGCGGTTCCAAGTAAATCTTCGACAATCCGGCAAAAACCGATACCCGCATCTGGAAACTGACAACGCGGCTTCCATCCGGTTTTCGAAACGTTCCTTTATACCGCAAGGTCGAGCGCATCGAACCTTTCTCCTCTACCTCCATCGATTCCACGATCCCTTTTGCATCATCGAGCGAAAATTTCACATCGAGACGGCCGGCAATGCGCAGCACACCGTCTTCTGTAGGCGTAATTTCAACCTTTCCCGTTTTGAGAATCGGAGATCGATCCCCATCCACTTGAACCGGTTCCGCCGGTTCGGCCTCTTTCTGATCACTTCCCCACACCAATCGATAGTTACTCTTCCCACCGGCAGGGGGATCGGCCTGAAAATCGAGCAATACCCACCGGATACTGCCGTCTCTCCACGTTCCGAGAACCGACGTTTGACAGGGGACCGGCTTGCCGTCTTCATTCATCAGTATAAATTCCGTTTTGAGCGGCGCACTGCCTTTCGCAATCGGAACACCCCCTGTCACCGGCCGCTGTTCCTGCAATCCGGCAGCCTCGATTACCTCAACGTCAAGAGAGTTCTCTTCTAGCGAAAAACTTTCTTCATGAATCAACATCAAACATCCGAAGAAAAAAACCCAAACCAGAAAACAATTTATAAATTTCATTTTCACATATCTCCTTTGAATAGAATCATTCAAAGGATAATGCATCTTTACCGTGAAATCTACATAAAGCACAAACATCATTGACGCAAAGTAATGTTGTTGCGACAATACCTCGATTACCGTTCCTTTCCGGACCGGTACATATCATGTCAACGATTGAGAGAAATAATATGAATCCAGTACCAAACCAACAAAAGAAAATATCCCGTCGCACCGTACTCACAGGAAGCGCCGCAGCTTTGGCCTGCGCTGGGATTCCGGCGAGTACAAACGCCGCTGAATCGAACGATCCGATTACCACCATCCCCCCCGAAGATTACCGAATCCAAAACGGACGCATCAAACAGGCTGTATACGGCTGGTGCTTTCAATCGGTCCCGATGGATGACTTCATTGCAGCCAGCCACCGGATGGGATTACCAGCGATGAATATTGGTCTTAAATATCATGAACGTCTGAAAGAACTGGGCATGACGATCCCCATGACAGGCAGCCACTCCTTCAAAACCGGCCCCTTCAGTCGCGAAAATCACGCCCATTGCATTGAAAAACTAAAAGAGGGCATCGACGCAGCCGCCGCCCACGGCATCCCCAGCGTAATCACCTTCACCGGCATGCGCGAATCGGGCATTTCGGACGAACAAGGCGCGAAAAATTGCGTCGATTGTTGGAAACAGGTCATGAAACACGCCGAAGAGAAAAAAGTCGATCTCTGTCTAGAACATCTCAATACACGCGATGACTCCCACCCGATGAAAGGGCATCCCGGCTATTTCGGCGACGATGTCGATTTTTGCATCGAGCTGATCAAGCGCGTCGGTTCACCACGCATGAAACTGCTCTTTGATGTCTATCACGTGCAGGTCATGAACGGAGACGTCATCCGGCGTATCCGGCAGTATAAGGACTACATCGGCCACTACCACACCGCCGGTGTGCCGGGACG
Source organism: uncultured bacterium (assembly GCA_964412555.1). Classification (GTDB taxonomy): domain Bacteria; phylum Hinthialibacterota; class Hinthialibacteria; order Hinthialibacterales; family Hinthialibacteraceae; genus CAYPPG01. The sequence goes on from CAYPPG010000067.1 coordinate 8,382, forward strand.
CGGGGAACTCGACGGCACACAGGAAATCTACTACCCCGCTGTCATGCGCGCCATCTTGGACACCGGCTATACCGGCTATGTCACCCAAGAGTTCATCCCCACCTGGGAAGATAAACTCGCCGCCCTACGCCACGCCGTGCGTGTTTGTGATGTATAAATATTGAAGTTCCTTGAACGATCCTAGATTGCGCTTTATTCTATCACTCACGTAAGGAAACGAATTTTATCATTCATGGAGAATAATCATGCAGAAAAAAGTCATAATCGCTTTGAGCATCGTCAGCCTCTTCGCCATCGCCGGGTATGTGTCCACCAATCAATCCGCCGAGAAGGAATTCTCCTCCACCACCATCCAAATCGGGATGATCGTCTCCGACCTGGATGAAACCGTGAAATTCTACAAAGACATTATCGGCTTCAAGCAATTCGATCCCCCCTCCTTCGATGTCGATGCCGAATTCAGCAAAAAAGCAGGCTTGACCGATTCGCTGCCGATTCACGTGGAAGTGTTGAAATTAGGAGATGGACCGACAGCCACTCAGTTGAAAGTCATGACCTTCGGCGATCGTCCCCAACAACAGAAAAACGAATATTTCCATTCCAACACCGGTATTCAATACATAACCATCCGCGTGAAGAATCTAACACCCTTTATCGAAAGCATACAAAAACATGGGATAAAATTACTAGGCGAGACACCGGTTCCGTTGGGACAAACCAACTACCTTGTACTCGTCAAAGATCCGGATGACACCTTCGTTGAACTGATTGGCCCGATGAAATAGAGTCAACAAGGTAAGTCTTAACTCTCGAAATACACCCCGTCGTTCTCCAGTGTTTTTCGTAATTCACGATAAGGAACCTCGCGCGTACCGCATTGGTGTTTTACACAAAGAGCCGCAGCGGTTCCCGCCCCCTGCCCCTGCCCCATCGAACACACTGTATTCCGGGTGGACATATGCGCACGGTGGTCGGACGTGATCAACATACCGGATACCAGCAAATTATCGATTCCCGCCACCCGCAGCGCCCGGTACGGAACTCCATACGTCCCGCCATTCTTGATCTGCAGCCGGGGGGCGGAATCATGGAAACCGTACACCATGATCTCATCCTCGAAATGCCGTGCCTCGATGACATCTTCATGCGTGATATCATAATCACAAGTGATCAATCGTCCTCTGCGGATATTCAGGGATGGGCTGGTGCGGGCTATGAGGGCTTTCTCACAGCCGGGAATATATTTTCGGAACAGTTCAAGAGCACGCAATTGCCGCTTCCGCAGTTCCAATTCCGTCTTCGCCGCCGCATCCCGGTCGGTGGGGCTGACCGGCATTTTCATGTTGATTTTGATGAACATCAAATAATCATCGTGCACGGTGGTCGTCGTAGTCGACATACCGATCGCGCGCGCTTCCTCGGCAAATCCCTCCGGCAGATGGACCGTGCTGCCGCTCAACCGCACGATTTGCTCGTCCTCCCCACTGCGCGGTCCCTCGCAGTACTGAGTTAGGGCATCATTCGATTTCAGGAACTTGTAATAATTCTCGATATTCACATTCGCGATACCGATACTGTTGCATACGGGATAATCGTTCGGTTCACTGTACTTCGCTCCAGCCCGAGCGCAGAGGTCGCCGTATGCGGTGCAGTCGATAAACGCCTTCGCATAAATCGCCTCTCGGCCGGATACGCTTTCGGTAAGGACGCCTTTCACCGAAGAACCGTCCATGATCGCATCTGTCAGAAGCGTATTGACCGCCACGAACACCCCCGCCTCGTCCAACATTTCGAAGGTGACAAGTTTGTACATTTCCGTATCGACGGCGGTACAGACCGAATCGTAATCGTATCCCAAACTCATTTCGCAATGGCCGGTCGTCGCACCGATTTTGGCGAGCCGATCGATGATCTCCTGCGGAATCCCTTTCACGACCTGCCGCTTCTCCACCCCGGGAAAGGCTTTCCAAAGATTGTAATAACTATGAATCGCTGTCCCCCCCTCGGTCACCGTCCCCCCGGTATACCCTTTCTTCTCGATCAACATCGTCTTCACCCCCTGCTGCGCCGCCGCCAAAGCGGCCACCACCCCGGCAGTCCCGCCTCCCGCAACAACGACATCGAATTCCCGCACCGGCAATGTCTTCGAAGGCTCGATATATACACCAGCCGTCCCCGTTTCTTTTCCTTCCGCAAAAGCGACCGGTGCACCCAGTCCCAAGACAGCCACACGTTTCGCAAAATCACGGCGTTTCATGACACTCTCCCCTTCCTATAAATAAAATATAAAATTTGGTAGGGTGGGTTGAGCGAAAGCGAAACCCACCCTTTTTTCTATGATATTTAAATGTACACGATTATTGAACATATAATAACAAATATCTTAGAGAACAGATATTGCTTGTCTAGTGACTCCAGTAAGGCTATAAAGAACAACGCAACCCATCCATTCTTTCTCATTTCCTTACGTGTCTGAATCGGGATTGGCCAGGATGAAAGGATTTCCAGGATCACCCTCCAAGGATCATTGGTAAGCCGGGGGGGACACCGCCGCCGCAAAGGCCAATGTCGCCTTGGCTTTGTACTCCGTTTGACGGATTGTAGACGAGGGCACCGTTGGGTTCGTTGTAGTAGCCGTTGGTTCCGCCGGACCAGCCCATGGCCTGTTCGATGTTAAGGCCGTTGTTGAGGATTTGGGCGAAAATCCAGTCGAGGGAACTCGATTTACGGTCGGGGCCGAAACTGAAAACGATGAACATATCCCGGTATAACTTCGTCCCTTCGAAGTTGGGGTGTTCATAGCCGTGATATTGATAATATCCCCGCGTATTCCATTTGTTCTGCCCGGCGATCGGTCCGAAAGGATCGATAAGTCTCGAAGTGGCAATGTAGCATACCGGAGTCGTCAGCAAATCCAACATTTCCGCATTCATGTCCTGCGACAGCCAGGTGCCAAAGCCGCCCTTCACGAGTTTGGAAGGATACCCGGGTTGATCGAGATGATACATCTCGCAAGCGCTGCCGACGGTCTTCAGATCCGCAATCACCCGCGCGACTTTCGCCCGGATCTGCGCATTCAGAAAATTGGGAACCGCGATGGCGGCGAGGATACCGATAATTGCTACGACAATCAAAAGTTCAATGAGAGTAAATGCTTTTTTCACGATTAGGTTACTGCTCCAGTTGTGTGGTTGATTTATTTTTAACAAAATGCCTTTTCCAGTCGTAACACCATATCCATGTTATTTTCGGAATGAAGATTTGCAATATTCGAAAGCGTTTTTCTACCACTGCCTAAATCTTTGGCGATTTAGGTGATACTCATCCCAGGATTGTTTTCGATTAGCGAATCTATATAGTCCTTTTTCAGTAATTCACCGGGATGGGGAGGGTAGTGCATCGTTATATCTTCCCTCATATCACTTTTTTATCTTTCAATGATGAGTTTGATACTATTATAGCGAGATTGATAGATAAAGGTGAAGGATGGTATTGCGGGCGTTGTAAGATGCGGGCAAGGATGCCCGCGCTCCCAGTTGGTTATTGGAGGAAGGAGCTGGCTTTTCGGAGAGGGTTGAACATTTTGCCGATGCGGTTTTGGAGTTTTAAGACTTTCTGATTTTGCAAGTGCTCAATTTCCCTCTTTAGTTGGACATTTTCTGTCTGGAGTTGATCGATGAAAGTGTCTTTATGTAAATACTCAGAATTGTGGACAAAGACGGTTTTATAGAGGGAACGTTCCATGATTTCGATGGGGGTGGGATCTTCGCGTAATGCTTGATTTTCTACTAACGCAGGGAACATATCCCGGGGGACTTGGGGATAGCGAGTGAGGCGCAGCAAGGCCAACCAGTAACGTAAATAGGGAGTTTCTTCCGGCGTGATGTCTGCGTTTGTGCCGTCGACGTGTTTGACGGAATAGGCTTCGTTGCTTTGTTGCAGTTCTTTCGTGAGTTTGTAGTTTCGATAATAGATAATCGGCCAGACGTTGAGACCGAACGGTTCCGGTAATCGCAGGATTAGATTCAAACTTTCACGCAGTTGTTCTTCTGTTTCCAGTGGGATGCCGACGAGCATGTCATAGATAGTATAAATGCCGAGTTCCTTGAGTTTGTGGCCGGCTTGGACCACTTTTTCGGGGGACATCTGCCGGTCGTAGATTTCGCGCAGCACGCTTTCCGAACCGCTTTGGATTCCCATATGAACGTAGAGCAAGCCGACATCGCGCAAATGGCTTAGGATTTCCGTGTCGCACATATCGGGATAGGTGTATACCCAGAAGGGGATATTCACTTCTTTTTTATAGGCGTCGGCAAATTCGGCGATCCATTTTCGATCGTAAGTGAAGACATCGTCGTAGAACATGATCTGCGAGGTACTCGGCTTTTTGCGTCTATATTCCACCAGTTCACGAATGACATTTTCGACGGAACGGCGACGCAGGTATTTTCCCTTCCCTTTCGCCATCTCGTGCCCGACGCCGTGAATACAGAAGGTGCAGCGATAGGGGCAGCCACGAGAAGACATAACGATATACCAGGGATTCAGCGGAGAACAATCGGGCAGGAATCCCTGTTTCATTTGATCGTTGCCGATATGCCAGATGGTCGATTCGTTGAAATTGGGGAACGGCAGGCTGTCCAAATCCTGAATCAGCGGCCGGATTGGATTTTTAACAATCGAGCCGTCTTGTTTGATCCACAAATTTTGGATTGTGGAAATATCCCCTCCATTTTCCAAGGCATTGGTCAATTCCAAAGCGGCGTGCTCGCCCTCGTTCACACAGATAACGTCCGCATGTTCAATCGCCCATTCAGGATTGACAGTGGTATCAATTCCGCCCCATACGATCGGAGCATCCGTTACTTCCCGAACCCGTTTCGTCAATTCCACCGCCAAACCGGATGAAACCGACATGAAAGAAAAGCCAACCCAAAGCGGATCGCGGTCTTTGATGAAAGTTTGGAGCAAAGCAATTTCCTCTTTGCTCGCGTAAAAATGCTCGAGGTAATCATCCTCATGCCGTTTTTCTTTTGGTAGTTCATAGGCGGCGTGACAATGTTTGAACAACACGAGTTCCGCTTGATGTCCTTCGCTCTGTAAAAGTGAGGTTATATAACGAGGACCAAGGCAAAATTCATCGTAGAGACTGACAATAACGACACGGGACATGTCTGCACCTTCCTTTAAACATGATTAAGTTGATAAATATTGTCATGATTTAGAAAAAAAGTCAATTAGGTTCGGGGAAAAAAGAGAGATTTTGTAGAAAAATCGTTTAAAACACGTTTTGGCGCACAATTGTTTGTGGACGGCCTGGGCCAACGGAAATGATTGCGACCGGGACACCGAGGGATTCTTCGATGTATTTCACATAGGATTGCGCCGCTTGGGGGAGGTCTTCGAATTTGGTGATCGAACTGATATCTTCATCCCAGCTGGGCAGTGTTTCGTAAATCGGTTTACATTCACCCAGAAGATTGACATTGGCGGGAAATGCATTGCGCTTTTCTCCGCGCAGTTCGTAGGCGGTACAGACTTTGATTTCAGGAACAGCGTTTAGTACGTCTAAGCGAGTCAAAGCGATGGTGGATATACCGGAGACTCGGATTGAGTAACGCAGCAAGGCCAGGTCGAGCCATCCGCAACGCCGGGGGCGGCCTGTTGTAGCACCAAATTCGCCCACAGGTCCCGCCGTGCGAATGCGGTTGGCTTCTTCATCGTGTAATTCTGTCGGGAAAGGCCCTTCGCCGACGCGCGTCGTGTACGCTTTGGCAATCCCTAAAATATTCGTGATTTTCAACGGAGGAATCGAGCAACCGGTGCAAACACCTCCTGCCGTTGTGTTGGAAGATGTCAAGAATGGATAAGTTCCGTAATCGATATCGAGAAGAGTGCCCTGCGCTCCCTCGCAGAGAATCTTTTTATTGTCAGCCAACGCTTGCGCGACTACTTCGGTGGTATCGGTGACAAACGGACCGATTCGTTCCGCACATTTTTGGAGAGATTGATACAATTCATCAATATCCAACGGTTCACCGCCGTATACATTTTCGATAATCGAATTTTTCAATGGTAAATTGGTTTCCAAGCGCTTGCGCAGTTGAGCGTCATCGATCAAATCAAACATGCGTACACCGTAGCGGCCAACTTTATCCATATAGGCGGGGCCGATCCCCCGTTTGGTCGTTCCCAGCCCTTTGCCGCCGCGTCGCACTTCTTCCAAGCCGTCGAGAAGGCGGTGATACGGCATAATCAGATGAGCCTGGCCGCTGATTTTCAAGCGATCCGGATTGATTTCGAGTCCCTTCGATTTCAAATCGTCCAATTCTTCAATTAAAATAAACGGATCGATGACAACGCCGTTTCCGATGATGTTGATTGTATTTTGCATTAAAATACCGCTGGGAACGATATGGAATATATACTGTGTTCCCTCTACCTGGATGGTATGTCCGGCATTGTTCCCCCCTTGATGACGAGTGACAACATCCGCATCGCAACAAATGTAATCGATGATTTTTCCTTTTCCTTCATCTCCCCACTGACAACCAACTGTGACAACTACTGACATTGATGTCTCCCTTATTGATACTCTTAGAATTTCGTCCGGGAATGGACGGCACAAACTAATTATTATATATCCTTTGATCATGAATGACAACATGAACAGATGGAATCTTCTTGTTTATGGATTCTTTTTAAGATACTCGGGGACGCGTTTTTACCCTTGATAGTAGTTGGTGAAAAATGCGGGCAGGGATGCCTGCGCTCCCACTGTTAGTAGTCGGGTGAAAGATGCGGGCAGGGATGCCCGCGCTCCCAGTCACGCGCTCCCATTATAGCGCCCGTAGCATAGTTTCGAATCCTTTTTTTCTTATTGCATAAAAATTATAATGATTATAAGATTGATTTGAGTTTTCTTCCACTCTTGAAGGGTAGGATTATGTCCGCAATTTTTCGTGATTTAGCTCGCGAAGCCGTCCGCGCACCGAAGGGGACGGTTCTAATGCATCAAGGTGAACTGGGGCGGTGTGCTTATTTTGTGCTACAGGGCCGTTTGTTGGTCGAGAAAGAAAACGACGGGGAAAAAATCGTGTTGGGGGAAATCGGCCCCCGCGATCTTGTCGGCGAAATCGCCATCATCGATGATGCTCCCCGCTCTGCAACAGTTACCGTCGTAGAAGACGCCATACTTCTCCAATTGGATAAAGTCCGAATCAAAACCATTATTCGCAAATCGCCGGAAATCGGTGATGTGATTATGAAACTGTTGTGCCATAAGCTTCGGCAAAATCACGATCTCATGCGGAAAGCGTCAGCGCTGGAATCACCGGAATCGTGGCGCAAGATTTGTGCAACACTTCGTCTCTGCGCGCAAGGTTATGAGAAACCGCAAGAGGTTTTTTATTCCTTTCTCGAGCATGTCCATTTATTTATCGGCACATCGACGGCCCGTCTTCGAGAAATTCTCGTCCGGTTAGGAGAAGCACAAGTCATCGAATGTGAGGGGAATCAAATCCACCGAGTTGACTTCGAGAAAATTGACATTTTTTTAAAAAACTCCAAAGAAGATTTTGCGAATGAAGAGATCCATTCACCAACTCCCATCAAACTCTATCAGGCGAAAGAAGTGATTATGCACTATTATGGGCAAAATTCAGAAGAGGATGCACCACCGGAAATCGTTAAAAATGCTCTCATGGAGCAACTCATCACCGCGCAGTTATGGGAGGATCTTCGCCCGTCTATGCAGAGTGAGCGTGCGAATCAAATTATACAGTATTTTATCGAAAATGGCATTACCACGCCGAAACCCCATCGGGAAGACACGTTGATTTTGCATCTCGACAAATTACAAGAAATTGACATACCGATGGAAGAAATCACCAAATATGAATCGATGAAATCTCATTTCTTCAAAACGCATTCGTAATCCCATTTCCTTCGAGGGATGGATTATTTATTCAAGAAACTTTGTTGGGAATATTGCATATCTCCTGGTGAAACCAAACCATTCGAGGGATCATAGGGGGGCGCCAACCACCGGCGGTCGGCCACATTGATCAAAGCCTGATCAGGACCGGCGCTGGCTACCCGCCATAACGAGCGGCCGAATAAATATTGCCACATCGCGTTTGGAGTATTGACACCTCCATTAAAATAAATCGTCGTATAATCGTATGCCATGAGAGAACCGACAAAATGGCCGGGGGATAAACTGTCTCTTACATCCAGTGCTTGAAAAACGTCCGGGATAATTTGATTCATGAACGCCACCGGTGTCGTCAAGCGCGAAGCACAGGAAGCCCAGCCATGGTCCCCGGAAGGACAAGGTTTATCCCAGGGTGCGGCTCCCCAATCAAGGATATACGTTTCGATTGCCGTTCCGAGCGCCTTGAAATCGCCCTGTACTTTCGCCAGTTTGGCCCTCGTCTGTGCATTCAAGAAATTCGGTACCGCGATGGCGGCTAGAATGCCGATAATGGCGACAACAATCAACAATTCAATCAAGGTAAAAGCATTGCGATCATTCATGTTCGTTTGTAATTCACTCTCTTCTGGTGTAACAGATTTTGAATATTGAAATACTCTATCCTGATTGCAGTCTACCTGACTTCCCATCAAGTTTCAATGAATAAAACATGGCTACAATATAACTTTTTTATGATTTGTTCCAATCAGTCATGTGCGAAAAATCCATGATTTCATAAATCTCAAGATCATTTCTCATTGTAAGGAAAAGAAAATGTATCTATCATATGCGAGAATTGTGTACAACTTGGTTTTGCGCTTTGGTCATCACCATAGGTAAAAAGAAAGCCAGTTCCCTAGACAAATTCATATAACTTTGAATGAGGAATGAACAATGAAAAAACGTTGCGCCGCCTTCACACTCATAGAACTGTTGATCGTCGTCGCGATCATCGGCATTCTTGCCGCCATTGCCGTGCCCAATTTTTTGAATGCTCAGATTCGAGCGAAAGTCTCTAAAACGGAAGCGGAAATGCGCAGTTTTGTCACTGCGCAGGAAATGTATCGCCTCGACAACAACAGCTATCCTCCTCATTTTCATACCCCTTTCCAAAACAAGTTTCTCACAACCCCCATCGCTTATGTGGCCTCTATGCCCCGCGATATTTTTCAGCAGGGCAAAATCAAAGATGATCGTGCCTGGAACCTGACATACGGGGAATATCACCGCGAACCGATCTACAATCCGGATGGCAGTATCATGCACAACCCGGATTACCGTCTGCAAAACAATCCTGCAGATGTTGCCCGCGCCCATGCGAATCAGCCGAACGCCTACGAACTATGGAGCGTCGGTCCCAATACACGCCTCGATTTCGACGACTTCGGCGCACAAGGTTTTCTTTATTACCAGCCCAGCAATGGAATCGACAGTATCGGCGACATCGTTTGGGTACGCCCATAAAATTGAAAATATTTCATGCCGTTTTAGCGGTACAGTACTATATAAGAAATAATATCATTCATTGAAGGAGGACTCTCATGCCCGGGATCGGTTATCACACGGATGCGTTCAACAGCGCCAATTGGAACTTCGAGCAATGCCTGGAATGGGCAAAAGAACATCAACTGGAATTTATCGAATGCGGAGCCATCGACGGGATCGCCTATATTCAAGCGCTTGGGTATTATCCGCATATTTCGTTATTGGAAGATCCGCTGCTATGGCGCAGGAAAATGGATCAATACGGAATCCGGTTCAGCCAAATCGACGCCGCCTATCCCCTCAGCCGCCTCGACGGACTGACGATTGGTGTGCAATACATCTGCAATACCATCAAGTGGGCGAAACTGATCGGCGCGCCCTGTGTGGACACGACCGACCACAAAACCTTACCGGAAGGTCTGACCGACAAGGAAGGTTTGCATGTCCTCAAAACCGCTTATGGAGAAATTTTGAAAGTAGCGGAAGCCCATGAAATCATCATCAATGTGGAACCGCACGGCTATTTCACCACCAACCCGGCGTTTATGGAAGAAATCCTCAGTTTCTATGAAAGTCCCTATTTCCAAATGAACATGGACACCGGCAATACGTTCATCGCCGGACAAGATCCGGTGCCGTTTGTAGAAAAATTCAAAAACCGTATCACACATGTACATATCAAAGACGTCACCAAAGAACTCGCCGAAGCGGCACGCGGTGGAGTAACTGGAATTGCGATGAGTCAAAGCGCTATCGGGGAGGGTGTCAACGCGGAGAATATTGAGAAATGTGTGAAAATTTTACTGGATAATGGGTATGATGGGGTGTTCAGTCTTGAATGCGAGGGGGCGGTGTTGGAAAAATCGTTAAATTGGTTTAGGGGGATTTTATCGTCATAAATAACCAAATTTACAATTGTAGGGGCAGACCTGATTTTATTATCTTAAAGGTAAAGATAAGAATTTACCCCAACGGGGTTATAGATGATAGCCAGTGGGCATCGCCCCTGGAAATGTGAAACAAGGCGCAAACCTCACCCTGAAGGGGTGACAGAAAAGTGCCAGAGACTTTTTTCTGCCACCCCTTCAGGGTGGAATTTCACGATTCACGGCCTTTACCTGCCCGCTGGCTTTCTTCTTTTACCCCGTTGGGGTTATCTATAACATCATTTCCGGTTCTTGATAATGTCTTGAATATGTTCTACTGTCTCCCGGGCAAAGAACTGTTCTCCCGTTTCCTGGCACACGCGCGCCGGTACATTTTCAACGATAAAAAAATTACCATCATATTCCAGAGTATATGTTACTTTTTTCTCCACCATTGCCTCTTTCACTCTTTTCAAGTAATTTTATTTATCATAAAAATCAATACTCCCACCGGTCACCCGCCGTAACGAATCAAACCGGCTGGGCCTTTCAAAGTCCGGAAACTCCGCCATCGTTTTTTCAGCGATTAATTTCAACCGTTCGACAATATCCGGATACTGTTCGCTGAGATCGTTCTGTTCGGAGGGATCCGCTACGATGTCGAACAACATATATTGTTTCGGGCCGTCCCCGCCGATGACGCCGGGGTATTCGCTCGGACGTGCCTGTTCATATTGAGCGATAATTGTCACGCCGTCCGGACCGCGTGGATCGATCCAGTCATCGCCGCGATTCGGCGGGCCACCCGGATTGCGGACGTGAAGTTTCCATTTGCCGCTGCGAACGATCGCTAGATTTTGTCCATGAAGTGCAAAAACAGCGTCGTGTTGGCTTTTGGCATCTTCGTAAGTGAGTAACGGCCAGAGTTCTTTCCCGTCGATGATGCGGTCATCCGGCAATGCCACTCCGGCGGCTTTTAAAATGGTGGGAAACACATCGATCGTTCCTGCGACGGATGAATTGACAATCCCGGCGGGAATTTTCCCTGGCCATCGGGCGATAAACGGTACGCGAAGGCCCCCTTCATAGGTCTTCGCCTTCATACCGCGCAAGCCGCCGGTGCTTCCCCCATACCATGGGCCGTTATCGGAGGCGAAGATGACCATCGTGTTCTCATCGATTCCGAGTTCCTTCAATTTTCCTAGAATCTGCCCGACCGACCAGTCCAGTTCACGAATGACATCGGCATACAAATCGTCCGGAGTATCCGGCGTATAAAATTCTTCCGAAGCCGCCAGCGGTTTGTGAGGCATGGCGTGGGGTAAATAGAGGAAGAACGGCTGGTCGCCCTTATGACAACGCTCGATGAAGTGTAAAGCACGTTCCGTGTAACGCTTGGTCAATGTGGCTTGAATGACGGGATATTCCACCACCTCTTCATTTTCGACCAACTGCACGGGCCGCATATCGTTGGAATATAAAATCCCGTAATACTCGTCGAATCCCTGCGTCCGCGGTAAGAATTCCCGCTTGTGCCCCAAATGCCATTTGCCGATACAACTGGTCGCATAACCGGCCGTCTTTAGCGCATCCGCAATCGTGATTTCCGACCGCGGCAGCCCCACATCGTTGATCCCTGCATCTGGCGCTGGATTGTGCACCACCGTATTGCGGAACGGATAGCGCCCCGTCAACAGTGTCGCCCGCGACGGCGCACAGTACGGCACCGGCACATATACGCTCGTCAGTTTCGCACCTTCTTCCGCCATACGGATGAGATTCGGCGTTGAATAAGGCGCTTGTTTCAATCCGAAGCCGGAGATATCGCCGTATCCCAGATCGTCAGCGAAGAGGATGACGAAATTCGGTTTTTTATCGTTTTGCCCAATAGCATTGGAAATGGGGATCGTTGTTGTCGCGAGACCTGCGGTCATGAGTTCTAGGAAATTGCGGCGAGGGAGTTTTTTATGGGTAGGTTGAGTGTTCACTCTTTCCTCCTTAAGTATTGATCAATTGTATCGAATATCTGTTTGCTGAGATACATATCCATTAAACACACAAAATTCCTTTTTTCAAACGATGATTCCCCCCCTACAATTCATCCCACCTGTATTTTGGTTTCCTCCCTTCTACGGGTTCCCTCCTGCATTCTTGGTGCACCTCCCGCCGTTATTCATAAAAATCCCCCGATTCCAAAAGAACCGGGGGATTTTTTGTATTGAATTCCGTGCAACGATTAAGCGTACACCGGAATTTGGGAGGTTACGGCAATCCGGTTTTGAACGTCTTTCACCCCGAGAGTGTATAATGCCGCTTCTTCGGCGGCGCGGCGTCCGGCCCATGTCGTTACATTGCCGGAAAGGGTGACGATCCCATCGCTTACAGTGACGTTCACGTCTTCCGCTTCAACGAGAATATTTCTCTCTAACGCGGAAATGACATCTTCCGCGATGACTTTATCCGTTACTTCTTGGGAATAGACAACTCCCAAATTATTTCGGATATCGATCACGCCGGGGAGATCGCCGATGAGTTCTTCGGCATAGACTTTTTTCCAGTAGGCTTCCACTGTTCCTTCCAGGGTGACGGTTCCGGCGTCAACCGTGACGAGAATATCTTTTACGTCAATGTTAGGATTGGCGGACAGCACTCTTTCCACGTCCGTTTTGATATCTTCATCGACGGGCAATTCGATAGTCGGTGGATATTTGACTATTGTTTGATTGCGAACATCGGTCACACCCAAGACAGCCCATGCATCTTCAAATGCGGCTGATCGTGCGAGGAATGTCGGAACATTGCCTCGTAATGTGACTGTGCCATTACTCACTTCCACCGAGACTTCGGATGCGTCAACGCGTGCATCCCAATATAGTTGATCGATGATATCTTTTTTGATGTCTTCATCCATACGTGCCATTGGTGTTTCCTCCTTTCTTTAAGAATGATCGTTATTCCTACTTCAGAATCTTGCTGTTGTAGGAAACGATATATTTACTTGACTTCGATCTTTTTCGACTGGGAAGTTTCTTCTTTCGGAATGCTTAAATGAAGAACTCCATTATCCAAAGATGCTTCTACATTCTCTGTCTTCGCATTGGACGGTAGATTGAACGAACGTTCGACACGAGTGAATTGCCTTTCTGAGACCCGGCGTTTGCCTTGTGGTTCTGTCTTTTTCCGTTCTGCTGTGATATAGAGCATTCCATTGTCAATGTTGACATCGATTTCTTCGGGTTTGAATCCGGGCATTTCCGCATCCACCTTGATGTTTTTTTCATCCTCGTCGATGTCGACAGGATAGGTTCCTGTCAGTTCTTCCGTTTTAGGAAGGTCTTCCCAAAATCGCCGGAAAAAATGATCCACATCTCGTTCAAACGGTGTTTCTCTACGTAACCAATTCCTGGGTCTCATCATAGGAAACATAATGATTTCCTCCTTTTACAAGTTTAAGTTTAAATTTTTTTATTGTGCTCTTTCACTCAATTTGGCTGTGCAACTCCTGTTCCAAGAACGCAGGGATAGCCTGTTTTTGGAACTTGAAATCATAGATGAACGGAGAATAGAATTTTTCATTCCTCTATTGCTGCCGGTAAATTTAGTGGACTTCTTTCGGAATACTATTCACTGAAAAATCGTATATGTAATCCTTTGTATCAGTCGTGTAATTTAGTATCAATACTGTGAAAAATTTCTACAGCAATTTATCTTATGTTTGAAAGAAGAGTGAGTTTGGAAGGATTATTTTGGTTATTTATTACACTTTTACTAAAAGAGAATGATAAGTGTGAAAGTATTTGGAAGAAATAGATTCTCCGGCACATCTTTTGCTGAGTCTCATAAAAAAAACGGAAAACGAATCTTCTTGTAAGAAAAGATACAAGGAATGTGGGAGGCACAGAATGAAACAATCCAATCGGAGAAACTTTCTCAAAAAGGCTTCAATCGGTTCGGTGGGTCTCGTAGGACTTACAGCAAGCCAAGCCAATCGAAGTCATTCTAAAGAATCAAGCCAGAATGCCCGTCCCAATGTTCTCTTTGTGATCTCGGATGACCAGACATGGATGCATGCCGGTACTTACGGGTATGCGGGAATAGATACGCCGGGATTTGATCGTGTTGCACAAGAAGGACTTGGATTCAATTATTGTTTTACCTCCTGTCCGGCAAGTACAGGCGCACGGAGTGCGATTTTGACAGGACAGGATTTTTGGAGACTCGGTCCGGCCGGTGTGACCTATGGGACATTACCTGCGGAACTGGATGTGTTTCCCATTTTACTTGAAAAAAGTGGGTATTTCACCGGCAGTACCGGGAAGACCTGGGGACCGGGTAGTTTGAAAGCCAGCGGTTGGGACAAATCGCCGACGGGGAAAATTTATAATCAGAAGAGAACGAATCCGGATCAAAAAGGTCTCAGCCGCATTGATTATGCTGCCAACTTCGAGGAATTTTTGAGTAAGCGTCCTGAGGGGAAACCATTCTGCTTCTGGTTCGGTGCCGGAGAACCCCACCGTCCGTATCAAAAAGGTGCGGGGGTGAAGAAAGGGAAGAAGTTGATCAATGCCAAATTTTCTCGTGCTCTTCCTTTTGTAGAAACCGTGCAGAAAGATGTGCTGGATTCTTGTACCGAGATTGAATACTATGACTCGCATCTCGAACGCATTATTAATTTATTAGAAAAAAAAAGGGGAATTGGATAACACATTGATTATCGTCACCTCGGATAACGGCATGCCTTTCCCAAGGGCGAAAGCCAATCTTTATGATGTGGGAACTCGTGTGCCTTTAGCGGCTCGCTGGCCGGAACGGATTGTCGGAGCCGGACATTCCATCGATGACTTCGTTTCATTGACCGATATCGCTCCGACGATTCTTCATGCGGCGGGATTGGAAACATCCACTAGAATGACGGGTCGGAGTTTATACGATTTATTTATTGGAGATCAGACGCAGTTGCAGGAACGATTGAGGGACTTTATTGTGTTCGGTTTCGAGAGAAACAACTTGTGCCGTCCGGAGGGAGTCGGTTATCCGATGCGCGCTGTTCGCACGCGTGACTTTCTTTATATTCGCAATTACGAACCGGACCGTTGGCCGGCCGGCAATCCGGATTTGGAGAATGTCCCCAGCCAGTTTGGCGATGTGGATCCCAGCCCGACAAAAGATTTTATGCTTGAACATAAAGATAAGTTTCAACGGGAATTCGATCTGTGTTTTGCAAAGCATCCGGCGGAAGAATTGTATGATGTAAGCCGTGATCCGGATCAATTGGATAATCTCCTCGAGCAAAAGAACAAAATCATGTTCGAAGATATGAAACGGCAAATGAAACAATTCATGGAAAAGTATATGCGCCTGACGCATGATCCGCGTCTCGACCGGCAAAATCCTTGGGATGAATATCCGTATTATGTGAGAAAACCTACAAAAGAGAAAAAATAGAAATAATCGGCTGAAAGAAGGGCGAAGAATGAAGGATTCATTCTTCGCCTTTTTTCTATTCGAGAGCAAACCGTTTTAAATCAAGGGCATTTTGAACGGCGTAGCCTTCCGCATCGTTGTTGAAGTAGACATAGACATCCATGTTGTGGGATAGAAATTTCTTGATCCGCCGTGCAGCCCCACTAAGGGCTTGTGGGGAATAACTGCCATGGTAGTGATCACCGTGAAAGCGAAGATACGTCCAATCCGCTGTTCGTATTTGGGGATGATCATCGATCATGTCATGGATGCATAAAGCCACATGATGTTCTCGTAGAGTTTCATAGATTTCTTCGCAAAGCCAGCGTTCGTCTCGGAATTCGAAGCCCCATCGAACATCGGCCGGGGCTGTTTGCAGGAAATGAGCAAGCCGTTCTTGATTGGGTTTCCAGCGCGGAGGAAGCTGGACGAGGATCGGGCCGAGATTGTCTTTCAATCGGTTGGCTCTTTCTAAGAATAAGGCAATCGGTTCTTCCGGTTCTTTCAAGCGTTTTCGGTGGGTGCAATATTGGCTGAATTTCAGAGTGTAGCAAAATCCTTTCGGGGCGCGTTTCCGCCAGTCGTCAAATGTTTTTTCTTCCGGTAAATTGTAAAAGGTATTGTTGATTTCGACTGTGTTGAATGATTTCGAATAATGGTTAAACCATTCTTCTTTCGGTAGATCTTTTGGGTAAAAGATTTCGCGCCAATGGTTGTAGTGATATCCTGATGTGCCGATGTAGAGTGTTCCGGATTTTTTGTTCATGATAGGCTCCTGGAGGGAAGGGAAAGGGATGTGGAACCATTCCGCATTCGATCAATTGAAGCGATTCCTCCACCTTCTAACCTGATTCTTTCATCTTCTCCACCCGTTGCAACACATCGAAAATGGTACCCACCCGTCCGGGAGGTGGTGTGTTGAATACCTTATCGATTTCTTCTTGGGTAAAATTGGATTTTACATACTCATCGATATCCAGTTCCTCTTCCCAGCATTTATATAGTTGGTGGCAGGGCAATCCCATGTTCATTTTTCGGCAGTATTCGAAGGTTACCGGACCGCCGAGTTGGGGACAACGTAATTTTTCGATTGGATCATATTTCGTCAGTGTCGGCCGCGTCGTGTCAGTCATTGCGAACTCCTGTTTGCGAAATGAATGTCTAACAAATAGCTTAAAGGAAGCAAAAGCAAGTGGCAAGTGACAAGATCGATTTCTTGGTGAAAGTAGGCGTTATCTGAAACGGTTCTCTGTGATATCCTGTTCAATAAGGAATCAAGTTACGATTCGAATCTTTTAATAAACGGGTTACAAATGATGAAGCAACAAAAATCTTCAAGACGTGATTTTGTGAAAAAATTGGGTTCGGGTGTGGCATTGGGGCTGACGGCAGCGAATTATCGTGCCTTAGCCGGGGAAAGCCCGAATGAGAAAATTATCGTTGGCTGTATTGGTGTCGGTGGGATGGGGACCAATCGGTTGCGGGGATTCATGCGACATGACGATGTGTCTATCGCCGCCATTTGCGATGTCGATTCCGGTCATCTGAACAGAGGATTGAATGAAGCGGAAAAACGAAAAGGCAAAAAGCCAAAAGGCTTTCGGGATTTTCGTCAACTTCTTGAATTGAATGAAATCGATGCCGTGACGGTGGTGACTCCTGATCACTGGCATGCGCTTCCGTTCATTACCGCTTGTGAAGCTGGGAAAGATGTATTTGTCGAAAAACCGCTTTGCCATAATATCCGCGAGGGGCGAAAGATGATGGAAGCGGCGGAGAAGAATCGCCGGATTACGCAGCTCGGCACCCATATTCATAACGATCACGACAATTATCGAAGAGTGGTCGAATTGGTTCAAGCGGAATCGCTGGGACGAATCACACGTGTTCATTGTTGGAAAACATCCAATACCAAAGGAATCGGGAATCCACCGGATGCCGATCCGCCCAAAGAACTGGATTATGATTTCTGGCTTGGACCGGCACCGAAACGCTCTTTCAATCCGAATCGTTCTCATCATACATTTCGATATTATTGGGATTATTCCGGCGGCGTATTCATTGATTTTTGGTGCCACATTACGGATGTCGTGTTTTGGTCGCTGGGATTGGGAGCACCTCACAGCGTTTCGGCTATCGGAGGCCGCTATTTCTTGGAGGACAATACCGAGACTCCAGATTGTCTCGATGTGCTGTATGAGTATCCGGAGTTAAATCTTGCTTGGACACTTCATCCGAACGGGGTGCCGGGATATAAACATATGGGAAGTATCGGCGCAGTATTTGAAGGAACAAAAGCGACATTGGTCACGAATTATACCAAACATGAGATTTATGTGGATGGGAAGAAAGAAGACGAATTCAAGCGTCCTGAACAAACTATCCCCAATTCTCCCGGTCATATCCGCGAGTTCCTGGATAGTGTGAAATCGCGTACACTCACAACCTGCAATGTGGAATATGCCTATCGTTTGACGAAACCGGGATTTTTGGGCAATATTGCCTTTCGGGTTGCGGATCGAATTGAATGGGACGATACCAAAGAACGAATTACGAACAATAGCAAAGCAAATCGGTTGGTTTCCCGCCGTTACCGCAAGCCTTGGAGACTGGCTTGATGCTTCATCAACAGTTACAATTTTAAATGTAATGATGGGTGGGTATTCCGCCCACTCCTCATTTCCAATCCAATCAATCTCTCATGCAGGAATTCATCTATCGTGTTTCGAAATGGATTTAAAGGAAAAGTTGTTTTAGTTGGCGCGGGACCTGGTGATCCGGGATTGATCACCGTTCATGGAAAAGAAGCGATCCAGCGGGCGGATGTGATTGTTTTCGACCACCTAGTCGCCAAAGAACTGGTCGATTTGGCACCGGCAACGGCGCGCCGGATTTATGTCGGGAAAAAGGCGGGAAAACATACACTTTCTCAAGATGGAATCAATGAATTGTTGATCGAAGAAGCACGAAAGGGGAACGCTGTCGTTCGTTTGAAAGGCGGCGATCCATTTATTTTCGGGCGTGGGGGTGAAGAATGTATGTTGTTGCGAGATCATGGCATCGAATTTTCCGTAGTGCCCGGTATTTCCGCCGCCGCCGCCGTCCCGGCTTATGCAGGAATTCCTGTGACCTGCCGCGATATTAGCACATCCTTTGTTGCAGTGACCGGACACGAACACGCATCGAAGGAAAAATCGACGGTCAATTGGGCGGATTTTGCGCGCGTGAAGGGGACTCTCGTTATCTTCATGGGAGTGTTGCGTCTTCAAGATATCACGGCGGAATTGATCCGGCACGGCAAGTCTCCCGATACGCCTACCGCGGTTATTCGATGGGGAACGTATGCTTACCAGAAAACAGTAACCGGAACCTTGGGCACAATCGCCGAGCAGGTATCTAAAATCCGTTTACGGCCACCGGCATTGATTGTTGTCGGCGAAGTCGTGAAGATGCGGGAGAAATTGAATTGGTTCGAATCCCGTCCATTGTTTGGCCGAACTATCGCTGTGCCGCGTGCACGCAGTCAGCCGTCTAGACTAGCTTCGTTGCTGGCGGATAAAGGTGCGCGGGTTATTGAGATTCCTGCCGCTAAGGATCAACCCATCATTGTGCCGGACCGGTTGGCGGGACTCATACGCGATATCGATACGTTTGATTGGCTTCTCTTTCCGGGAGCACAAGGCGTGCACTCTTTTTTCGATACATTGACAGAGAAGGGGAAAGATTCACGTAGCCTGGCCCGTTGCCGAATTGCCGCGCTAGGAGATGATTCCGTCGAGGCGCTGAAAACATACGGAATCCGAGCTGATTTTTCCCCCAGTCGATTTTGTTCAATTTCCGTTGTCGAGGAATTGGCGCAACAATTTCCACTCGAAGGAATGCGTTTTTTGATTCCTTGTGAATTTCCGCTTGCACAAAGTCTGACCGATGAACTCCATCGTGTCGGAGCGCAGGTAGAACAAGTGATTGTATCAAGAGTTCAACCTGAAGAGGGGGATTTCGAGGTATCAGTTTCCGACTCTGTTTTAAACGGCCATCGGTTGGATCTTATAGCCTTTCCTTGTTCATCGACGGTAAGAAACCTTGTTCAACGGTTTGGAGAAGCGGAAGTGAGACGAATCGCGAATGAATCTATATTCGCTTCGATCGGGAAAAGAACGACCCAAAAGCTCAATGAGTACGGGTTTTCAGCCGATATTGAGGCGAAAGAGCCGAGTATTCCTTTGTTTGTAAATACTATCGCGAGTTACTTTACGAATGATGAGGATAAGGATTGAACGGCATTTCCCATGGGCATGATCAAGCCAAAAGTCAGCGTTGGAATTCCGGTCTATAACGGAGCTCCCCACTTACAAAAAGCGCTTCAATGTCTTGTCGATCAAGATATGGAAGAGTTGGAATTCATTATTTGTGATAATGCTTCGACGGATGATTCGGCTGAAATCTATCAATCTTTTGCAGAAAAGGATTCTCGCTTTCGTATTTACCGATATTCCGAGAATCACGGGATGGGACGTAATTTTACCAGAGCGATCGAGTTTGCGACGGCTCCGTATGTCATGTGGGCGGCCTGTGACGATCAGCGGCATCCATCCCAGATACGCCGATGTGTTGAAACATTGGAAGAAAATCCCGACGCCGCTTTGGCCTATCCCTATACACGATTTATCGACAATGATGGAAACACGCTTGCCGAGTATCATGATCCCTTCGATATGACATCGGATTCGCCGGTGACTCGTTATTTGAACATTATTGGGAACTTGGGGTATTGCAATGCCCTCTACGGCGTTTTTCGTTCTTCCATGTTGAATAAAACCAAACTGTTTGCGGAAATGCATATCGGGAGAGATGCGGTTCTGCTCACGGAAACCCTTTTTTATGGAAAATGGATACAGATTCCGGAATATCTGTTTTATCGCAACATGCACGATCAGTTTCTCAATGCAGGCAATATGCCGGCGGATGTCCGAAAACGAAGATGGATCGAAGCATTGTCGATTCCGCCTGGCACCGGAATTACCTTACCATACCTTGAATATGTCTATCAATATTTTCAATTATTGAAAGTTGCGCCGATTCCTGCAAAGGAAAAACCGCAGCTGATCAAGGCCACATTGGACAAATTGGCGCGCGGTCCGCTTATGAACACGATTGGTCCGGAAGTGGATCGGGCGGTACAGCTGGTTTGCAACAATCGTTTTTATGAAGAATGGAATCCCGAGCGGACGGTATACGATGATTCGCCGGAGTGGCAGCAATATGCCCGGCCGTTTTATCTTGTGGACCTGCTCAAGATTTTTGAAGAAATCTTGCTTTTGTATCCGAATTATCCCGGGATTCATACGGCGCGAGGAATTTGTTATGCTTATCTGAATCGTTTCGATGAGGCGAAGACCGTCTTGGAAGTGGAAATGAAACACAATCCGGGAATTCAAACTACACAAAAGCTATATGAGCAAGTTATCAAGAAACTGGATCAGAAATCGTAAATCATTTATCTTTACCATCAATCGACCAGTTAGAGGAGACCTTTCATGCGGGTTTTGGTCACAGGACACAATGGATATATCGGATCGGTTATGGTTCCGGTGTTACAACAAGCCGGTCATGAAGTGATCGGATTGGATACTTTCTTTTTTGAAGATTGTACTTTTCATGACGAGCAAAGCCGGCTTTCTTTTATACGGAAAGATATTCGCGATCTAGAGCCAAGTGATCTGAGCCATGTGGATGCTGTCATTCATTTGGCGGCTCTCTGTAACGATCCGCTGGGGGATATGAACTCGGACTGGACATTCGATATCAATCATCAGGCTTCCGTTCACTTGGCTCATCTGGCGAAACAAGCGGGAGTCGAGCGATTCCTCTATTCATCCTCCTGCAGCATGTATGGTGCTTCCGGTTCCGGTGATTTCTTGAATGAAGAAGCGCCCTTCAATCCTGTCACGCCATATGCCATTTCGAAAATCCGCTCAGAGGAAGATATCTCGAAACTGGCCGATTCCACTTTCAGCCCGGTCTTCATGCGAAATGCGACTGCGTATGGTTTGTCCCCTCGTTTACGGGTGGATATCGTGTTGAACAATCTGGCCTGTTGGGCGCATACAACCGGTTCCATCAAGATAATGAGTGACGGAACCCCCTGGCGGCCGATTGTGCATGTTGAAGATATATCGTATGCATTTCTTGCGGCCTTGACCGCCCCGAAAGAAAACATTCACAATCAGGCGTTCAATGTTGGAATCACGGAAGAAAATTATCAGATCAAGGATTTGGCTGAAATCGTGCAGGAAGTTTGGCCACACTGTTCCATTGAATTTGCCAACCAAACCGGCCCGGATCCAAGGAGCTATCGAGTGGATTTCAGTAAATTGAAAAACTCTTTGCCCGAATTCCAACCCCGCTGGAATGCCCGGAAAAGCGCACAACATCTGCGCGAAGTCTTGGAAACGGTGCAGCTAAGCAAAGAACAATTTTTAGGCCGTAAATATATCCGGTTGAATCAATTGAAATATTTGATCGAATCGCAACAACTTGATGAAGATTTGCGGTGGAAATCCGGAAAAGAATATTCTCCCGAATGAAAACAGCAATGCGGAGCCGGAACATACCTCTACACGGCTAGAAAGTAATCGTTCTTATCAAATATCCATTCTCGTACTGTCTTGTATATTATGCTTACGAAAAGGGGACTGAATGATGTTTCAAATTTCCAACCTTCTGGTATTCACTATTTTGCTGATGAGTGGATTCCAAGCATACGCTTTTACTGGTGTGGAAGATCAGGCGTTTTTTCAAGAATTTCATGAACCGTATCCTCTCGAAGCGGTGGGCGGAGCGAACGATGTTCGAGCAATCGCAATCAATGAGAATGATGCTGTATGGGCGGCGACGAAAAAGGGAGTCTATGTTTTACGCGGAAACAAATGGGAGCCTACGAATCCGATGGTCGGTCCGGCCTATGATTTATTTCAGGATCGAGACGGAACAATGTGGGTTGGAACGTGGGACGGTGTATGGAGTGGTGAAAATGGGGAGATCACTAAAAATGAAGAATTCGATATCCCTGTTGCGGCGTTTGGTGCGATCTCCGATGGAATCATTGCGATGGGGCCGGATGGTGCCTTTCAATTTATAAGTGGAGCATGGAATCGAATTCAGGATCAATGGTCTCGGAATGTTCGTGATGTCGTGTTGGATCATGAGAATAATCTTTGGATTGCTACGGGGATTGGATTGTATCGCTCCAATCAAAATGGAATTCGTCGATATTCTCGAAGTGGCGAATTGATTTCCGGAGAAGTGAATGCACTGGCTCTTGCTCCGGATGGCCGGTTGTGGATTGGGAGTATAGGAGGGATCGATGTCTATGAAAACGGCGTTCGAGTAAAAACGCTCGCTGCAGAAGACGGATTACCCTATTACGATGTGCGTTCGCTGGATTTTTCTCCGAATGGAACCTTGTGGATAGGTACGGGATTGGGAGTTGCGCGATTTGACGGAGAAACATGGTCGTTGCGCCACAGCCGAAGATGGTTGTTGAGCGATGATGTTCGTGACACGGCTTTTGACAGCAAGGGGAATGCTTGGATTGCAACAGCCAAGGGGGTGAGTGCGATCAAGAAAAGACGAATGACGCTTGCCGAGAAAGCCGAGTATTTCTTGGATGTTTGCCGTAAGCGTCATGTAAGATCGCCGGGATTGGTCGAAAAATGTTATTTTCCCGATCCAAACGATTTGAGTCAATATGAACCACGCGACGATGACAATGACGGACAATATACGAGTATGTATCTGGCGATGGAATGTTTCCGTTATGCTGTGACCAACGATTCTCGAGCGAAAGCGAATGCGGATCAGGCCTTTGACGCTTTGGTATTCCTGCAAACTGTTACGGGAACGGACGGATTTGTAGCGCGGACAGTGGTCCCTGCGACTTGGACTTCTATGGCTGATTCGAACGAAACGATTTCTCCTGCAGATGCGGTGGAACGGCGTGTTCGTGATCCTCGTTACAAGATTGTGGAAAAACGTTGGCGGCCGTCGGCCGATGGGAAATGGTTGTGGAAAGGAGATACGAGTTCGGATGAAATCACCGGGCATTTTTTCGGTTATTTATTTTATTATGATTTAGTGGCAGACGGCCAACGGAAGGAACTGGTTCGCACCCACGTTCGAACGATTATGGATTCGATCATCGAGAATGAGTATGTCCTGCGGGATATCGATGGGAAAGCTACGCGCTGGGGCGTTTGGTCGCCGGAAAAATTGAATCATGATCCGGATTGGCAGGTTGAACGTCCCATCAACTCGTTTGAAATATTATCATTTTTAAAAGCGTCATTTCATATTACCGGTGATCCGAAATATCAAAAAGAATATTGCCGGTTGATTGACGAACATGGCTATGCAGAAAATGTTCGGCGCCCTAAAGCCTACGGTCTTTCTGAACGGACTCATATTGACGATGAATTGTTGGCATTGGCCGCCCCCGGTTTGCTGTTGTATGAAGACGATCCCTCTTTGCGGTCCATTTATATGGAAGGATTGACATGGGCCTATCGAACCATTGAAAACGACCAGAATCCCTTCAGTCATTTTATTTTCGGTATGATCGGCGGCTCCCATTTTCATCTGCAAGAAAGCGTTGAATTCCTACGGGATGTCCCGCTCGATCTGCGACAATGGACGGTGGATAATACCAAGCGGGAAGACATCGAGTTGGTCCGGTATCCCCTGCTGGAACCGCTGCAAGTGAATCGGATGCTTCCGCCCAGTGAACGGGGAGTGATGCGATGGGATAAGAATCCATGGGAAGCGATTTCCGGAGATTTTCATGATCCGGAAGGCCATTTGGAAAGTTGCGGTGTGTTTTGGCTTTTGCCTTATTGGATGGGGAGATATTGTGGTTTTATTCAGTAAAATACTTTTTACTTTCCCGTGAGAGAATGAATTTGATTTTTGCTTTGTATATTCTTATTTGGGTCAATCGATCTTTGACACCGACGGTGCAAACAAACGGGTGGCTTCCGGAGCTTCACCGACGAGTGGTAATAAGTATTGACGAAACGCTTCGGTTACATTGTTGCCTTCCGCATTGATAAAATCATCCGGCATGGTTTTGGTTTTTGCCGCAATCTCTTCAAGATTGACCAAATCATATTCAACGGCATAATTCCCGACTCGCTTGATCACGACAGAGCCGTCAATGTTATGCCACAGTGCATATTGCACGGCCTTTTCACCTACCTCGCGTGCTTCATGTGCATCGATGACAGAGGCACAGCCAAGGAAACATCGTTGAGGATATCCAAGTGTGTCCGCGCGAACCCGCTTGATGTTCAATTCTTTTTTTACGAAACCGGATAACAAATCGCCGAGAGCACCAATTCCGGAAAGCTGTACGTTTCCATGTGCGTCGGTTTCAACATCTTTGGATAAGGTAACGATGAGCGGAATATGTTTTCCGTCTTCCCCGATTTCACTCCATACTCCCTCGGATATCGCGATGATGCAGCGGCCGTAATTCTTGTAACATTTGTCGACATCGGCCAAGAATTTTTCTGTATCGAACTGCCGTTCCGGCAGGTAAACGAGATGCGGCCCATCGTCCGGAAAGCGACGGAAAGCAGTGGAAGCCGCTGTCAAGAATCCGGCATGCCGTCCCATAACCACTGCGATATATACTCCAGGGAGCGCACGATTGTCCAAGTTTGCGCCGGCCAAGGCCAGCCCAACGTAACGGGCGGCGGAAGCGAATCCTGGACAATGATCGGTGACTACCAAGTCGTTATCGATCGTTTTAGGAATATGAACGCAACGGCATTCATAGCCCTCATCGTTCGCAAATTCATTGACAATACGGCACGTATCCGATGAATCGTTTCCGCCGATATAAAAGAAGTAGCGAACATCGTATTTCTTGAAGACTTCAAAAATTTTACGGCAATATTCCTTATCCGGTTTGTCGCGTGTCGATCCCAATGCCGCGCCCGGGGTCATACCGATTTGTTCCAGGTTGTGAGATGTTGCTTGGCTGAGATCCACGAACTCTTCATTGATAATCCCGCTGACACCATGCCGTGCGCCATAGACGTGCGTGACTTGCGAAAATTTTCGGCATTCCAACGCTGCCCCGACCAGACTCTGATTGATGACCGCCGTGGGGCCTCCTCCTTGTGCAATGACTGCTTTTCCTACCAGTTCCGCCATGAATTTTCTCCTCTAGTCGCTTAGATATTCTAACGCCGGATGGGATCAGTTGGGTGGCAAGGGCAAGGCTTTCGTCTGCACTTGATACAAGTTGTGATTAAGCAAGGGTAAGCAATGTCTACCCTTATTACCCCTCTGATGAAAAAAATGCTAAAGATTGAAATTGCATCCGTTGAAAAATACGGACAAGGATGTCCGCGCTCCGGCATTTTCATAGAAAGAGTACCCAGATTCGAAACGACACCCAAGGGGCGTAAAAAGATGAACAAGAATCAAATGGAATGCTCGGATGCCATTTGGAATCACATGGATTTAGAAGGGAAACGTTTTATCCATCTCCGCGTCGGACAGCTCTTTGATATAAGTTCCGATACGTTCTGCAATCACATCGACCAGGATTCGCCCTTTTTCCGCCGTGGCATTTGCCGGATTTCCCACACCGCAATTTTTGGAGATGAGATCGAACGGCCGCGTGATTTGTGCCCACCCTTTGTTGACGGCTTTGAAACGGGAACTTTTAGATGCGCCGTTGTCGGCCAATGAAACATCTATCAGTTCGGGAAACAGATAAAGCCCTAAACTGGTTTCCATTTCCCCCCCGTGGTCTCCGGCTTCTTTGAAAATTTGGGGATACAGATCCTTCGCGACGGAATACCAATCGACCAAGGAAATGAATACCTTTGTTCGGCCATAAAATTCACGCAGAGTGTGTTTCATGCTATTGCCGCCATGACCGTTCAAGAGGATCAATTTCCGAATTCCATGTGCTTCCAACGATTTGAGAATATCCCATATGAGACGATCCAAGGTGGACGGTTTGATGGATATCGTCATCGGAAATTTCATCAAATTGCTGTCCACACCATAAGGAATACAGGGAAGGAGGAGTACCTTCGCTCCTAAAGTGTGCGCTTTTTCACAAATCCGATCACCGATCAAATCGGTTTCAAGCGTATCCATTCCATAGGGAAGATGCAGATTATGGGGTTCCGTGGCTCCAAGCGGCAGCACAGCCACTTCCGGTAGATTCTCGCGGACATCCCCTTGTTTGATTTCAGATAATTTCCAGGGCTTCATGCCATATTTCTCCAGGCATTCAAAATTTGTTCGATCGTTTCTTCATGAGAAAATTGGTCTGTTCGGATTGCTATATTTGAGGCTTTTTCGTATCGAGGTTTCCGTTCTTCGAGTACATCGGCGATTTCCTCGATGTGGGATTTGTCACCGGTCAAAGAAGGGCGGTTTTTGTCGGCCCCAATGCGCTTTGCAATGATTTCGGGATCTGTTTGCAGCCATACGATAAACCCATTGCGCTGCAAATCGCGGATGTTGTCATCACGGATGATAACACCGCCGCCGGTATCGAGGATCGCTCCATCCAATTGAGTCAGTTCCTCTACCAACAGGCGCTCTTCTTCCCGAAATGAATCCCAGCCATGTTTTTGTACGAATGCGGCGATTTTTTCCCCGAAACGGCTTTCCAGAATTTCGTCCATATGATAGACCGGCATATCGAGACGTTCATGGAGCAAATCGCTGATCGTCGATTTGCCGGTCCCTCGGTAACCAATCAAAATGAGATTCATTGATATCCCAGCGCTTTCTCCACTGCCGTTTGCATAATATCGATCGGTGGTTCTTCCCCAGTCCAAAGCCGAAATTGTTCCGCTCCTTGATGAACGAACATCGGAACGCCGTTGATCGTTCGGGCAAAGCGTTTTTCCGCGCGTTGCAACAATAATGTTTTAGCAGGATTGTAAATAATGTCGAATACCAAATGCCGCTGACTAAATAGTTCTTCCGGAACCAAACATTCATCGATGTTCGGGGCCATACCGACCGGTGTTGTATTGATGATGGCATCTCCTGCATCGAAGGATTCTTTCATATCTTCTCGTTGAAGAGAAAGAACCGACACCTGCGTTGAAAATTTCCGAGCCAAAGACAGCGACAATTGATCGGCGGCTTCCCGGTCTTCATCGCGTACATTGAAGAGAAACTGTTTCGGTTTTCGTTCGCTCGCAAGGGTGTAGGCAATAGCTTGGGTTGCTCCACCGGCGCCGAGAATGACGATGGTTTTGTCATTCATGGTTTCGTAAGCTTCTAGTGCTTTCATGGCTCCATAGCCATCGGTATTGGTCCCGTAAAGATGTCCATCTTGATTGATGACAGTATTGACCGCTCCGATATTTTTGGCCAAGGGGCTGACTTCATCCAGATATTGCATGACAGCGACTTTGTGTGGAATGGTGACAGACAATCCGCGGATGTTGAATCCGATCACGCCGGCAATCGCTTTTTCAAGTTCTTTTACATGAAAGGCGACATAGGCATAGTTCAAATTGCAGGATGCAAAAGCGGCGTTGTGCATGCAAGGAGATAAAGAATGTTCGATGGGATCACCAATCACGGCACAGAGGGTTGTTGATCCTTGAATGTCAACCATAGATTTACTCCAAAAAATCTCGTAATTTTCGGCTTCGAATCGGATGCCGCAGTTTTCGCAGGGCTTTCGTTTCAATTTGCCGTACACGTTCCCGGGTGACTCCGAATCGATTGCCGACTTCTTCCAGTGTTCGCTGATACCCGTCACTGATGCCGAATCGCAGACGCAAAACCGTTTCTTCCCGTTCAGTCAACGTTTTCAACACGGTTTCCAATTGATCGTTCATGATGGAATCTGATGTCGATGCGGATGGTGAACGGACTTTCTTGTCTTCGATGAAATCGCCGAAATGAGTGTCGCCTTCCTCTCCAACGGGAGTTTCAAGTGAGATCGGTTGTTGCGCGATCTTGAATATGGCGCGGACTTTTTCGATGGGCATGGAAAGGAATTGGGCGATTTCTTCGGGGGATGGTTCCTTGCCGTTTTCTTGGACAAGGCGGCGGGAAATCCGTGTCATTTTGTTGATGGTTTCAATCATATGAACAGGGATGCGTATTGTCCGCGCCTGATCGGCAATCGCGCGGGTGACGGCTTGCCGAATCCACCACGTAGCGTAGGTACTGAATTTATACCCTCGGCGGTATTCAAATTTATCTACAGCCCGCATCAAGCCGATGTTGCCTTCTTGAATCAAATCTAAGAAATGAAGGCCGCGATTGGTGTAGTTCTTGGCGATAGAGACAACCAGTCGGAGATTCGCTTTGACGACATCCATTTTGGCCAAATGAGCGATATTCTCCCCTTCCTTGATCATATCGATGATCTTGTCCAGATCGTCCAAATTATCGTCGACGTCATTTTTATAGTTTTTCAATCGTTCTTGAGCACGAATCAATCGTTTGCAGCTTCGATTCAGGACATCCGGGGGTAAACCGGTTCGTTTTTCCAACTCACTTTTCCCAAAAGTTGTATAGCGTAATTTTTTATAGAGATCGAGAATTTCTTTCGTTTGAAGATTGAAATTCGTTTCACAGGTGGAAATCTCGGTTTTGGCATCCTGGATTTGCCGATGCATCACCAATACCTTTTTGGCGATCTTCCCCATTTGTTCGTGATCGATTTTCATGGAGATGAGAAGATTGCCGAGACGCCTTTTCTTTTCGATCAATTTGGCGTGGTTTCTTATGTTGCCCCGGCGTTCCATTCTGATGATGGATTCGTGTTCATGGACCATTTCATGATATTTATCGCAAAGTTCGGTGATAAGGACTTCTTGGTCTTCTTCGGAAAAGGATTCTTTGAGATCAAAATTTTGCAGGATCTCTTCCAACCGAATGGTATTATTTTCCAATTCGTGAATCAGTTTCCCGATCTCATTCAGGGCTGTTTTGGATAAAGCCAGAGCTTTGCAAACTTTGAAACGGCCGGATTCGATTCTTTTCGATAATTCAATTTCCTGATCCCGGGTGAGAAGAGGAACGCGTCCCATTTCCCGTAGGTATAATCGAACCGGATCGTCGATCTTGATCCGGTCACTCTCTTCCAAGAGTTCTTCGTCAGTTTCAGATTCTTCTTTCTCTGCGGCTGCCTTGATATCCTCCTCTTCCTCGACGACCTCATCGACTACCGGAATTTCAAGGTCGTTCAAGACAATAAAAATATCGTCGATATCTTCTACACTCAGCATCTCATCGTGAATGATTCGATTGACATCGTCATACGAGAGTCTGCCGTTTCGTTCCCCCAATTCAATGAGTTTTCGAATTTTTGCATGATGCGGATGATCGCTACCAAGAAATTCCTTTGGCATGGATCGATTCTCCCTTGGGGCTAAAATTGCGGACATACATTCCTCCTGGCAGAGATTTCGCGTCATTATCTCATCATTTCAACCCATAGCATTGTCAATCGCAAAATCAATTGTGAGTGGATGTTGTACGTAAAGACGGCTAACCGGCGAGAGCAGGTTCAGGAATACTGCGGAATGAGTGTTTTCATCGCTTCTATCCTGAACTTCAAGTCGATCAATCATCGTCATGAATTTTACGTATCCCCGGACACTTCATTGTTCAACTCAAAGTATAGACATCTCTTTGAGAAGGAACAAGAGTTTTTTATTGCCTTTTTGGCAGCTCCATTTCGTAGACACAATACCCTCGTTCATGGGATGGGATCGTCACGGTGATGTTTCCGTAAGGATCGACCACACCCGTAATTCCTGTGTTGGCTGCCCTGAGAACATAGCATTGGTTTTCCACCGCTCGAAAAACCGATTGCACGAAATGTTGTTTCAGTCCTGCTGAGCGTTTAAACCAGGCGTCGTTGGTAATATTGACAAGGAATTGCGCCCCCTTGCTGCGTGCGGTTGCCAGTTGCCGTGCAAGGGTGGATTCGAAACAAATAGCGGTTGCGAATTGGATGCCATTTGATGTCGTAAAGATGGTGATTTGCCGGCCGCGTTCAAAGATTCCAGCTCCGGCTTCTTCGATCAATGTTTCAATATACGTGAATGGCCAATGGTTTCCAAACGGCACCCACTCCCCAAACGGGACCAAATGGATTTTGTCGTAATATTGCATAGAAGAAAGATCAACGGGTTGTTGGGATACATCGAAAGAGGCTCCAGGGCGAAACAAAAAAGCACGATTGTAAAAAGACCAACGCTGATCGGCTCCGTATTCTCCGTATACGGAACCCACCAATAAATCCACTTGATTCTGATCTACGAATTCTTGTATTTTCTCAATGATCGTTGGCCAGTAGTTGATGGGGGAGGTAATGGAACTTTCCGGCCAAATCAATAAACCCGGTTGTTCGGACAGAGAATCGCGGGAGAGCTGTAAAAGTACTCGAAGAGAATCTTCGACCGGAGATGCTTCTTTTTCCCCTTGGGTGAAATTGGCTTGAATCAATGAGACTCGATATGAAATGTTGCTTGTTTTGTGGAATTCATCGTTCGAGATTCTCCATTGTCCGAGAAGATGAAGGGAAAAAACGAGCATAAAAGTGAGGGGGAAAATAGTGGGGGCGAAATTCCCACATCCTCGCATCCATTGGGGGAATGTACAAGAAAAAGTCGGCTCTGGAATCGTGGAAGGATGCTTCCGGCGAGTCAGGAGAAAACGAATGAACTCAGCTAAAGAAAGATTGATTCCAACAATGAGGAATGTAAGACCGGGAACTCCAAACCATTGAGTGAATTGAAGGATTTCCGTCCAAGGATACACTGCATGCCCTAGAAAATTCCATGCGAAGGAAAACGGTCCTACTTCCCGCAGATACTCGATGCCTGTCCAGGTTAGTGAAATGACCGGTATCGCATAAAAAGAACGACGAAGTTTACCGGTAACATATGAAAGGAGAGAAAACAGAACCGCATGAATACCGATCAGTAAAACAGTACCGGGAATCGTGACGTGAAACAGCCAATACAACGTTCCTCCATAAAAGACAACACCGGTAACCAGCCCCATCGAAGCATTGGTACGGGGATGATCGTCTTGAATTCGCCAAAAGAGAGGAACGAGAGCGATCCAGATCGCCGGATAGAATTCCCAAGGTGGAAAGGACAGCACAAGAAGAAATCCGGATGCGAGAGAGGCAAGGAGATCATTCCTCGTCAAACTCGGCTTCATCCAGTTCATCCAAGTCTTCAGTGGGAAAGGTTTCACGGATGCGGTATTCTCCTGTAAACCACCGGCCAAGATCAACCATTTTACACTTCCGGCAGCAAAAGGGAAATGTCGGCGTTTGACGTCCTTTCGGCAGCGGTTTTTTACATGTTCGGCAAAGAATGATATCTTGAGAACTCATTACGCTTCTTACCCTTGTTAAATTATATTTTATGAAGCTGTAGACGATAAGGGAAGGCATACTTTCCCACCTTTTAGAAAAATTGATGCAGAGATTAATCGATTCGTTGTTGTGCGTCGTCTGAATGAGACATGCGATTGATTGAAGGAAGTGACCACGATTCTTTCTCATGCTTCGAATATATTTTTCAATTTAGGAGATTGTAAGGTATAATGAAGTAAAGGATAGAACGAGAGCCGCAGAGGAGGTTCTGATCATGACCAATCTCGACTGGCTGCTATTTTGGGGCATTATGATCGCGTTGATTCTATTTTGCCTCGTTTCCGTAAAAGATGTTTGGAGTATTCTGCGTTCCATGTATCGGCGAACCGTCAATGCGCTGAAATGGCATCCCTATCTCCCTTATTTGGGAGTCGGGATGGAGCAAAAGAAAAAACATCAGAATTTGAATTTGAACGAAGAGGCGGGCACATACCATGTCAATCACCAAAAGATATTTCCGCGATCCCGACGGACTACATAAGGAGGTTAGTCTTGAATAGCAGATTCTACTTCATGGCTGTTTTTCTACATGCTTTTCTCCTATTCATGATGCTGGCATTGAAAATCACCACTTCCGAGGAATTATCTTCCCATGCGAAACGTTTCGATATTTTTGAATTGCCCTCAACAGAACATTCGGTGGTGGCGGAAGGGCAGGGGTACTTTCCTGTTTTAAATCGTGTAGATGATAAATTGTTTGCCGTCTATCGTGCCGGCGGAGGTCATTTAGGAAAAGGAGGCAGGCTGGTTTTCAGTATTTCTGCTGATCAAGGTATAACGTGGACAACCTCCTCTCTTATTGTGGATTCGCCTGAAGATGACCGCAATCCTGCTGTCGGTGTAATACCGGAAGGGCGGATTATCGTGGCTTATCACGAGCAAGGAAGTTATGACGCAAACGGGCGCTATGATCCCTCTCTGAAAAAAGCACGTTGCATGGTGACCCATTCCGACGATGTAGGACAGACATGGTCGGAACCGATGCCACTGGGTATTCCTGGACTGGAATCATGCTCTCCCTACGGCCGCATCATCCAATGGAACGACGGTACACTGTTCATGAATGTTTATGGTCACTATACGTATCATGTTCCTGGGATGGATGAGGTGAATCCGAATAGTAAAAATTATGCATACCTAGTGCGCTCTCGCGATGCCGGGATCACATGGAAAGAACCTTCGCTGATTGCAACCGGGCATAATGAGACTGCTTTGATTCCCTTATTGGACAATCGCTTGATGGCTGTTTCTCGCTCGATCGGCATGGCCAAACTCGATATGAGCATCAGCGAAGATGAAGGGCATACCTGGTCGCACCCCTTGCGGCTGACGGGGCCGAAACAACATCCGGCGGATTTGGTACGACTCTCAAATGGATGGATTTTAATGCTATACGGTGACCGCAACGCGGAACGGCGAGTGGTTCGGGGAATGATCTCTCGCGATGAAGGACGAACGTGGGATATGCAGATCAACGGTGTTTTTTCCCGCCCTGTCTTCGGCGATTTCGGGTATCCTAGTGCTGTTGTAACTCCGAATGGAAAGATGGCTGTCATGTATTATTGGGCGGGAACCGCAAAGAATTCCTATGATGGGGAGGATGCGCGGGCTTATGTCAATGTGATTGATGAGATGGAATTTATCGAGGCGTATGAGAAATTGCTTGCCGAGTAGTTCTCTTTTCTTCTGAGGTCAGTCAGTTTTCGATTTTGCGAAAGACCAAGATCAATGCTTGGCGCAAATTCGTGATGCCAAAAAGAGACGGCTTTTGGTTTTCAAGAAAAATGGTGTTTTCAAGTAGCGGTTTGTCGTTGTTCTCTCTATAAAAACTGCCTTTTAACAGAAGATAAGGTTCATGCAAATCATAGAATACCACTGTGTTTTGCTTCAGTCGGAAATGGAATTTTCCTTTGTTTGAGTTAAGGTATCAA
>CAYPPG010000068.1:0-12652 GCA_964412555.1 uncultured bacterium
CCTACAAGCCGTTCCCGTTCCCAATCCAACTCGAAGGTATAACAATGCCGAAATTTATACCGGAAACCACGAAAATCATCCAATAATCTGAATAGTACCTCATCGATCAACGCAGGCCGAATTCCTTGGATCTCCACCTGCATACGTTTTAACACATTCGTATGCCAACTGTTCCGCGCCAAATCATTTTCAAAAAAACGGGCAACCGCTAAAAAGATATTTTCACATCCATTATAAAAATTATGAAGATAATAACCGATCGCTGCACGATCATAATTCGAAACTTCTTCTGGTGGTAAATTCAATTTTGTTTCAACTGTACGAAATTCCTCTTCCAATTTTTTTAATTTCGTCAGTTCCTCTTTGATATCAGCCTTAAGAAGTTCAATTTTGTGACTCATAGAAAACTTCCCCCCGCTGTATTATCTTCTCAACAAATCCGGTATTATCCTTCAAGTAGCCGTGAGGGCGGCGTTACGTCTATTCTTTTTCATCCATATTGATCGTTTCCCGGATCACATAGATCGTTTTTCCCTGACTTTCATGATACACCCGCGTCATGATTTCCGCCAGCAAACCGATCATAATGATCTGGATACCGACCAAGGCGAAGAAGATCGCCAGCAGTAAGAGCGGATTGCGATGTGCCTTCGCGTCCATTTGTGTCCATTTTTCATAAAGCACGAAAAAAGCACATATAAAACCAGCCACATTGAATAAAATGCCGATGGAACCGAAAAAATGAACCGGCCGTGTCAAAAAGCGTCCGAGCAAAATGAACACGGGAATATCCAAAAAAACTTTGAAGGTTTTCCCCAGCGAATATTTCGATTTTCCTTTCACACGCGGATGATGCTGTACTTCCACCTCCCCCACCCGTGCTCCGATCCAATGACCGTAAATCGAAATGAAGCGGTGCATCTCCCCATATAGAGAAATCCCGCTCAATACATCCCGTCGGTACGCTTTCAACGTGCAGCCGTGATCATGCAGTTTCACTCCCGAAATTTGGGAAATAAGCCAATTTGCGATTTTGGACGGTAACACTTTTGACAAAAACGGATCCTGCCGGTTCCGCCGCCACCCGCTGACAATATCGTCCCCCTTCTCCAGCTGCTCCAGCAATTTGGGGATATCCTCCGGATCATTCTGCATATCCGCGTCCAACAAGACAATGATATCGCCGGAGGTGTGATCCACTCCCGCCCGGATCGCCGCTGTCTGCCCGAAGTTCCGGCGCAGCGAGACAACTTTTATCTTGTGATCTTGTTTCGCAAATTCCCGCAACAAATTTAGTGAGCCATCCGTGCTCCCGTCATCGCAGTACACGATCTCATACCCTTTTCCGAGCCGCTCAAGCACACCGGTCAAGCGCTGATGAAGTGATTCCAAATTCTGCTCTTCATTGCAAACCGGTAAGACAACGGAAATTTCAATTTTTGTTTTCATGATAGTTTCAACAACTTCTTCAATTCAATCGGGAACAGCAGCCAACCGATCCCACCGTATGACAGTCCTCCGATCAACAATCCGAGAGCTACTCGTATGGAATATGTCATCAACGTTCCTCCCGATATCGGGAACAGCACTAACACTATATAACAACATAACGCCATTCCACCTGTTGCCGCTAACACTTTTAAAAAGAAAATCATCAATCTCCCATACGGTAATTGAACCATTTTTCTTCGCAAAAGATAGAACAATAAAAGAAACTGTACCGTACTCGCCAATGCCGAAGCCAATCCCAACGACCAGATTGGCAGGAATCCGGAGAAGTAAAGACATAATGATATATTGACAATGACACTCAAGACTCCAATGATCACAGGGGTTTTGAAATCATGATGCGCTTGGAAGACTCGCACCAATACTTTAACCATGGCATAAGAAAAGAGACCCAAGCAATACGCCGTCATCACCCCATAGGTCGGTATCAGCCAGTTATTCCGGCGAAACACCCCCCGATCGTAAATCGCTCCCAAAATATCAGGTCCTAGTACGATCAAACCAGCAGCAGAAGGGATCATCAACAGCATCAAATACTTCGAAACATCCACCAATGTGCTTGTCGCTTCAGATTGCTTGTTTTGTTCCAGCATCTGAGCAATCCGCGGGAATGAAGCTGTCGCCAGCGCTACTCCCACGACACCCAGAGGAAATTGGATCAACCGAAAGGCGTACTGCATAGTAGATATCCCGCCCTCCCCATATTTGGCGGCAAAATACGTTTGTGTGATCAAAGCGTTGATCTGATAAATCGCCAATCCGAATGCGCTCGGTGCCAGCATCCGCAAAAAAGTTTTGATTTTAGGATGAAAAGGACTGACCCAAGCAGGGGGGAAATATCCGATGATCCACGATTGCGGTATTTGCACAAAATATTGCAAAAATCCTCCGAAAATGACCGCCCCACCCAACAGCCACAATAATGAATAGCCGCTGTAAATCGGTGCTCCAAGAAGGCAAGCGATAATCAAACTGACATTGAAAAATGCCGAGGCCAACGCCGGCATGAAAAAATACCGGTAGGTATTCAAAACCCCCATTGACCAAGCCGATAAGGCGATAAAAAACAAAAAAGGAAACATAATCTGGCTGGCCAATACCCCCGCCGGAACCCGCCAACCGGTTGGAATCGAAAGAATCCCAACCGCTTCCGTAATCGCAAATCCCGGAAGCGGGATATAAACCGTATCGCGAATATCCCGCAAGTCGTTTATAATCAACGGCACAAAAAAAGGCGCCAATAGGATCGCTAAAACAATAATGACAGTAACGGATATAGCCAGTAAGTGAAATACCGCAAATCCCAATTCCTGCGCCTTGTCTTCCCCTTCCCGCTCCTTCACCCGGGTAAAAAGAGGAATAAACGCAGCAGACAGCGCTCCTTCTGCAAACAATTGCCGAAACGTGCTGGGAATCTTGAATCCAGCCCAAAAAATATCCTGCCACGCTTTCGGCACAAATGCGGCAATACAGGCATCGCGAGCCAATCCCAAAAACCGGCTCGCAAGCGTAGCGATGCTGAAAAGAGTAGTCGAGCGAAGAAGCGAATCCTGTTTCACGGAAGCTGTTTACCCCAATTCTCCATTAAAATAAGCAAATCCATTCGATCGACGACTCCATCTCCGTTTAAATCCGGAGTACGAAACAGTGTCGGAGTAGGAGTGAGAATGGGAGTAGGAGTCTGTTCGGGTGAAACCGGCGTCACAAAAAGAAAAGGAGTCGGCGTGGGTAAAGGGGGAAGGGTCGGTGTCGGCGTTGCCATCGGTTCTTGAGTTGAACGGGCAATAATAATCTCATTGGTTGAAGTGAGAACAGCCAATCCGGCATCACCTGCGCTGAAAAAATGACCGGCCTTCACTCGTTCCGCGGCCAGAATGGTAAAAAGGCGCGTAGAACGCCCTCCCAAAGGATCATCCGTCAATTGAAATGAATGGATCCCCGCCTCTGTTGGGAAAAAAAGTTCTTCGATTCCATCTCCGTTCAAATCGAAGTGTTCCAGAGGAATATTCAATAATTCTGCTGCCAACCGCATGGATTCGACATGCAAATCGCTCTCTCCATTTCCGTATAGGGTATAAAACCATAACGTCGACCCAGGTTCATTGGTATCGCTGATGACGACCATTTCATTCCGGTTGAAGGATTGCAATTTCGCGGCAAAGGATTGCAGCAAAAGTCCTTTCAATTCGATTTTTTTTCGATCGGGATAAGTCGGATCTCCGCTGCCAAAAAGTACATAAGGATCGGAGTTTGGGGATGTTCCACCTCTGGAGATTCGAACGAGAAGGTCTTCCTGCCCATCCCGATTCAAATCGCTATGCGCCAAATACGAATGACCATCCCGAACAAACAAGCGGGCCGGTGCAAAAGAACCATCGCCAATCCCCTCCAAAATATGAGGAGTCCCGCCAACCAATATATCTGTTTTTCCATCCCCATTTCCGTCGAATACGAACAAATGATCCAACGCTGTCGAAATTTTGGATGAAAATGATTCCTGGAATCCTCCTGAAGCATTCCCTAAATAAACTACAATATCCGAAATGGCAAACTGTGCATCTTGGGAACTGACCACAAAATCAGGCCATGAATCACCATTGATATCGGCATCCGTAAAAAACATGGGACGATCAATCTCGAAAGCCAACGGTTGGCTAAATCCTCCTTCTCCATCGGAAAAATAGACCGTCACCGTATGATCGACTTCAGAAAGCAAAACAAGATCATCCCATCCGTCATTGTTCATATCGGCAGAATCGATTGCGGATACTTCAATTTCCGGATTTAGTCTCGATAGCTCAAAAAATTGATCTTCGTGAAACGGAACGGGAGTAGGATTAGGCGGATTCATGAGAGATACAGGCGAGATTTTCAATCCCCATGCAATCAGGATACCCGTTTCGCCATTCACAAGATCGCTCACTCGAAGTTCCCAATCCCCTCCTCCATTTCTCCCAATTAACTTGGAAAGCGACTCAGCAGCTTCCGCTTGTGATTCATAAATTGCAGTAAACGGATTTACCGAGGAAGAAGTACGATTGTGGAGCAATACAGAAAGCCCATTCGGATCCGTCAATGAAACAGACAATTGTTCAACTGACGGATGATCGATCCGAACGGCCACCTGCAGTTCTTCCACCACTGCGGAGCCAGGCAAATAAATCGTATGAGTGACGCCTTCCGTCTTGGCGTCAGGGATGGGAAGATCGATCCGCGCTTCCACAACGGCAAAAGGGGTTTCATTCGTTTGGGCAAAACCGGACGTCACTACAAGCGAGAATAAAAAAAATATCCACAATATCTGTGCATACAAACAGCTATTTCCGTTTTCGAGTACGAGGCGCTTTGCGCTTCGCCGGTGATGGGATTTCCCGTTCCTGTCCATCGCTTCCCGCCTGTTCGAGTTCCACAATCTTATCACGATAAACCGCCGCCTTTTCAAACTCGAGGTTTTTCGCCGCTTCCACCATTCGACGTTTCAATTCGGTGATAGATTCCTTTTTGGTCTTTCCCTTTAAATCGACCGCATCCGAAATAGCATATAACAATTCTTCCGTTTCTTTCTTTTTCGTCGAACGGGTTTCAAGTATGGAGCGTATCGCTTTTTGTATCGTTTTAGGAATAATTCCATGCTTTTCATTGAAGTCAAGCTGAATGCTTCGGCGTCGTTCCATCTCGGCAATGGCGCGTTCCATCGATTTGGTCGGCTGGTCGGCATACATGATCACTTCTCCCCCGACATTCCGTGCCGCGCGGCCGCAGGTCTGAATCAAGG
Source organism: uncultured bacterium (assembly GCA_964412555.1). Classification (GTDB taxonomy): domain Bacteria; phylum Hinthialibacterota; class Hinthialibacteria; order Hinthialibacterales; family Hinthialibacteraceae; genus CAYPPG01. The sequence continues at coordinate 5,285 of CAYPPG010000068.1, forward strand.
AACGCTCATCCCGTAAAAATCCTTCCCGATCGGCATCCATGATCGCGACAAGTGAAACTTCCGGTAAATCAAGCCCTTCCCGTAAAAGATTGACCCCGACGATCACATCGAATTCACCGGAACGCAATCCCTCGAGAATCTCGACTCTCTCCACCGTATCCACTTGAAAATGAAGATAATGCACTTTGATTCCGAGGTCCATCAAATATTCCGACAACTCTTCCGCCATTCGTTTCGTCAACGTCGTGACCAGACATCGCTCTCCCCGTTCGATACGTTCGCGGATTTTTCCGATTAAATCGTCCACTTGTCCGGTTGCCGGCCGAACAATCACTTTCGGATCGACAAGTCCAGTCGGACGAATCAATTGTTCCACAACTTGATCGGATTTTTCCAATTCCAAATTACCGGGGGTTGCTGACACAAAAATGGACTGATGAATACTGTTCCAATACTCTTCAAAAGACAAAGGACGATTATCCAACGCCGACGGCAGCCGAAAGCCGTATTCCACCAGCGTGCGCTTCCGGCTTTGATCCCCTCCATACATACCACGAACCTGCGGAAGCATAATATGCGATTCATCCACGAACATCAAAAAATCATCGGGAAAATAATCGATCAGCGAATTCGGCGGCACTCCCGGATCCCGACCGTCCAAATGGCGTGAATAATTCTCAATTCCCTGACACATCCCCGTTTCGCGCAGCATCTCGATATCATACATCGTGCGCTGTTCCAGACGCTGCGCTTCGACCAGTTTGCCTTCCTGCCGAAGAACTTGCAATCGTTCCCGCAGTTCTTCATGAATCGTTTGGATCGCGGTCTGCAGCCGTTCCGGAGCGGTCACATAATGTCGTGCGGGATAAATCGTGATACGGCCATGCTCCCCGAGCACTTCCCCGGTGACCGGATTGAATTCCAAGATTCGATCCACCTCATCTCCCCACAGTTCGATTCGAAACGGATGCTCCCCATACCCGGGAAACACCTCCACGACATCCCCACGCACCCGAAATGTTCCAAGATGAAAATCCATATCGTTGCGGTGATATTGCAAATCCACCAACCGGCGCAACAATTTCTGCCGGGGGATCGTCTCACCGGTGGCAATGGGAATGACCATTTCGCGGTAATCTTCCGGCGATCCCAATCCATAGATACACGACACGGACGCGACAATGATCACATCCCGCCGCTCCATCAAATTTGTCGTGGCCGCCAGCCGTAACCGCTCAATCTCGTCATTGATGGTTACTTCCTTCTCGATATACAAATCTTTGGTGGGAACATACGCTTCCGGCTGATAAAAATCGTAGTATGACACAAAATATCCCACTGCGTTTTCCGGAAAAAATTCCTTGAACTCGCTATACAACTGTGCCGCAAGCACTTTATTATGGGAAACCACCAGCGTCGGCTTGTTCACGCGAGCAATGACATTCGCCATGGTGAACGTCTTCCCGCTGCCGGTCACCCCAACCAACGTCTGAAATTTCTTTTTTTCATCGATGCCTTGAACGAGTTTGTCGATGGCTTGTGGTTGATCTCCCTGTGGTTCATACTCGGAGACCAGTTTGAACGGGATGTCTTTTACGCCCCCCTTTTGCCGTTCTGCACTTTCACTCATCGCCACAACTTTATTCAATCGCATTACCATAACGATTTCCTTTTCATACCATGTTCCAAGTTCAGTATGGGATATTCAATACCCGTACTCGACCAATTAACAATATGGTATCGTGACATTCTATATGCACAAATAGTTACAATGATAAACATACCGTCCCTCATATTTGGTACACTATTTGCTTTAATGTCACCAAGTTATGTATCTTTTTTAAATTGAGAAATTGATTGATATTTTATGCCGACATCCAGAAGGCATCGTGAAGAGATTTACTATTTTTTTGATAAGCAAGGTTGATTCGCAATAATGAAGTACGATCGAGTCATGTCAAAAATTTTACTCATTACCAATAAGGAAAAAGAAATTGAAGCCAATGGACTGGCCTTAAAACAAGCAGGTTTTGACGTATCCAAAGCGTTCACTTGTACAGAAGGTTGGCAAATAATACAGCAGGATAAACCGGATGTTGTCATTCTTGATGAAACTCTTTCCAACGAAAATTCATTTGAATTCTGCCGCATGATCAAATCAAATCCCGATTGGAAAGATATCTTGATCATTCTTTTCTCGAACTCAAGCAATTCTCCTGACCAAAAGAAAAAAAAACTTCCTGCCGATGTGGATGAATATTGTCCTCTTCCACTCGATGCGGATGAATTCTCGGCTCGCGTAGTTGGAATAATACGATCACACAAAACCGAGAGGAAACTACAAGGAACTGTAAAACGGTTTGAACACCTCAAAACCGTCCTCAATACGGTTCGAAGAATCAATCAATTGATTACCAAAGAATCGGATCCCTACCAACTGTTGAAAAAATGCTGTGATACTTTAGTGAAAATGCGGGGTTATTACACCGCATGGATCGCCCGCTTTGATCCATCCCCCAGATTCAAGACAGCTGTGCATGCGGGATTCAAAGGTCATTTTGAACCGATCCTACAGCGGCTCCAGCAAAATGAATTGACTTCTTGCTGGGAAAAAACACTCGAGCATCCCGATCTTCGAGTTATGAATAGACTTTCCGAAGATTGTCCAGAATGCCCGCTCACTCAATTTTACGGTGAGTCCGGTCATTTTATGATTCGGCTGGAATACGAAAACACTATCTACGGAATAATTTCCGTTTCCTTACCGGACGAGCTGGCTCATGATCCCGAAGAACAATCCATGTTCCGGGAAATCGCTGCTGATATTGCCTTTGCACTGTACAAAATCGAACTGGAATCGAAACACGAAGAGACAATCGATGCCTTGCAGGTATCGGAACAATTCAACAAAAGTATCATTGACAGCAGCCACGATTGCATCAAGGTACTCGATATTGAGGGGCGCCTTCAATACATGAGTCCGGGTGGTTTGGATGTTATGGGCATAGACAATCTTCAATCGTTTCGAAATGCCTACTATCCGGATTTATTGCAATCCAAAGACAAAAAAATAGCTGAGGTGGCCTTGCGGAAAGCAAAATGTGGAAAAATCGGCCGTTTCCAGGGCGGGATGCCAACGCCTAGCGGTGATCTCAAATGGTGGGATATCATCATTTCCCCCATCTTCGGCAAAAGCGGCACTCCGGAGAAAATCTTAGCCGTTTCCCACGACATTACCGATCAAATACAATCGGAACAAAATCTCGAATTGCAAAATCGAATCGCCAATACTTTCTTGACGACTACCGATGAAGCTCTATACAACGAAGTATTAAACATTGTATTGGATGTTTTGGAGAGTTCATACGGCTATTTCGGGTATATCGATGAGGATGGAAATTTGAATTGCCCTACCATGACACGGCATATCTGGGATCAATGCCAAATTCCGGATAAAAGCATCATATTTCCGAAAGAATCCTGGAGCGGCTTATGGGGAACTTCACTAAAAAGTAAAACAACGTTGTTTGCCAACGATTCTCTTCAATTGCCGAAAGGACATGTTCCGTTAACCTCGGCGCTTGCGGTTCCGATTCTTTATCATGATCAGCTCATCGGTCAGTTCGTCGTAGCCAACAAAGCGAAGGGTTACGACGAGAAAGACGCCGGAATGCTGGAAAGTATTGCGCGTCATGTCGCCCCGATCCTCCACGCTCGTCTTGAATCCAAACGGAATGAACGCAAAAGAAAAGAAGCGGAAAAAGCCCTTTTTGAGCGCGAACGTCAATACAGAGAATTTATCGAGGGAACCGATAACTTGGTCACGCAAGTGGATAAAGACGGCCGATTTACATTTGTCAATCGAGCCGCTGCTGAAATTTACGGTTGCACTCCGGAAGAATGTCTAGGACGTTCCGCTTTTGATTTTATCCACCCCGAGGATCATGAAAAAACTCGAGCGAGTTTCCTTGAATGGATCTCCAACCGTAGTCCCAGTGCCTCTTTCGAAAACAGGCAACTTACAAAAAATGGAGAAACACGGCATTTGAGTTGGACGATCAATATCCATCAAGATGAATATGGAAATATCAATCACATCAACAGTATTGCGAAAGATATTACAGAGTTGAAAGAAACAGAATCCACATTGGAATGGGAATCGAATGTCAATGCCACCCTAGCAGATCTGGCGAATAAATTAGTAAAATCTCAATTTTCAATAGATGAGATAGCCAATCTTGTTCTCGAGAAAGCGAAACAGTTGACAGAGAGTGAATTCGGCTATGTTTCTGTAATCGATCCAGTTACAGGAGACAATCTCAGCTTTTCTCTTACAAATATGATGGAATCTTGTCAAATCGAGAAAGACAAGAAAACAATTACATTCCCAAAAGAAAAAGATGGCCGTTATTCCGCTTTATGGGGTCACGCTCTCAATATCGGGAAAGCGTTTTATACCAATAGTCCTTCCGAACACCCTTCTTCCGAAGGGATACCCAAAGGCCATCTTCCTCTGGGAAGTTTTCTTTCCGCACCGGCTATGATCCGGAAAGAATTACTCGGCCAAATCGCGCTTGCGAATCCGGCTCGAAAGTACACCGACCGGGATATGGACGCTGTTTCCCGCTTGGCGGATATGTATGCACTAGCGATCCAGCGATACCGTGTACAGAATGAATTGCTTCGGTATCAGCAAAACTTGGAACGGATCGTCGATGAACGGACTGCCGCCCTTCAGAAACGTATAAAGCAACTTGTGTTAAGTTCCGATATCGGGAAATCTCTGACTCATGAAAACAATATACAAACCATGCTCCAGCGATGTGCCGAATCCGTCGTCAACAATTTAGGAATCGATTTCGTTCGACTATGGATATTGAATTCCAACACTCATATGTTGGAATTAAAAGCCAGCGCCGGGATGTATACCCATCTTGAGGGGATTCATAGTAACATTCCTTTAGGGACACTGAAAGTAGGGAAAATCGCAGAGTCCCAAGAACCGACTCTAACGAATAATGTCTCCATCGATTGCCGGATCAACGATCATGCATGGGCCGCCCGTGAACGAATCCAATCTTTCGCGGGATACCCCCTCGTCGTCACCGGAAAAACCGTCGGCGTAATCGGAATGTTTGCCCGCCGTCCCATGGAGGAAGACGATATTCGGATGATTGAATCCATTGCCGATCAAATCGCGTTGGGAATTGATCGAAAATTGACGGAAACCGCGTTGATTCATTCCGAAGCCTTATATCACTCGCTGGTCGAAAATCTGCCACAAAATATCTTTCGGAAGGATACCAACGGCCGTTATACCTTTGTCAACAACAATTTCTGTGATCTATTGCAAAAACCATGGGAAACCATTATCGGGAAAACGGATTTTGACATTTATCCTCATGAACAAGCCGAACAGTACAGGTTTGATGATCAACGAGTGATCGAATCCGAACAAGCCATCGAGAAAATTGAATTCTACGAGATTCCCGATCAACATAAGAAACTGTACATTCAAGTGGTCAAAACTCCACTTCTTGATTTCAAAAGAAAAGTCATCGGAATTCAAGGCATTTTTTGGGATATTACGAAACAAAAAGAAGCCGAAGAAGAAAAGCGGAGTTACCAAGACAAATTGGAAGCGGTATTGAAAGCCGTTCCCCTCCCCATGTTCGCGAAAGAGGCGAATGGGACATATACCATGATCAATCCCGCATTCGAATCGTTTTTTGGGATTTCGGCGAATCAATTACTTGGGAAAACGGCGAAAGAAGTGTGGCCGTCACAAGATGTGGAAGTGTATCAGAACCAAGACTCGGAAATTATTATTCAAGATGAATTACAAGCATATGAATACTCTTTGAACAATTATGCCAATGAACAACGACATGTCATTTTTACCAAATCCTGTTTTCATGACGGCGAAGGCCGTGTTTCCGGAATTGTCGGAGCCATCACCGATATCACCGAACAAAAACGGGCGGAAGAAGCTCTTCGGAAAAGTAACAATCTTCTCGATGCCATCAGCCGCGCACAAGCGGAATTTATCGCAAAATCGGATAAGGATTCTTCTTTCAATGTATTACTGGCAAGCCTTTTAAAACTCACCCACAGTGAATACGGTTTCATCGGAGAAGTCCAATATACTAATGAAAATAAACCATATTTGAAAATCAATGCTATATCCGATATTTCGTGGAACGATAATCCCCACAGTCTTTATGAACTCCAAGCGCCTAAGGGAATGGAATTTTATAACTTGAACACCTTATTTGGCGAAGTTCTGAAAACAGGCAAGCCGGTCATTTCAAACGATCCTTCTCACGATCCTCGTAGAGGCGGTCTTCCTGAAGGCCACCCGCCATTAAACAGTTTTATGGGTATTCCTTTTTATTTCGGACAAAAAATGGTCTGCATGGTGGGTATTGCCAATCGGCCGGACGGATATCTAGAAGAAATGATCGAATATCTCTCTCCATTCTTGGCTACATGTGCAAATATCATTGAAGCACAAAAAAATGAAATTCTTCGCCGCGAAGCAGAAGAAAAAATCCTGCAATTAAATGTCGAACTCGAAAGACGAGTGCTCAAGCGCACGGAACAGCTGGAAGCCGCCAACAATGAATTACAAGCCTTTTCCTACTCGGTTTCCCATGACTTACGCGCGCCTCTTCGAGCCATCGACGGTTTCAGCCGAATGCTTCATTCCCATTATGGCGAAATGCTGGATGAACGGGGACAACATTATATCGAACGGATTCGTGCTGGGAGTGAACGGATGGCTCGCCTGATCGACGCGTTACTGGATCTTTCCCGGATGAATCGCACTCAACTCCATTTCGAAATGGTGAATTTGAGCGAAATTGTTGATTCCATTGCCCACGATTTACAAAGCAGCGAACCGGATCGAAATATACAATTCCATATTGAACCGAACATCACTGTGGAAGGAGATTCACGACTCCTCCATCAATTATTGGAAAATTTGATTCGAAATGCTTGGAAATTCACCCAACAAGAAAATCCGGCGACCATTCATTTTGGCGTTACTATTCACAATGGAAAAACGGCATATTTTATTAAAGATAATGGAGTCGGATTCGATATGGCTTATGCGGACAAATTATTCAGCCCCTTCCAACGTCTCCATTCCAAAGAAGAATTTGAAGGAACCGGAATCGGCCTGGCGACGGTCCAGCGAATCGTCCATCGGCATGGTGGAAATACTTGGGCGGAAGGAGAAGTCGAAAAAGGAGCGACATTCTATTTTACTCTGTAACTTCTATTCGGGTACCAAGGGCAAGACGCCAGGTCTGCCCTTGGCCTTGAGCACTCACCAACAAGGGTAGACTTCGCTTCCCCTTGCTA
>CAYPPG010000068.1:12752-22018 GCA_964412555.1 uncultured bacterium
CAAGGGTAGACTTCGCTTACCCTTGCTACCCGGAGTTATAAAGTGAGGTATCAAGGGCAAGACGTCAGTTTTGCCCTTGAATGACTGACATGTAGGATTTCATGGGCTAGAAAAGGTGGCTTATACAAGAAAGAAAAAAACGATGAATACTAAAACTCTTCGTGTTTTACTCGTCGAAGATTGTCCCGATGATGCGGAATTACTGCTTGAAGAACTCAAGTTGGCCAATTACAATCCCCAAGCCAAACGGGTAGAAGAACCTCATCAAATGCAGGAAGCCCTCGATTCATACGAATGGGATATCATCATATCCGATTATTCCCTCCCTCGATTCAGTGCTCCCGAGGCTCTCCGTTTGTTGAAGGAAAACAAAATCGATTTGCCGTTCATCATCATATCAGGTGTCATCGGAGAAGAAGCCGCCGTCGAAGTCATGAAAGCCGGCGCCCATGACTATATTAAAAAAGGGAATTCGGCTCGATTGATTCCCGCCATTGAGCGAGAGCTACGCGAAGCACGGATTCGCCGAGAACGGAAAGCGGCCGAAGAGGCGCTGCGCAAAAGCGAAGCGAGGCTGGCGGAAGCACAACGGATCGCTGGTCTGGGGAACTGGGATTGGCAAATGGAATCCGATGTTCTTTATTTGTCCGATGAGTTGTACCACATCTTCGGCATCATCCCGCATGAATTCGATTTCACTTTTCAAGCGCTATTGGAGCGCGTTCATCCGGACGATCAATCGATTTTTCGGCAAGCCATCGAAGATGCGTTATACCGAAAAAAAGCGTATCACACCGAATATCGAATCCTTCGCCCCGATGGTGATGTGCGATATGTGCAAGCACAAGCCAAAGTTTTCTTCGATCAACAAGGGAAACCGATCCGGCTCTTCGGAATCATACAAGATATTACCGAACGGAAACGCAATGAAGAAGAGCGAAAAATCCTGGAGGAACAACTGCGAAACACGGTGTTGGACAGCATCATTGCTCTCGATAAAGATCTCAACATCGTAAACATGAATCACGCCGCAAGCCGGCTCTTCAATGTGGATGTGGAAGAAGTGATCGGTCATTCTTTTACTTCGTTATGTACACCTGGGCGAGAAAATATCGCTTCCACCGTCAAGAAATCGCTTGACAGCCACACAGAGGTTCATGAACATCAACTTACCGGTACCCTCAACGACCGGAATTGGACTTATATTATTGGTCTCACTCCGTTGATAGAAAATGGAAAAGAAGAAACAGTTCTGATCATTCGGGATATTACCCGCCTCCGGCAGTTGGAAACGGAAGTGACCAGCAAATTCTCTTTTAACAATATCATCGGGAAAAGTCCCTCCATGTTGAAGATTTTCGATCTGGTTCGCCATTTGGCCGATACGAAAACAACCGTCTTGATTCAAGGAGCCAGCGGTACAGGGAAGGAATTGATCGCCGCCGCGCTTCACCACACCGGCACGCGCAAAAATGAGCCGTTCATCAAAGTCAATTGCGCCGCCTTACCGGAAAATTTACTTGAAAGCGAATTGTTCGGCCATGTTCGTGGAGCCTTTACCGGCGCCGAACGTGATAAGGTGGGACGATTCGAACTTGCTCAAAACGGTACGATTTTTCTCGATGAAATCGGTGATATCTCTCCCGATTTGCAAATCCGTTTGTTGCGCGTCTTGCAGGAACGGGAAATTGAACGCGTCGGCTCGACAAAAACCACCAAGATCAACGTCCGTGTCGTGACAGCCACGAACCGCGATTTATCGGAATTGGTTGCCCAAGGACGTTTTCGCGAAGATTTGTTTTATCGCTTGAACGTGGTCAAAATCCAAATTCCACCCTTAAAGGATAGACGCGAAGATATTCCACTCCTTGTCCGCCATTTTTTCAATAAATTCCAGGACCGAATCGATCGCCATATCAAAGGCATCGATCCGGAAGCGATGGAAATCTTACTGAACTACGATTGGCCGGGGAATGTGCGGCAACTTGAAAACGTCATTGAACATGCCGTCGTCCTGAGTCGGGAAAATATGATCTACCCGGAAAATCTCCCGATTGAAATACTTGAACCAACACAACTTGAATTAGAATCCGCACCGGCCATCTCTACACCTCAATCGACCAGTACGGAAAATGAAGCCCAACAGTTGAAAAACATTCTTGAATCCGTGAATTGGAATCGTTCAGAAGCCGCACGAATTCTCAACGTCAACCGCATAACCATTTGGAGAAAAATCAAAAAATTTGGATTGTTTCCCTCAGCCAATCAAAATCTGTAACATTGAAACATGTAACACTGTTACATCCAAACCGTTTCATGTAACACCTGTAACAAGGTAGGGGCGGTTCGCGAACCGCCCCTACCATATTCATTTTCTTTACTATCCATTCAAAGTGCATTCTGCATCGACTATCCACACAACATAACTTCAACAATTTCAAACGCTTACAAAACAACCACCTACCTCTTATCTAGAATGAAGTAGTCATAGACAAAAATCAATCCAAATTCCATTTTTTTCACAAAGACAATCTCATATTGGCGCCATTGTTGCTATTTGGAAAACCGAACAATTCGAGATTCATCGAACAAACTAGAAAAAAAAGGAGAAAACTATGAAGCTCCAATGGAGGAACCTACGGTTGGGAAAAAAATTAGGAGTTGGATTTGGAATTATCATTGTCCTTCTGTTATTGATTACTTTCTGGTCGGTTTCCGGCATCGATAGCATAATCGACGCATATCAAAATGTTGAACAATACAATCAGCTCACTTCACAACTTAAACAACGGGAAATTGAACACTTTGCCTGGGCAGGCCAAGTTTCCAATCTACTCACGGATAACAAAATCACGACACTGACAGTCCAAAAGAATCCTCATCAATGCAACTTTGGCAAATGGTATTATGGAGAAGGACGAAAACAGGCAGAGAAATTAGTACCTGAAATCGCATCCCTACTTGATTCGATTGAAGACCCTCACACGAAACTTCACGAATCGGCAGCCCATGTGGAGGAGGTGTACAATCCTTCCGATATTAGCGAAGCCAACAAAGTATATGTCAATACGACCCTACCTCACTTGGAAAATGTCCAAAATCTTCTCAATCAAATCATTGAGAAAACTGACACGGCGACATTGGAAGAAGGACAACGCATGAGAGAGATGGGGGGCAGTGTTTTCCGCTCCATTCTCATCGTTTCCATTATTGCACTGGTGATTGGGATCACTCTTGCGTGGATCATTACACGAGGAATAGTCCAGCCGTTAAGCAAAGGACTTACCATGGCAAAAGCCGTGGCGGATGGCGACTTTACCCAACACGTCGACATCGATCAACAAGACGAAGTCGGGGAGATTGTCGGAGCGTTGAATGAAATGGCTTTCAGTTTAAGCCATGTTATTCAAAATATTCAAGTATCGAGTGAACAGGTCGCCGCCAGTAGTGAACAACTTTCCGCTTCTTCTCAGAATCTAGCCGGCGCTACGACGGAACAAGCATCCAGTCTGGAAGAAACCTCTGCCTCGATCGAACAATTAACCTCGTCCATCGATCAAAACGCTGAAAATTCTCGTCATGCCAATGGCATTGCCGATCAATCCGCCACCGATACCGAAAAAGGCGGAAAAGCGGTAGTCGAAACCGTGAGCGCCATGAAGAAAATTGCCGAGAAAATTTCTATCATCAGCGATATCGCCGACCAAACCAATCTGCTGGCGCTCAACGCCGCTATCGAAGCAGCCCGTGCGGGTGAAATGGGCAAAGGATTCGCTGTAGTTGCGGTAGAAGTCCGAAAATTGGCGGAACGATCTCTTACGGCGGCAAAAGAAATCAGCGAACTGGCCATGGATAGCGTCAAAGGAGCGGAAATCGCCGGTGAGTTGATTGAAAAAATTGTCCCCGACATTCAACAAACCGCAAAGTTAGTCAAAGAAATCACCTCGTTTTGCCAAGAACAATCGGCAAGCGCGGATCAAATTCGCGAAGCGCTGCGTTCCCTTGATCAAATCACTCAGCAGAATTCCGCCACCTCGGAAGAAAGCGCCTCCGCCAGTGAACAATTGTCCGCACAAGCGCAATCCATGCAGGAACTGGTATCCCGCTTCAAAATTCGGTCAAATGGCGATCACGATTTTATCGCGGTTCCCGAAGCCAAAATCCATAAACTGTCTTATGAACATTCAAGGTAATTGATTGATCCATACCAATTTGAAAATCAAATACTTTTGAAGGGAAGTGATGAAAAAATCAATACAGAAATTCCATTTACGAAAATGCCGTACAGAGAAAAAGCAACAATCCACAACAAACAAAAGGATTCGATCCAATCAGAAAGGGAAAAGAACATGATTCAAGAAACATTCAAAAATATGAGGTTAAGCGTAAAAATCGGCTCGGGCTTTACATTGGTATTGATTTTACTGGTCCTTATGATCGGCATTGCCTACACAGCCCTGAAAGGCTCTTCGGACGGGTTCACTCAGTATCGGGAAATGGCACGGGACTCGAATCTGACCGGCAGTCTGCAAGCCAACATGTTGATGGTTCGAATGAATGTCAAAGATTTTCTGATCACCAGCAGCGAGAAGGACCAGCAAGAGTATGAAGAATATCTGAAGAAAATGAACGAATTTCTTCAGGAAGCGCATACAAACATCCAAGATCCGAAACGCGCAGAAAAAATTGACACCGTCGATTCTGCCATTCAAGAATATGAAGCCGCCTTCGTGAAAGTTGTGAATTTACAAGAAGAGAGAAATCGGTTGCTGAATGATGTATTGAACAAGAAAGGTCCTATTATCGAACAGACTTTGACAAAAATCATGGCAAGCGCAGAGGAGGATAGTGCGAATAACGAAGTCTATCTTACAGGATTGGCCTTACGGAATTTGTTGCTTGCACGTCTACACGTCATGAAATTTCTGGATACGAACGAGTCACAATCCGTGGAACGCGTACAAAACGAATTCACACAACTGCAGGAACAATTGGATGCTCTTTCCCAAGCAGCCGGAACAGCCGAACGAAAAGAGAACCTTGTACAAATCGCATCGCTAAAAAACGAATACATCGGAGCATTTGACAAACTCGTCAACACCATCACCGAGAGAAACAACATCGTGACCAACACCTTGGATCGTATCGGACCGGAAGTGGCCGCCAATGTGGAAGAGGTCAAATTGGACATCATGGCGGTGCAGGATGAATTAGGTCCTCAATTGGTTGCCTCCAATTCTAGCGCCATCCAATCTCTTGGCATATTCGGGATTATTGCCATCCTTGCCGGAATCATATTGGCTGTGCTGATCATCCGTGCGATCGTCCGGCCACTTGCACAAAGTGTCGAATTTGCCCAACTTGTCGCCGAGGGAGATTTGACTCATCAAATCGAAATCGATCAAAAAGACGAAATCGGCTTATTGGTGAACGCCCTCAACTCGATGTCGAGCAAATTGAAAGAAGCCATCACCAACATTCAACAGTCCGCGGAACAAGTAGCCGCCGGAAGCGAAGAACTATCCGCTTCCTCACAAAACTTGGCAAGTTCCTCTTCGGAACAAGCTTCTAGTTTGGAAGAAACGTCCGCTTCGATCCAACAATTGACCGCCGCCATTGAACAAAACGCCGCCAATTCCCGTCAGGCCAATGAAATCGCCGGAAAATCGGCAAACGACGCCGAGCAGGGCGGCAAAGCCGTCGCCGAAACCGTTGCGGCCATGCGAAAAATTGCGGAGCAAATCGAAATTGTGGATGACATCGCCGATCAAACCAACCTTCTCGCCCTCAACGCCGCCATCGAAGCCGCCCGTGCCGGTGAAATGGGGAAAGGATTCGCCGTTGTCGCCGTCGAGGTCCGAAAACTGGCGGAACGCTCCCAGCAGGCTGCCAAGGAAATCAGCGAACTGGCGCGTAATAGTGTAACCGGTGCTGAGCAAACCGGCAAAATCATTCAACAAGTCGTTCCGGATATCCAGAAGACCTCTCAACTCGTACAGGAAATCACCATTACCTGCCAAGAGCAGTCGGAAGGCGCCAAGCAGATTCAACAGGCACTCAGTACATTGGATCAACTCACTCAACAAAATTCTTCCATCTCGGAAGAGAGCGCTTCCGCCAGTGAAGAACTTTCGGCCCAGTCGCAAGTCATGCAAGAAATGGTGTCTCTTTTCAAAATCGGATCAAACGGCAACAGAACGATCAATACCAAAGCGAACTTTCAACACAAACAATTGCCGTACGCCAATATGGAACAAAGTGCTTCCCTAACACGGAACACAAAAGCACACGAGATCAATTTTGACGAAGAATTCGAAGAAATCGTGTAATCCCCAAACGGAGTAGCGAGACGGGAGCGATATTCATATCACTCCCGTTTCGCCATCAGTGAATCATTGAGACATAATCAATTAATCAAAATTATTATTTGGTAAATAGTATGAATACACCTCTTCATGTATTGATAGTCGAAGACAACGAAGATGACGCACTTTTATTACTGGAAGAACTACGCTGCAGCGGGTATGAACCGGTTTCTGAACGAGTCTACAGCGCCGCAGCAATGAGAAAGGCGCTGCATCACCAATCGTGGGATCTCGTGATCTCCGATTATTCCATGCCGCAATTCTGTGGTTCCGCCGCTTTGGCCGTCTTGAAAGAATCCGGATTGGATCTCCCCTTCATCATCGTTTCCGGAGCGATTGGGGAAGAGACCGCCGTGTCGGCCATGAAAGCCGGCGCTCATGATTATATCCAAAAAGACAATCTCACACGCCTGGTTCCCGCCATCGAACGCGAACTACGGGAAGCCGAAATACGCAGGGAGCAGAAACAAACAAAGAAGGCCTTGGACGAATCGGAAGAGTTTCACCGCGTTATCCTCACCAACATTTCGGATGCCGTATTCATTACCAACAACGAAGGACAGTTTGTATATGTTGGTCCCAATGTCGATTACATTTTTGGATATTCGAAAGAAGAAGTCTGGAATTTCGGTACAATCGATAAATTACTCGGTTCGAATCTCTACACCATCTCTGAATTGGAACAGCAAAATGAAATCCGTAATATCGAACGGGAAATCATCGATAAGAACGGAGATAGTCATTTTGTCTTGATCAATGTCAAACAGGTATCGATACTCGACGGAACAAATTTATTTACCTGCCGAGACGTCACAGAGCGAAAAATCGTTCTCGATGCTCTGAAAGAAAGTGAACAACGATTGATCGAAGCACAACGAATTGCACAGCTCGGGCATTGGGAATGGCACATCCAAACCGGCCACCTCTATTGGTCTGATGAAATCTATCGTATCTTCGGATTGAATCATCAAATATATCAACCCACATACGATTCATTTCTTAAAAAAATCCATCCCGAGGATCGGGAAATGGTACAACAAGCCGTCAATTCCGCTCTGGCGGAACAGCACCGTTATAGCATCGATCATCGCATCATTTTATCCACCGGAGAAATCCGTATTGTTCATGAAGAGGGAAAAACAATTTTCGATGAAAACAGTATTGCCGTCCGAATGATCGGAACGATTCAGGATATAACCGAATTCAAGAATACCGAACGCCAAGTGAACATTCTCACCAATACCGTGGAACAAACCGCGGACGACGTTGTCATCACCGATGTCAAAGGAAACATTCTCTACATCAATCCTTCTTTTGAAAAAATGACAGGGTACACCAAAGAAGAGGTCATCGGCCAGAATCCTCGGATATTGAAATCCGGCAAACACGATAAAGAATTTTATGATATTCTTTGGACCACCATCACAGCCGGTGACACCTTCCAAGATGTATTCATCAACAAGAAAAAGAACGGCGAACTCTATTATATCGAAAAAACCATCTCGCCATTGAAAGACCCACAAGGGAATATCACACATTTCGTCGCAACCGGAAAAAACATTACCGAACGGGTTAAAGCGGAACAAGAAAAAGCCGAACTCGAGGGACAATTACGTCAATCGCAAAAAATGGAGGCCATCGGCCGGCTGGCGGGTGGCATCGCACACGATTTCAACAATCTCCTTACCGTCATCAATGGATACAGTGATATTCTTCTGAACCAAACTCCCCCCAATAGTCCTATGAAAAAACACCTTGAAAATATCGCCGGGGCGGGTGAGCGTGCTTCGACTCTTGTCCGGCAACTGTTGGCCTTCAGCCGTAAACAGATCATCCAACCAAGACCGGTCAACATCAATCAGATCGTGGAAGATATGGAAAAAATTTTGCGCCGATTGATCGGAGAGGACATCGAATTCGCCGCTTCGTATGATCACGATCTCGGAGAAATTCTAGCGGATCCTGGACAAATCGAGCAAGTCATTATGAACATTGTCGTGAATGCGCGGGACGCCATGCCGAACGGAGGTTCCCTTACCTTGGAAACAACGACTATGGTGTTATCCGAAGAAATGAGTTGGCGGCATATGGCATTGAATCCCGGAAAATATGCCTGTTTATCGATCAGTGATACGGGATGCGGAATGGATAAAACTACTCAAAGTTTGATTTTCGAACCCTTCTTTACTACCAAAGAAGAAGGCAAAGGCACCGGGCTGGGATTGGCGACGGTGTATGGGATCGTGAAACAAGCGGGAGGTGATATTTATGTATATAGTGAACTGGATAAAGGAACCATCTTCAAAATTTATTTCCCTTTCCATTCTCCAGTCCATTCTGGCGAATTGTCAAACTCCGGTCCGGAGATCATATCGAACGGGACTGAAACCATACTTGTAGTGGAAGATGAAGACAGCGTGCGAGCCTTAGCGTGTAATGTCCTCAAAGTGCGAGGTTATACTGTCCTAGAAGCCGCAAGTGGAGAGGAAGCCCTGCAAATCGCTTCTCGTTACAATAAACACATTCACTTGGCAGTAACAGACGTCGTCATGCCTCAAATGAGCGGCCGTGAATTTGTGGATCGCTTGCTTGAAATAAAACCGGATGTCAACGTATTATATATGTCCGGTTATACCGACGAAATTATCGCACCCCATGGTGTTCTCAGCGATGAAACGCATTTCCTTGAAAAACCATTCACTCCTGCTAAACTTGCCGCGAAAGTACGAGAAGTGCTTGAAAACCCACACCCCGTCCTCGTAGGCACATGAAAGGTGTAAACAAAGTCTACCCATCTCATTCGCATTGCGGGTACCATGGGTAAGCGAAGTTTACCCATGTCATTTGCATTGCGGGTACCATGGGTAAGCGAAGTTTACCCATGTCATTTGCATTGCGGGT
>CAYPPG010000068.1:22118-42240 GCA_964412555.1 uncultured bacterium
GCATTGCGGGTACCATGGGTAAGCGAAGTCTACCCATGTCATTCGCATTGCGGGTACCATGGGTAAGCGAAGTCTACCCATGTCATTTGCACTCTACACCTGTACAGCGCTCCCCTCCTTTACTTAATCCAATCCATCAGAGATTCGGAGAAATTTGACGGGGAAGCCACAGAATCACATCTTCGGGGAGATAGGTAATAATCATGAGAGTCAAAACCATAGACGCGTAAAAGGGCAACATCGGCTTGATCAATTTCGTGATCGTCGTCCCCCCGACCCCACAACCGACAAACAAGACGGTTCCTACCGGCGGCGTGCAAATCCCAATGCACAAATTGACAATCATGATCAACCCGAAATGGATGGGATGCATATGCAGCGTCGTTACGGCAATCTGGCTGAATATCGGGGTGAAAATCAGAACCGCCGGGGTCATATCCATAAATGTTCCGACAAACAATAAAATCAAATTGATGATCAGCAACAACACATATTGATTATCCGTCAGACTCAATAAAGTTTCACTGACCATCTGCGGCAGTTCCAATCGAACCATCAAGTTCCCCATTGCCTTGCTGGTTGCAATCAGAATAAAAATGAACGCGGTCGTAATGGCAGTGGTTTTCAATATCGGAGGCAAATCCCGCCATCGAACCTTTTTATACACGAACACCGCCAGAATGAACGAATAAATGACCGCCGCCGCACTCGCCTGCGTGGCGGTAAAAAGTCCGCCGATAATCCCCCCAAGCACAATGACCATCAACAGCATACTCAAAATCGAACGCTTAAAGCGTTTGATCCCCTCAAGGAAAGAAACGCCCCCCGTCGGTTTGACACCCTTTTTCACTGCATGAAACGCAGCAACCAGCATAAGCCCGAGGCCGATAATGATCCCCGGCAAAAATCCTCCCATAAACATCGCCGCTACATCGACCGACCGCCCTCCGACATCCCCCCACGCCACGGCATAGACGATCATGATATTCGACGGTGGAATCACAAGCCCCAACGTCGCCGCCGACAACGTCAACGATGTGCTGAATTCCCGGTCATATCCTTCCCGCCGCATTTCCGGAATCATGAATGCGCCGATGGAACTGGTCGCCGCCGTAGCCGATCCCGAGATCGCGCCAAACAACATACACGCCATCACATTCGCGTAACAAAGCCCTCCCACGACGCGCCCGAACAACACATCCGCAAAGTCAATCAACCGGCGCGCAATCCCCCCCGATCCCATTAACAATCCGGAGAGAACGAACATGGGAATCGCCAGCAGAGCATACGAGTCGATCCCATGCCACATATCCTTCGCCACCTGCATAAACACAAGCATGGGACGATCCGGCCACAAACAGAGATAGGATAAGACGGTCGAAATTCCGATCGCGAATGCAATGGGAATATTATGCAATATCAAGACAACAAACGCTGCAATCAGAACAACGGTTGCCAATATCTCAGGGGTCATCGATTGGATTGTTCCTTTTCTTCGAATTCCGTCTCTCCGACAGGTTTCGGATGAGTAAAATGATAGATGCAATACACCAGATTCAAGACACCGGTTATGATTAAAACCAGGTAAAACCACCCCCGATTGAGCAGTTCAAAACCCGGCATTTTCGAACCGAGTGAAAACGCCTTATAACAAACCAAATAACCGCCCATCACCAAAACGGTCAATGAAAACAAGGCGATCAATGTGGTGGATATATAATCGAGAATGAATCGAACTTTGGGAGGATAAAGCCGCACCAGCGCATCCACCCCCAAATGGGAACGATAGCGTAAAGCCAGCGCGCTTCCCAATATACCGATCCAAACGAGCAAAGTTTGAGAAGCGGTATTCACCGGCGCCGATACATTCGCGACAAAACTCATCACACCGCCCAATGCATTACGCAGAGAAGAAGGAGTTTTAGTTACGGATTCCTCCTCCAAGGATTGTATCCACGCGCTGGTGATAGGCTGAATAGCGGCATTCAAAACGATTTCCGCCGTGATGCTGAACACCATCGCGATCACGAGCACGATAAGAACGAAAGTCAGCGTTTGATCCAAGCGATTCCAAAAAGTTTGCAAGTTTTGCTCCTTGAATAATTATTGCACCGCACGGATTCGTTCCACGTATTCCATGATTTCCGTTCCCTCAAACTCGTCGTATATCGGTTTCGTCGCTTCGACAAAAGGCGTTTTGTCTTCCGGATACGTGAAGGTAACACCTTCCGATTTCATGGTTTCAATCTGCTCCAGATTCGCCTGTTTCCACAGTTTCTTTTGGAACTCTTTCGCCACCTCGGCGGAATCCATAATGATTTGTTGCTCTTCTGCGGCTAGCGCTTTCCAACGCGCATTGCTCATCAGCAAAATATCCGGAATACAGACATGCTCATCGAAAATATAATAAGGAGCCACATTATAATGCCGTGTCGTGTAATAACTGGGAATATTGTTTTCCGCTCCCTGCACCACCCCGGTATCCAGCGCCGTATACAGCTCCGAAAACGCGATTTGTTGCGGAGAAGCCCCCAATGTCTCGACCAGTTTCTGCATCATGACGCTTTTTTGCACACGGATTTTAATGCCTTGCAAATCCGCCGGCGTTTCAACTTTCTTTTTCGTATAAAACGACCGCGCTCCCGCATCAAAATAACAGATGCCTTTCAAGTTCTGATCGACCGCCATATCCAGCAATTCATCTCCGATCTCCCCATCAAGTACTTTCCACATATGCTCTTCATCTCGAAAGAGATAAGGCAATGAATACACTTTTGCCAATTCCGCCTTCGTTTCGAGAATGGTCGATGAGATTTTCGTGAAAGCATCGGTGTCATTACTAACGTTATCGCACAGTTCCTGCTCATTCCCAAGTGTCCCACCCGGCTGAATCTTGATCTCCATCGTCCCCTTGCTGCGCTGTTTCACTTCCTCTGCGAATGTTTCCAGCGCCTTGTGGACAGGGTGATCTGTGTTCAACACATGGGGCAGGCTGAAAGTGCGGACAGCAGGCGATTCACCATCGCCACCTCCGCAAGAAAACAAAAAGCCTGTGATCGATACTAACGTTAAAAAACCACCAAATTTCAATAGTCGATTCATCAGTCAAATACCTCGTTCCTCTATCAATATAGTTTGCACATATTTCTTATGATGATTGTTGCTGGGCTAAAAAATCTTCTCGCTGAGGAGTGAAAACGTCGAAAATCTTGCCATCCTCCAGCGCCACCACTCCGTGCGGGACATTGGGACCGGCATAATAGGTGTCTCCCGCTTCGACGATTTCTTTTTTTCCTTCCATATTCAATTCGAAGCGGCCTTTGACAATATAACCGATCTGCTCATGGGGATGAGAATGAATTTCACCGACAGCGCCTTTCTGAAAGGTAAACTCCACCGCCATAAGTTGTCCGCCAAGCGAGAGAATTTTTCGTTCCACACCGGCTCCAAGGGTTAACGCGTTTTTTGTAGCGTTCTTTACAATCATAGGAGAATCTCCTCTTGTGCAGACAGGATGTCCGCTTCACAATATTTCTGTGCAGACAGGATGTCCGCACCACAATTGTTTGTCTTGACGATTTTATCGTGATTTTGATGTTTTTATAGAACATCGCCGTTTCTATTTCAATTTTTCACTTCTTTCATGAGCAGAGCGCGTAGGATATCCGCCCACTTCATCCTGGCTGTCGATAATGCGGCCCTTCCGTTGTAAAAAATCGTCAATGATTCTACGATCGACGGAATCACGCTCATCCGGCCGTGCACCGACATTGCGGACAATATAATCGATCACATGAGCGGCGGGCAATGCCTTCAAACCATCCGGCCAAACCGGTTTCTCTTCGAGGATATTGATTTTACCTTCTGTCATGGGAACCGGATTTCCGTTCCGGTCAAGCGCAATATTATTTTCCAAATACACATCTCCCCGATTGGAAACCAACGGCAAATCGCCACGTGAATCGACACCGTGAATCAAGACATTTCCCACCACGGCGATCTTACAATTCTGAGGCTCGATCGGCACATCCTCCCATTCGCTGTCCGCATAGGTGACTTTGATCGCTCGCCTACCTGGATTGTAAATCAAATTGTTAACCACTACCCCAGTCGTAAATGCTTTGAAATAAGGATTGCGCTCCACATTATGGGCATACAAATTGCCGATGACCGCAATATTCCGGCAATAATCATGGATTAGTGTCCCTTTTGAATGCGGTCCTTTTTCGTGGGATGAATCATGGAGACCTTCAGCGATAATGCAGTGGCTGACCGTGACATCATGGGATGTGGCTTCCGGTCCTTCCAGCCGTGGACCGGACACACTCAAATTCTCATCCACCGCCCACGTCGTTGAACAATGATCGATAACAACATTGTAAGCAGCAGATGTGGAAATACCGTCCGGAGACCATCCGCTACGCTTCCCCATCCCCGCATCACCAGGACGAACGCGAATATGGCGAATCAAGACATCATGCGTTCGAATCGAGATTCCACCGCGAATAAACGTAATCCCAGGCCGAGGCGCACTCAATCCGTCGATAGTCACAAAGGGTTCTGATATCACAATAGTCTGTTTCTTGAGATCGATGATTCCACCAATTTCAAAAACAATTGTTCGAGGTCCTGTTGCTTCAACGGCGGCACGAAACGATCCGGGACCTTTGGCTTTCAGATTGGTAACATAAATAGTACGCCCATTGGAACCAGCCGGTGTGTCAATACCAAAACCTTTGTCACTCAATGTCTCATGATCTAGGGCAGCATAGAGCTGAACATTTAACATTAATGATAGTGCACTAACAAGTAAAAATAATCTTTTCATCTGGGTTTGATCCTCGCGTTTTTTGACTCTACTATGCCACTTATATACTCAAACACAAATGGGAATCAACAATACTCTTGAATCAGGGAACGATCGATGAACACCAGACGCGATTTTCTCAAACTCACCACCCTCGGTATTCCGGCATTCAAAGTATCGAATGGTTTTGCAAGTAAGAAGAACAATTTCAATAAACCTAATTTTTTAGTCATCGTTGCAGACGATATGGGATTCTCAGATCCTAGATGCTATGGCGGCGAAATCGCCACTCCAAACCTTGATACATTATCCGCGAATGGATTGAAATTCACTCAGTTTTATTCCACCGGACGCTGCTGGCCCTCCCGCGCTTGTATTCTGACAGGTTACTACGCTCAACAGGTTCGGATGGATCCACCGAAAGGCAATTTACCCTCTTGGACCCGTTTGATCCCCCATTATCTCAAACCGCATGGTTACCAATGTTATCATTCCGGCAAATGGCATATCTTCGGTGCCCCGATGCCGGTTCGCCATGGAGGCTTCGATCATTCCTACCGTTTGGACGACCAAGACCGCTTCTTCTCTCCACGTAAGCATTGGAAAAACGACCAACCGCTTCCTCCCGTTTCTCCCGAGAGCGGTTTCTACGCTACAACTGCCATAGCTGATCATGCCATTCAATGCTTGAAAGAGCACAACAACAAACATTTAGAAAAACCGTTTTTCCATTATCTGGCCTTTACTTCCCCCCACTTTCCCTTGCATGCATTACAAGAAGACATTGACCGGTATAAAGATCGGTATGATGTTGGTTGGGATGCCATACGAGAATCCCGCTGGAAGCGCATGCGGGAAATGGGAATTATCAACTGCGAATTACCAGCCCTCGAACCGGAAATCAAACCGAGTTGGAACCTATCGGAAAAAGAATTGCAAACACAGATCGGCGATGGCGAAGAAGGAGAAGCGATCCCATGGAAGAAGTTAACGGATGAACAAAAAGACTTCCAATCGCTCAAAATGGCGATCCACGCCGCCATGATCGATCGCATGGATCAAGAAATCGGCCGCGTAATTGAACAACTAAAAGCAATGGGAACGTATGAGAACACGGTAATTCTCGTTGTCTCGGACAACGGCGCGAGTGCCGAACAAATCATCCGCGGTGATATGCACGATCCAACTGCTGTACCGGGATCGTGGCAATCGTATCTCTGCCTCGGACCGGGCTGGTCCACGGCGGCCAACACTCCGTTTCGTTACCATAAATCATGGGTGCATGAAGGAGGCATTTCTTCACCATTGATCATCCACTGGCCTGCGGGTTTATCCGCAAAGGGAGAACTCCGCCGCAATCCGGGACATTTCGTCGATTTATTACCGACGATTCTAGAATTAGCCGAAGTGAAATCACCACCGATATGGAAAGGAAATCAAACTCCACCTCTTGCCGGGAAAAGCCTTGTTCCGACTTTCACGGCAGATGGCAGCGTATCCCACGAATTCATCTATTTCCATCACCTAGACAACAAAGCCATCCGAGTCGGTGACTGGAAACTGGTTGCCGCTGGAAAGGATGCGCCTTGGGAATTGTATAACCTGCAAACAGACCGATGCGAGATGAACGATCTTTCTGCGAAGCATCCGGAAAAAGTTCGCGAATTGTCGCAATTGTGGGAAAGGAAAGAATATGAATTCCGTCAGTTAGCCGCTTCAGACAAAAAGGATGAAGAACAAGACTAAAATTATGTAATAAGAGTATTCAGACAATGAATGATGATAAGAAACAATTTCTCTCAGAATTGGAACTGGAGACACTTTTACCGACCTGGATGCATGGGGTAGAAGAATTTAAATTTCGTTTCAGATCCCTTGATCTATCCCGCTCCGCCCTGCTGATCATTGACATGCAAAACGAATTCCTTCTTAATGATGGAATTTTACCGACCTGGGGCGGTCCAGCTGTAATCCCCCGTCTCAAACGCTTAATTGATCTATACCGAAAATTAGAGCGACCGGTAATCTTCACCCAACATTGTTATTACAATCCGGAAATCGATGGAGGAACTACTGCCGAGTGGTGGAGAATGGACCGGAATAGTCCGGTTCTGAAAGTTGGCCTTCCCGGCACGGAAATTCATACGGATTTATCACCGCTATCCACAGACATTGTCATAAAAAAACATCGCTACAACGCTTTCCATGACACCAATTTGGAATCCATCCTGCGCCGTTTCGATGTGCGGGATGTAATTATAGGTGGAGTCTCCAGCAACTGCTGTTGCGAAGCCACCGCCCATGAAGCCCTCTTTCGTGATTTTCACATTTTCGTTCTCGCGGATGGATGCGGGGGGAGCGATGAAATGTCCCATGCCGCGTTTCTGCGAGACATCGCCCTTTACTATGGCACTATTTTGACATGTGAAGAATTGATGAGACAATTAGGAAAGGACTAGAAACATGAAAAAATTCTTTCTTCTTTTGGTTATGATGTGTTCCCTTTATTTTCTAAACAGCAGTACATTTTCTAAAGAAGACAATTCTTCTCGCGTAGAATCAGTCATCCAGCTTCTAAAAAAAGTAAATCAGTATACCTTGACTCATCCTTATATACATCGGAATACAAATAAAATCGTTGAAAGCGACCGCACATGGATTCGAGCAACGTATTACACTGGCGTGATGGCTCTGTATGAAGCGACCGGTGATCCGGATATTCTTGAACAGGCAATGAAATGGGCTAAAAAGCATGAATGGAAAGAAGGCACAGACTGGTCGTTGGCCAACCGGCTCACCTGCGGACAGACCTATCTACAACTGTATTTCCTGAAAAAGGATCCAGCCATGATCGCCCCCTTGATCGAATGGGTGGATTCGGGCAAACCCGGCTCTCCATCCTCTCCCGATATTTGGTATTTGGAAGGCGGAAGAATGTGGTGCGATTCTCTCTACACCGCTCCCCCTGCGCTGGCCATGCTTGCAAAAGCCACGGGAAACAAGAAATATCGAACCTATATGCATGAAATGTACGCCGATGTCAAAGACCTGCTTTACGATGAGGAGTATGGATTGTTTTACCGGGATAAACGCTATATCGATGCCGTTTCGAAAAACGGCAAAAAAGTGTTTTGGTCGAGGGGAAACGGCTGGGTCATTGCCGGGCTGCCGAGAATATTACGATACCTGCCGGAAGACAACCCCCACTATCCGCAATATGTGGATTTATACAGAACCATGGCAAAAGCAATTGCCCATCGCCAAGGCGAAGACGGCTTATGGAGAACAAACCTGACCGATCCGGAAGAATACCCGAATCCAGAAAGCAGCGGTTCCGCCTTCTTCTGTTATGCATTGACGTGGGGAATCAACCATGAGATGCTGAATCGTGAACACTATCAACCCATTGCGTTGAAAGCATGGAAAGGGTTGACCGATTGTGTCCATGAATCTGGCAAATTGGGATGGGTACAGAAAGTGGGACACAAACCGGAAGAAACAAATTTCGATTCAACCCATGAATACGGAGTCGGAGCTTTTTTATTGGCCGGAAGCGAGATTATAGAATCCATGAAAAATTAAAGGAGAAAATCATGTCAGACAATCAACAACTCAATCGCCGAAATTTCATAAAAACATCCATCCCCGCCACAACCGCTCTAACTGTCTTACCACGTCACGTTTTGGCCAATGCGAAATCCGTCTCTCCCAACGATAAGATCAATGTCGGCTATGTCGGTTGCGGTACCCAAGGTTTCCGCAATCTTATGGGAGCGTTACCGAATGAAAATCTCCAAATCATCGCCGTTTGCGATCCGAATCGCGAAAGCACGGATTATGTCGCCTGGGGAAAAAACGAACTGCGTAATAAAATCCGGAAATTTTTAGACGATCCGAAATGGGATGAAGGTGTAGAAGGCTGTCGCTGCGGACGAGTCGTCGGTAAAGAAATCGTCGAACGTTATTACAGTAAAAACAAACCATCCGGCGAGTATAAAGGATGCCCAGCCTACATCGATTTTCGTGACATGCTCGACAAAGAAAAAGATCTGGATGCCGTTTACATCATGACACCGGATCACCTCCATGGAACCGTCGCCATCACCGCCATGCGGCAGGGAAAACACGCCATCACACACAAACCCATCGCCAACGTGTTTCGTGAAATACAACTAGCGGTTGAGACTTCGATCGAAACGAATGCCGCAACCCATTTGTTCTGCGCCGCCGGAAACGAATCAGCTCCTACTATTTGCGAGTGGATTTGGAACGGAGCCATAGGCCCGGTTCGTGAAGTCCACAACTGGTCTTCCCGCCCCTTCTGGCCGCAGGGCATGACGGAATATCCTCCGGAACAGCCTGTACCGGACGGACTCGAATGGGACTTGTGGCTGGGACCGGTTCCGCACCGCCCCTACAATCTTGCCCTGACGCATGCCGTTTTTCGTGGCTGGTATGATTTCGGCGCCGGTTCGCTTGGGGATATGGGGCATTACAGTTTCCATCAAATCTTTGAAATCATGAAATTAGGCTCCCCCATCAGCGTCGAAGCAGGACGAAGCCAGTATTGGGAAATCGTCGATCGTCTCTGGAATAAGCAAGAGAACATGATCTCCTATCCGCGCGCCTCCATGATTCATTGGGAATTCCCGGAAAGAGATGAAATGCCGCCGATGTCACTCTATTGGTACGACGGTGGACTACGTCCCCCCAAACCGGTAGAACTGGATGAAGACGGTAAAGACATGCCGAATGAAGGTATGCTATTTGTCGGAGATAAAGGGAAAATCCTCGCCGGCTTCAGCGGTGGCGAGCCGCGCCTCATCCCCGAAAAGAAAATGAAAGCCTTCACTCCGCCCCCCAAGACTCTTCCCCGCCCCATCGGCGAGCTGGAACAATGGATACGTGCCTGCCAAGGTGGCCCCGCCTCCGACGCCAGTTTCCCCAACGCCTACGCCTTCAGCGAAACCATCGCCATCGGCAACATCGCCCTCCGCGTCGACAAGAAACTGAAATGGCATGGTGAGAAGAAAGAGTTTACGAATTCTTCGAAAGCAAATGAGTTGAAATATCGGAAGTATCGCGAAGGATGGGAATTATGAAAAAAAAGAGAAAGATCTCATCGATGAAATACACGAATGGAGAACTCAAATGCTGGCAGAGCATGATAACGATTTCCATAAATATTGTGCCTTTTTGAAGGAACAAGAAAAAAAATATTCGGATCGGATCGTGGATCAGATCGTGGATCGGAAAAGAGAAGATTCTTCGCCGAAATAACTTCTTTTTCAACGATCAACCCTATCTCAGGATTCATTACATGATCATCCATTATCTCCACCTGTCATCCATCTACCTATAATTCCTACATACTTTTCGTATCAACAACAGCTCGCTTCTAACGATCCCTCAATTCTTGCCATGAAAATGATTCTTTGCTACACTGAACGAAAGTACAATATTTTTGAAGCCATGATGTTGATTACGAATCGAGGAAAATAATTATGCTTAAAACTCATTTGGCAATTATAAAAAACGGAAAAATACAAATTCAGGAACCGACTGAATACCCTGAAGGAACGAAAGTATTGGTAACTGTTTTACCGGAAAACGAAGACCAATTTTGGTTCCGGCTGAGCCAACCGGCTTTGGATGAAATATGGGGTAACCATGAGGATGATATTTATGAACTCTTACTCCAAAAATGATGTCATCCTAGTCAATTATCCATTTACGAATCTGAGTGTTACGAAAATACGACCGGTCGTTATAGTAAGCGAGAAACATTCGTCCCAAGATGTATTTATTGTTCCATTGACAAGTAAAATCGAAAATCTTTTATCAGGAGAATTCATTTTATCGGAATGGAAAAGTGCAGGTTTGAACGTACCGACTGCAGCCAAGCACGGAATTTATACATGGAACTGATTCATGAATATTTGTTTACTATTTTTCTCAATCTTGACATATAATGTCAAATATGACAACATATTGCTACAATGAAGCTAATCAAACCAGTCTCCTGGATAAAGAGAGCACGAAAAGATTTTCTCAAGTTTCCACAAGAGGCTCAAGAACATTTCCTGCGTGCGCTTGATATCGCTGCTCAAGGACAAAAATCAGGTATCGCCAAACCACTGAAAGGATTTGGGCCAGGAGTCTTTGAAATTAGTCTTCGATATAGTAGCGGAGCCTATAGGATTGTTTATACCGTCCAAATTAGAGATGAGATTTGGGTTATTCACGCCTTCCAGAAAAAATCGAAAAAGGGAATCGAAACTCCAAAAGATGAGTTGGATATGATACGAAAACGCCTTAAAAAACTGAAGGAGATGCTGTCATGAACAACAATTTGGAACTCGTACGCGGGAGCGGGAACACATGGCGAGATTTCGGATATGCCGATGCCGATATTCGCCAAGCGAAAAGTATTCTCGCCGCTCGAATTATCGGTATTCTGGATCATCAACAGTTATCAACCCGCGAAGCGGCCCGCCAAACCGGCTTTGCGGCAGCGGATTTCTCACGTATCCGCAATGCGGATTACGGCCGATTCACTTTGGATCGTCTCATTCGAATCCTTCATTCACTGGATCAGGAACTGGAAGTGGGAGTTACCATTCAATCCCATGCAGCAAGTTAAAAGAAAATTCAATTGAACGCCATCAAAAGGGAATTTTTGGGGATCCCATCCTGTATAGTTTTTCTACACTACTGTAGAATTCTGAAACTTCAAATAGTTTACCTACTTAATCAAGAATCACTCCTATATAAAAATATTTCCCTTTTCATTTATACATCTTGCATTGCACAATATCCTGCTATTATTCAGTAAAAACTAGTTTTCCTTTCTTCTCCCTCTCAGCGCTTATTTGTTTTTATAGAATTTCATTCAATTGGAATAATCCTTGCTTACGTAAAAGTAAATCTTTTATTTTTATTGAGGAGAATAAAATGGTAATCCAAAAACAATGGAGTTTGATGATCGCCGTATTGGGAATCTGTATTTTCTGCAGTATTCAATATACCAGTGCCCAAGAAGGCAAACCATATGACGTCTGGACGTATATGAAAGTCATGGTGGACATGCCGTTCGAAGAAATCTACGAAATGGATGTCGAGGAAAAAGACAAATACATGGAGCGTCAAGAAGAATTGTTGGAGCGGCGGTATGATTTAAGCGACCGTCCCTCGAATGTGATGATGTCCGGTAAACGAAAATATGTCCAAGAAGGTGTACGGGTGAAGCTGCACGGCGGGATGACATGGGACAAATTGAACGATATGAGTCCGATGGAAATCAAAGAAAAGAACTTGTTCCCCATGGGATTCCGTCCCCTGCCCCACTCCAAACACAGCACCGGCGGACAGGTCTTTCCCCAAGACCATATCGACGGAATCATGGATGCAGAAAATCGGAATCTCGAACGATTCGATACGGAATTCGATCTTCCCGATCATTTAATCCCAGAGTTTCCACCGCCCATTTTTCTCACTACTCATCCGGAATTGGGAGATGTTTCACAAGGGAAACTCTTAACGATCAAGAATTATTATGAAATCTTTAAGGGAATTTTAACCCCCGTCCAGATGGAAGGAATGCGGCTCTTATTGACGCCGTTCCCGCAGCAGCAATTCAACCAAACGGAAGACCGGAAAGTCGAAGAACCGAGTTTGGGTGTATCCTGTTTGGACTGCCATACCAACGGGCACACCAACGCCGCCTTCCACCTCAATCCCGACACACGGCCCCAGGCCAAACGTTTCCGTTTGGATACAGTCAGCCTCCGCGGGATGTTCAACCAGCAAATTCACGGTTCCAAACGCTCGCTGCGTTCGATCGAAGATTTTACGGAATTCGAACAGCGGACAGCCTACTTCGATGGCGACCATGTCATCGCTGCGAAAAAAGGGGTGAACCTTCCGGACCGCGCCTCGCAAGTCGCCATGATGGCGCAAATGCAAAACATGTTCGATTTTCCGCCCGCACCGAAACTGGACGCCTTCGGCATGTTGATCCCGGAAAAAGCGACGAAGATGGAAATGAAAGGCCAACAAATCTTCTTCGGCAAAGGCCGTTGCGACGTATGCCATCCGGCTCCGTTTTATCTCGACAACCGCATGCATGACCTGAAGTTGGAACGTTTTTATGAATCGGAAGTGATCGGCGATCAACACAACATCGCCGACGGAGCGATCAAATCCTTCACCCTCCGCAGCATCAAAGATTCACCTCCCTATCACCACGATGGCCGTTTGTTGACATTGGAAGATACCGTGGAATTCTTCAATCTGGTTCTGGATTTGGATCTGACGATGGACGAAAAAAAGGCGCTGGTCGCATTTATGCGATGTCTATAAAAAAGTAAAGATACATCGATCTTCAGCATGATTACTTCCCGGCTGCACTGACCGACGTCGAGGGTTGCTTTCCCCCTTCCTCCCCAAGAAGCGCAAGCGGAAAGCCACCCCTCGACGTGGGGGGGGAAGTAATCATGAACGGATCGGTCATTGAATTGCCGAAGATACTCAAGCCATTCCTCTTTTTTCCGCTCCCAATCAATAGTAGTTTCCGATCCCGTGCTTGGGCTTTGTTTTTTGATATATTCATCAAATTGAACCTTACCCATCGTGACACCTTCTATTTCCATTTATCGTTTTGACAATCCATTATACTTCTCGAATCGGGTGAAAAAAATGGCACTTGTTCTTGAAAGTCAAACCTAATACTATGACCAGAAATACTGTATCATGTGTTATATGCATAGCAACTACATCATGAATATTTACATGGAACTTAGGTACAATGATTCGGATTCATATGCTTTCCTATGTATGGTTTTTATTCCTCCTATCCGGGGCCGATCACTCAATCGGAGCGGGAATGTCTTCCTCTACGTCTTTAAAACAATCAATCTTCAATGTCTACAATTACGGGGCTGTCGGTGATGGAAATACTTCCGATACCAAAGCGATCCATGCAGCCATCGATGTCTGCACGGAAGCAGGGGGTGGCGTTATCCTCTTCCCCCCCGGTAACTATTTGACTGGAACCATTCACTTGAAAAGCCATATTTCCCTGGTTTTCGAAGCCGGAGCCCGTTTGATCGGTACCTCGGATTTGGACCAGTATCAAAATTTCAATCCTCCAAGCGATGTCATCGAGAGTAAGTGGAAACGATGGCATCGGGCGCTGATCCTTGGGGATGGCGTGGAGAATATTACCATTTCCGGAGCGGGAATCATTGACGGCAATAAAGTCTTCGATCCCAAGGGGGAAGAAAAAATGCGGGGACCGCATACTATTCTTCTCGGGGATTGTCAAAACGTCGTGATACGGGATATAACCATCCAGGATTCTGCCAACTATGCGATCCTCATGGAGCACTCTCACGATATCGAAATCCGAAACGTCAAGTTTACCGGCGGGTGGGATGGTGTCCATTTTCGCGGATGGAAAGACCGCCCCTGCCGCAATGTGAGTATCATCGGCTGCCAATTCTTCACCGGAGACGACTCCATCGCCGGCCGGTATTGGGACAATGTACTCATCACGAACTGTATTATCAATTCATCCTGCAATGGTATTCGTTTGATCGGCCCGGCCGAACGTCTTATCATTCACGACTGCCTGTTTTACGGTCCCGGCTTGTATGAACACCGAACATCCAAACGAACAAACATGCTGGCGGGGATCAACCTTCAACCCGGCGGCTGGGATGCGACGGAAGGTGCGCTCGATGATGTGCTCATTTCCGATATCACCATGAAAAATGTCGCCACCCCCTTTCACTTCGTCCTGAAACCCGGCAATACTTCCGGCCGGATCACCGTGGGCAGGGTGGATGCAACCGGCGTTTATCGTTCGGCCTGCACTGTGGAAAGCTGGGCGGAAACTCCATTCGAGAACGTTGTATTTAGGGATATGAATATCGAATTCGAAGGCGGCGGTACCCGCAACGATGCACGCCGGAAAGTGAAAAACCCGGGAGTCGACGCCCGCCCCTTGCCCGCGTGGGGATTTTATGCAAAAAACGTGAACAACCTTCAACTCGAAGACATTCACTTGAGTGTGGAAGAAGAAGGCCTCCGGCCGGTCATGATCTGTGAGCATGTGAATCGCCTCTTCTTGAACGATTTTCATTTTCCCCGTCAAAGAATTCCCAAAGAGTTGATGAGATTTCATCGGGTGAACCACATCCACTTGACCAACACAGAATATTCTTTGCTTATTCCTTCTTACCAAAAATTAGATATTTCACAAAAAGATGCGTCGGAGAATCGAACCGCCGGCATTCCCCTTTCGGCCACCGTCACGGTTCAAAATATGGAAGAGGACGGGATCGCCAAAGTGGAACTAGAAATCGGGGAGCATTCTATGCTACAGTGGGTATGGATGCGATCCAAGCAGAAGCAAAAAGTCGTGTTTCGCGATATACTGATCGAGAAACCAGGCACGTATGAATTGCGTGCCGGGAACCAAAAGAAAACAATCAAGATAAAACCATAATCGAAAAATAAAGGAGACATTCCATGAGTTTCAATCGCCGTCAATTTTTAGGAACAACCGCCGCAGCCGGATTCACGATTGCGGCTCCGGCCATTCAAGCCGCGAACAAAAACAAAAAATACAAAACCGCCTTGATCGGCAGCGGCTGGTGGGGCATGAACATTCTGCAAATGGCAGTCCAAGCTGGCGAATCGGATGTCGTGGCTCTATGCGATGTCGATCGGCGTTATTTGGATAAGGCCGCCGAAGAAGTGAAAGAATGGACAGGAAAATCCCCGAAGAAATACGGTGACTTTCGCGAACTTTTAGAAAAAGAAAAACCGGAAATCGCCATCGTCGCGACTCCCGATCACTGGCATCCTCTCATCACCATCGCCGCATGCAATGCCGGTGCGCATGTGTATGTCGAAAAGCCCGTCGGACACACGCTCAAAGAAGGCCGCGCTATGGTCAATGCCGCTCGAGCCAATGACCGCGTTGTCCAAGTGGGAACTCACCGCCGTGGATCTCCTCATAATATATGGGGCATCCAATTTTTGAAAGAAGGTCGATTGGGCAGAATCGGCATGATTCGCGCCTTTGTCCATTCCAACGGCAGTGGAGGGGGAGACCCGGTTCCCGACGAAGAAGTGCCTCCGGGACTCGATTGGGATATGTGGTGCGGGCCCGCTCCGTACCGGCCGTTCAATCCCAAGATACATCCTCGGGGATTCCGTCAGTTTCTCGATTATGGAAATGGTACCCTTGGTGATTGGGGCATCCATTGGATGGATCACATTACGTGGTGGAGCGAAGAACCGTATCCGAAAAAAGTTTCCTCCTTTGGTGGCCGGCATATCCGACACGACAATACAGATGCACCCGACACGCAGGTCGTCCAATTCGATTACGATTCTTTCACCGCCGTGTGGGAGCATCGCCATTACGGCGGCAACAATGCGGAAAAACATCCGCTTGGGATTTATTTCTACGGCACCGAAGGGACATTGCATATCGGCTGGCGCGGCGACGGTTCTACGTTTTATCCCCGTAATAGCAGACAAGATACGATCAATGTTCCTCCCGTTCTACATGAACCCGATTCACAAAACATCCCTGAACTCTGGGCTGATTTTCTCGATGCCATCAAAACCGGCCGTCGCCCGATCTGTGATATCGAAATCGGCCATCGCTCGACAAGCCTTAGCCTGCTCGGGATGCTCTCCATCAAGCTGAGTAAATGTTTTATGTGGGATGGCGAGAAAGAAATCATTACGAGCGATAAGGACGCGAACAAATTACTAAGACGGGAATATCGTGATCCGTGGAAATATCCGGAAGTCTAATTCCCTTCAATATAAGAGGAAAACTATGAAATACTTATACTCGTTGAGAATTCTTCTTCTTTCATCTGTTCTTGTATTCCTCTCGATTCCGATAGGAGCGGGTGAATCCACTTTTTCCGCAAGTGTGGATTCATCCGTTTTCGGTCAGATACCGGACGGTCAGGAAGTCCATCTCTTCACACTCACCAACAAGAACGGATTGGAAATCAAGGTCATGACCTATGGCGCGACTTTGATTTCCGTCAAAACACCTGATCGCAAAGGGCAGGTTGAGAATATCACGTTGTATTTGGATACATTTGAGGATTATCTAAAAGGCCACCCGCTTTTCGGTTCTGTTGTAGGGCGTTATGCCAACCGGATTGCAGGCGCCCGGTTCTTTTTGGATGCGATGGAATATGCCGTCACTCCCAATGCCGGGAAGAATCATATCCACGGCGGTCCACTCGGTTTTCAGAAAATCGTATGGGAAGCAAAAACGAATCAAGAAGATGGCCGCGTCAGCGCTGTGTTATCGCATACCAGTCCTGCCGGCCATGAAGGTTATCCGGGCAACTTGGATGTCACCGTTACGTATTCGTTGACGGATGAGGATGAACTGATTATGCGCTATACGGCGAAATCGGATGAGCCGACGCATGTCAATCTTACCAACCATGCATACTGGAATTTATCCGGAGCCGGTTCGGGCAATATCCTCGATCATGTCATGCACATCCACGCCGATCACTATCTCCCCTCTGACAAGGCAAGAATCCCAACGGGTGAAATCAAATCGGTCGTCGGCACACCGATGGATTTTCGGGAACCGCACACCATCGGATCGCGCATAGAAGAGGTGGAGGGAGAGAACTACGATCATTGCTATGTTTTAAATAAGAAAGAGCCGAACGAGTTATCGTTGTGCGCGACGGTGTATGATCCGCAAAGCGGAAGGATGATGGAAGTGTATACAACCCAGCCCGGTGTTCAATTTTATACGGCAAAAGGCTTGAATGCCCGGCTGCAAGGCGGCGGAAAACCGTACGGCCCTTATCACGGTTTCTGCCTGGAAACACAACATTTTCCCGATTCACCCAACCGTTCTTATTTCCCAACCACCATTCTACGGCCGGATGAACAATATGAAGAAACAACCGTCCACAAATTTTCCGTAAAACAATGATGGTTAACAAATGATCGAAGGAAAGGAAAAAGACCATGAAAGCAAACACAATGAAACGAGAGAGTTTCACATTGATCGAGTTGCTTATCGTGGTGGCCATCATTGGCATCCTGGCGGCAATCGCGGTTCCCAATTTTTTGAATGCACAGACAAGAGCCAAACTGGCTCGCGTCCAAAGCGATCTACGCGCTGCAGAAATGGGCTTGGAAGCCTATCACATCGATCATAACGCCTATCCGTATCCTGCCACGACTCCCCCCAATCGATTGATCAATGTCTGGGAATTGACGACACCGGTCTCTTACCTTCCCTCGCTGAACAGCATGGATGATCCTTTCAAACCACGGAAATTCTTCACACCGGAGTTGGGGAATGCGGATACGATCTCCTATCTATATCACAATTTTCGAGGATATTGGGGGCGTAATTTCGAAGGGCTTCCATCCGGAACCTGTTTGAAATCCGACGGTCCGGGTCACCAGCCCGGGCCGGGGAGACTTACCGGCTCTCATTACCTTTTTTATGTCCACCCCCCCTTAAATCCCCCCAAGTATGGGGGGATAGGGAAAAGCGGACGGTGTAGTCGTGGATGGAGTTTCCAGCAAATCCCAGAAGTGCAGGCAGAATGCCTGCGCTCCCAGCCACCCTGATTTGATGGTCTTGCTGACATAGCGCTATGTTGCCCGAAAGGTATTTTAGCAAATTTTGTGCCAATTATGTCAGTGCGCGGGCATCTTGCCCGCTTGGGATTGCGGTAAGTTACTTGGAGCGTTGCAAGAGCGAACAAGGATGCCCGCGCTCTCAGTGATTGTCTAAATCGGGATTGACCGAGATTCGAGGATTTGCAGGATGGAGGTGAAAGGGAGTGTAAACGGCTAAACTGGATTCGCTCATTACACTCCCATATAACGATTACTAGATTTAATGTTAATAAATTTTACTTGAGATCAAACCAATGTTGAAAGTCGGACGACATTTCACCGCTTACGATCACGGTTTTCATGCCGGATTCAGAGTGAATCCTGACTACGCCTCTGTTCCCATATTCCGCAACCACGACGCTTTGATCGGTTTCCACAGCGACATCCCGCGGCTGTGATACCCCCGAATCATCGCCGGTATCACTGCCGGTAAGAATGGTACGATTCCCGGTCGACGGATCAATTCTTATCAAGGAATCGGAGCCGAAATCGGCCAGAAGGATATTGCCATCCGGTTCCACTTCTATCCCTCGCGGTGCACTGAGTGCCGGTCCACTCCCTGTATCGGCTCCGGAAAGGATCGTTCGATTTCCGGTGTTTGGATCGATGCTCAATACATTGGTTCCAGCCAAATCCGCCACAAGTAGATTACCGTTCGCATCCACATCGATGCTGATCGGAGTTCCCATTTCCGGTCCTGTGCCTTGATTTGAACTCGACACAATCGAACGATCTCCACTGTTCGTATCGACACGAATCACCGCTTCAGTGCCGACATCCGTGACCACATAATTACCATCGGCTGCAATGGCAATTCCTGTGAGAGGGCCGACAAAGGAAAGACCGGAAGCCAGTACACTCAAATAAGCGGGATTCTCTTTCCCCTCTAATGGACGATAGGGGAAGAACAACACGGTCATCCTCGACCTTGGTGATGCCGTGCAATACAAAAGCCACCCGGAGATTGCCGTCAACAATGCCTGGACGACGAACCGGTTGAAACAAGAATTGGACAAAATTCTAAGTCAGGGTCTAATCCCGATTCCCAAGCTCAATTTTTCGGCACCCATGACACCTGGCTTGGCCCTTACGCCCGTATGGTTTCCACCCCCCAGTATTATGATGTTTGCCGTGATTTAATTTCCGAAGTAGTAGAATTGTTTGATCACCCCCCCTTGTTCCATTTGGGAATGGACGAAGAAACAGCTGAGCACCAATCCTATTACAATTATATTGTTGTGCGCCGACAGGACCAATGGTGGAACGACATGCTTTTCCTAATTGATGAAGTGGAAAAAAACAGTTCTCGGGCATGGATTTGGTCGGATTATCAATGGAAGCATCCCAAGGAATTTTCGCAGAACATGCCGAAAACCGTGATGCAAAGCAATTGGTATTATGGAGAAACATTCAATGAAAACCAAACCTATGTCAAAGCGTACCTCGAATTGGAAAAGCATGGATACGATCAAATCCCCACAGCGAGTTTCCATACTGATAATCCGATAAGCATCGGGCAAACAGTCCAATTCTGTCATCAACACATCCCTCCGCAACGATTTGTCACCCGCCGCGCTAATCTGACCCACCCGGAGTCACCCAGTTTGACCCGTC
>CAYPPG010000069.1:0-39050 GCA_964412555.1 uncultured bacterium
AAAAATAGGTTGCGTTTATCATGTTTATTTTACACAATTTCATGCGATTGCCCTGCTCATTCACCCGTCATCAACTGGATACATTTGAAGGAATAATCACGTTTCGCCTGTTTGATGATGGAAGTGAAATACTTTGGAACACGCAATAAACTGGATTCATTATAATAAGGGAAGAGTGATTCTCACTCTTCCCTTAATTTTACTTGTTCGATTGTATAATTTTTTAAAATGTGTATATGAATCCAAGATTGAAAGGATTGATATCATGTATATCTATAAAATGTATCTATTAATTTCTCTGATTTTCATCGACTCTTTGATGGGTATCAGTAATGCAAAAGAATCCCATAAGGCTCCTATTCCTACTCATAGAACCACTGTAATTCCTTCAGAAATTCGATTTCTTCCTCTAATACGAACGGTTCCTGGTTTGTACCATTACCTTCCTGATTATAAATATGGCACCGACGGGGTGCTCGAAGGATCCGATAGAGTTTACATTTATAATTATATGCGAAGTGTGTCGTTTTCAAGTTTACCAAGCCATGTTCGAAATTTAAACCACCTTTTTAAAAGGGATCATACTGTCTTTGGTATAAGTTACGACGGAGAAAATACATTACATCTATTGGATATATATAACGGAACTATTTATCATTCTTTCCATGTAAAGAATCATTCACCAGTAGAGATAACATACGACGTCACTCCCGATTTTGATCAAATTGTTGTTGTTTCTGAAGGTGGCTGGGCAAAGATCTATGATCTATATTCTGGTAATTTACTATACTCATACAAAAATGATAATACCATTGAATCTGTTGCTATTTCAAAAGATGGTGATTTCATTCTCATCGGAGATTGGTGGGATACGGCAAAATTGATTGATGTTAAAAAGGATCAAGTTGTGAAAGTTTTTTCAGTGCCAGGTTATGGAGCATCGGTGCGATTTTCACCGGATGCACAATATGGCCTTGCCATTTACATTGGGCAGTTCAGCAAAACAGAAAGCGATGAGGGAACAATTTACGTATGGGATTTGAATAATAGAACATTGATTCATACATTGTTTCAATGGGATGAGACATTGAACTATGCCGAATTCTCACCTGACAGTCGATACATCATCTCCCTCGGTTCCCGCTTGAATACCATTACTGTCTGGAATGTCGCAACGGGAGAACCCGTGGCACGGTCCAACCTTCGCGGCAGAAGTTCCTATGATATCAATTTTTCTCCGGACGGCACTGAATTTGTTACGTTAGATGAGGGCCACCGTTCCCAAATTTGGGATTTCTCTTCTTTCGCTCCTTCGGATGTGGATGATTATTCGTTATATCGATAAGGAGTGAAGGGAATGAAACCATACGTACTATTTGTTCTCATTTTTTCAAAAAAATATTGCCATTTACCTGAGATGCACAAATGAGACCTTTACAAGTATTTATTTACCCCGAATGTGATTTATCGACAATAGGAGTTATCGGCCGTTTGATCCAAGAATCTCCAATTCCCCACCTCAACTTGGTAACTTTTTGTTGAATCCTATCTGCTATTGTTATGCGTGAACGTATACGATTTCCAGGGCATTGAATGTATGGGGCTTTCCAATAACATGAATACTCATACATTTCGTTCTTGAATGTCATTCCAAGGAGCAATCCCATGAAAATACTTGTCATCGGCAATGGGGGACGTGAACATACCCTCGTCTGGAAAATCAAACAATCTCCTCTTTGTACCCGCTTATTCTGTGCGCCGGGGAACGCCGGTATGGAAAATCTCGCCGAGTTGATCGATATCAAAGTCGACGCCATCGATGAAATCGCCTCTTTTGCGAAACAGGAAGCCATCGATTTGGTTGTCGTCGGACCGGAAGCTCCGCTGGCGGCGGGATTGGCGGATGCTTGCCGTGAACAAGGTGTGGATGTGTTTGGTCCCTCCGGAAAGGCGGCCCAGATCGAAAGTTCAAAGATTTTTGCCCGTGATTTGATGAAAAAATACGGTATTCCGTCACCTGCCTTCGAATCCTTCGAGGAACCGGAACCGGCCAAACAATACGTTCGTGAGTTGGCGAAAGAGGGAACACGGGTTGTCGTCAAAGCCGACGGACTCGCAGCAGGAAAAGGTGCAATTGTCACCAACAATCCTCTTGAGGCAGAGAAAGCAATCGATTTGTGCATGAAAGAAAAAGCGTTCGGCGATGCCGGTTCCCGCGTGCTGATTGAAGAACGCATCCAAGGTCCGGAATTGTCCATTTTGGCAATCACAGATGGCAAAAAGATCGTGATTTTGCCTCCTTCCCAAGACCACAAACCTATCGGCGAAGGCGATACCGGTCCCAATACCGGAGGAATGGGCGCGTATTCTCCTGTGCCGATTGTTACCGAGGCGGTTATCGAAGAAATTCGTAAAACGGTGCTCGAACCGGCCATTTCTGGAATGGAGAAAGAAGGTTGCCCTTATTCCGGCGTTCTCTATGCCGGATTGATGATGTGCGATGGCAAACCTTATGTCATCGAATTCAATTGCCGTTTCGGTGATCCGGAAACACAGGCGGTATTGCCGGTCATCAATGAAGATTTGCTTCCCTTGCTGCAACAGTCTGCTCAAGGAAATCTACAGGAAGACCGAATGATCACTGCTTCCGGCAGCGCCATGTGTGTTGTCATTGCTTCTGGCGGCTATCCGGGATCGTATGAGAAAGGGAAAACAATTACTGGTTTGGAAGAAGCCGA
The DNA here is from genome assembly GCA_964412555.1 of uncultured bacterium. GTDB lineage: Bacteria > Hinthialibacterota > Hinthialibacteria > Hinthialibacterales > Hinthialibacteraceae > CAYPPG01. The sequence continues at coordinate 2,739 of CAYPPG010000069.1, forward strand.
AAAGCAAATGCAAAACCAGGCCGTTGTTTTCCATGCCGGTACGGCGAAGAAGGACGGCGAAATCGTCACGTCCGGCGGGCGTGTTCTCGGTGTCACCGGTATGGGACAAGATTTTGATGAAGCCTTTTCCAACGCCTACCAAGCTGTGGAGATGATCTCCTTCGAGGGAATGTATTACCGGAAAGATATTGGGTATCGGGTTCGATTGTAGTCTGAATCCGGATTGGCCAGGATTGGAGGATATCCAGGATGGGATACTTGAAAGTATTTTAGGACGATTCGAGAAGACGATCATTGGTTGCTGAATACTCGGCATATTTCGCATATTGATCAATAGAGGGTATCCTGTTCATCCTTGAATCTGGGTCATCCTGATTCAGACAGAAATTTAAACAAACGGTAAAAACATATTGTCGCCAATCCCACCGGAATGAGAAAAACGATCAACAAAAACGGATTGAGTTGACCAAACTGGACGATATACAAATCCGCACCATACTTCTGGATGGCGCGCCAGTGTAAAACCGGGCTGGAAAACTGGGGAAGATAGATCATAAATTGCATGAGAGCCATATTGCCGAATGTTTGTGAGGCGTTATATACCATTTCTTTGATAACAAACACTGCATCCATCGCCAAACCAAGAAACTGAACGAAGACAGACAGAAGGATCAATAAGCACCATCCGACTCGCTTTGCGATGGAATCGAATAATGTGCGATTGAAGAAAAATCCGGCGCTTAGAAACAGTAAAAACGGTGTCGTTTGATAGATATGCCGGGGACCCCAGTCATAGCCACCCGCCCAATTTTGCCATTTCGACATGGCCGCCAAATAGCACACGCATATTAATACTACTCCTTCCGTCAACCATGGGTCACGCCTCCATAATCGAATGACTCCCCATGCGGCAAATATCAGCGGTGGTGAATAAACAAACAAACTGCGGCCGGGCGTAAACAAGAATCCATGCAAACCAACCAACAGCGGAGTAGCAAATCTGATTTTTTCCGCCTGATCCTCATATCCTGTTGATATAAATGAATCAAAACGGTACTGGTTATAGAGAGCGATTGTCAGAATAACAGCCGCGAATGGAATGGAAAACAGGATGAATTCCCGAAGGTTCCATCGCAAATGCAATTTTCCGTTTCGTTGTTCTGTAAATAGAAGCCATAAGGCGGCGGGAGCCGTGCATCCGGTGTCAATTCGGACTAGCAACGCATATGCCCAAAACATCCCGGCAAAAAAAATCCATTTATTTACATTCGGATTTGTTCGATCGTTGAAAAACGACCATACTGCCCCAGTCAAACAAAATGTGGCAGCCGGTTCGGTGAAAAATGTCCGGCCATGTGGCCACATGTAGGTGCAAAATGCAAGTAATAACGCGAAGAAAATAGATGAGGATGTCTTCAAGCCGACTCGCCGGAAAATACTCTCCCACATGACAATGGTCAGAGCGGTAAGGATCATCGAAAAGACCGTCATCCACCAACGAAGAAAAAGGGTACCGGTTTGTGTTTCCGTTGTGACATGTTCCAGTGAATTGAACTGTGTATCTTCGCTGGGATCGATTATTGTGCCGATTGTGCACCAGGGGACTGACAAAATCGGCAAACCAAGACCGTATTGCGCATATTCTTTCCCGTCGATTCCCCGTTTGCTGGCAAATCCTCCCCGCAACGGCGGAATCGCGCCTCTTTGGCCTTCCATCAAAGAGAGAGTTGTTCTCAGATTCAATTCTTCATCCGGCGTGGTTAGCAGATGACTTGGCGAAAAAGTGATGTATACACAAAGAATGGCCAGGAAAAGATAAATGGATAACGAATAATTGCTTTGGTGATTGGTCGGATTGATAGTCATGGATTCTCTATGAAGTTTCGTAGAATCAAAAATGGAGGTAGCCACACTCTCCAAATATTCCTCTGTGCAGTTTCTTTCAATGGTTGTACACTATCCTCGAATGATGGTATACTAGCGTTTTGTTCCCCTTTGAACTAGCGGGAAAGAATGACGCGAATTCTTTTTACATTAGGGTTAGTGCTATGTCCGGACATTCAAAATGGAGTACGATCAAACACAAAAAGGCAAAAGTCGACGCTGCACGGGGTAAAATTTTTACCAAACTGATACGGGAACTTACCACGGCTGCCAAACTGGGAGGAGGAGACCCGAATTCCAATCCGCGGCTGCGTACGGCTATCGATGCTGCTCGAGGGGCGAACATGCCCAAAGACAACATCGATAAGGCAATCAAAAAAGGAACAGGCGAATTGCCCGGTGTGACGTATGAGGAAACTTCCTATGAAGGGTACGGTCCCAGCGGAGTCGCCGTTTTCGTTGAAGTATTGACCGACAATAAAAATCGCACCACTGCCGAAATCCGTCATGTCTTCGGGAAATACGGTGGAAACTTGGGTGAGTCGGGTTGTGTCGCTTGGATGTTCGAGCGGCGTGGAGAGATTGTTCTCGAAGGAGACGATCTCAACGAAGATGAAATTATGGAAGCCGCGATCGACGCTGGAGCGATGGATGTTTATTTTGACGAAGATGTGTGTCATATTTATACGGAAATCGAAGACTTGGATACGGTTCGAGAAAGCCTTGAAAGCAAGGGATTGAAACCAACTCGTTCCGGACTGACCCGCATTCCCCAAAATACGGTGGCTCTGGAAGGAAAATCGGCGGAAACGATGATGAAGCTGATGGATTATCTCGAAGAGCACGACGATGTCCAGAATGTATATGCCAATTTCGATATTCCGGAAGAAGTGCTGCAAAGCATGTAAAATGGCTTATCCTGAAACAAATAGAACAACTCATGCAACGGACCTCGTGTCCGTTGTTTTTTTGCTATGAATCAGCAGCGAAGAGAACGCATTTTAGGAATCGATCCCGGCTTACAGGCGGTGGGCTATGGAATTATAGACGCTGCCGGAAGGGAGGCGAGATTGGTGACATTCGGCGTGATCAAAACCACACCGAAACAAGCGTTTCCGGAACGATTGAAAACCATTCATGACGGACTTCAGCAAATCATCGAAGAACACCAACCGGATCGCATGGTCTTCGAAAAATTGTTGTATTGCAAGAATGTATCCATTGCCTTGACTCTTGGGCAAGCACGCGGAGCCGCTATTCTAGCCGGCGCACGAAAGAATTTGCCCATGACGGAATACAATCCGACGGAAATCAAAAACGCCATAGTCGGTAGAGGACGGGCGACGAAAGAACAGGTGCAAAAAATGGTTCAAATCCTTCTTTCCTTATCTGAAATGCCGGAACCGGATCATGCCGCCGATGCGCTCGCTGCCGCCTTAACTCATATCCATTTGAATTCGGTCGTCTGGGAGAATCGAAGAGCATAATGATCACCACCCTCACGGGCACATTGGCATATAAAACGGAACAAACAGCCGTCATCGAGGTTGGGGGCATCGGCTTTCAAGTCTCGATCCCACTGTCCACCTATCGGGAACTCCCCCGCACCGGCGAACCGGTTACACTCCACACTCATTTGGTCGTCAAGGAAGATGAATTTGTGCTGTATGGATTCGCTACCGAAGAGGAACGGGAAGTCTTCCGGATTCTATTTAGTGTCAACGGCGTCGGTGCCAAAATGGCGATTGACGTTGTCTCCCATCTGCCTGTGGAACGGTTGGTGGAATCCATCCAAAACAATGAACATGCTCTGCTTTGCCAGGTCCCGGGGATTGGGAAAAAACGGGCGGAACGGATTCTCTTCGACCTAAAAAATGCCAATCATCCCCTACTCTTGCGTCAAGCGATGGCGTTGAAAAGCAAAGAGGCTAAATCCCTTCCTGCAAATCAGAAGTGTACCGAAGCGATCGAGGCCTTGATCGCGTTGGGGTGCAAACCGTTTGAAGCCCAGAAGGCGGTAACAGAAGCGGTAAATATTGTCGGGGAGAATGCCGAGACGACGGAGATTATCAAAGAGGGATTGCGGCATCGGTAATTTTTCTTCAAATTTATCAGTTCTTCAGTTGCTCACCATTTCAATGAATGAAAAAAGGGAGGCATACAATACCTCCCTTCATCGGATACTTGGTGATCCGTCAAGATTATTGCAATTCCCACGTCCTTACATCCGTGATTTCCGGTACCACAGCAATATTGAAGAATGACCGGAACACGTGATCCGCGGGTAATCCCGCTTCTTCAAACCCGGCCACTACTTGAAGAACCGTCGGAACTTGCGAGAAATCGGTTGCATCATAAATCGCCATTTCATTGAAAGTGTCATCGACGTTGTGGCTTCCAAGGATTATATTTGTTGTTCCTGGAATCTGCGCCACTCCCCAAAGACCGGTGAAGCCATCCTCGCTCGTGTCATATTCTGCCTCCAACGTTCCATCAAGGCTGATACGCAAGAGTGTATTGTTCTGATTCAGCGCGATAATACTCCCAATCTGTTCGTTATACGTCATCGATTGGATAGGACGCCCGTCATCGTAAAAAACTCCAATGGGATCCCCGCCTGTCATTTCATAAATGTGAATGCCGGGAACACCGTTGTCACCCATCAACAACCGGCCGTCCGGAAGCAGCAATGCTTCACCGTAACTCGTCTTGTTGAAATTCGTCAGCGCAGCTTCGCCGCTAGTGGCATCCACGAGTTGAGCGAGATTGTAATCGGCATCGTTGTTGCTTTGGACAATTACTTGATTCGGTCCAATAGCGACTAAAAATGTTATCTTGATTAAATCCGTCAAAAAGAATGTCTGGGTGCCATCCCGTTCGATCCGGAGTGCTTCTCCCAATCCGAGCGGAAATTCCGCTTCCGTATCTCCGGTCGAGGTGATCCCGACCCACACATTTCCATTCGGATCGACATCGAGTCCCAATGCTCTCCGCCGTTCGAAACCTCCCTGATCCCAACGAACCACATTGATTATGGTCGCGGTACCGGCTGCCTCGTCATATGAAAGCTCCACAATCTGCCCATCCGGTGAATAAAACGGATCGGCAAAGATGATGTTTCCCGGGGTGAATAATTGGGCCTGTGCGAACAGCGGAACCAATGCGAACACGAATACGAGTAGCAAAATTTTCTTCATTTGCTTTCCTCCTAACAATTGGATGAACCGATCAGAATTCAAGTTGTCCAAGACCGCAACGACTTTTCATCCCTCGGTTATTCGATTATCAACATTCCTCAGCGGTTGTCAACGTTCGGGGGGGATGGAATTTCCATACCTTCTTTCTCATAGAGCGAGCGGATTCGTTTATCATACAAGCCTTTCATTTTCGCTTCGTACTGTTCCGTGATAGCCGGATCCTCCATGATCTCTCCTTGATCCCCGGTTTCTTCAATCCACTCCTCGAGATTCCGGCGTAACTTTTTCAAGATTTCGGCATATTCATATGAAACCGCCAAATTATGAATTTCGTGCGGATCACTCTGTAAATCGTATAACTCTTCCATCGGCCGCGCTTCAACCATGAATCGCTCTTGCGCCGGCTGCAATTCACCTTCTTCATGGAGTTTTCGCATCAGCCTCAGCACAGGATATGCACTTTCTTTATAGCGATTCAACTGAGAATAAGGGCGATTCGGCATGAAATTGCGGATATATTTCCAGCGTTTGGTTCGCACACAGCGAATCCGGTCCATTGTCTCGTCGCACCGGTCCCGCGCCGCAACAATAAAATCCCGTTCTTCTGCATTCGGCCCCAAAAAGACCTGCCCTTCCATATTCGTCGGAACATCGATTCCCGCCGCCCATAGGGATGTAGCGGTAATATCGATAGCGCTGACAAGATCATCTCGAACCGCTCCGCCTTCCAACTTTCCCGGCCAGCGCACGAGCAAGGGAACATGAATCCCACCCTCATACAACCATTGTTTGCCGCGCACATGGCACCGGCCGTGATCGGCAAAGAAGAAAACGATGGTATTCTCCGTAAGGCCTTCTTCTTCCAGCCGCTTCAGCACGGCGCCAACCTTTTTGTCGAGGAAACCGATCGTATCCAAATATTCTGCCCAATCCTGCCGTGTCATCGGATGATCCGGATAATAGGGTGGAATCTCGACTTTTTCCGGATCGACGGGATGTTCATTTGACCGTTTGAACTTCCGATGCGCTTCGGAAAAATTGACCTGGGCATAAAACGGCTGCCCCGGCTTGCGCTGAATCCAATCCGTTCCATCGAACGGATGGTCCACATTGAAATTGAAATCCGTCTTTTGTGTTCCTTTCACGTGTTCGTTCACGTTTTTGACATTGCAGGTAAAATAGCCCGCCTGGCGGAAATAGTCGGCAATCAAGTGAACACCATCCGGTAATCGATAGTTATCGTCCCGATGGCTTCGGTGATGGTGCGCACCGATCGATGTTTGATACATTCCCGTACTGAAGGCTGAACGCGATGCGGAGCATACCGGTGCAGTGGTAAACGCATTCGTAAAGCGAACACTCTCTCCCGCCAACCGATCGATATTCGGTGTATGAACGAGATCGTTGCCATAACACCCCAAATCCGGACTCATATCTTCCGCGATAATCCACAAGACATTCGGGCGGCTCAATTCTTGAGCGTTTGTTTGTGACTGAAACGCGGACAGGATCGCCGGAATCCCGGCACTACCCAAAACAAAATCACGACGTCGCATTATAAACTCTCCAATCTGTAAATCATGTTATTCAAATCCAATCGTAAATAGCGAAAACTGTAACGGCTGGTATGCTGCTTATTGTCATGGTACATCAAAACAGATGTAACAATTTGTTAATACCATAATGAATTTCATCGAGCAAGGACTCTGTTATGGATTCTCTGTTATAATAGGTAGTAGAGGAGAAATAATGATGTTACCTCCAAACACTTTACATAACGCCATTGCCGCTTCTGAAATGGTGAAAGAAGCGACGAATGAGGAAAAAAGCACCGTCCGAAACGACCAACACGATCGGGACCGGGAACTAAAAGAAAGTGAGAGGCGATTCCAAAGTGTCAATCAGACTCAAGCCATGGAACCGAAACAAGGGATCATCGAAGATGACCATGAAGAAGGGCAACGGCAAGAACAAGAAAACCAACCCGATTTATGGGAACATCGGCAACAGCAAGAAAATGTGCCGGAAGAATTCCAGCCGAACGAACCGGCCGAAGAAATGATGCCGATTATATCCCAAGAAGAAAGCGATATTGAACCACCGGAGCCGAATTACCGTACGGAAGAAGAAGTCGGGGAACAAATTGATACAAGCGCTTGATTGTTCATGAATTCTTGAACGATTTCAAGCATTCATTTTTTGCCTGTCAGAAAACCTCACTGCAACTTGAATTTCATCGATCCTCGTTCAAAATCTATGAACCAGTGAATACAAACTTTGGATCATTGGCAATCTCCAAATGATAAGCAACCAATGCATTGCATCATGAAATTACAAGGTCTCATCAATCAGCCTTTTATTTTATTCCTTTCGATGATTTCCCTCTTCTGTGCAACTTTATGGAATTCTCCCGCTTTTTCCCAAATTCCGGATGTTCTGTATTGTGAACAGTATACAATCAACGAGGGGTTGAGCAGTAATTCCGTTGTCAAGATTCTGCAGGATAGCCGTGGTTTCCTGTGGTTTGCCACAGAAGAAGGTCTTTGCAAGTTCGACGGGTATGAGTTCACCGTGTATCAACACGAACTGGGAACATTCGAAACACTGCGCCACAATATGATCTCGTCCATCGTAGAAAAAGACAATGACCATCTATGGATCGGGACATACAAAGGACTTCATTCTCTGAATCTGAAAACGGGGAATATCCATTGTCACAGCCGACTCACACGCGATCTGGAAAGCCAACGCAAAAACCGTGTTACCTTCTTATTGAAGAATGAAGACAAAGGTGTCTGGGTTGGAACACGCAGCGCTGGATTGGCTTACTACGATCCGGACAAGGACCAATTTACATGGTATCAAAACCAACCGGATCATCCTGCTACATTTCGTTCAAATACATTGTATCAAGGTGTAATTGAACCTTCAGGGACATTCTTGATTGGTGTAGCCGGTGGTGATCTGGACCAATTCGATCCAAGACAAAGAACAAATCAGCATCTGCACGAACATATTTTTCCAACAGGGATGAAAAAAGCGGATTTTCTTACTTTCTTTGTCGGTAAAGACGGATACGTTTGGTGCGGAACGTGGGATAACGGTCTTATCCAGCTCGATTTGAAGAAAGGCCGATACAAACAATACACACATGCGCCAGACAATCCATCGAGTATAAGTTCAAATGTTGTCCGAAGCATTTTTCAGGATCGTTCGGGATTGATTTGGATTGGTACATTGGCAGGTGGCATCGACCTTTTCGATCCCGATTCAGAAACCTTTCGCCATATTCAACTCTCCGATGGGGGAATGATTCTCCAGGAAAAAATACTCGTGAACGATATCAAACAAGATTCATTCGGTGGATACTGGTTTGGGACATCCAATCACGGTGTTTTTTATTACAATCCACGGGCATCGTGGTTTGATCATTATTATGTGCAAGAGGATCGTGCCGATTGGTTGAACAATAACCGAATATTCTCTCTCTGCGCCGGTAGCGATGGTATTGTCTGGATCGGAACTGTCGGTGGAGGGTTGAATCGCTTTGATCCGGAGACACAAACTTTTCAAGCGTACCGGCATGATCCCAAAGATCCGAACAGCCCTCTTAGCGATAATGTTGTATCTCTACTTGCGGCCCACGACGGTTCGATCTGGCTCGGGTATTCCACCCCGGGATTAAGCCGGTTCGATCCTGAAACGAATAGATGGAAACACTACCGAAATTCACCCACTGGTCTTCAAGGAGATTCTATACAGTCGTTGTATGAAGACTCTGAGAAGAAAATTTGGATCGGAACTCGAGATCAAGCTGCGATTGTCCTTGATCCCGCCACAGACCAATTTATCCATCACGCGTACAATGACAAAAAAAACACCGGCATCAGTGATAAATTCATTCAGTGTTTCTATCAAGATCATAAAGGAAACATCTGGATCGGCACGCTGGGATTCGGTTTAAATCGCTATAATCCCGAGTTGAATGAATTTGTTCACTACCAAAACGATCCGCAATCCCTAGCAAGCCTAAGCGGAACCATGGTGACTTGCATCCAAAATGATTCATTACATCGTTTATGGATTGGAACCAATTCCGGCTTGAATCGAATGAATCCAGACGGAAAAACCTTCACCCGGTATTCCATGAAAGACGGTCTGCCTGGGAACGCGATCACAGCTATGATCCTGGACGAGAACGGGAATTTTTGGCTAAGCACGAATCGGGGAATTTCTTGTTTCGATCCGATACAAGAAACATTTCAGAATTTTGACCAGCGCGACAAACTCCAAGGATTGGATTGTCACGATTGTGTCACGGTCAGCCTCGGGGGCTCAACATTCACCCCGACACTCGACAGAAAAACCACCGACTTTATTCAAACTGCGGACAAAGCACTCTACACTGCGAAAGCAGAAGGCCGAAATCGAACGAAATGGATATCCTCATCCGGTTTCCAATCGCTCTAAATCCTTTGCGATCCTCCGAAACAACGGAAGGTGATCAAACGAATTTTTTTGCCAAGGGATTAGTTGCAAGCCTACTTGTTCACCATGATCCGCAGGCAAAACCTCTTTAAATTCCCCCCATTTTGCCGAACGTACGGTTACCATCCCGTCGTTCGCCTCTTGATAGACACGAAGAATTTGATTGGCAAGATTCCGTAAACCTTTCAGAAGGGGGCGGCCCTTTTTCATCGCCAAGGAACCGGCATATGAAAAATAACACACCGACGGATCATCGACGATCAAAGGATTGAAAATCTCCTCCATGTAAGTTGGAGTCAACTGCAAGATGCCATCCCACCGGTTTTCAGCAATCCCATCCAGCAAAAAAATCTCATCCTTATTGGAAAGCATATTTCGAAGAATCCCCGCGCCGGTCGAATACGCGGTTCGCAAAGGCGCGGGAATGCGTTCCGCCAACGGCGATCCCCAATGCGGTGTAGAGAGTGTGGTAATCGATAAAACTCGCTCTCCTTCTCCTAATCCATTCGGAGAGGCAAGAAACCGGCTGTCCAACCCCCCCATGCTGTGCGCAATGATATGAAATGGTTCCGATTTCCCGATTTGTTTATAGACAGCGCTCAAGAGTTCTTCCGCTCGTTCTTCAATCGAAGCGGTCGGATGCACCAGCGGCCGAAACGAGACAATCCCTTGTTCCCGATACATCTCCTCGACTCCCGGAAACAATTCCCATAACAGAAACCGCCGATACCCCAAAAAACCATGTGTGAGAACAATTGGCTGCATAAGTATTTTTTAAATTACATAAAAAATAGACCTAGACATCAATCCGGTCTATTGCGTTCGCGAAATCGCTTGTCATCTTTACTCTTTCGTAAACCTCGCCAGCGCCCAATCGGCGTGATCCCCCTCGTTCCCATCCACCGCGTCAGACACTTTCAAAGTAAGGGTTTTTCGTCCTTTGACGTGGACATAAATCTGCCGAGGCGGCATTCCCGCTTGGATGACCGGACTCTCATACATCAAGGTTCCGTCTGACATAACCGTAAATATCACGGAAGCGGGACTTTCTTCCCCCACCTCATGATCGATCCCGATTTCCGCCATGAAGAAGGAATACCCATCCGGAATAAAACGCAAGAAAATCTCGGAATTGGCATGCACCCCAAGCCCTTTGGGATAAAAAGTATCTTGAATTCGAAGCGGATTCCCTTCGACCGACGCATCGTCGCGCGGCTGAAAACGATCCCCCACCATGACTTCATACTTCAGGTCATTAAAAAAGATATCCGCCGGAGTATAGGCATTCCAGACCAAAACACCACAAAAAACTGCCAGCAGGATGATTGCCGCGGTTCGTCCCGCCGTCCATTCCCCTCTTTTACCGGATTGACAATCGCTCGGTTCTTCAATGGCTGAATTTTTTGCTGTGGAAGTTTCTTCTTGCGATTGAATGGATTCTTGCTGTTGATTCATATTTATTCTTTCGCTTCTTCTTGTTCTGCTTGCACCAGTTGCTTTACGGTCTCAAGAAAATCATCCCGTTCCATCAGTTTCGCCCGCAGCCGTTTGGCGCCGGACGCTTTGACGCCCTTGGCATCATAAGTGGCGACTGTCGCCGGCATGTCTTTGAAGAGCAACATAGCCGGCATGCCATTGGTAACATACTCGACATCTGACTCTTCATTTTTTTTCACATAAAATTTCCCCTGATTCATGCCGACGCAGCTGGAAAATCCAATCTCGCTTTTTCCGTACAAAAACAAAACCACTTTTTCTCCGACTTGATATGTCACAGTCGGGACGTGGACGGTGATATCTCCATCTGTACCACCGAATTGTTTGAACGTAAATTCATCCCCGAGCTTTCCTTTCAAGCCGCTTTTGATCCGAAAGGTATACCACGTCGCCATCAGCCCGGTCTCGGGATCCTCGCCTGACCGTACCTCTACGCATTCACCCTCAAAAATAACATGCGCATTTTTCGTGATGGATTTTAAATTCAGCGGTTTGACCTTCGTCGCATACGAAGGTTGATGAATGGCACAAATCAAACTGATAAACAATACTATGGGAATATTTTTCAATACGTTCATCATTCTCTCTTACTATATGTAATGATATTCTTTTTTAGAATTGATTCTAATATATTGGGATTATCTTACCATCCTATCCAAAAATGTCTGAATCAGGATACCCAGGATGAGGGGATGAACAGGATATTTCTTTTGACAATAATACATTATATAGTGAGCGATCCGCAATCAATAATTGTTTTCTCAAACCATTATGAAACACCATCATATATTTTCATCCTGAAAATCCTCCCATCCTGCCCAATCCAGATTCAGACGAAATTCATTCACCCAACATTCTATCACATCAATACAAAAATGTCTCGACTGAATCAAAATTTGTAACAATACTTTCATTCCCCGATCCAGCGTTCGCTACCATCCTCAAAGATTTCTTTTTTCCACAACGGCGCACATCGTTTGATCTCATTCATTATATATTGGCAGGCGTCAAACGCTTCCTTACGATGCGCCGAAGCGGCAGCGATCAAAACCAAATTCTCTCCCGGCTCTTCCCGCCCAAACCGATGAACAATCGCGGCATCGATCAATCCGAATCGGGATAGGGCGTCGGCGCGAATTTTTGCAAACGTATTCAGCGCCATCGCTTCATACACATCCCATTCAACGGCTGTCACCACCTTTCCGTCACGGCTTGATCCCCGCACGATCCCAGAAAAAGTTACCACCGCCCCCACTCCTCGCCGCTCAAGGGAGTGAATCACTTCATCCACACGAAAATCCTCACGCTGGATGCGAATCATCGCCCACCTCCGCTGACCGGCGGAATCAACGCGAGAGTATCGCCTTCCTGCAAAACTCGATCCCGTTCGGCATACTCTTCATTGACCGCAATTTGCATTCGGGACATATGCGGCACCAACTCGGGAATCTGCTGCTGCAATTGGCTGAGAACATCGGAAACCGTCCCTCCCGAAAAATCCAACGTTCGTTCACCACTCCCTGCCAAGTCCCGAATGGATGCAAAAAACAATACCTGTATTTTCACAAAATACTCCTTACCAAAATTGCAGGGTGGGATGAGGGTACGAATCCCACCTCTCCTATTATATTGTTCATGATCGATTAAAAACCAAAGAGATTTTCTCTTTGAATTTTACTTGATCCTGTATGCTTAATGTACCGATCGGATAAAGAATTAACTTTTCATATAAGGTAAATATTTTGAAACGGATCAAAGATGGAGCTGTTAATCCGGCTTTTCCCAGATCCTGAATTACTGTATCCGTCGGCCATGTACTTGCATGAGCCGATGTGATCATAGAAAGTATTACATGAGAATGGTCTAATTGGAATTCTGAAGTAGAAAGTACCAATGCGGGTCGCTTTTTTGTTGTATCTTTGTCGGTAAAGGGAAAAGGAACAACAACGACACTCCATTGGTCATAAATCTCGATAGGCTGCATCATCCTCTTTTGAATACCATTCAGTCAGAGTGTTTTCCAATGCTTTTGTCATCTCGTGATCGAAAGGCATTTTCTTTTGAATCATGACCTTACCATTTTTCATCTTGAATTCAATGACATCTCCTGCTTGTAGATTCAATGCCTTTCGTACATCTTTCGGAATTGTGGCTTGGTATTTTTGAGTTAATCGTGAAGATAACATGGTTATGCTCTTTGGTAATACAGTATTACTTTATGGTATCTCTTATTCGGCTGAAAATCAAGGGAACAAAAATAACGAGTAAACCTCAATTTCTCTTCGTATATCTGTCTTTGAATCCATGTTCTCTTTTCAATCCGATAAAGTATCAATGGTCAACTCATTATGAGTTTCGGGGATCTCGGACGTCCCGATGACGAAACCATGACCATCGGAAGTGCGAGTACCATCATTGGCTCCGATCCGGTTTATATCGGTATCGCAACATTATCCGGCTCGGATGCGTTACATTATTCACTCGGCACTAACCGCTCCTTCCCCCCCATATACTTCTGCAACACCCTCGGAATCAAAACCGAACCATCCTCCTGCTGATTGTTCTCCAAAATCGAAATCATCAACCGAGGCGTAGCCAATCCGGAGCCATTGAGCGTGTGCAGAAATCGAGGTTTACGGTCGCCTTCTTTCGGTCGATAGCGAATGTTGCCGCGGCGGGCTTGGTAATCTTCACAGTTACTGCAAGAGGAAACCTCATAATAGGCATCCTGGCCGGGAAGCCAGACTTCGATGTCATAGGTTTTCGCAGATTGGTTGCCGATGTCTCCCGTGACTAGCAAAGCGGTTTGATAATGCAATTCTAATTCCTCTAAAATATGCTCGGCGTCTTTGACCAGTTTTTCCAACTCCTCGTAAGAGGTTTCCGGCACAACGAATTTGTAGAGTTCGCATTTGTTGAATTGATGAATACGCACCAATCCGCGTTCTTCCGCTCCGTAAGTCCCGGCTTCGCGTCGGAAACAGGGGGTTAGCGAAGTGTAACATAACGGTAAATGCTCTTCATCGATGATTTCGTTGCGGTAGAGGCTAGTCATCGGCACTTCGCTGGTGGGCAGCAGGTAAAACGGATCATCCCTGCATTTATAGAGTTGATCTTCGAATTTGGGTAGATTTCCGGAAGTAAAAGTGGTTTCGCGGTTGACAAGCAACGGCGGGATAATAGGAGTATAGCCGAGGTTGCGGTTATGCTCCCGCATAAATGTCAGAAGTGCCCATTCCAGTTCCGCTCCCCATCCGATATACAGCGGAAATTGCGAGCCGGCGATCTTGGCTGCTCGCTCAAGGTCGAAGAGACCGAGCGATGCGCCCAATTCCAGATGATTCTTCGGTTCGAAGGAAAACTCCCGTTTTTCTCCCCATGTCCGGATGACCTGATTGTTCCTTTTATCCATATCCGTCGGGACGGATTCATGGGGGATATTCGGCAGCAATGCGATTTGATTGTAGAGTTGTTCCTCCAGTTGCCGGAGTTGCTCTTCTTTTTCCTTGACCTCTTTCGAAAGAGTTTTCATCTCTTTCATCAGGTCTTCGGCATCTTCCTTGTTTTTACGCCGGGTACCGATTTCCTTACTCACCTTGTTTTGATGTGCCTTCATTTGATCGGTTTCCGCCTGCAAAGAGCGGCGGTTTTCATCGATTTCCACGATAAGATCGAGTGAAATATCCGGCTCGCGGCGGCGCAGTTCTTGTTCCACCCAATCCTTCTTCTCACGTATCAGTTTTAAATCGATCACAGAATGATCCTCCGGATTTTTCAAATATTCAGATTTCAAGATTCCGTAAATATTGTAGTAAGTTTATAACTTTGGAAACTGGTAAATTCAACCGGTAGGGTTGGTTCACTGATTGTTTGTTTACAGGTAGGGGCGGTTCGCGAATTGTTTGTTTTTCGTAGGGGCGGTTCGCGAACCGCCCCTACGAGATTACGCGATTCCTTTTTCCACATCTTCGGAACGGCGGAGTTGCTGGACTTTGTTCACCCATCCGAACATCGCAGGGATTCCCTCCGATTCATCAATAGGAACATATGTCAACCGGGGAAAATTTTTCGGATCTGAAGAAATCCCTTCTCGTGCAACTTCGAGGAATTCCAATCCTAATTCCGTTGTCCGCTCACTGGGATAATCAATATGAATCACCTTGCATTTCAACACGAATTGCTGTTGAGATACCTTGCCTTCTGTTACTTCCGCCTGACTTGGTACTACTCCCCGTTTCAAAATGTATCCTTTTCCCGCCAAGAATAAATTGAGCCGGATATAGACAGTATCCCCTACTAATGGAATATGATCTGAAGGAATTCCCGGCAAGAGTATCGCTGCACCGAAATCGGAAATATCGTGAATCGGAAACGTTTGGATAGGCGAATCACGGCGGGCACCGAATCCGGAAATTTCAAGAAAATAATCCTCCACATTGGGATGCAATCGAAAACGCCTTCTCCGATTCGCGCTCATCAAGGGAAGAGGAAACGAGATAAACAAAGCGTCTTTTCCGACAAGTTTTTCTCCTTTATTCGCCAGTTGCTTTTCCGCACGTTTCAGGATTTTTGCATAACCGCCAAAACGGGAAGTATTGGAAAAAAACAAGACACCAACTTTCGAACCGATTTCTACAGCGCTAGAAGGCAGGTCTTTGTAAGGAATATTTTCGAGGATGAAAAAATCTTCTTCCATCTTAAAGTGATTCTTGACAGCGCTATAAATTTTATCCGCCTTCCCAAGTGGATTCGATTTCATGATTGTGTGGAATTGCTCTTCAGGTGAATCCACATCATAGACAATCGTGACACGATTGAACGAACTGACAACAGCATATACTTCGCCATGATTTTTCAATGTAATTTCAGGGGCTTTGATGAGTTCACTAAATTTCATATTTTTCACCCAGTCGAAGTGTTATTGGGACGAGTAGAAATCCCCGTCCTTCTGGGCTTCACAACCAATTCAGTAGAATTCATAATCATTAAATGATTATCTAACAGAAATATCAACTGCCATTGCCAAAATCCTCAATCTGCATTTGTTCTCCGCCTTTCAATGCGGATTGATGCGCCACGATTCCGGGAGCGGTATAGGCAACTGCTTCATAGACGTCGACGGCAGGCTTCCGGTTTTCGACCAATGCAGAAATAAATTCATGCGTCAAAAAAGTATGGGATCCCCCATGCCCGCTATTGTGACGCAACGGTTGGGGAAGCATATCCGATTCCCAGTGATTGGGTTGATTGTAGAGTACCGGTTTTTTACCGATTTCACAAATCATGGGCGGTGAACCGTTGGCGGTGGGCATAAAGAAACTCATTTGATCCCCATACCATTGTGCACGTTCGCAAATCCCGGCTGCCACATGGCGAAATTCGGAATGGCGAACCGAATTTCCCCGGTCGGTTTTATAAAATGCGGTCGAATTGCAAAACGGATTGGTATACACATTATCTTCATAAAATTGGACATTCTTTTTGTGATGCCCGATGCACATCACTTCCTTCATCCGTTCACCGGTAATCCCCGTCACGAAACCGAGTGAATGCGTGGGATAGTGCATTGGGGGAAATCCATACCGCCATGTCGGTTTTCCCTCATAGTATCTTAACCTTGGACCGTCATGTGTCATATCATGATGGTATTCCGCCTCGATATAAAACAAATCACCGAATTTCCCTTCCCGATACCACTGCCGGGCGGTGATGGCTTCCTGCCGGTAGTAACTCGTTTCCGCCATCATATAGGTCATCCCCGTTCGTTCCTTGGTTTGAATCAATTGTTGGCATTCTTCCAGGCTCATCGCTGCGGGCACGGCGGAAATAACATGTTTCCCAGTATTCATGACGGCAGTGCAATGACGCACATGATCGGGAGCACCGGTAAAGACGGCAACCGCATCGAGGCTTTCATCGAGGATCAATTTTTCCAGCGATTCGTAAACCGTATCGCATTGATATGTTTTCACCAGTCGGTCGCGTCGGTCCGCGCGCAGATCGCTGACAGCGGCCACAACACAATTCGGATGTTCATGCCAGTAAAAAGAACACCCGAATCCACCACCGACAATGCCGATACGGATTTTCTTATTAGGTGTAGGGAAGGCGAAAGTTGCTTGCATGGCAGTTAGGGCGACACTCGATGTTCCAACAATGAAAGTTCTGCGGGCAAAGGAATTATTGGGGGTATCGTGATCGTTCGGCATCGACTCACTCCTATGAAAATTTCAATCCGGATCAATATCAATATCAATATCAAAAAAATGCTCTTTGCGAAAGGGAAACCTACGAAATTAAATATGAAATCAACATTTGCGATCAATAATCGAGGTAACACAATGTTACACTTACGCAATTGATGAACGAAATACACTTGCTCTACCCACAAAAATGAAAATCAATGTCAAGTATTTCGCGAATGTTTTGTAAATATGACACTATTTCCTTATACATTCCTTGACAAAATGTGACTCTTTTTAGAATAATTATATCCATGATTCGATATTTCAATGCAATGCTATGTATAGGAATCCTTTCCGGTGAGTGATATACCGAACGAAGGCGCTGTATTTTCACTCTTTATTATTTCCAATTGAGCATGTTTGAGAATGAATAGTATGTGCAGGTTGGACAGGTGACAACATTCCCCTGGGAATTTAATTGAAAGTCAGAGGGTATTCAAAATGAGAATGAGTCTTACCTATTCGAATCTTGGCGGATTTGCAAAAATCTCTTTATTCTTGATGTTATTGATTGGTCTCGCTGGAATGGCAGAAGGACAACAAGCCATCAAGCGGGGAGATGTCACCGGAGATGGCATGATCGATGGACGGGATGCCCTTGTAACATTACGTTCCATCGTTGGCCTTCAAACCTTAACCGATGGGGAACAAGAGCGTGCGGATGTTTATCCCAATCCTGGCGTCAATGGCCGAACGATTGGAGATGGAACATTGACAGAGGAAGATGTCCGGCAAATGCTACGCTATGCCGTCCGTTTGATTCCGGAGGGAAATCTCAACGGTGAATTTTACGATGAACCACCGGTCATCAATGATTTTCAACCGAGAACCGGCGCTGTAGGGACACAGGTTGTAATTTCCGGTGAGAATTTTGCGAGTGCTTCACCGGAAAACAATATCGTCCGTTTAGGAGGGATTCCAGTTCCTATTTCCGAAATTACGGGAACCCATATTACGGTTGAAATCATCGAAGAAGCCCAATCGGGAGCATTCGAAGTGCTGACTCCAGCCGGAAAAACTACCAGTGGAGGTCAATTTACTGTCACGGCAATCGCCGAGGGTGTGCTGGATTTGGGTGCAGGGTTGAATCCCGAAGAGTTTACCATCGTCAGCACGTTTGACGAGAATCAATATGTCGACAGTCAAGGAAGTTTCGATATCGGTGTCAATCGGGATGGAGTATCTCTACTCGGTGCGGCTTCAGAGGGAGACACCAACAATACTTTCCTGGCCTTGAATCTTCCGGAAATGTTCATTGATGAAAATGGCAAAACCATCCGCACCCGGCAAACCAATCAAGCCATGCAAGTCAACGCGATGAGCACTGCCAAGACTTTGATTTTCCTGCATCCTTTTCTCGCCACGAACAATCCTGCCGCCGTGTCACGTCTTATGGAAATTTTGGATACGATTCCCGAAGTGACACAATTTGCTTCTGTCATCGGCAATCGGTACCCCCAAGGTGCAGATGGATTGAACGATCCGGCAGTCAAGGAAGCATGGGAAACGGCGATGATTGCTGTTTTCAATAACCTTCCCCCAGGTCTTCTGTATTCAACCCATACGACTCAAGGCAAAAAAATTCGTCATTCACAAAACATTTCCCCTATAAACCATGCAAAAAACTCAATCCAACTTATCCCACTGTCAAATGGCCATTCCGCCCGCTTGGTAAGGGCCGGGTTGGATTATGTGGAAGTCGAGCACCTTGCCAATCGAAGAGAACTTTCCGTCGGATATCCCGAATCGTTGGATTACAGTCCTCTGGACTGGTATGTCAAAATGTACCGCGTCGATCCTGCGGATATGCCGGTCGGTGTGTTGAATCCGTTCGTTGCCGCAAGCCATGGCATTCGGCAAATCGGGACGAAACAAACCACCGTCATCCCCGCCAAGCAATGGACAGCCAATATCGACATCGTCGGAACAGCCATCAATTACGCTTTCGATACTGCATCAGGCTGGCTGGATGTCGGAAGTGACAATTTTACTTACGAAAACACAACAGAAGGCGTTTATGTCCTTCGCATGTACAGCGGTTCGATTGCGAATACCGACCCGGAAGATTTTCAAGCCATCGCCACAATCGAAGATGGAAGAGCCAACGCCAATATGGCCATCGTATTAAACTTGTCTTTAGCGGTAATGGATTTTTGGAGCCTGATATCCGGCAGCGAAGAAGGTTTTATGCGCAATGCCATTCGTACCGGCATGACCAAAGGCATGACATCTTTGATCGAACATAGTTCTAGGCTTATCCCCCCTCAAAATGATGATCAAACGTTGAACGCTCTATTTACCGTCATGGTTGAAGTGAGTAAGGGAGTTGCCGATGCAGCGAAAGAAGCCGGCATCTCCGGAGCCAAAGAGAAATTGAACGAAACATGTGCCACTGTCGTGGAACTTTCATCAGGAATATTGACTGCATTATCCAGAATCTCTTCCCTCGGCAAAATTGGTGAACGGATCGCTGGAATGATGGGATATCTTCTCAATCCTCTCGGCTGGGAAATCGCCCCCTATGGACCAACACCGTTAGAAACTGCCTTTCTAGTGGTCGGTGATCCGTTCCGTCCTTCTATCACGAGAATCGAGCCGGAATTCGGTGCTCCAGGTAGTGAAGTGACGATTTACGGGGAACGTTTTCTAACCGATCCGCAGCATAATACGGTACGATTCGGGGATCATCCAGCACGAATTGTGAGAGTCGAAAATTCAACGCAAATGGTAGTGAAAGTGCCGCGTTATTTGAATTTATTCCAGTATTATGAACTCTCCATCGAAACCGGCGCTTCGTCATCGATTGCAACAGCGCCAACCGAATTTTACATCGATCCTGTCCCCTTCATTCAGGATATCACTCCTTTTGTAGGTTATTCTCCCACCACAAATGAAAACAATCCGTTTTATGGAGAAGAAGGAATGACGGTTCAATTACGCGGATCGTATTTGGATTTGCCCTATGGCGACGATACGAAACAAGTGTTGATCGGCAATCGGGAAGCCGAAATAACGTACGCTTTGCCGGACTATCTCACGGTACGGATTCCGGCCGGTTTATCCGGAACAGTCCCCATCCTGCTTCGGGATACGGAACGCGGTCATGAAAGCAACACGGTATACTTCGATATTTATGATCCCCCTCGCATTCGTTCTCTCTCATCAACCGAAGTTCAAGCGGGTGAGTCATTCACCATTCGGGGGAGTAATTTGGTCAATGCAAGAGTCAAAATCGGAGATGAATGGGCGACGGTCACCTCAACGACAAGAAATCAAGTAATCGTGCAGATGCCAACGGTTGGGGAAGAAAATGAAAGTTTTCGAGTTGAAGTTTGGACACCCAGTGGTTCGGCTTCTACACAAGTCACCCGCGCTGAAGGATTGACAGTCCCTCGTCCTGTTGCGCTGCCGCAAGGCGCAGAAATACCCGTGAACGATCCAACCAATAGCAACATTGGTGCAAACGGGAAAATCACACTGGCCGAAGCGGTGGACATCGCCAACGGAACCATCAATCCTTTCCGTAATGGCTATGACGATAACAATATAAATACCTATACCTATTTTCGAAATGTACGAGATGAAGAAACAGGAGAGACCCGATTGGTCAATGTGGGTACACGCCCGGAATTTATTCCTGGGGGATTCGGTAGCGAAACTCATAATTATTATGACGTCACATTGGATGATGACGAGAATGAAATCAGCCGTTCATTAACCCGTTCCGAATCACTGGATGCCACTGATGACGACAAAGAGGAAGGAGATTTTATCCGGTATTGGGGAAGGAGTTTACCGGATCCGGATGAATTCAACCTCGCTCCATATCGGGACCGGATTAGGATCGAGAGTGGAGAGCGAGTCGTCTCCGGCGATCTGGACATGGGGCCGCAAGATGAAATTGAAATGCGGTCGATCAGTAGATGGGAAGTGAATGGCGGATTAACGATTTCGAACAATAACAAGATTTCGTTTGAGGGCACGATTCAAGCCAATAATCCAATCGTTCTTTCGGGAAACTCGGTCATCGATGGAGATGCCACTCTCGAAAACGCCTCCCTTATTTTGGAAAATGAAATCGGCATAGAAATGCGAAGTCTAACAATCCTTAACGCGAGAAGCCATGGCGTAGAAATCAGAAACGGCGGATTGAATGAATTATCTTATTTCACGATGGATCAATGCGGCCAAAACGGCATCTTGATTACCAACAGCCCGGAAAATAAGTTCCGTTATACCACAATTAATCAGTGCGAAAATCATGGAATTGAAATCCAAGCCAGCCATCTAACTCAGATTCACCTTGATAGCGGAAACAACCCTACCCGCCCGGGTATTGCCAATTGCCAGAATGGCGTTCTCATCACCAATTCGAGAAATTGTACAATTTCCAGTGATAGATATCAGAGCGAACCATCCATCACGGAATGCCGGGGGCACGGAATTCTGATCCAGAATGGCGGATTTCACACGCTAGAATACCTGCGCATCCAAAACAACGGTCAATGCGGAATATTGTGTAGCGATTCAGAAGCGAACGTCATCTTTTATTCAGTACTATTCGGCAACCAAGATGACGCAATTCGCTTGAATGGCGGCTCAGGTTCGAATTATTTGATTGATCTGAATATTTTTGAAAATCAAGGCAACGGTGTCTTGATTCAAGGAACCGAAAATCACGGCAACGAACTTCGTTACCTCCATATCGGATACAATTGGAGAACGGGTCAATTTGCCGGGAATGGCAAAAATGGAATCAAACTCACCGGCGGCGCCTCGGATAATTTCATCCGAAATTCGGAAATGTATCTCTGTCAAGAAAACGGAATCCTGATCACCGGCGCCAATACGATCAACAATCAAATCCTCGATTCCGATATCGCGTATCAAACTCATGATGAAAATGCTGATTATGGAAACCAAATGGATGGAATCCGGATTGAACAAAGCGCTGGAAATACCATTATCATGACAAATGTCGGACAGAATGTCGGCCATGGAATCAATTTGCAAGATAGCAGCGACAATTTCATCGAGAATTGCAAGATCGGCGATCCACGCAGTTTTTATTCAGATTCTGATTATTATCGTCCTAACCAAAAACGAGGGATGCGAATTGCCGGAAACGTCATTGGCAACATCATCAGCGCCTGTACTTTTTCGCAAAATCTCGAAGGCGGTCTTTTACTTGACGGAATCAACCACCCCGATGCTTCAGACAATGTACCGTCTGTTTTAGCGCGACTCTGTACAGTTGGACACTATAAAGGTGCATCAAACATCCGTTCGAGAGATGAATCTCGAACAGCGGGACCAGCGATTGAATGTAATAATGTTAGTTTTATTATCTTTGAAAATATCACAACATTTAAACACGATACCGGTGTCCTTATCGGAGGCGATCAAAACAACGCTCTTACCTTTGAACAATTACAAATTCGATCTTCCATAGGCAAAGGCTTACATGTGCAAAATGCGCAAGACCTATTTTTCGACGGTTTGTATATAACCGGTTGTGAAGAGGATGGTATCTATTTGAAAAATGTTGAAGATGCAGAATTCACCAATCCTCCGCCTCCCCCCAATGTAACTCCTTATCACATCGCCTCAGCCAATAAAGGAAACGGTGCTTACTTCGAATCCTGTAAAAATTTCACAGTGCAATACGGTTCATTTTCCAACAATGATAAAAATGGAGTGCTCCTTGTCGATTCTGAAGACTTTTTTGTCTGGGACTCCTGGTTCTGGGAAAATGTAATGAACGGTATCTCAGTGCAAAATACTTCGGAATTGTCGTTTGGGCGCATTCGCCCCCAGCGAAATACCGGCATGGGGATCAAATTAGTGAACGCCACTAACCTCGAACTCCTCGGAACACCTCCGCCGCGTATGGGCTTTTTCATCACTCAAAACAAAGGCGGTGGCTTGTGGATCGAAAATTCACAAAATATCCAAATCGGGAAAATCGACCGCGAAGGCTCGATTTCCACCAGCAATCCAAGTCCGAACATCGTCATCACCGGCGATCAAACCCGTAATGTAACCATCGAATGCTGTAATTTAATGGACGCCTATGATTCCGAATGCATCCGCATCGATGGCGGAAAAGGAATCAGGATCGGTTCTTCTCAGCCGGGCAGCGTCAATAATATCGAACGAAACGGTCCGGTTGGCATCCTCGTGCAAGGAGCCAACACGGAAGCCGCGATCCTCAACAACATTATCGGTGAGCATGAAATGTACGAAAGCGGAGAACGAATATTGGGAAATGACATCGGTATTGTCCTGGAACAAGGGGCTAATCATATCCTGATTCAAGGCAATATCATCAACGCCAATCGTTCTCATGGCATTCTCATTCACGAGGGGGCCAACTCCAACGCCATTCTCCGCAATCAAATCACGGAAAACGGTGCAAATGGTGTACAAGTGGAAGGCACAGGCACTCGATTCAATCAAATTTCTCAAAATTCCATCTCCCGTAATCTGCAAAAAGGCATTCGGCTTGTGAGCAATGGAAATGATGAGATCGCAGCGCCGGTCATTACCCGGGTTGAACCGCAGCAAAACCTGATTCAAGGTAAAGTGGTTGGAGATGCGCCGGACGGCAGTCAAATTGAAGTGTATGCGGATCCCGATGATGAGGGTTTATCGCTGATTGGCATCACACAACTCTTTGCCAAGAAATTTTCACTCACCACAGATATCCCCATCGGGAAAAATTTGCATGCTTTGGTTATTCATCCCGGCGGCAACGCCTCGGAATTCGGAGAGACATACTTCGAGAGCAAACGGGACAACTTTATCTTCACCGAATACAAAGAAAATCAATCGGATATCTTTCTCTATAATTATGTGTCCGAGCGCATCACTCCCTTAACGAACAGCCCCGGCAATGACCATTCACCAAGCCTATCGAGTGACGGGAACCAAATGCTGTTCGTCTCTGACCGCGGCGGCAATCCGGATATCTGGTATTTACCGTTTGACACGTTTGCACCGATTTCTGCCGTAAACGATCCCACACCGGATTACGACCCGGATTGGACACCAGACGGTTCCAAATTGGTGTACGTCTCCGAACGGGATGGAAATCCGGAAATTTATCTGCAAGGATTAGCAGCAATAGGCGGCGGAGAAATAACTAACAACAAAGGAGACCAGGATACCTTTTCCAGTGTAATCCTGCGATCCGCAATGGCTGGTGACGGTTTTGGAGTTCATTTTACTTCAACTGCAAGTTCTCTATCCCAAATTCAAGTTTTCATGTACGCCGATCCGGCAGCATTCAAATGGGAAATACTAGCGATGGAGAATGGAGTGCCCGGCGGCATACCTATTGCAGAAGGAACGGCGGAACCGGTTGAGACTGGCTGGCATGTGATTGAATTGGAAAATGTAACCGTTCCACAAGAGTTTCTCTTCGCGATGTATTACCTTGAAAATGATAAACCACAACTCGGTATGACAATGGATGGCGAACTGAACCGTTGGTGGCTCTTTTCCAGAACGAGAGGATGGGTCAATGTCGCGTTTCGCCCGATTATGGTTAAAGCCTTAACGGGTGGGGGAGAGGAAGTCCCGCAACGTCTCACGGAGCACGATGCAGTAGACCGCTCTCCGGCCGTCTCACCGGATGGGACAAAAATCGCTTTTCAGTCCATACGAGCGGGGAAACAGGATATTTGGTTAATGGATATCGACGGGACGAATCTTAGGAACTTAACCACGGCTACAGGAAACAGTTCTCTCCCCGCCTGGTCACCGGATGGGCAGCGCCTTGCATTCGTGAGCGACCGGGATGGAAATCCGGAAATCTATGTCCTGGATATAGAAAGCGGGAATACCTTGCGAGTCTCCAATCATGAAAGCGTTGATACAGAACCGGTGTGGAATGCGAAAGGCAGTCATATTCTTTTTGCATCCAATCGGGAAAGCGATTATGAAATCTATACTCTGAACATCAACAATCCTTCGCCGCAACGAGTCACACGGGGAATCGGTAATCTTCGTGAACCGGAAACCGGATCCCTCAATACAACCATGATTGAAACGAATGCATCCACGAAACCGGCAGGCAAAGTACAAAAGGGCGAAACGGTTCAAATATCGAAGACGGTTTCTCCCTTCGCTGCCGGAACATTGAACTTGGATATCACGGATGGAGAAGCGGAGCCGGGTGATTCCGTCAAATTAACGATTCAATTGGAAAATGCCCAAACATTGGGCAATTTAGCTTTTGAACTTTTCTATGAATCAAACGTATTGCGTTTACTTGAAGCGCCTGTGGTTCAACTGCAAACCGATCATTCGATGTTTGAAGTCAATCCGGTCATTTATCCGGCTGCCATCAATCCATTACGCTTGAATTGGATTGGCGCGGAAGGATTGAGTAGCGGAAACTCGCAGATTCAACTTGCATTCGAAGTCCTCAGCGGAGTCCAAAAGGCAGAGACGGAAATCGATTTTCGAATCGCCAATGCTTATGATACCGAACTGAATCCATTTGACATCGCAGCAGGAAAGGGAGTACTCACAATCACGGGGAATCAAACAGAAGTCGAGGGATGGATGATCTATTGACAATCAATCCTTATGTCTCCTGCGGATCATGACAATATTCATATTTTGGACACCCACTGCCCATTTACCAAACCTATCGCAGTAATCTATAATCAGTTAGTCATGATACGGAAAGTGTTTCTTCTCAAATAAAAGTGTTATGCAGATCAAATGGAAAGTAAAACATTTACAGAAAAATGTGATTTATAAAAAATAAAAGGGAAGGAGGAATCACCCATGCGAAAATTTTCACCATTTTTAGTCTTTTTTGTCCTTTGTTGGGTAACCGATAGCGAAGCGGCAACGTGGATCGTCAAAAAAGACGGCACCGGCGATACCACCACCATTCAAGAAGCACTCAATCAAGCAGCAAGCGGGGACATCGTCGAAATCGGCGATGATGGCACTTATGTCGAAGACGTCACCATCAGTCCGGTACTTGCTCAAATGGGGATCCCCGCCGCTCCACTCCTTTCATTCACCTTACAGGCAGCAGAGGGAAAACATCCAGTGATTCAAGCGGCAAACTTGGAATCCAGTCAACGAATGAGCGCTATCGGCGTTCCCGGCCGCGACATGATTGGACTCATGATTTGGGGATGTCAAGATGCCGCCATCCAGGGTGTGGAAATCATCAATCTCGAAAACACCGTCAATGCATTTAACGTACAAGCATCACTCGTGATCGCCGATTCAGTCAATGTATCGATTCAGGGATGCACAATTCGGGGACCTGCAGCTGCCTCCTCGGGAGAAGGCGCTGGAATCATTATAGCCGGTGTGCAGGCGCAACCGTTTCTCACAGATAACATTGCCGTCCGTGACACTCTTGTTACAGAAACCCATTATGGAATCATATCGGCAGTATTTCAGAAAGATTCCGGAGCCGATCCGAATCAGGTCACTATTGAGAACTGCCGGTTTCTTACCGGTTTTGAATCCGCTATCGATGTGGACAATGCCAGAGAAATGATCATCCGTGACTGTTTTATGGATGGATACAATCATGGGATTCATTTTGCCGGTGGGAATTCACTGGTTGAAGATTGCATGATCATCAATTCACTTCAGGAAGGTCTCGAAGCTCAAATCGATACCAACTGGAACGATTCCATCGATGGTGGGGTCGTCCGGCGTTGTGCCTTTATTGCAAACGGCTTCAGCGGCACTTATGCCGGTGTTCGCTGCACCGATGGACCGCTTCGCTTCGAACATTGCATTGTGGCCGGGAATGCAGGACCAGGGATCAAAGTCACGACCGGCTCACAATCCGATGTCAGTGCCGTCTTCGATCATTGCGATATCTATGAAAATCTGGGGGAATTTGAGGTGTATATCGAAGGTGGTGGTTCCCAACTTGCCGAATTAACTATCACAAACAGCAACATCGTCAGCACCGGCGGCGGTATCAACAACGAAGTTGAAACCGAAGCCGTGACAGCTCAATACAACAATGTTTTCGTGAAATTCGAAAATTACATCAACGTCAATGCAGAACACAGTATGTCGGTCGATCCGATGTACGTGTCCCCATCCATGGATGCAAGTGATTTTTCCTTCGGCGATTTTCAACTCGACCCGCAGTCGCCGGTTTTGACTGCGGGAGTTGGGAATTCGGCAATTGGTTCGCAAACGGAAGACTCCGTTCCTGTCTTGAATTGGCATTTATACTAAACATTAGGGAGAAAGTTATGAAGGAACAAAAATTTTCGAGACGAAATTTCGTGAAAGGCTGGGCAGCGTCTTCTGCACTGATCGTTTCCAGCTCGATCATGGGACGCGAAGGCCATACCGCGCCAAACGATAAGTTAAACATCGCCGGCATCGGCGTCGGTGGCAAAGGCGCGGGCGATATTCGCGACGTCAGCACGGAAAATATCATCGCATTGTGTGATGCGGATTCTCAACGCGCCGCCGGTACGTTCGACCGCTTCCCGAACGCGAAAAAATACAAAGATTTTCGCATTATGCTGGAAGAGATGGACAAGGAGATCGACGCTGTCGTGGTTGCAACTCCCGATCATGTTCACGGCGTTGCCGCGATGAAAGCGATCAAACAAAAGAAACACGTTTTCTGCCAAAAACCGCTTTGTCATTCCATCTACGAAACCCGCAT
Source organism: uncultured bacterium (assembly GCA_964412555.1). GTDB lineage: Bacteria > Hinthialibacterota > Hinthialibacteria > Hinthialibacterales > Hinthialibacteraceae > CAYPPG01. Next base: position 30,728 of record CAYPPG010000069.1, read on the forward strand.
GCTGACCGAAGAAGCGCGCAAGCAAGGCGTCCAAACCCAAATGGGCAATCAGGGACATTCCACCGACGAGATTCGCATGCTCTGCGAATGGATCGCCGACGGCGCGATCGGCCCCGTTCGCCAAGTTTATGCCTGGAGCGACCGTCCGGTTGGCGGCGATCCCTGGTCCGATTTTCTCGTGCAAAGCCGTCCGAAAGAAACCCCGCCGGTACCCGATCATCTGGATTGGGATCTGTGGCTGGGACCGGCTCACTATCGACCCTATCATCCTGACTATTGCCCGACTCAATGGCGCAGTTGGATCGATTTCGGCACCGGCGCCATCGGCGATATGGGCTGCCATATCATGGATCCGGCATTTTGGGCACTCAAATTGGGAGCGCCAACCTATGTGGAAGCGGCAACAACCCATTGCGATCCGGAAGTCGCAGCCGAAACCTACCCGCGAGCCTCTATTGTCCGCTATCAATTCCCGGCCCGCGGTGAAATGCCGCCCGTGCAAATGACCTGGTTCGACGGACGCTTAAAACCTCCGATACCGGACGGATTGTCAAGCGGTAAAAAGTTGGGAGGCAACGGCGCAATGTTCATCGGTGAAAAAGGCATCATTCTTCATGGTTCGCACGGAGCCAGCGGTCTTCGCCTCGAACCGGAATCCTTGATGAAAGAATACAAACGCCCGCCAGCTTCTATCCCGCGCGTCAAAGGGGAATCCAATGGACATGCACAAGATTGGGTACGGGCTTGCAAGGATGGAAAGCCGGCTAGTTCCAATTTCGAATACGGCGGCTCTTTAACCGAAATGGCGCTATTGGGAGTCCTGGCTTTACAAATCAGAGATGAACGGCTGTATTGGGATGCAAAAAATTTAAAAATAACGAACAACGAAGAAGCAAACAAAATCGTAAAACCGGTATTCCGCGAAGGCTGGACATTATAAAGAATCAATAATCCCGATATTCCTTCGCCGCTTCCCACAAAGCGATGATATTTTCCGCTGGGACATCGGCTTGAATGTTGTGAACTGTGTTAAACACATATCCCCCACCGGGCTTGAAGATTTCCATCAATTCCCTTACTTGACTGCGTACCTCATCAGAGGTGCCATGCGCAAATACCCCTTGTGTATCGATTCCTCCCCCCCATAGCACAAGTTGCTTGCCATATTGCTCTTTTAATTCCTCCGGATTCATCCCTTTGGAACTAATCTGGATGGGATTGAGAATATCGACACCGTTGTCGATGATTTCGGGTATCAGTTCGACAATGGAACCGCAGGAGTGATACCAGAGTTTGGCTTGGGTTTTCGATTTGATAAATTGGTACAACGCTTTCTGACGCGGTTTGACGAGTTTTCGGTAGATTTCGGGAGAAAAGAGAGGGCCGTTTTGCATGCCGATATCATCGCCTACACACACCACATGCAGCAAATCCCCGACTTCCTTCAAAAAAGTATCATGGAAATCCATCCAATATTGAAGAGTATGGTCAAGCAGCTTCTCGACGTAACGTGGTTCTTCCACCATATCCATATAAAACCGCTCGAAACCGCGCATATACCAGCAAATTTCAAACACGACACCGGTAATCCCGCTGACCAACGCATAATCGGTTTCATCGTGCATCCGTTGCGCATACTCACGAAGCCCTTTGAATGGAGTTGCATCTTTCCCATCCGGCCAATCAAAATAATCCAGGTCTTCGTATTTCAGATTCGCCAAAGGATGTCCGATAATATCGCAATACAGCCCCTCGCCAGGCGCATGCCCCGGCATCGCCCAGGTTACTCCGAAACCATCGGTGAATCCCCAAAAACCAGGCTTGACCTCCTTCAATTCCGGAACAGGCAGGAACATCCCCGGCCGGACATAACGGGTATCGATTCCGAAACGTTGAAGCACCGTTTCACTCGGCGCCGCCAACTGCTGCACGACATCCATGATGACGATTTCTTCATCCAGCCCGAAATAATCGAGAACTTTCTGATAGGCGATGCGATGAATGCCGGTTTGGTTGCCCCCTACATCAAGAGGCACTTTATCCGGCTCCTGGTGATCGAGTGCCGTCATGAGGCGCTGGCGTGAGTTCATGTGAAATGTCTCCAATATGATTATATCAAGTGAACAATTATACCCTTAAAGACTTGCTCTGCTGAAGGATACGCGGAAACATGGTCAAAATATTGATATACAACATTCAGACTATTAGAATGGTGATACATATAGTGAGTTATACGTTATGTATTCTAGATATTGATTGTGATTTGGAGTAAAATGGATGAACGAATGAAGAATCAGCAAGATAATTTTTCCCCTGTAAAGAGATCCAATTCATGATTTTATCCCATACTAATGCTATAGAAAAAGTACTCCTAGCACAAAGTATTGCTGCAAATACTGCGGGGCATCCCAATCTGAGGGGTGGTCCACGAGAATGGTTTATACGAGATTTTCTTGAGAATCATTTACCAAGTACTCTTCAACTGGGTCAAGGTGAGATCATTGATGAAGACTCTAAACCACATCCCTCACAAAAAAAATTACAGACCTCAAGTAGATATCGTCATTTTTCGCCGAGATTTACCCAGGATTACTTACTCTAAAGAAAATGCAGCGTATCTTGTTGAAACTATTGTTGCTACAATAGAAAGTAAATCTGTTATCGATAAAAAACAATTGGAAAACGCCTGCAAAGTGGCCAAAACCCATAAAACATTAAAACGAAGACCTTCGTCGCTCATCTTTGGGCATGAACCTCCTTCTATTCTTTCAGTTCCCCCAAGCACTCATGGCTATGTTACGAAAGTTCTTTTTGAAAAATTTGAGACTCTATAGGAGATTATTCAATGAAAGTTGACGTGTATAAAGCAAAGAAATCGTCACCAACTGGTGAAAGAACATATGTTTTTGTTCGCCATAAAGAAGATATCAGAAGTTTGTCAAAAAAATCCGTGATAAATTCGGAAAACTGTTACTAGATAAGACAATTGATATCAATCCGGGTGAGCAACGAATTGCTCTCGATACCGACAAAGCCATCGATGATATTGAAAAAAATGGGTACCATATTGAAAAACCAAAGATTGAATCTGTAGTCTCAATTAGTGGTTCATGACCAACTTAGCCAACCTCAAGTACTAAACCGCAACAACACAGGCCGGTCATCAACCGTAATCTGCACAACATCGGATTCTTCTTGAAGCGCATTCCACTGCGGCTTATCCAGGTGGGCAATTTGAGGCGCGCCGAGATTATAGATTCCTTCTTCGCCGAAAACGGCGGTGAGCATGTGACCGCACAAAACGTTCAACAATTCTTTCACGGCGTCGTCAGCCTGTTCGGCAACCATGACATCATCCATGTCCATCCCCAAGACATTCGCGGCGAGTTCGAGATGCAAGTCGTCCGGCATGGCGATCATCATTGTTCCATTCACATCGCCGGAGAACTCGAGTGTTGAACGAACAAAGGTGAATGTTTCGATGTCGCACTCTTCGTCGGCGTCTTCGACGAACATGAAAGCGAACTTTTCGAACACATCGTTTGCCACTTCAGTCAACGTTTCCCGGATGTCATCCGCCATAATTTTCCCCCATGACTTCTTGGACGACTTGCTGAATCGATTCGGGAGTGAACGGTTTGCGAATCACGGCTTTCACTCCTTCTTCTTTCAAATGTTCGATTCGTGTTTTACTGCCTTCGGTCGAAATGACAATGATTGGGATCGAGCGAAACCGTTCATCGGCACGCATGGTTTCGATCATCTCTTCCCCGGTCATTTCCGGCATATGGATATCGGAAAACACCAAATCGACGGAATGTCGTTCCAATTGGGTAAGTCCTTCTTTCCCGTTCTCCGCCATATACAATTGCTCGACAGGCACTTGAGCCAATTCCAGCGTTTTCGAAATGACGGATCGAACGAGTTTTGAATCATCGACGACAAGTATATTCAAGCCCATGATTGTATCCTGATCACTCTTTGATAAACCAGCTTTCCAATTGCTCAAGCCCGACGGGAATCTCGCTCATCACTTTTTCAGCGATACGCGGTTTGAGTTTCAATCGCTCTTCCACTTCCCGAGTCACCGGATAATACAGCCCTTCGCTGCCGGTCCCGATTCCCATCATCAGGGCGAACGAATCGGCGACATTGATCAAATCCAGCATAAGAGTCGGTTCATCGGAATGCAACGGACGATGATGCCATCGTACCGCCTTCACGATCTCTTCAGGGAAATTCCATTTTGTCAGAAGAATAGCGCCAACCTCTCCATGGTCGGTTTTGTGCAATTTCAATTCCGCATCCACGATGGAGATTTGAGAATCCAACGCTTCTTGAAGGATTTCTCTAGCGTCGGCCATTTGATAACGGTCAAGAATAATTTTACCAAGATCGTGTAAAAATCCAGTTAAAAACAGTGAATCCGGTGGTTGGAGTTGTAAAGCATCAGCCAAGGTTTCCGCACCGATAGCAACCGCCAAGGAATGACGAATCATATCCGCGGATGATATATCATATTCATGAATTGGACCTTGAATCACGGGGGCCAAAGCTGCAACAACCACCAATTCACGAAATCGGGATTCTGCAAGACTATGACTCGCTTCCCTCAACGTGGGAAAAGATTCTCCTTTGGCAAAATAAGAATTATTCAACAAGTCAAGCAATTGATTTTGGAAAACAGCATCTGATTCGATTAAAGAAATGATTGCATCCATTTCCTTGGGATTGCATATACAACAATCCGTCAGCTGTTCCATGAAGTCCGACAATGGTTGAATGGAATCTAATTTTTTAAGAATTTCTTCCCGTCGTTTCATAGAGCTTTTTCAGTTCCTCTCGATTTGATCGTGGTCGTTCCGGTGGCCATGTACAAACACATTGTGCGTGGAATCGATCCGCCGATATCTTCGCCTTGTATCAAGATGTTGTTTTTCCAGAGTACTTTTCGTAAGACCGTATAATTGCGCTCGCCGGTTTTAAACATATCGTTCGCCTGCAAGAAGTTCCCAGCACCGGCGGCTTTGGCAACCAAACGGTTTTTTTGCGCCCCCATTTTCAAAAGAGTTTCGACCAATAACGGAACTCCCGAATCGACAAACATTTGCGGATTTTCCTGGGCGCGTTTCGGATTCGCCTTCGCCAATGGCAATAAACAGTGAATCATCCCTCCAATATGAGATATCGGATCATATAACGTGAGACCGACACACGATCCCAGCGAATACGTGATGAGAACAGCCTCTTTGTCGTTGGTCACTTTCATATCTGAAATACCAACCGTGATGAGTTTATTGAGTTTCATTCTACTCGATCACATCTCCACTATCATTTAGAGCGATTTTCTTCCACCCCTTCAGGGTGGGGGGGTTAGGTTCTCAACAAAACCAGGGGCGTTGCCCGCTGGCTATCATATGCCACCCCTTCAGGGTGGTTCTTCTTCGGCCTCTTCGGGGTGCTTTTTGTATTCTCAACGATTTCACTCAACACCTACCCCAACGGGATTTAAGATGACAACTTGAGGTGTACCCCAACGGGGTTTAAGAAGACAGCCAGTGGGCAACGCCCCTGGAATTGGTCATCAAACAGAAAATTCCACCCTGAAAGGGTGGCAGCTATCATATGCCACCCCTTCAGGGTGGTTCTTCTTCGGCCTCTTCGGGGTGCTTTTTGTATTCTCAACGATTTCACTCAACACCTACCCCAACGGGATTTAAGATGACAACTTGAGGTGTACCCCAACGGGGTTTAAGAAGACAGCCAGTGGGCAACGCCCCTGGAAATGGTCATCAAACAGAAAATTCCACCCTGAAAGGGTGGCAGAAAAAACTTAACCACAATGGTTATGTCTTACCCTTGCCTTCTTTTTAAATCAAGAGCCACTTTCTTTAATGAATTATTACTTTATTGTCCAAGATTATACCTATCCACAAGAAAACGCCAATTCTCATGAATCAAATTCGGGGGGAAAAATGGTGATTTATGATGCGAAGGAGAAAGATGGAGTGCGGGGAGTAGTGGTTTGATCTGGTGCAAACCCGAACATGACATCGAGTATTCCCATCGCAGAGGAAGCATTGTCCTCCAATGCCTCGCCGGTAATTTGCTGGAATTCTTCCATTTTCGCTTCCAGCTTTTCCAATTCCAATTCTCGTTGTTCTTTTTCGTTTTCTTCCAATTCTCGCGTTAGTTGGAGTTGTTCTCTGCGCGCTTCTTCAAATTGAACAATATCCCCATTTTCGATTGCACGATTTTGTTCCATAAACGCGCGCGTTAAATTTTGATTGAGGCGCGAATCCTCGTTCTCCAGCTCTTGCTCTTCCTGTTCGATTTCCTCTTCCGACTTTTCGTTGGTCTCTTCGGTCAAAGATTGAGCAGCGAGAGAAGACTCGTCTTCCTCATCGGATTGTGTTTCTTCTGCGGCCGATTCTTCCTCTGCAACCGGTCTCAACGTTTGATCGGGAAGAAAACCGTTGTTGTCCGGGCGGGTGACAACGGTAGTCAATCCCCCATTGTACACAGGGCTTCCGCTTCCCAAGCCGAGAGTGAACGTCCTATTCGAATAAAGAACATCTTCACCTTGGGCGATCGAGCGGGAACGAAGGCGTGTTTCATTCCGCTGTTCTTGGGAAGCGACAAGGAGAGCGGTTTGCTGTGGAGGAGCGGCCAGACGCACGGCAGGTTCACCCGGATCAGGCCGGAAGTGAACCATGGGAGAACCGCTTATTGCCGTTGGACCGCTAACCATCGTATTCTCTTTTACTTACATGAAGTCGACCGTGTATATATTTTACAAATCTGCGACATTCAAAACAAGTACACTCATGAAAAAGTCACACTTATCCACTATCGGTTATCGGTTGATCAGCGGAAAACTTGAGAATTTTTTGATAGAAGGATTGTTCCTTTTTGAACATTATTTTATACGATGCCACAGCACTTTCATTTCTCCTTGGCAATCAACGCATTTCATCCCTTTGAAATCAGTATCACTTCCCCTATTCCCTAATCAAATTCTCATAGCCTTTATAGAAATCAATGGAGAAGATATGATGCAAATGGGGAAAAAACCAGAACATCGGCGTGAGAAAATATTCTTATGAAACTTGCCCCAATCACGGGTACACGGTCTTGGCATGAAATCGCACTCAATTCACTGGCTGTGTTTATTCTGTATGGTGTAGTGCTATTCATCACGTCTTCCTTTACGTTCGAACCGTCAAGTACACCGCTTTTCTGGCCGGCGAACGCCATCGTTCTCGTGATCATGTTGTACACAACAAGACAACGGGCGCTCATTTATCTCGGTTCCTCATTTTTGAGTTATTTCGTTTATTTATTTTTTTATGATTCGTTCGGTTTTGTTCCTTCTTGTCTTTTAAGCAGCGCCAACATAATCGAAATTCTAGCGGGATATTTTCTCATCTGTTGGTTTGCATCGCAGCCAATCCAATTCAACTATGTAAAAAATACGATCGAATTGATTGTGTATGGCGTGCTCCTCAATTCCATCATCGGTGCAACGGTGGGAACCATTTTCATGGCCGGTGTTTGGGAAGCGCCTACTCTCATTAATTGGTCCATCTGGTTCGGAACCGCTGCAATCGGCAATCTGATGGTTCTCCCACTTCTGATTTCCTGGCTTTCACCCACAAAAAGGACGTACAACCGCCACGAAATCAACGAAATGGCCGTACTTTTTATTTTTTGCTTTGTAGGATCCATCCTTATTTTCAGTGTCGACAAAGACAAACCTTTAATCTATCCTTATGTCGTTTTCCCCATGCTGTTGTGGGCCGGTATGCGATTTGACATGCGCGTCACCTCCATTGCGTTCCAGATATTTCTTATCCTATCCGCGGTAATGAGTTCGCAAGGACATGGTCCTTTTGCAATGGGTGAATTCTATCGTGAAATTCTTTTGATCCGGTTCCATTTATTCTGCGCGATCACGATTATTACCGTTTTGATTGTTTCGGCATTAAGAAACGAACGGCTGGAGTTGATCCAAGAATTACAGGAAGCATTCAGTAAAATCAAAACGCTAAAAGGATATATTCCCATCTGCTCCTATTGTAAAAAAATACGGGATGATATTGGGTATTGGAATCATCTGGAAGCCTATATCCATGAGCATTCGGATGCGGAACTCTCGCACGGAATCTGTCCTGCTTGCGTGCAAGAACATTTTGGAGAATATTTCGACTCGATCGAAGAAAAGAAAAAGACGGAAGAATGACGCTTCAAGGATTGTTTTTTTTTAGTCCGAAGTTCCTCCCCCAATTAAAGCAAAACAAGGAGTAACCGTCTAGAATATATG
>CAYPPG010000070.1:0-36118 GCA_964412555.1 uncultured bacterium
ATATGGTCAAACGAAAATCTGTTTACCACACAATCCCAATTCACGGACGGTCCCGTGGGAGGGCATTCTTATCGATTTCGAGTGGCGATGATTTTGTTTTCGGGAGGCGTGGAGTTTTTGCAAAGCGGGGTGGTGCGGTATGAAGTGGAGGAATGAGCGTTCCATGCCAGGACAGACTACGCTTGTCCGGGTACCCAGCAGATATGCCGGGACAGACTGCGCTTCGCTTTGAGCCTACTCTTGTGCTACTTTTCTTCATGCTGTTGGAAGGCCAAAAGTGTCAGGTCGTCCAATAAGGGCATATCTCCGATGAAGGATTCGACAGTTTCTGCGATTGTCTCGATTATGATATCGGGATTCTTCTTTTGGGATCTATGAAGGATGTTTGAAATTCGCTCTATATCGAATTGTTCATTCTGCATGTTTTGTGCTTCCACAACACCGTCTGTATAGAGCAAGACTAAATCTTTTGTATTGAGTTGTGTGGAGTGTTCTTCGAATTCCGCTGTGTTCCACCATCCCAAGGGTGGGCCATCGGATGGATCGCCGATAATCTCTATCTCGTTTGCTGTGTTGCGGTGGATGAAGCCGGGCACGTGACCGGCGTTGCTCCAGCTGAGTTTCATTTCTTTTACATTCAACACACAATAAAACATGGTAATATGCGCGTTTTCCCCCAATAGGCGGCACAGCAATTTATTCAAAAAGTAAAGAGTTCCGGCGGGAGAGATGTTTTGAGAGAGGCTGACGGTGTGGAGGATGGAACGGGCAATCCCCATATTCATCGCGGCCGGGGCGCCATGGCCGGAGACATCGGCGATGACGACGGCATACTCTTCATCCGTCAATTGTATAATATCATAGTAGTCTCCGCCTGCATCCATCGCAGGTTGGTAAAATGCCTGGAATTGGAAATGTTCAATTTCCGGTAGTTCATGCGGAAGAAGAAGTTTCTGCAGCCTGCCCATCAATTGGAATTCCCGCTTGACGGTGAGGTGCGCTTTGGCGATTTCATGGAGATACAAACTGCGGCTGATGGACATCGCGAGGATATCCCCAATGAGCGAGAGAGACATGATTTCATTTTCATAAAAGGGTTGTGGTTCTTTTCGCACAATGCAGAGCAACGCCAGACGTCTTTTGCGTTCGAGAATCGGGATCAACACCGTTGTATTCGAGGATTCATAGAGGGGCTGCAATTTATCGTGATTGGGGGTTGCCACCTCCATTTGCGGTTTGAGCGTTTCAAGGGTACGTTGGATGAGGGATGGAGGAATACGGATTTCCGTTGCTTCCAGGTTTTCATTTGGAACGATTCGGTCCTTTTCTTGTTCATTTGAATCGAGCATGATGACGAACGCAACATCCCCCTTTACGTGTTTCGCAATATCCGGGAGGGAAGGGATGATGGTCTCGGCAAGGGTCAATCCCATGTTCATTCCAAAAACGAGTTTGGAGATAATCATTACTCGTTCCCGCGATTTTTGCGCCTGTTGCTGCCAGGCGTGAGAGCCTAATGACGATCGCATACGGACGAGAAATTCTTGCGGGAAGAGGGGGACATGGACAAAGTCATCTGCGCCGAAACGTAAGGCTTTTATCAGGATATCTTTCTCTTCTTCTCTTGCGAGCAAGAGGAGAGGAACATTTTGAGTTGCAGGATCATTCTTGATGTGAGAACAAATCTTATCCGTTGATTGACCTGTCAAAAGAATATCCAGAATGATCAAATCAACCTCCGGTGTATCATGAATGCGCCGAAGGTCGTCGACGCTTTGATACGCTTTCAACCGCAAGCCAGATTCATGCAGCAACGACGTGAGGGTTTGGCGAATCTGTTCATCGTCGCTGAACAACAGAATGCCATGTTGACGGCCGGTAATGGTATCCGAGTCGACGAATGGGAGAGAAGCCTCTTTTTTTTCGTTAGTCATAATTTACCGAATCACTTTTATCAAATCCCACATCGGCAGAAATATGCCCAATGCAAATATAATGATGACGAGACCAATGGAAATGATCAATACCGGTTCGAGCATGCTGCTGATTTTTTTGATTGTGCCGGTGGTTTGTCGTTCATAGATTTTTGATACTTTCTCGAAGCTTTCACTCAGACGGCCAGTCTTTTCACCCAAAATGAGTATCCGGCGCGCCATCGACGGGAAAAGAGGAATATTTTCCACGGAGGAAGCCAGCGAATTACCTTCTTCAAGATTCTCGCGCACTTCCAAGAAGGCTTTCGTCACCACCTTGTTTTGCGTGACACAGGAGGCCAGTTTCAAAGAAGAGAGAATATCCACGCCACTTTCGATCAGCATCGCCAGAATCCGGAAAATGCGGCTCAATTCGATTTTGATTGTCAATCCGCCCCACAACGGGATTTTCATTTTCCAGTGTTCATATTTTTCCGAAGCGTTGGGATCTTTGTGGATCATGCGATGCACAATATATAAAAGTAGGAGAAAGAACAAGAGAAGCGGCCAGTTTTGAGTCAGAAAAGCCTGCAAAAAAAGTAATACTTTTGTCAAAATGGGCAAATCGATATTCGCCCGAGTAAAGAGTGTGGAAAAGCGAGGGATGACCACCGTAATCAGTATCCCGATTGCAATACACAATGTTCCGACGACGATTTTTGGGTACCGGGTGGCTTCTTTGAATTTTTTGCGGATTTCGATATCGAATTCGATCATTTCCGTGAGTCGAATCAGGGCTACGTCCAATTGCCCGGTTTGTTCGCCCGCTTCGACGACGCGAATGGAGGCTTCGTCGAAAACATCGGAACAATCTCGGATGGCCAAATGCAACGGAATTCCTTCTTCCACCTGCTTGCGGATCTTCGTCAGCGCGTTTTTCAGACGAAGGTTGAATTTTTGTTCTTCGAGCGATTGCAAAGCTTCGACAATCGATAAGCCTGAATCCAGCATCATCGCCAACTGATCGAATACGACGGCGATCTGTTGTTTCGGAACCGGAAGTTTTTTCGAGAGAACCTCTTCGACGGTAGGGACTGCCTCTTCCGTTTCAGGAGCAGTAACATGAATCGGATGCAGTTTCCTTTCTTCGAGGAATTGCAGAAAATGGTCCATATCCTCGGCGAATTCCTTGCCGTCGATCATTGTTCCTTGATCGTTGCAGGCACGGTAGTGATAAATGGGCATGGAGTTACTCCTCGATATTCACCGTCACTCGCTCCACTTCTTCGACCGTGGTGATTCCGCGAAGAACTTTGTTGATTCCGACATTTCTAAGCATCGAGAGACCGGAGCGCCGGGCGGCTTCCCGAATTTCCACGGAGGATTTGGACTCGATGATCATTTGACGAATCGTATCGTTGATCGTGAGTAGTTCAAAAATCGCTGTTCTCCCTTTGAATCCCGTATGATTGCATCGTTCACATCCTTTGGGTCTTACCCATCGTTTTACTTGTTCCGGTTCGAGATTCCACTTTTTTAAAACGGCCGGATCCGGTTCACTGACAATGGCACAATCTTTACAAACCGTGCGAACCAGTCTCTGGGCGACAACGCCGACAAGAGACGCAGCCAGAAGATAAGGGGCGATTCCCATGTCGATCATCCGCCCGATCGTATTGACACCGTCATTGGTATGCAGCGTGCTCAGCACGAAATGACCGGTAAGAGCGGAACGAACAGCGATGGATGCCGTTTCTTCATCGCGGATTTCACCGACCATGATTACATCGGGATCTTGCCGTAAGATTGCCCGCAGTCCGCGCGCAAAGGTCAAATCGACTTTTGTATTGACTTGAATCTGGTTGATGTCGTCGAAGTTGTATTCGACAGGATCCTCGATGGTCACGATATTTTTTTCGGGAGTGCTCAAATGGCGCAGCATGCTGTAAAGGGTTGTCGATTTGCCGCTGCCTGTCGGTCCCGTGACGAGTAACAAACCATACGGATGCGATAGGAGTCCCCGGATATTCTCCGATTCATCCTCTTCCAAGCCGATCCGGTCCAATCCGATGACAAGCGAGGACTTGTCGAGAATACGAAGAACGATTTTTTCTCCGAATGTTGTCGGGAGTGTGGATACACGCACGTCGATCAATCGCTTTCCGACCGTAATCGAAAATCGGCCGTCTTGTGGAAGCCGTTTTTCGGAAATATCCAAATTGGCCATGATCTTCAAGCGGGAGGTGATTGTCGCTCCCAAATGCTTGGGGGGATTCAATACTTCGTGGAGAACGCCGTCGATACGAAAGCGGACACGGCATGCATTTTCGCTATGTTCCACATGGATATCGCTGGCGTTCAATTTCACGGCGCGGAAAAGCATTTGATTGACGAGCCGAACCGCCGGAGCGCTGTCTTCCTCCGATTTGGGTACTTCACCCTCGAACGAGTCGATCACTTCCTGGATCGATTGGGCCACGGAATAATATTCATCCAAAGCGCGATGGATGGCGCTTTCCGTCGAGAGGATACAGTTGATTCGATAGCCGGATTCCCGTTGGAGTTCATCGATAGCCACCAAATCCAACGGATCGGACATGGCGACTGTCAATTCATGTTCCACCAAGAAAATGGGGATGACATTATGCCGCCTTGCCAAGCGTTCGGGAATCAACTCGATGACTTGGGGATCGATCAAAAAATCATCCGAACTCATGCAGGGAATGCTCAGTTGGTCGGACAGGATTTCTGCAATTTCCTGTTCGGATAACAATCCCATGCGCTTGATCACTTGCCCCAACTTTTCCATGGGAGTTTGTTGGGCAAGAGCTGTTTTGAGTTTGGCTTCCGTCAGGCGGCCGCTTTGAATCAAGATGTCACCCAACCGTTCCCGATTTGTTTTCCTCATTTGTTTCGCCGTAATTTTCGGATTAATCCAAGAGCAACCATTGTAAACGAGTTAATTCCATGACTTTGCGAATAGAAGAATTGGCCCCCACAACCCCTAACCGATGAATCCGTTCCGGTACGATTTTCTTCAATTTTACGAAAATGCCCAATAAGGAACTGTTCACTAAATTCAATTCATGCAAGTCTATGATCAGTTGATGAGTCTCTTCCTCGAGCGCATCGATTGTTTCTTCAATGAATTCTTCGTTGTGTTCGGGATCTCCGAAATAAGCGAGTTCATTGGTGAGAAACCGCACGCGCATTTCATCTCCCGATTTTTCAAATTTGTAAATATCTTTTTTATCCATATACGAAACCTAAAGAAAGTGACACGACATTGAACTTCTATTTATGAATAAAGCAGGAGTCCCCGCCTGCATCAAGTAGGCAAGCGAGACGTTTGCTCTACCCACTAGGAGTTCAAAATGTGCCGGGTAGAAATCGTTTTCATTAAAACTTTCAAACAAAACAGTTTTTCTCTTACCATTGTTTATTCAAGAAACGGCTCATATCCGATTTCGGTTGTTCCTGGGGAACCTCCTTCGACTCGGGTTTTGTGGCTGAGTTTCTCCACAGGGTTTCCTTTTGCATCATTTCCTCGATGACTTGTTCCTGTTCTTGGTTCGGAATTGCACCCGAATTTTGTTCCAACAGAAGAAAGCCTTCTTCATTCGAGATGATTCTGGGGGTGATTAAGATGATCAATTCCGATTGTTCGACATTGTTCCGGTCTTTTCGAAACGCTCCCCCAAGCAAGGGAATATCCGATAAAAAGGGAATACGCGTTTTTTGACGGTTATCTTGAGCCGAAAAAATTCCCCCGATCACGACTGTGTCGGAATCCCGTAAAGTGACGAAGGATTCCACGGTGTTGATGTCGAGAGGCGGCACACCGCTAATTTCCGGTTGGGCGAAATTGACCGTGTCGTTTCGGATGCGAATACTTAGGCTGATCAAAGCGTTGACCAACACTCGAGGCGTGACTCCCAGTTCGAGCGCAACCTGGCGTTCTCGAAAGGAGGTGTTCCCGTTGATATCCAGTCCGGAAGGAATTTGGATTTCCTGCCCTGATGCGATAAATGCTTCTTTGTTGTTTTGTGTCACAACACGCGGGCTGGATAAAACACGAGCGTCGCCTCCCTCGATGAGCGCCGAGAGAGTGACACTAAAATTGTTCAATTGGCTGGTTAGATTCTGGCTTTCTTGGTTGGTTTGTGTGACGAAACTGCCCGGTTCCGATCGCTCGCGGGTGCGGTCGAATGTGAAATTTGCGGAATTGTTGAAAGAGTAGATTCCCCCCCAGTCAATGCCCAAATCCCGCAAGACTTCCGTGCGTACTTGAATGAACTTGGCGGTAATTAACAGTTGTTCGACGGGTTGGTCGAGAATTTCGATTAATTGAGAGGCTTCATTTAGGATGTGCGGAGCGCCGGTTAAAATGATCCGGTTCGTACGGACATCTTTCGCAACTTTCAATATTTCTTCTCCAAACGCTTCTTTTAGAATCTCATCCAGTTGCTGCTCTTCCTCTCTGGTTTCTTGTCCCTGCGTTCCCGCCGTATATTCATAGGGAGAAGATGAATATCCGCTTCCACGTGATCCTTGAAAACCTCCGCTTCCACTTCCCAGTTGTCCCCCCAGATTGCGTGACAGCATCGTAGAACCCAATGTAATGTATTTGAGTTGAATGATTTTGGTTTCAGTCACCTCGGCTTCTGCAGGAACGGTTTCCGGCATGTATACATACAACAGATTTCCTTCCCGTCGAGATTCCAATCCTTTTGTTTTCAGCAATGCGTTCCATGCTTCAGGCGGAGTGACATCTTGCAAATATAAATTTACCACACCGGTGACATTTTCATCGACGAGGAGATTGATATGCGTCAATTTTGCCAGCAATCGCAACGCATCCGCGAGTTCGATATCGGGCATATTCAACGAGATTTCCTCTTCTGTTGAAAGAGAAATCTCTTGGGCCACTGATTCCGCATCGAGACGATCGGTAGTGACAACGAATGAAGTGATTAGGAAAAAGATTATGCTGATTGTTTTCGTTTTATTCATTGTTCGTTTGGTTCAGAACCGCCCATGTCCAGAAATTTATCCAATATCGGATTCAAAAACGATTGATAGTATTCAATTTTGTCCGAGAGTTCGGAGAGTCGCGCCATATTTTCGTTCATCCCGTTACTCGTAGTCTGGTTAGGGGATGAAGATAACCAGGGCATAGTCGGTGGCGGACGCCGAATCTTCTTTTTCGGTTGTAATGGATCGATTGTGCGATGAATGATCGTGTCGCCTTTTTTCAATGTGACTTTGTCGAGAGAGATGGAGATGACTGTGTACCCGACAAGGGTTTCTTTCTCCGTGACGATTTGATCCCCGAACATGGCCATCTTTTCGCCGCGGCTTGCCATGACGATGGCGCGTAGATCGTCCAGAATAACGGGAATAACCGGCTGAGAGATTCCCGCACGGTTCAAAAAACCGCTTGCATCCGGAATATCCGAGGGGGATATTTGTTGTTCACGAGCCGGCGGTGTAGGAACAACCTCTGGCGATACCGGCTGAAAGGGATTCCTCTCGATCTGTAGAGAAGAATCGTTGGCCTGAAGAAGAATATGCAGCATTAGTATTATATACATGATCATTCTGCTGATTTCATTTGTTTTTTATATAATCGTAAGGATAACATTCCTTCAATGAAATCCTGATTGTTTCCCCGTACTTTCATTGTCCAGCGGGTGACGTGAGAAGCGCAGGCCGAATCATCCAACCGCCCCAGCAAACGGATAATATGAAAATATGATCCGTATAAATCCACTTCATACACGTACTCATCGATCGATTGAAGCGCAATTCCCTTTTGGACGCGAAATTGAACGAAGGGGGAATTGTTTTCTTCATTTTGTTTGAAAATGTTGAGTAATTTGGTTTCATTGCAGAATGTGACTTTATTGACCCATTCCTCATCTTCGAAATTGATTTTCGCTTGTTCTTTTTTCAGCGTTTCAATTTCTTTGCGCACTCTTGGAATTTGTCCGATCATTTCATTCCACATTTCGATTTTTTCATGGATATCCTGCAATTCTTCACGGATACTCGAGATTTTATTTACGGATATTATTTCACCCCGATCAATAATTATATAGGCGAGTAACCCGATCATCAGATAGAGTAATACACAAAGCCGCTGATCTACAGGTTGTTCCAATTGTTTGCGGATAAAACGGAGCATTCCGTGTTCGCCTTTCTGATTCATCTCATCGAGGAAGCGTGTTTGCAAATTGCAGCGATACCGAGAATCGAATTTCTTGTTTCGATTCCAGTAATGTAACATTGTTGATCAACAAATTATAAAATTCCTCGTTTTTAATCAATCCCTCATCCAAGAAATGTTGCATATCATCTTTGGTTTTTGCCAATCCTTCAAGAACCAATGTTTTATTTCCATAATTACACTGGATGACCCGTAACCATACATTTGCAGGCAGCGCCTCTACAATTCGTTTCAAGAGTTCTGTAATGGGTATATTTTGGATTTGTACATCAGGAATATTTTGAAACGAACTGCTTCGGAACGAACGATTTCGTTCTCGTAGTAAATCACGTTCCGCTACAAGTTCCTGAAATTGCTTGAGTTGCGGATCGACTTTGCTGATCAGTTCCTTTGATTTCTCGAGTTGCCGGTCAAACTCGATGACGAAGGCTTGGAACTGAATATGGATACTGAGAGACGCCAAAATGCAGAAAATCGAAAACACAAAGAAACGAATCCAGAACGGATGAATTCGAGTTCTGGTACTGTTATTATGTTTACATGAAATCAAATTGACCTGCTTCATTGTTTCTCGTTCCCTATGCGAAGCGCCAAACCCGCTGCTACAACGAGGTTTGTTCCTTTCTTCTCTTCGAGGTGTTCAACAACTTTTTGCGAAGCAGGGATCATATGGATCGATAAAGTTTTGCAAGGAATACCTATTTCATTCTCCAATTTAGGCGAGGGATCGAACGTGGCTTCTATAGCGCCACTCAAGAACACTTGCTCACACTGAAGCGGTTCGAAATGAATTTCACAGTATTCAAGGGTGCGATAAATTTCTGTGGATAAATCCTGTATGAAATGAGAGGTAATGGATGATGATTCAAAATCAATTGGAAAATGCCGGGTGAACAATAATTTCCCCCGTTTTGCGACAACTAGATTCGCATTGGAATCGCCGATATCAATCCCGATTATGGTACGGTTTTCCAGCGACGGTTCGATAGTTGCATAAAAATTCATGAGAGCCATCGGAACCACATCGACAACATGGATGGGAACACCCGCTGCCGTGAATTCGTTGACAATGGGTTGGATCACTGAGCGAGGACAAGAAAAAGCGATCAAGCGAAAGAGTTTGTTGTCATGGCTGTATATCGTATCCGAGATGGTATAATCGATGCAGGCGTCCTCAATACCATAATCCAATTTTTTGACCATTTCGTATTGGACCATATTTTTCAAATCATCCGCAGGGAGTAAAGGTAACGTGAAATAGCGAATATCTGTTTGATGTTGCGGAATCGCGATTCCAGCGGAGTGAATCTGTTTTCCGTTTATACCGAGATACTGCCGGATTCGAGGTACATTTTCTTTGCTTGAGAATGGTAGATTGGAGGCGGAAAAAAGAAATGGCTCATTATTCTGATATCCAATAGACACAATTTGGGTATTGTGATCTTTGACGAGTATACCTGTACATATTTTTGATTTTTTACGCCACCAGTTTAACATGACAGTGATCCGGCTTGAGAGATAAATGAATTTTTTCTTTCTCTTTTGTGATGATAGTGTGAAAACCGAATAAATTGAAGAATTCCCTTGAGAAAGTTAGATTCACTCATATTGGTAGCAAATTGTATACCAGTTCAGAAAATCCACAGTATGCATTTGTGGGTTCTGAGATCAAATTAAAAATCAATTTAATAAAGGCTCTATCGAAGATGATAAAACAGAATAATTTCAAATCCCAAAGGAGAAATGTGTTGAATTTTCTCAATTTGTGAAGGGGTACATCCTAGTGGGATGAATATCATGCTATTTACTGAATTCTATCTTTTTATATTGAATCGGTTTATACTTGTGCATTGTAGAGTAACAGATTGTTGCAATGAGTATCGCGACACGGTTTTCCATATTTTGCATGATACGATTTTACTGCTAATTCCTTTAAAATGAGTTGGTTAGAGAATTAAAAGCTGCAAACATGGTTTACGGGATACCCAATTCCGCTTTCATAAGATTCTAGAATCAACACTCGAAGATAAAATTACTATTACTGTAATTTAAAAATCCTTTCTCTTTTGCAAAAAGGAGGAAGAGGGGAATGTTTAAAATTGAGAAAAAAGGATTCATTCATTGAAATCTCATCGTTAGAGCAAATTGGCATAGTTACTGCTTGTTATACTGCGCAATACAAGATTACAAATCCAAAAACGGATATCACTTCTGTTTTGGAGAAAAATCAAAATCATGAAGAGGAGAGTAAAACATGAAAAAGCGAAATGCTGTGAAAAAGAGTGAGAGAGGGTTTACGTTCATCGAGATCATTGTCGTGATTGTCATCATTGGGATCATTTCCGCGATTGCCGTCCCCAAATTCGTGAATTTGACAAGTGATGCAAAGAAAGCGGCGGCTGACGGAACAATCGGCGCCATTCGTTCCGCTTGCTCCATGGCGTTTGCAAAACACCGTGCGGCAGGTCTCGAAGAAAGCGGATCGGGCGACAGTGCATATATTACGAATGCTTCTACACTGGAAACCTATCTTGACGGTGGATTTCCGGAAAATGTATCCGGTGATGGTACGACAATCACTTTGCAGGACGGACGTACACTGACCATCACGGCGGAAACGAATTCGTCAATGGCGAAAGTCACCATTAACTAAAAACCTGCAATGAATGGATAAAATGATTCGTACAATCAGGTTGTTTTTCCTCATAGCGATACTCGCTGATACAACCTTTGCTGCAGCCCCTCGAGATCTTTTTTCATCTTTCAATAGTATATTGGCAGCCCCACCGCATGGTGGGGCTGATAATATCGATTTGCACCTTCGAATTTTCCCGGGCGGGACCAGTATACCGGAAATCGGTGAGAACGCCAATCAAGTGCAGGCTACGCCGCAGATCATTGCCGGAGCACCTTTCTATGTCGTCGTACTCGTTGTGGATGATCAAAATTGTCGCGTGAATGCAGACGGCCATTTCAAGTTATCCTGGTCGAATGACAATTATGTCAATCCATCCAATCCACCGGCTCCATACAATCCGATACAAGGAGGACTGCATCGCAGTTTCAGGATTAATAACGGATTGTCGATTATTCCTAATATTCGATACGATGAGTGCGGGATGATTCAAATTACAGGCACGGCCAAGATTCATGCGCATGGTCCACCCGGAAATATCAATCTAAGCGGCGAGAGTAGTCCTTTTGTGGTCCGTCCCTTTCAATTTCTAATACAAACCGATCTTCCGAGATTGAGCGATAATGATGATGACAATGAATCAGAAGGGCATCGTGGTCATCAGAATCGGAATCGACGGGGACGAGGAAATAACGATGATGACGACGATGATGATGACGATGACGAGCAGGATGAGGGGGATCAAAGCGGAGGGTTTCTGAACTTTACAGCGGGTACTCCATTTTCATTGAGTATCATTGCCGTGAATGTGAATGGGCAAATTACCACAAATTATCCTTATGATGATTTGATCAACCTCAACCAAAAATTTGTGAGTATCGGCTTCGAAGTGGTGGTACCGGAGGATGCGGATGGCGGTGAATTGCAGAATTCACAAAATGAAACATTGAATCAATTTCCGGCTTCTCTGTTTCAATATGGAGAATGTATCTTGAATGAGATCTCGTACACCGATGTGGGGATCATCGACATTTTTGTTGAGGATGTGAATTACATGGGAATGCAAATATCCGGTGTGCTGGAAGGCATCGGCCGGTTTGTCCCTCATCATTTCTCTGTCACGGTGGATCAACCGGCAAGGATTCAAGGAGAAGAGGCTTCGTATACTTATTCCGGCCAACTATTTTCAGCAACGGTTACGATTACGGCGAAAAACGGCAAAATGCCGCCTGGGACGACGGTGAATTATCAGGGGGAACTCGCCCAAGTAGAGAATCCGCGCCTTTCGATCGCTCTGCCTCCCCACCAAAGTATGCTGGGGAGCCTAGAAGTGCCCTCGGTTTCTGCGCCAATTTTCGAAGATGGAGTTGCCACGCTTTCTGTGGAGCCTCTTCTTTTTCAATACTCGAGTATTCAAAATCCGGAAACCATGAGTGTGCGGTACATCTTTCATCGCCGGGGAGAGCAAGAAAGTTTTACCGATAGTGATCCTGTTGAATTTCGCAGTGGCCGAATGCGCATTCATGATCGGTTGGGCATGGCCGGTGATTTTTTGAAATTGTTTGTGGATGTGGAATACTATCAGAATGATTCGTGGACCTTAAATCAGGATGAAGAAGTGTTGAGCGTCTCTCCTGATGATTTTACCGTAGACGAATTGACGGGCGAAGGAAATGTGTCAATCGAGGGAACGGCCCAAGAGTTTTTCGGAGGAATGATCCGGGGAGGTTATGATCCTCTGCGAATAGAATGTGCAAACATTGTTGGCCCTCTCCGCTTTCGGATTGCCCTCAATGAAAATACGGAACTTTATTTTTTGGAGGAAATACCGGGACATTGGTATATCATTCCCGCATTGTCGACCGGAAGGCATGCAGGCTATCTTTTGCGAGAGCATATTCTTTATGAAAAAGAAATTTGAAACGGGTATGACATTGATCGAAGTGGTCGTTTTCATCACGGTGATGAGTATTCTCATCGGGGCGATGGGATTGCGAATGAATCGTGAACAAAGCGATGTATACGGTGCTTCCGCCTTGATTCAAACCCATTTGCTGCGAGTGAAAGAATTGGCGATGGGAACGAGGCAGTTGGTGGGTCTTTCATTTGATCTCGCAGAAACACGATACGAGGGGGTTGCCATTGGGACAGAACCGGATCACCAAAATCCTTTTCTCGCCGATCCTTTGCAAATAGATCTCAATGTCATGCAGCTGAGCACCGATCTCGATTCGGATACCATTCTGTTCAACCATTTCGGAGTTCCGGTAAGGACGAATGGAGCGCCCTATGAAGTGAAACGGACGATTACCATTACCTCAGGAGAAGATCAGGTACAGATTGTCGTTGAACCATTGACGGGGTATATACACGATTGAAAAAAGAAACCGCCGCCTATACGCTGATTGAAATCATTGTGGCCATCACGGTCCTCGTGATTCTGTGCGGATTTCTGGCTTTTATTTTCATCAACGGGAACAATCAAATGAGCTATGCCATCGAGATGCAGCGCGCTGTGACGTTGGCGGAACTGTATTTGACCGAGGTGATTTCCACGGGCCGGTGGGATGAGCTGTCTTATAGACTCCCCTATCATGGGGGGCCGATTCCCTTGTCTTCCGCATCGATTTCGACCGAAGAAAACACGCGGGCATTGTACGATGATTGTGATGATTATAACGGTTTTGAAGCAGCCGGTGCTCACGTACTGAAAAACGGTCAGCCATTGGGCGAGATTTATAATTCTTATGCCATACAAATCCGAGTGGAATTTGTCGAGTACGGACAAATTCAACCCGCGCTGCAATCGACGGATTTAAAAAGGATCACGGTACAAGTATCATGGCGAAACCAGCAGCCGATCGAGTTGTCAACGATATTGACCAACATTTAAACCGCGGAATGACGCTGGTTGAATTGGTCGTGACGATTACCATTTTGGGGCTAGTCGGGAGTTTTGCATCTGCATTTGTGGTGATTTCTCTTGAATCGTATCTCGATACCCAAACTCAAACCATTCACGCTGCCGCAATAAAAGTTGCCCTTCAGCAAATGGCTATGGAATTGTCATCGGCCATGCCGCCGACAGTTGTAATCGATGCTGTACCCGCGCGTCTTCAATTCGATCAAATTCTGACTGCCGGGGTTGCGGATGTTCTCTGGGAGGGACGATTTCGGGATTCGGATAATCCTTCATTTACAGACATCAAAGCGGGAATGCGACTTCTTTTTTGGCCCCGCATAATCAATTCGAACGAAGTGATCGTTCAATCGGTCAACACAAACAGTTTTATCGTAAGTGCAAATGCAATCCAAAGGCATTTTCCCAAAAAGTATTGGGTGATTCACCGTTCTCTTCAATACTCGCTGCAAAATGGTCAGCTGTTTATGGGAATCCAAGCGTATGGAGAATCCGAATCCTCGATGAATCAACACTTGCTTTGTGAAAATGTGCGAGATTTTCAAGTCTGTTGGAATCTAAGTGATATGCTCGCTTTAACGATTGTCGGAGAGGATCCGAACACGGATCGTGTCATTCGGGAATCGAAAGTCGTTACCTTGCGATGGGGGAATTAATAATGAGAAAGTATGATCTTCAAAACGGAATGGCCTTGGTCGTGGTCATTCCTATATTTCTGTTTTTGTCTTTGATCAGCCTTTTGTTTATTCAGATGGTCAATTCAAAATTATCGAGTGGAACGGATCGCCTTATGAATGTCCAATCGAATTTTCTGGCAAGGAGTGCCCTGCAACTTGCGTTGCTCGAGGTGCAGGATTTTACCGAATTGGCTGATCCTGTGCGCAAGAATAGAAGGACCGTTGAAGTGGTTCTGGTTGATTCGTTTCCACAAAGGGGGACGATCTTTTTTGGCGGTCATTCACCGGGCGTATTGTTCCAATATGTACTTGCAAATGAATCGAATGCTTCTCCGGCTAATCCAGGAAACAATAACAATTCTCCCAATCAGCATTCAAATGGCTTAACGTTAAACTTGGATACTCGTGTACGGCAAAACCTGCCGGCGGGAACGAACGTGTATTTGGTGAGAGATTTAGATGGCAATGGTCAAATTCTTTCAGTCTCTCCGAGGACACTTGAGAATGGTGTAATTGAAGTGAATCCGATTCAGAGGGAGAATCTCGCGATGCGATTCGATATTCCTATTATTTTGCAATCGAAAGCAACCATTGGTAGAGCGCAAACCGTTATTGAGCGGGGGATCGTTTTTCCGTAATTTCGAGGCGTCTGATGAATCTGTTATATCAATGGGAAAGCAAAAGAATTTTATGAGCGATTTTTTCGAGGGGTAATACAAAATCGACGGCGTTTAGTTGGATCGCTTCTTTCGGCATCCCAAATACAATTGAAGTGCTTTCATCCTGCGCGATTGTTTTGGCTCCTTTCTCTTTCATGGCTTTCATGCCTTTGGAACCGTCTCGTCCCATGCCGGTCAGAATGACTCCGATCGCGTTCGCGCCGATTTCCCGTGCGAAGGATTGGAACATTACATCCACGGATGGCCGATGCCGGGATACGAGTGGGCCTTGTTTCAACTGTACATTATAATCGTTTCGAGAGTGATAAAGGATCAAATGATGATTTCCCGGAGCGATCAAGGCCTTTCCGGAATGTATCGGCTCGCCGTCTTCTGCTTCTTTTACATTGATGGCGCAGATTTCGTTCAGTCGATTGGCAAACGAGCGTGTAAAGTGTTCCGGCATATGCTGAACGATGACTATTGGAGGGGAGTTTTGAGGTAATTCGGTCAGGATTTGTTGTAATGCTTGCACTCCTCCCGTAGAAGCGCCTATGGCGACCATTTTCTCACTGGAAATTTTTTGAGGCTGTAATCGAGGTCGTCCGGAAACCGTAAAGGAAGGGAGATGTTTCTTGGTGACATCCACTTGTGCTGCCGCTTTGATTTTGTCGATCAATTCGACGGACATATCTCCAATCCAATAATCCGATTTTGGTTTGCACATCACTTCGACCGCGCCGATTTCAAGTGCTTGCAAAGCCATTTCGCCCCCTTCCGGGGCCAGGGAGGAAACGATGATGACCGGAATCGGATAAAACCGCATCAATTTTTTGAGAAACGTGATTCCATCCATGCGAGGCATTTCAATATCGAGGGTCACGACATCTGGCTGTAGATGAACGATCTTGTCGCGAGCTTCATAGGGATCCGGAGCGGTGCCAACAATTTCGATTTGAGGATCCCTGGAAAGTTCGGTGGAAAATATTTCTTGGACAAGAGGTGAGTCGTCAACGATCAATACACGGATTTTTTTCATATTTTTCCCCGTTTACTATATAAGATATCCCGGCTTTCCTTTTCCCATTTCTTGTTTTTAGTAGGAAAAATCATCTGTGAAATAGTGCGTTTATTCTCAATGCCAAAAAATCTTTATCAAAATCAGCAAAAAAAAGTCTATATTTTTTGATAAATGGAGGGGTTGACGGCTTTGTAAACATTGTTCAATTGACCGATAGTTTCGGAATAACCGATCAATAAATATCCTCCAGGTTTCAATAAACGGCTGATCTCTTTCAATAGTCTAATTCGCACAATTTCATCAAAATAGATTAGCACATTGCAACATAATACTGCATCGAACGGTCCCCGCATAGGAAAGGGAGGATCGGACAGATTCAATCGCTTGAATAAAACCAATTTTTTTATGTGTTCTCTTATTCTGTAGCAAGATTCAGTCCCCTGTTGAGTCGGTTCGAAATGCTGTTGTTGTAAATCGCGAGGAATACGTTGAATTTTTGATTCTTCGTAAATCCCTTTGACACCTGTTTCTAGCGCCTGTAGGGAAATATCCGTGGCGAGGACTTTCAAATCCAGGGGATAACCGTTCGTATTTTTTACAAGTGTCATGGCAAGAGAATAAGGCTCTTCACCGGTTGAACAGGCTGCCGACCAGAATCGGAAGCGGCGTTGGCCTTTTTGCAAATTCTCTTTTACATACTTTTCGATAAATTTGAAATGATCCGGCTGCCTGAAAAAATTGGTTACATTGGTCGAAATGACATCCAAGAGTTGAATGATTTCATCACCGGTTTTGTCAGCGGTGAGATGTCGGTGATATTCGCGGTAATCCTCGATTCCGAGACTCCGCATTCGCTTACGAATGCGAGCGGAAACCAAAGCAATTTTACTAGGACCAAGGCTTATTCCACTTTTTTTATAGATGATTTTTCTGAAGTGATTAAATGATTTGGTATCCATTTAGTTAACAATCCCATGCAAAAAACGGAAGCCCGTTTGAGAGGGACTTTTCATATTTTCGTTAAGTGACTGGTGGGGATGGACGTATCAGACAAAATCCCACTTCTCAGAATTATTTTCGCGCCATGGTTTCTTGTACTTTCACGATTACAGAATCCGGTTTGAATGGTTTGATAATGTAATTGTTCGCACCGGCTTTCAATGCTTCGATGACTCGGCTTTTTTCAGATTCGGTGGTCACCATAATGATCGGCATTGTTTTTCCTTGCTCTCGAATCTTTTTTAAAGAATCGAGACCGGACATATTGGGCATGTTCCAATCCATAAGAATCAAATCGTATTGTGTCTTCGATGCTTCCGCGATGGCTTCCATACCATCCCCGGCTTCCCCAAATTCGGTAAAACCGACTTGAAGTAAAGTGGTCTTCAAGATTCGACGCATAGTGTCTGAATCATCAACAACAAGAGCTTTCATAGTTTCTCCTTTTTCAGGTGAATTCATTACAAGATGTGCGCGAAGAGCAAAGTTACCGATCTCACTGGAAAAGGGAATTTCGAATCCATTCGGATGCGATAAGCCTGATTCCTGCGCATCCTGCTGAGAAATGATGCAGGGAAGGCTTAGGTCGATTGGCCGACCCTTCTCGGAATGGATTCTCGATTTTGCTCCACCCGCGACAATATTCGCAATTTCCGCTATGGAATCTTGAATCGATGAATTGTCCAGTTCAATATCGATTCCGATAAAACGTTTGGCTGCTTGTTCCGCTGTAGAGGAAGGGAATAGAAAAATGAGTTCCCCTTCGGCTGTGCCGTGAAATTCAATTTTGACTACAAATACTTGACCGGAAGAGAGGTCAAGATGTAACGGATTTCGACAATCCCGTTCTATTTCGCAATTCAACATCGTCGCGAAAAAATCTTTCATACTTTCGACAAAGGGATCAACATATTCACAGGTCACTATTCTCTACACTCGAATCGATAGAGTTTCGATCATTTTTTTGATTCTCACTAGAAATCATCAAAATCATCGTCATCCAAAGGGATGATGTCTTTGGGCCGCAACACTTTTTGGGATTTTTCTTTTTTTCTATTCTCTTCATCTTCTCTTCCCAAAGGAAGTGATTTCTGAAATTCTTCATCATCGTCGATCCATAGTTGTGAGTGCTTTTGGTGTTCCGGCGATTCGATTTTTGATTGCATCACGTTTTGGTGATGCGCATTTCTTAGATGATAAGAAGCTTCGGCATTTTTTTGATTTCTATGTTTTCCTACCAGGCTGATGAGCATATCCAGTGCTTCTTGAAGGCTGCTAGACATGTTATACAGCTCCGAACTGGCAGAAGCGGATTGCTCCGCATTTGCCGCGTTGGATTCCGTCACTTTGTCCATTTGGGCAACGGCTTGATTGATTTGGTCGATGCCTTGCGCCTGTTCGTTGCTGGCGGCGCTTACTTCGCCGATTAAATTACTCATTTGTTGGATTTCTTGGGCGATTTTTTCCAACACATTCGCCACTTCTTCCGAGACGAGCACACCGTTTTCTGCATTTTTCTGAGATTCTTCGATAAGGGCGGCGGTGTTTTTTGCCGCTTCCGCGCTTCGTTGCGCAAGATTGCGAACTTCCTCAGCGACAACTGCAAATCCTTTTCCGGCTTCTCCGGCTCGTGCCGCTTCCACAGCGGCGTTCAGGGCTAAAAGATTGGTTTGAAACGCAATATCATCGATGGTTTTCACAATATTCGCCGTTTCATCGGAAGAGGTTTTAATTTGCGTGATCGCTTTGGACATTCTCAGCATCGCATCGCGTGAGGTTTCCGCCTCGTTCCGTAAGGTTACGGCGACGTTGTCCGCTTTTTTGGCGTTATCGGCATTTTGTTTTGTCATGGAAGACATTTCTTCCAACGAGGCCGATGTTTCCTCTAACGACGAGGCTTGCCGGTTCGCTCCTTCGGCGAGTTGTTGACTGGATTGTGCAATCTGCTGCGCGGCGGTGGATACTCGATCCGATGTTTGTGCCAACCGCAAAACACTTGTCCGGATTTTTTTTGTCAATCCAAGAGCGACAATAAGCCAGATCAGTACCGCCACGACAATGGCAATTCCCGCAATGATCGTGAAAATTACCGTTCCTTCCTGGGCGATTTCAGCGAGACGGATTTGAGCACGGAAGATTTCATCTTCATTGGCACTGGCGCAGATGATCCAATCCCATGGCTCGAAATAAAGAAAACGTGAAATTTTCACTCGTGGTTCTTCATCGCTCGGAGCTTTCCATGTGTATTTCAGTTCCGCAATCTTACCCGGATTCAATGCAATCCCGGTTTTGCAAATCGTTTGGATGAACATGTCGCCGTTGACGTCTTTTTCAGTCCAGACACTGTGATTATCGTTTTCCTGATTGGGAGCGATAATATATGTTCCATTTGAATCAATGACGAATACATTCCCGCTTTCACCGACCTTAATTTTCCGAATCTCTTCTGAGATTTGTTCCTTAACGCCGACATATAATATACCGATAATACGGCCGTTGTTATCAAAGATCGGCTTATATGCAGTGATGTACCATGCATTGACGACATAAGCAATGCCACGATAGACCTCACCATTCAGCACTGTCGAAATGACAGGATTTAACCGGCCGTCCGGATTGATTTTTGGGATATATGTTCCAACGGCTCGTGTACCGTCCAATTTTTCTACATTTGTACAGACGCGGAGCATATCTCCGGCTTCATTCATGCGCTGAAAAATAGTACAGGTACCCCCAACTCTTCTTTTTACATCGTCGACGATGGGAGAGATCATATTGAGGTCTGTGTTTTTTTTCAACCATGTATCCCCAACAAGCATTTTAGGCAGAGTAACGGTTGTTGAATCTTTCGTATATTGGTTGACGGCATTCCACTGAACTGTTTCCGTCTGAGAAAAACGGACTTCGCCTGCTCCCTCCAAGACTTCTTGCGCGACGATCAAGGATGAATCGACGGATTGTTGGATGACGCCTTTATGGCTTTTGCACATGGCGTAGACGCCTTGAATGATATGATCAAGGTCGGTTCGAGCCAATGAAGCGCATTCTTCCAGAGCGATCCTGCTCATTTTTTGGTTATTGTTATAGACGAGCCATAGGATGAGGAGGATGGGGATAACGGAAAGCGACACCCCTACTGTCAGCAAACGTGCCCTTAAACTGATTTTATGGATCATGTCCTTCACTCCTTTTGTTTTGCCTCAGAAGTATTTATTGAGTGGTTTTCTCAAGGATTTCCACCTCACCGCCGGTTAGAATTTTATCAATATCCAACAGCATGATTACCATTTGATTGATTTGTCCCACGCCCATGATGAATTCCGTATTGACGTTGGCACCAAACGACGGAGTCGGTTCGATCTGGTCGTCCCCAATATAGAGCACTTCTGAAACATCATCGACGATAATACCCATTGTTGTTTGGTTGGATTCTCGCGTAATCTGAACCACAATAATACAGGTTCGTTCCGTGTCGCTCTTTGGGGGAAGATCGAACTTGATCCGCAAGTCGACGACGGGAATGATTTTTCCGCGTAGATTGATGACTCCTCGAATAAATTTCGGTGTACGGGGAACGGGGGTGATTTCCATGATCCCGATAATTTCGAATACTTTCATGATTTCGATGCCATATTCTTCGTTCCCCATTTTGAACGTGAGATATTTCCCCGCTTTGCATTCAGGAATCGCATCCTTTTTAGATAGGAATGACATGTGGTTTTCATCATTCATGTGTTTATCATCTCCTTCTCGTCATTGACTCGGGTCGAAGTTGGTATGCGCTAATTTCACGAGCCCACCAATATCTAGAATCAATCCAACACGCCCATCCGCTAAAATCGCCCCCCCTGAGATCCCTGGAATATCCCGAAAAACCTCGCCGATGGATTTAATGACAATCTGTTGTTGGCCGAGAAGTTCATCCACAAGTAAGCCCGCCAGATTTTCATTGTCTTCCACAACGACGATCAATCCCTTTGTTGGATCCTGAATCGCTTCTTTGTGTTCGAAGAGTTGGGACAATCGAAATATAGGAATCAATCGTCCCAGAATGGAAAGCATTTCTCCTTTATGTAAGACAGTCGAGATATCCTTCTTTTCGGGTTGAAGCGATTGGACGATCGATAGTGTTGGGATGATATAGCGCTCTCCACCCACTCGGACGATCATGCCGTCGATGATGGCCAGTGTCAAAGGAAGCCGGATGGTAAATATGCTGCCTTTTCCCGTATCGGAGCGTATATCGACCTGTCCGCGCAACGCTTCGATATTTCGTTTGACCACGTCCATTCCGACACCGCGTCCGGATACTTCGGTTACTTTTTTCGCCGTGGAAAAACCCGGTTCGAAAATAAGATTGAATACTTCCCGGTCGCTTAAATTTTCTCCATCTTTGATCAAACCTCGATCGCGTGATTTGGATAAAATGGCCTCTCGGTCAAGCCCCCGTCCATCATCTTCAATTTCGATGCAAATATTACCCCCTTTGTGAAACGCTCTCAATTCCACTCGGCCGATTTCATTCTTTCCGGCTTTGATTCGGTCTTCTTTCCGGCTTTCGATTCCATGATCGACTGCATTACGAACCATATGGACCAATGGATCCCCGATTTTGTCGACTACCGCTTTATCCAACTCGGTATCTTCGCCTGACATGACAAATTCGATAGGTTTCTCGATTTTTTTGGATAAATCGCGAACAAGACGAGCCATTTTCTGGAAGGTGGCACGAATGGGGATCATTCGGAGCGAGGTTCCCATTCCCTGCAATTCCCGTGTGATTTTATCCAATTGACGTAGTTGACGGTCGAAATGCTGCGATTTTCCGATTTTTTGTTCCGCTGCTTGTTTGACCATGGAGAAGGCGATGACCAGTTCGCCGATTGTTTCAACCAGATGGTCTAAGCGGTCCGCATCCACTTTGACAATTTCTTTGACTTTTACCAGTTGAGATGAAGTGGACGCCGGGGCAGCAACCGGCGGAGTCTTAGCCGGTGCATCTTCTTCAAAGCTCTTTTGAAATGCCTCTTTCGCTTGTTGTAAGTTTGTGGATTGAAGGCTTTCTTGATCGGGTAGGGATACTTCAGCTTCGCTTTCTTTCGCTGGAATTGTGGATTCCGATTTTCGAGATATAGGAATATGATCGATTGATTTTTCTTTTGTCGATTTCCGCTTTGATTTTTGGGGCTGTGTTAAAGATTGAAGTTTCGATATCAGTTGTGGAACGGAAGAATCGGGAGTCGGGGGAATTCCGGTCGAGAGTGAATTGCTGAGTTGTTCAATCAACGTTTTCAGGGTATCGACTGATGAGAAAGTGATATCAATGGCATCGTCTTTTAGTTGGAGTTCTCCTTTTCTTGCTTGGTCGAGAAGACTTTCCGCTTCGTGTGCCAGAGAGCGTATTTCGATCAGTTCCAGGCATCCGGCAACTCCTTTGATAGTATGGAATGCGCGAAATACCGCATTCAGGGCTTCGCTATTGTGCGGTTCGGTTTCCAGAGTCAGTAAATGTTCATTGGCGGAATCTAAATGTTCCAAGGATTCATGGATGAAATCACTTAAAAGCCCCAAATCACCTTCCAAAGGATTCGGGCCGATCGGCAATACTTCCGGCTGAACCAGTTCGATTTCCTCCGGAGGAACTTTTTCCATTTCTTGAATCTGCGAGAGTATCGAATCCACCGGATTGGGAGCGGTGGCTTTTCCTGAATAGGCGTCGAAGGTTTGGGAAAGCCAATCTTTTACTTCAAAAAGGATATCGATTAATTGTTCGGGGGTATCCCGGTTCAGCATATCTTCAGTGGCATGACAAAGGCGTTCGATTTCCGTAAGTCCCAGCATCCCAGCTTCGCCTTTGAGTGTGTGAAGTAAACCTTTGATCGATTTGAGATGTTTTTCGTCATTTGTTTTTTCGAATTCGAGAAAACATTCTTCAATATCGTCCAGTGCGCTCGTTTGGCGGGCCAGGAAATCAGCGAATAAAGTTTCATCGACACCGGCGGGTAGGTAGAGCGAAGATTTTACGCCCGGTTGGTCAATTGTTTTCTGTGTTCCCTCGGTAGTTTTTTCAGTCTGAATGGTTTCGTCGCTGGTTTGCAATTCACTTGGAAACTCGGAATCCGTGCGGCCTTCACAAATTGTTGACTGCAGGACGGATACGGTTCTGTTCAGAAGATCGATTGTTTTTTCTTTATCATTCAATTCATCCAAAATATAGGATTCAATCAAACCGGACATCGATTGGACAGCGGTTTCTATTTTTTGATTGTTTGTTTCAGCCGCCCATTTCGCGATTTCTTCGAAATGAGTATGCATTTCGGCAATAATTCTTAAATCCGACAGATCAGATAGGATCAACATTTCAGAGAGTTGATCGATAATGTCTTCGATTGATTGTGTTTGTGAGGTATCCGGTTGGTCACTCGTCAATCCAAGTTCTCTTGGAAGTGCTCCGAATTGAATATCCCGTTTTTCCAAAATGGATTGCTTCAGCTCTTCGAAGCTCTGTTGAATGGTTTGGATTACCGAGGTTGAATCAGCGTTTTCATTTAGAATCAGTTCCTCCAACCATTCTTTCAACTTTTGGATTAACTGGGTCGTATTCTGAAATTCCTGTTTCTGTGCCCATTGTTCGATTTCCTCGAAGACTGTATGGATATCGGCCAACATTTTTGGATCGGCAGAATCCATGGCAAATATCCAATCTGTCAATTGATCGATGTTTGGCGGTATATGATTTGTCTTATCGGAAGGAATCGATTGTTCTTCCACTGTGATTTCTTGAGCGGGATCGTTCTGATCGGATTGCGATTCGTCACAATATAGTTTTTGTATGGATTCAACCGTGGTACGGAGTGTTTCGAGTGAAGCGGCCGGATCCTCGATTTCATCCAGAATGATTTGCTCGATGAGCTCGATTGCTGTTGCGGTAACAGAGCTTAAATAAGTGTCGGAATTTTCATTTGCGTATGATTCAATTTCTTCGAGTAAGGAATGGATTTGTGCTAAAACCTGTAAATCGGACAAATCCGAATTGAATAATAGGTTGGCAAGTTCGTTGATTTTTTGATGAAGTGTTTTTTTGTTCATTCCAGTTGCCTTCCCCATTACACCTCGGGGGTTGGGAATACAATAATAATATCGGAAACAAGTGGACTTTTCAATTGATTACAAACCTCTATTGTGAGGATTTCTACCAATTCATCATTAATATTTTTATCCATTACCATAATGAAAGCCGGAATTAACCGGAGAGCAAATGTGACAATATGGATCAATTTATATACTTTTATGATGAGATATCCACCTGGAGATTTACTTTGAGGGAATTTTCGGTTATTTTTTTAACTATAACTTAGTGTGTACAAGGATACCCCATCATGGCTAAAACCGTAACCATCGATCCTTTGACTCGGATAGAAGGACATCTGGCGATTCGATTGGAAATTGAAGGTGGAAGAGTCGGAAAGGCTTTTAGTTCCGGAGAAATGTTTCGCGGATTTGAAGTGATTTTGCGTGGCCGGCATCCGATGGATGCGCAGCAAATAACTCAGCGAATTTGTGGAGTGTGTCCGATTTCCCATGGCACCGCCTCTGTCCTGGCTCAGGATGAAGCCTATGGACTGAAACCGCCTCCCAATGGACGAATCGTCCGAAATATGATTTTGGGAGCCAATTATATTCAATCCCACCTGATTCATTTTTATCAATTATCCGCGCTCGATTTTGTCGATATTGCCGCGATCACTCAATATTGCGGTAATGATCCTGCTTTGCGCGAAATGAAGGAATGGGTGGTGAACCAAACCACATCGAATGTTCTCTATCCGGCTGCACCGTTTTTGCCGCGATACGAAGCGCACTATCTCGAGGATAAGGATATCAATATTTCCGCGATCAAGCATTATGTGGATGCACTTGAAATGCGAGCGATTGCGCACCAAATGGCGGCGATTTTTTGCGGAAAAATTCCTCATGCTACGACATTGGTGCCAGGTGGAGTTACCGAGCATGTGACGGCGGATAAAATCGCTTCTTTTCAATCCCGCCTTAAAAAATTACAGACATTCATCGATGAGTGTTATATTCCCGATGTTTTGGCATTGGCGGATGCATTTCCGGAGTATTTACAGAATGGAACCGGGTGTAAGAACTTTCTGGCGTATGGGGTGTTCCCAGAAGATCCGGACTATTCAAAAAACCTTTTCTCTGAGGGTGTCTTGATGGAGGGACAACTGCAGAATTTTGCACAGACACAAATCCGGGAAGAACTTCGGTATTCAATGTTTTCCTCCGAATCAAATGTCACCCCCTTTCAAGGGCAAACGATTCCCGCCCCTCACAAGAGGGATGCATATTCCTGGATCAAGGCGCCTCGATACAATGGGCAACCCATGGAAGTCGGACCCTTGGCACGTATCTTGGTTGCATATGAAAAGGGGGAAAATTCAGCGGTGAAACGATTGGTGAATGATTTTTTAAACCGGCAATATACCGGTTCCGAAATCTTGATCTCCACAATAGGCCGGCATTTTGCACGTGCGATTGAAACGAAAATCATTGCAGACCGATGTGCGGAATGGATCGAAGAATTAAATCCCAGCGGGGCGACGTTTCGAGATTTTACACTGCCGCCAGCCGGCCGAGGAATTGGACTGACAGAAGCACCGCGCGGTGCTCTGGGTCATTGGCTGGAAATTCGGGAAGGGAAAATCGCCAATTATCAATGCGTGGTACCAACGACATGGAACTGTTCTCCTCGCGATGATAGTGATGTTCCCGGCCCTGTCGAGCAGGCGCTGGAAGGTACACCTATCGAGGATTCGGATAATCCTATCGAAGCCACGCGTGTTGTACGTTCGTTCGATCCTTGTTTGGCATGTGCAGTGCATTGAGAAAGGAAGTGGATTATGTCGCAGGTTAGTCGGAGAGAGTTTTTAGAATATGGTGCAAAACTGGCCGCTCTGCTTGGTTTGGGAAAGGCGTCTTTGCCGGTTATCGCAGAAGGCTTGGAAGATTTGTCTTCTGATAATCCTCCCGTTTTGTGGCTACAGGGGCAAAGTTGTTCCGGGTGTTCTGTTTCGTTATTGAATTCAGGCGAACCGGGACCGGCCGAGATATTGATGAGACATATTTCGCTTCTTTTCCATTCCACTTTATCGACGGCTACGGGAGAAGTGGGAATGGAGATTGTGCATCGCACCATTGAAAAAGGCGGATTTTTTCTTGTCGTGGAAGGCAGTATGCCAGTAGGAATGCCGGAAGCGTGTAAGATGGGACATGAATTCATTACAGAGTTGACAGCCCGAGCCGCCCGCAAGGCGAATGCGGTGATTGCGATCGGGGCTTGCGCAGCCTTTGGAGGCATTCCGGCGGCGGAAAACAATCCAACCGGCGCCATAAGTGTTCCGGACTTTTTGCAAAATGAAGGGATTTCAAAACCGACAATCCGATTGCCCGGTTGTCCTTGCCATCCGGATTGGCTTGTGGGAACATTAGTCCATATGCTGAAATTCGGATTGCCGGAAATGGATCCACTGGGACGGCCGAAAATGTTTTTTGGGAGATTTGTTCATGACCAATGTCCGCGTTTTGCCGATTATGAGCGGGAGAATTTTGCGAAATCGTTTTCGGATGAAGGTTGTTTGTTCAAGTTGGGATGTCAAGGACCGATAACCAAGGCGGATTGTACATTGCGCCATTGGAATTCCGGTACAAATACCTGTATCAATGCAGGTGCTCCATGCATTGGCTGTGCGTCTGAACATTTTGCGCGAAAAGCTGCTTTTCCATTTTATACCAAGGGTGAGGCATTTTTCTCGAAGGAAATCTGAGCAATGAAACTCCACACCAAATTGATCGTTTCGCTTCTAGCCGGTTTAATCATTGTTGTCACGATTGCCCAAATTATTCAATACAATAGTGCGGTTCAACAGATTATCGACCTTTCAGAGGCTAATATTGCACTGCTTCGCGAACGAGAAGAAATCAGCGCAAAAAATATATATTTGTCTGTCGAGCGTTCGATTGCCGGTTCTCTTGAGCGGGGAGAAATGGAGAAATTCACGCGTTTGCTTCGCGCACAAAAAGATGTGGAAGGATTGCTTGAATTTTCGTTGTTCGACAAGGAAGGAACGGTGACTCATTCTTCCGACAATTCTTTTTTAGGAAAACAATTGCCAACCGACCTTGAAGAACGATTATTTAATGATCCTCGTATGTTTCTCCAATATACAGATGAAGCCATTGAAATTTATCAGCCGCAGCCGATTACCCCCGATTGTGTCCGTTGTCATACCGATTGGGAGGTTGGGGGGGTTGGTGGTTTTACTTATTTTCGCTTTTCCACCAAGGCGCTTTCCGATGCGAATCAACAATCGGTGACCACGATTGCGAATATGAAGGAAAGCAGCTATAAAAATTCCTTGTATACCGTGATCGGCGTTATTATCGTCTTGGTTACTGCTATGTATTTATTGGTTTCTCTTTTTGTGGCCAGGCCGCTGAACAAGTTTGTCGGTCTTCTTCAACGCTTCGAAAAAGATGAAGGAGATTTGACCCGGCGCATTCCTATTCGCAGCCGGGATGAAATCGGTGTTTTGGCCCGGTTGTTTAATTCCTTTATCGAAAATTTGAATAATGTCATTACCCAGGCACAGAAAGCTGCTTTCGTAGTCGGAAGCGGTGCGTCGCAGCAAGCAAGTGCTGTCGAAGAAACATCTTCCTCGATCGAGGAAATCGCCGGTATGACGAAACACAATGCTTCGAAGGCGCAAGAGGCCAATAATCTGATGCAGGAAATTATCGACGACATCGAAACGGCCGATAATTCCATGACCTCGCTCAATACTGCTATGGAGGAACTATCCAATGCCAGCACGGAAACTGCCAAAATCATTAAAACGATCGATGAGATTGCTTTCCAAACCAATCTGCTTGCCTTGAATGCCGCAGTGGAAGCGGCGCGTGCCGGACAGGCGGGGGAAGGATTCGCCGTCGTTGCCGATGAAGTGCGTAATCTGGCAATGCGGTCAGCCGAGGCGGCGAAAAACACGGCGATTTTAATTGAAGATACGGTCAAAAAAATCAAGGAAGGCGGCAGTTTGTTGAAAACAACTACGAATGCATTTGTCGACGTTTCTGCGCGGAGTAAAAAAGCTTCAGAACTTGTCAATGAAATCGCAGTGGCTTCCAGTGAACAGTCTCAGGGGGTTGATCAGATCAATCGCGCATTGGCGGAAATCGACGAATCCACTCAACAAAACGCGTCACAAGCCATGAGCCTTTCGGAAACCATGTCCACATTCAAAACGGATTATACAGATAACCAAGCAAAAGATCGTTTTTTGCCTCAAAATAAGCAAAATAAACTCTTGAATGACCAAAGTTGGGACCACGAATAAGTCTCTTATATCTTTTACTTCATCCGAATGAGATTTCTCTTCCCCATTTTCTTTTGTTGAAAATCCGATTGATTGTGACGGTTCGACCCTCTTATGATATAGTGAAAAAGTATCTAATCGTCATACCGGTTATAGAATGGACTAGGAAAGAAAATTTTATAATATTCAATAATGCTATTGCGCAAAATTTTCCTTTTTTTATTTTGGATATCCTTCCCATTGATTGTTTTTTCAGATTCGATTCTCATCAATGAATTCATGGCTTCCACATCGGAAACGGATTCGAGCGGAACACCGCTCGAATGGATCGAGATTCTGAATGATTCATCAAAGACTATTGACCTGACCGGTTATAGTATGAGCGATGATCCGTTGGCCCCCCGAAAATGGGTATTTCCAGCGATTTCATTACCCCCCAATGAAATTCTACTCCTTTGGGCGACCGGATACGGTTTTTATAACGCAGACGAATATCACACCAATTTTCGTTTGAATCGAGAGGGGGAATATTTAGCGCTGTATGATGCAGATCTGAATCGTCTCGACCGGATAACCTATCCTTTTCAACATCGTGATGTGTCTTATGGCCGAAATCTTCTACAGAAGGAAGAATGGCTTTTTTATAAGGAACCGACTCCAGGTGCTCCGAACAATACCTCTGGGAAAGCGGGATTTGCTTCAGCGCCTGTTTTTTCGACTCGTGGAGGGATTTATCCTGAGTCTCTATCGATTTCTCTTACAAAACCGGAGAGTGATTCTGATATACGTTATACTCTCGATGGTTCGATTCCTGTTGAAACGAGCCCGATGTATACAGAGCCATTTCGTATTGAAGATACGAGGGTTGTTCGTGCGCGAGCGTTTCTTCCTCAAAGGTACCCGAGTGATGTTATTACTGAATCTTATGTTATTCATAAATATCCGCCGCTGCCGGTGATTTCTTTGGTAACCGATCCTCCGAATTTGTGGGACCGAAGAAACGGTATTTATCAAAATGCAACCCAACATGGATTTGCCTGGGAACGACCGGTGTCTTTTTCTTTTCTTCCTCAGTCAGGCCAATCACTTTTCACGGTAGACGCTGGATTGAGAATTCACGGAGGCGCGTCCCGTCAGCGGGCGGAGAAGAAGTCCTTTCGTGTGTATTTCCGTAGAGAATACGGGCCGGGGAAGTTGAGAGTCCCGCTTCTTCCTTCCACTTCTGTCAGTGAGTTCGATAGTTTTGTACTTCGCGCCGGATACAATGACAGCTGGGTACATTGGGATGCGGACGAACGCCGGGTGGCGGTTTATCTTTCCGATCAGCTGGGACGGGATATCCATGCCGATATGGGTTCCGTGGCCTGTCATGGCATATACGCCAATTTATATTTGAACGGGGAATATTGGGGGCTTTACAATATTTGTGAACGAATCGACGGCGACTTTTTGACCTCTTATTACGGATTCGATGAGTGGGATATCATTTCGGATGATGAAGTGAAAGAAGGAGACCGGCAAGAATGGATGCGCTTGACTCGCTTTACAACCAGCACCGATTTTTCCAATCCGGAGAAGTATCAAGAGCTTCTTTCGCTGATCGATGTGGAGCAAGTAACCGGTTATTATATTTTGAATATTTGGGTGCAGAATCATGACTGGCCGCATCACAACTGGTATGCGGTACGGGAACGGCATCCGCAGGGGCGCTGGAAGTTGTTGGTTTGGGATATCGAAGATTCTTTCGGATCGGGCGCTTCACGCGGACAATATACTCTCAATACCTTTAACCGTGCGCAGAATGACACTTCACTGGGGAATTTATTCTCTGCGTTGATGCAAAATCGAGACTATCGGAATTATTTTCTGCAGCAGCTGGAATATCATTTGAATGCGTCGCTCCGTGAGGAACATCTTTTACAACAACTGGAAAGACATGCCGATCTTATTCGTTCTGCGATGCCCATGGAAGCGGAACGGTGGAATCAGTCGAAAAGTCTATCGGACTGGGAAGCCGCATTGGATATCGCCCGTAGGTTTATCCGCGAACGGACGGATTATGTGAGGCGCTTTGTTTATCAATCCCTTCGTTTACCCACTCCAACTCCTTTACCCACCCCGACTCCAACGCCCCCTTATGTCAACGTTCCAAATTGGAATATTTATGATTGAGTTCATTTTATACACTTGAGTTTTCTCCTATTCTCCCCTTTGGTAAAAAGAAAAAATGTGGTTAAGATAAGAAACATTTTGAAATTGATGATTTCCAAAACTCCCGAAGTTTTGCGGTATATCTAGGGAGTATGTAAGGAGAAAGGAAAATGGTAGAGAAATTCATAAGTACTTTGAAAATCTTTTTAGCAATTGCCGTGTCGGTTGTCTGTTTGGACGGTTTCGCGAGAGAGTCGCTTGAAAATAAGCTGGTGGTCAATGCCGATTTAGGTTCCGAAAAGATCAACCGGAATATTTATGGGCATTTTGCGGAGCATTTGGGTGGATGCATTTACAACGGGTTCTGGGTCGGTGAGGACAGCGATATTCCCAATGTTCGGGGAATTCGGACGGATATCGTAAAAGCGTTGAAGCACATCGATATTCCCGTGCTGCGGTGGCCGGGAGGTTGTTTTGCGGATGAGTATCATTGGAAAGAGGGGATCGGTCCGAAAGACGAACGGCCGCCGATGGTGAATACACATTGGGGGATGGTGACGGAGAACAATCATTTCGGAACTCACGAATTCATGGATTTGTGTGAACAACTCGGCTGCGAGCCATATATCTGTGGAAACGTGGGAAGTGGTTCGGTGCGGGAGATGCAGGAATGGGTGGAATACATGACGTTCGACGGAGAAAGTCCCATGGCGGATCTTCGAAGGGAAAACGGTCGGGAGGAACCGTGGAAAGTCAAGTATTGGGGGGTCGGCAATGAAAGTTGGGGATGCGGCGGAAATATGAAGCCGGAGTATTATGCGGATTTATACTTGCGATTTCAGACGTATTTACGGAACTTTTCAGGAAATCGGCTGTTCAAGATAGCCTGTGGTTCCTATGGTATGCGGTTGCATTGGACCGAGACGTTGATGGAAAAGGCGAAGGACCGGATGCATGGTTTGAGCCTGCATTATTACTGTGGTTCGGGAGAAGAAAGCCGTTCGGCGACGGAATTCAAAGAAGTCGATTGGTTCGGTCAACTGCAGCGGGCGCTGGAGATGGAGGATATCTTATTCGCTCATTCCACGATTATGGATAAATATGATGCAGAGAAGAGAGTCGGTTTGATGGTGGATGAATGGGGAGCGTGGCATGCGGTTGAACCGGGCACGAATCCAGGATTCTTGTTCCAGCAAAACTCGTTACGGGATGCCTTGGTCGCGGGATTGACACTGAATATTTTCAACCATCACTGTGACCGCGTGAAGATGGCGAATATTGCGCAGACAGTAAACGTCTTGCAAGCGATGGTATTGACCTTCGGGGAACATATGATTTTGACACCGACCTATCACGTATTCGATCTCTTTAAGGTGCATCAGGATGCAACGTTGGTGCCAATCGATTTGAAATGCAGAGAGTATGAATTTGAAGGAGATGAGATTCCGGCGTTGAACGCTTCTGCATCTCGGAATGCGGACGGCAAGGTGCATGTTTCGATATGCAATCTCGATGCGAATGAACCTGTCAAACTCGTTTGTGAAGTCCGGGGGATGGATGTAGACGACATATCCGGCCGCTTGTTGACAGCGGATGCAATTACTGCACACAATACGGTAGAAAAGCCGGAGCGGGTAAAACCGGTGCCTTTTGTTGATTTTGAAGTCGAACCGGAAGGGATTGTTGTCAATGTGCCGTCTAAGTCGGTGATTGTGTTGGGAATTGAATAAAAGAATACGCTGGCTTTTTTTTGAGCGATCAATCCCCGAATAAAAATTGGGCAATTCGAAATGCGCCTCTGCGATGTCGTGCCGTAAAGCGATATCCCCACTCGCTGATGCGGGCAAACAAGGGAACCTTTTTGTATAACACCAGAAGCCATCCCCGGCGCGGCGCGTAGGCCCAGGCTCGAAATACCGCTTCAGCGCCGTAATAGACTTTTCCGTTGATTTCGATCAATTGAACCGATTTTTGAAAATATTCTGTCGGGATTTCCGGATAGCGGTCGTCTGCTGTTTGATACGGTTCAAAGTCAATCTGATCCGCAAGTATCCGTCGGATTTTCTCTACACACCAGCAACAAAACGGGCATTTCCCATCGTAAATCAGCAATGGTTTTTTGATGACTGGATTGTAGATGGTAATTCCCGATTTTGGCATGAGAATACTATTTTCCCCTATTCTTGATTTTTTCTGATGGAAATGCGAAAAGGCCATCAAGATGATGGCCTTTTAACAGTTTACTCTAAGAAGGATAGATTTGTGAAGCTTACCCCTTTCGAATGATAACCGGTCCGAACTGATTGTTCAGCCGAATCGCTCCGTCGCCGTCTCCAAGAGCTCCTTTCACGGTTTCCTTGTTCATCATTTCTTTTTTTCTTGCCAGTTCTTTGGGCGCTTCGATCGAGCCTGTGTTGACATACGCTTCCACACTGCCCCCGTAATGTTCGGGTAATTCAAGCTGCACTTTTCCAAAGGAAAAATTCCCATTGACTACGGCATCTTTGGGTAAGCCTTTGATATGTGCCTGGCCATAATTCACTTTTACATTCAAGTCATCTGTCCAACCGTTGATCATCACACTCCCGAACCGGTTTTTGACCGTTCCCTTACCGGCATGGTTGAATACGTTGATGGGACCGAATGAGTTGGCGAGAGTCAAAGTTCCATTTGATCCGGTGACGTTGATCGGACCGAATGAGTTTTCACATTTCACGGAAGATTCTAAGTTGACAACCGTGACTTCGCCGAATGAATTCTTGGCGGAAATCGGAATGCCTTTGGGAACCGTGACATCCATTTCTACGAAAGCCATGTTACCGTTCTTGATTTCCTCTTCGTCCGGATTTTTTCCGTTGGTGGAAATCGTGACTTGGTTTCCTTCCTCTTGGACTTCAATTTTCATTTCCTCGAGTAGTTCCTGCGCAAGTTCGGTGTTTTTTGCACCGGCTGTCATCGTTGCGGAAACTGTAATTTGCGTGGCGGATTCCGCAGGAGTAATACGAATTGTTGTGGCGGCGCATTGGAAAAATAACTCAGTGTCTTCCGTAATCTCCACCGATGCAGCGAATTGTTCGGAAACGGTTTCTCCTTCGAATTGATCGAGCATTTGCGAATAATTCATGCCTTCCGGCGTAGAAGGGGGGGAAGGTAAAACAGGTTCTATTTCAGGAATAGGCGGAATAGGTTTGATTTCCGGAATGGGCGGAATGGAAGGCATTGGTGGAATATCGAAGTTGGAATCGAATTTCATGTCCTTGATGGCTTTTAGGATTTTCTGCACTTTCTCTTCAATGTGTGGAGCGATCTTTTCCAATTCCTTGGACAATTCTTTCGCGTGTGGTTCGAGTTCTTTGTGCTTTTCTTTGATTTCTTTAAGAAGAGGCTTCATGTTCTCCATGAGTTGTTTCACCCACGGTTCGGTTTCTTTTTCTACTTTTTTCGACCACGTTTCGATGTCTTCTGCCAGATCTTTTGCCCACGGTTCAGAATTCTGCTTCAGTTCCTGCGCCCATTTCTCCATCTTTTGGGCGAGATCTTCGGCCCAGGGTTTGGTTTCTTTTTCGAATTGCTGCCCCCATTTTTGCATATCCTTACCGAATTGTTCCGCCCAGGGACCGAATTCCTGTTGGAACTCTTTTGCCCAATCTTGCATTTCTTTTGCGAATTCTTCCCACTCCCCTTGTTTCTCGGCCGGCTTGGTTGCGGAATCCGGTTGTGGAGCCTCAGCCCATGAGATCACGGAGAAATGAAATGCAAACAGAGCGACAAAAATGACGAAGTAATTCACTCGTTGTAATTTGAGTTTGTCCATTTTATTGTATCCTTTCTTGGAAAATCGTTGTATTGTAAATCCGCTTTTTGTGGTGTGCTCCCGGGAAACGCTGTTCCATGAATGAAGCGGGTTTTCATATGCTTTGGTTATTCTTCATCTTTTAGAAACCTTTTGAGCACTTAAGATGCGGGCAGGGATGCCCGCGCTCCGGCGTTTACATCTTGATTGGTGTTTCATTCTTTTGATGCTGCCAATCTTGGATGGAACCGTCCGGATTTTCTTCGAAATAGTTACATAACGACTGTAAGAGGAATATATTGCGTAAAATCGCCGCTTGCAGTCCCCGCCGGGCAACGTAATTCGATTGCGTCTCGTTGTAATACTCTTTGATTATCTCCGAGGTGTATTTCAGTTCCACAAATTGATAGGGGAGTGAAGTAGAATGAGAATCGGTGGATACCCGTGTGATATAGAGATTCTCCAATTTATCCATCAATTCGTTTTGCACGGCCAGCAATGTAATGAATTTGTCTTCCGTATCGGTCAAAACCGGATCGGTTGCACTTTTGCCAAACCATACACCGGCGCTGAATATAATGAGAACTACCGCAATCGTCGAGAGAGCGCTTCCCCATTGTAAAAGACGTACAGTGCTGTAGCGCGCCTTTTTCCGTTCCGGATTCAAGCAGCGTGAAGCCAATGATGAAGGAATCGTGGGCGAAGAGACTCCCTCCAGAAAACGCAAATGTGCAGCAATTCTTTGTACCTCATTTCGGCAGTGCTCACATTCCTTCACGTGGTTTTGAACGGCCTGAAAATCGCCTTCGGATATTCCATCGCTTCTTCCTGCTTGTGCTTCCGTATAGGCTAACAATTTGTCTTTCCAATATCTGCATGGATTGTTCATGTTCTTACCTCTGCCATATATCCTCTTCGATGATGGCCAATTTCTTTCTCATTTCCTGTTCCGCCCGAAATGCCAATGATTTGACTGTTCCTTCCGGCTTGTTCATCACGGATGCGATGTCCTGATACGGTAATCCTTCAAAAAATCGAAGGACCAGCACGGCGCGTTTTTCCGGATTCAATGTTCCGAT
This sequence comes from uncultured bacterium, assembly GCA_964412555.1. GTDB lineage: Bacteria > Hinthialibacterota > Hinthialibacteria > Hinthialibacterales > Hinthialibacteraceae > CAYPPG01. The sequence goes on from CAYPPG010000070.1 coordinate 35,458, forward strand.
GGCTCGATGAACGAGTTCTTCAATTTTCTGTTCATGAGTTTGATCTCTCGGTACGCCGTTTGGTGACGCAACCGTTTGTTCGTGCTTCGTTTCTAGCGGTGAGAGTACCCACCGCACCTTACGCCAACGGAGAAGACTGATCGCCTTGCGCCGCGCGATGGTAAACAAATACGGCAAAAGATCCGTGTCGATTCGCAAATTGGCGCGATTGCGATGCAGCTCATAAAACGTATCCTGTGTCAAATCTTCTGCGTCTTCGGCATTTCCCAACATCCGGTACAAAAACCGGTACGTTGGTGGTGAAAAGCGAGTGACCAATTGTGCATAGGCGTGTTCGCAGCCTTCCACCGTCTGACGAACCAGTTCCCGTTCCTCCAATTTCATTTCTTCCAGCGATGTTTCTTGTACGTCCGCTAATACATTCATGGGTGTTTGAACTTTTTGTGTTTTGTTTTGCACGATTCACTCCGGAGTACGCTTGTGTGGGGGGTGAAGTTGCATGATTTTGGTTGAAAATTGAGATTGTGTATAGGTTTAATCCATCGGAGGTGAATATATTTTGAGCGTAAATTTTTTCCGTTGATTATGCTGCCATTGCGAAGTGCAAAATTGGAGAATACTTAAGTTGGCTTTCATACAGTCGTTTCCTTTCTTGTACGGC
>CAYPPG010000071.1:0-35975 GCA_964412555.1 uncultured bacterium
GGTTGATACCTTAACTCAAACAAAGGAAAATTCCATTTCCGACTGAAGCAAAACATCTGTAGATCAATCGTTTGTTGACATTACCGATTGTAATCATGTCAATTTTCACTGTATTTCATCAAATCAGGATTTGATCAATCTGGGTCAAGTAAGAGTTACCCGTTCTAATGTCTCTATTCATAATGGACTAATCAAAGGCTGGAATGGCATTGATAGCATTTGTGGTAAAGACGGTGCACCAGGATTGATTTTACAAGATCATTCTAACGTTCTTTTATATGGAGCAAGAACCGAAGGTGGGCAGGGCGGAAATGGCTTCAATCCGGGGCAGGATGCACCTGCTTCAATTGTGGATGAAACCTCTCAAATCATTGTAGAAACAGGCGTGAAAACATGGCGTCACCATTGATTAATTCTCTTGTCAAGAGTTAACGTGATGAAGAAAGATACATGGCGACCGGTTTGATGGATGAAGTGGAAACCGTTGTGGTTTATACCGAACGCGGAGTACGATTAAGTATTATTTCAGCAAGAAAGGTGAATTGTGCACGGATCTACTCCATTGGTGACGAACGACGCTGTCGTGCTTGGGATATTATGCGGTATATTGGCATTGGTGTTTGGCACCGCGGCAAGTCAAAGGCCGTTTTTTCGTACATTTTACAAATATGTACCTTCGATTCTTCTTTGTTATTTTCTCCCCTCGATTTTGAGCAGTTTGGGGATTATTTCCGGAGATCACTCGAACTTGTATTTTGTGACTTCCCGTTATCTGTTACCCGCATGCCTTGTGTTGTTGACATTGAGTATCGATTTGAAGGGAGTGATGCGGCTGGGACCGAAGATGCTGGCGATGTTTTTTACCGGAACGATCGGCGTTGTTTTGGGAGGGCCGCTTGCGATTCTGATTGTATCGGCGTTCAATCCGGAGATTGTCAGTGGGGAGGGAACAGATGCGGTTTGGCGTGGTCTAACGACGGTAGCGGGCAGTTGGATCGGCGGGGGAGCCAATCAGGCGGCGATGAAAGAAGTCTTCGATGTAGGGGACAATATTTTTGGGACACTCGTGGCGGTCGATGTTCTCGTGGCGAATTTATGGATGGCGATTTTGCTGTTGATGGCGGGGAATGCGGAGACGATCGATCGATGGAATGGTGCCGATACGAGCGATATCGAAGTGTTACGGCAGAAAATGGAGGATTATAAATCGCGAATCGATAAAATCCCAACAATGGCCGATACGATGATTTTGCTGGCTGTCGGTTTCGGGGTAACGGCGGTTGCGCATATCGGTGGCGATTATTTGAGTGCAACGATTGAATCCTCGTATCCGGGGCTGTCTCGATTGAGTTTGACCAGTTCGTTTTTCTGGCTGGTTGTGATTGCGACGACCGGCGGGTTGCTGCTTTCCTTCACGTCGGTGAGGAATTTAGAAGGTGTCGGGGCATCGCGAATCGGATCCGTTTTTCTGTATTTGTTGGTTGCCTCGATTGGGATGAAAATGGATGTGACTTCCGTTATCGATAATCCCGGTTTGTATTTGGTGGGATTGATTTGGATTTCGATACATGCAGGATTGTTGCTGATTGTCGGAAAACTCATTAAAGCGCCAGTGTTTTTCTTGGCGGTGGGCAGCCAAGCGAATATCGGTGGGGCGGCATCCGCTCCGATTGTCGCGAGTGCGTTTCATCCGGTTCTCGCGCCGGTGGGGGTGTTGATTGCCGTGCTTGGGTATGCGTTGGGGACGTATGGGGCGTGGTTGTGTGGATTGTTGATGGGATCAGTGGCGCCGGTTTGATTATTTCATTGATATGGTTTCCTTTTTTTCTAAGTGGGATTCGATTTCTTTTCGGGTTCGCCAGACGGGGCGGTATTTCTTTTGGGAATAGAGTTCGAGTTGGTCGGTTCGGTGCGGGGAATCGGGTTGGGAGGCGTTGCCGTAGGTGAGTAATGCTTGAGCGCGAAGGGGTTGGGAGAATTCGATGACGGCTTTGTAAGAGTCTCCGCCTCTAGCTTGAAATTTTCCATCTTTCGTTTGTTCATATCCGGTTACACGAAAGATACCTAATGAGCCACCCCCACCGTTTGCCGGGAGATTCACGTCGCCCAGGACCAAGCGATGGACTTCTCCCCAGGCGATGTCCGGTTTGCCGTATTTTTCTTCGACTTTTTCATAGGCATCGATGAGGATGTCGATGGCTTTTTCTTTGTTGGCTAATCCATCTGGGGTGGTAATTGGATTACTGATATCCCATTTCTCGGCAAAGGGATAACCGTCTTTGGTATCTTCGATTTGTCTCCAAAACGCTTTAAATAGTACCGCGCCTTGACTGTTTTGGTCGGCGCAGCGATCCCATTTTTCGAGAATCTCCGCCGCTTTCAAGGCTTTTTCTTTTTCGCTGTTTTTCGCTGCTGGGATCAATTCATCCAGAATGCGGTCTGCCACTTCCATGCGGGTTGAGAGGGAGTATTGGGATAATTCATCGTACGATATTTTTATATCTTTTCTGAGCATGCGGGCGGACCGTTGGGCGCGGAAATGCATGAACAGCGGGGCCATGTATGGGGGATAATCGTCGCGATCGATGGCGAGAGGAATGGTGGTCGTCCAGGGAGGATCGTTGGCGTTTTGGAGCCAACCGCTTACAGGATCGATAATTTTGGGGAGTTCATCGTAGGTGTGATATTGAGTCCACAGAGTTTTTGACGTGTTGCCGGGAACGATGGCATTCCAGTTCCAATCTTCTTCAGGCCGAACAGGAGTATGGCCGCCGAAGAGATGCATGATATGGCCGTCTTTGTCGGCGTACATAACGGTAAACATCGGCATTTGCAGCATTTTTTGTGCCTGTTCGAATTCTTTCAAATTGCGGGCGCGCATCATTTTCCAATATTGTTCCGTGATATTGGGGCGGTCTAAACCGACGACGCGCAAGGCGATGGCTTTCTTTTCGCCGGATGCGATCACTGGACCGTGGATGGATTGACGAATTTTCAAAGGAACTTCTTGGAATGTGCCGTTTTCTTTTTTGACTTTGATGTATTGTGTTTCTTCTTGAAATGGTAAGTGTGAGTCGTCCCATTGGTAGCCATCTTCCGTGAGAGAGAGTTCATAGAGGTCATAGCCATCGTGCGTGTTGACGGTGTGGGTCCAGCCGAGGTTGTCGTTAAAAGCGATGCCGAGTAGAGGGGTGCCCACAAATGCGGCTCCGGTCGCGTTGATTCCTGGTGCGACTAATTGTGCTTCGAACCAAGTGAATAAATCACTCCATGGCAAGTGCGGATTGCATAACAAAAGGGCATTTCCGTTCTCTGTGTGTTTGGGGGCGACTGCCCAAGCGTTGGAGCCGGCTGGTTCCATTTTTGTTTGTTTGGCTACTTGTTCGATGATCCTGGCATTTGTGATAAACGTAAAATGGATTGCTTGTTGAGTGTGAGCTAGAATATCGATAGGAGTGATAGGGAGTACGACGGTTCGATTACCGGCAATTTGATCGGGATATTTCGTGGCGAAATCGTTCATCCCTTTTACGAATGCCTTTACATAATTCTGTATGAGAGGGGGATGGTCTTGAAACCATTCCTGAGCGCGTTCCGGTACGCCCATGAGACGAATCCATTTGTCGGAATTCAGATACGGTTCACCCCAATATTCGGCGGCTTTTCCTCGAGCACGGCCGAGGAGTTCAAGGATCAAGTCGGCATGATTGTGCATTTGCGCATATCCGAAAGCGTAGAATAATTCTTCTGCGTTGGGGGCAAAGATATGGGGGATGCCGTAAGAATCCCATAAGATTTCAGTTGAATTTTCTTGAGTATCCGAAGCTGAACCAACCATGGTCACTTGCGATAAACACAGAATCATCGCGATAATAAGAAGGATCAAAGATATCGTGAATCGGGAGAATGTCAGTCTTTTGTTAACCATAATCGTATCCTCATATTTGTTGAAATTGTTTTTTCATGTAATCATGTTTTGGTGTGCAATCAAGTGATAGGTCGAATCATTGTTGTGTTGTTCTTTTGATTCCATTTTGGAACGTGTATTGTGGGTTGCATAGGAATGAAATCAAATCTTAAATGTGGATAGTGATATATTGATTCTGGTTGGGAAAAAGAGATGGAAGAACAAAAACGATTGTTAATCGTCGATGATGAGGAGGAAATCCGGGAAAATCTGATGGATTTTGCCGAGTTTAAAGGATTTCAAGTATTCGACGCATGTAATGGTGTGGAAGCGTTGAAAGTGTTGGAATCCGAAGAACCGGATTTAGTGATTTCCGATTTGATGATGCCGGAAATGGGGGGAATGCAGTTGCTGCAGGAAATAGGAAAGCGGGAGATGGAAGTTCCTGTGGTGATCATGACTGCATTTGGAACGATGGAGTATGCGATTGAAGCGATGAAAAGCGGAGCGGCGGATTTTCTGACCAAGCCCATCGATCTTCCTTATATGATGCAAGTTGTCGAAAAGGTGTTGAAGCGGAGTGAAATGGAGCAGAAGATCAAGGAACAGCAAAGGCAATTGGAGGAAGACCTGCATCATGCTGCTACAATTCAACGGTGTTTGTTACCTGATGATCTGGAGACGCCGCGGCTTTCTTTTCATTACCGATTTGAACCGTTAATCGCAATCGGGGGAGATTATTTGACCGTTCATCAATACAGCATGGATAAATTTGCCTTTGCTTTGTATGATGTCAGCGGGCATGGAGTATCGGCGGCGCTTACAGCTAACATGGTTCATAATCAATTGCAGCAACGGCTTTCGGAACATCGGCCACCGTCGAATATCATCGATTTGCTGAATCGCTTTATTATGCGGAATATCGGTGAGGCGTCGATGTTTATCACGATGGGCATAGTCATTATCGATTTTGAAGAGGAACTCATGTCGATCTCGAACGCCGGGCATCCGGATTTGTTGGTTTGGCGTGATGAGGCGGAAAATTTAGAAATGATTTCCTCTCACACACCACCGGTTGGTATGGTTCCGAAGATTTTGGGGGAGAAAAACGAGACAGTGTTGGAGATCAAAACGGGTGACCGAATTATACTCTATACCGATGGGTTTACTGAAATGCGAAATCCGGAAGGGCAAATGCTTGGTAGCCAAGGATTCAAGGATTTTGTCTTGAAATATTGCCGTTTGAGGCCGATGGATTTTCTCCGGAAGATGTACGATGATATTGGTGAATTTGCCGCAGAAGAACAGGACGACGATTTAACTCTTGTCCTTATCGATATCAAGTAAAAGGTTTTCTATGGAGCGATTCCATGATGAAGATCGACAAAAGCACGGAGTCGGGTATCGTGATACTGAAGCCCAAAGGGCGTATCGATGGTAGGAATGTATCCGAATTTTCCAGTTGTATGAAGCAATGTCTTCAAGAGGGAAATGGGAAATTGATTGTCGACTTTTCCATGACGGATTACATGAGCAGTTCCTGTTTGCGGTTCATCATAGAAACTCAAAAGCAAGCCGTAGAACTCGGTGGTATGTTAGTTTTTTGTTCACCCAGCGAGAAGGTAGTTGATTTGTTTCGGGTTGTACATTTGGAAAAGAGTTTCATGATTTATGAATCCGCATCGGACGCTTTGGCCGCTCTTGTTTGATCTCGGCTTGATCCCATCCAATCTGTAGGATACCTTACTGTGAATATTCAGTTTGAAGCGTCATTAAAGTCTAATTTGTTTAGGCTTGACATGTTCATTGTACTGTTTAAGATAGCTTAGTGCGTTAAGTCAAGCACGTTGCAGTTTGGGAACGATGAGAAAACAGATTCATACCATTCCAAAATACTATCAAATCAGCCGGGATATTATTGCCGGGATCCAGAGTGGGAAATTGGCGGCAGGATCACAAGTTCCTTCGGAAAACGAAATTATCGAAAAATATAGTGTGAGTAATACGACGGCTCGGAAAGCCTTGCAGGAAATCGAACGGGATGGGTGGGTTACCCGGATCAAGGGGAAGGGCACGTATGTTTTGAACAATAAAGTGGATCGTTCGGTGACTCGGATTCTCGGTTTTACGACCAACATGATCGAGGCCGGAAGGGAACCTTCGACGAAGCTACTCTCACTGAAACGATATAATGAAGATTATGCCGTTACTATCAATCGAAGGCAATACTTTTTAAAGAGTCCGTTATGCATGATTCACCGGCTGCGATTTGCGGATGCGATTCCGATGATGGTGGAAAAGCGTTTCATCTCGTTAGCGTTTTGTCCAGATATTGCGGAAAAGGATTTAGAATGTTCGTTATACGAGATTTATGAAAGGGATTACAGGATTCAATTGACGCAAGTGGATCAAAAACTGACCGCTGTGATGACCGATACGGAAGCGATGAAGGCATTTGGATTGAGTCAACCTGTGCCAGCGTTTCGGGTGGAGGGAGTGACGTTTTGCGGGAAGGAATTGATTTTGGAGATTGAAGATTCGTTGTATCGCGGTGATCAGTATAGTTTTTCCGTGAAAGCGGTACGGTGATCAGCATTGTTGAATTTCGTAGGAGGACTTTTTTTACTTAATCACGATTGAGTTTTTCGCGGGTAAAGCAAGCGTCTCGCTTACCCAATAATTGCAGGCGGGACGCCTGCTTTACCCACGAATAAAGAAACGAAGTCAGTTACTTTAATAACGATCCGTAAACAGTTCTTGTAGGAAAACGAATATTATGGTGAAAAGAAATTATTCAAAAGAATTATTGACAAGGCTCTATAAAACACTCTGTATGATTCGGGTTTTCGAAACGGAGTGTATTCAGCTGTATCGGCAGGCGCTGATTCGGGGGTATTTTCATCCGTATATCGGAGAGGAGGCGATTGCGGTGGGGGTATGTGCGGCATTGCGGGAGCAGGATTATATTACCAGCACTCATCGCGGGCACGGGCATTGTATTGCAAGGGGTGGAGATCTCCACTTGATGATGGCGGAATTGTTCGGCAAGCAAACCGGTTATTGTGCCGGACGTGGGGGATCGATGCACATTGCCGATCTTCAGGCGGGGAATTTGGGAGCGAATGGAATCGTGGGGGGCGGTATTCCGATAGGAGTCGGAGCAGCACTGGGTGCAAGCATTCGGGGGGAGGATTGTGTGGCGGTGGTATTTACTTCCGATGGGGGAGTGAATAACGGTGTGTTCGGGGAGGCGTTGAATTTGGCGGCGGTATGGAATCTTCCGTTGATTCTGGTTGTCGAGAATAATCAATATGCGGTTTCCACACCCATCGAATCGGTCAGCCGCGATCCCGATTTATACAAACGCGGGAAAGCGTTAGGAGTAGAAAGTCAGTCCGTTGATGGAAATGATGTGCTGGAAATGTACGAACAGACCGTCAAGGCGATCAAGCGCTGCCAAAAGAAGAAAGGGCCGGTTCTCTTGGAAGCGAAGACGTATCGTTTCGGGGGACATCATTGCAACGATCCCGGAAAATATATGCCGCAAGAGCGCTTGGATCATTATAAAGCGAGAGATCCGGTGTTGATTGGAAAAAATTACCTTTTGGAAGATGGAGGGGCTACCGAAGAGGAAGTCGAACGGATTGAGCAGGAAGTGGAGCAACGTATGCGAGATGCCATTGAATTTGGCAAAACCAGCCCGGAACCTTCGGTCGATGATTTTTTAGAAGAGGTGAGAACATACTGATGACGGATATAGCCACGACTTCACCCGAGTCGATAGCCAGGACGATTTTATATCGTGAAGCGTTGAATGAAGCGATGAAGGAAGAAATGCGGCGTGATCCGAAAGTATTTGTTATGGGAGAAGGGATCGCGGAACGCGGCGGTTCTTATAAAGTAACAGTCGATTTGCTCGATGAATTCGGATCGAAACGAGTGATCGATACTCCGATTTCCGAGGCCAGTTTCACTGGAGCAGGGGTGGGAGCGGCCATCACCGGTATGCGGCCGGTGGTGGAATTACTCTTTGTCGATTTTGCCATGCTGGCCATGGACCAAATTGTGAATCAAGCCGCCAAATTCAAGTTCATGACCGGCGGCTCTGGAAGAGTGCCGTTGGTGATTCGGACGCAGGGGGGGAGCGGTACCGGTGTTGCTGCTCAACACTCGCAGAGTTTAGAGGCGTTCTTTTATCACACACCGGGATTGAAACTGGTTATGCCGTCGACTCCGTATGATGCAAAGGGATTGTTGAAGAGTGCTATTCGGGATGATGAACCGGTTGTGTTTATCGAGCATAAACTGCTCTATACTACGAAGGGGGAAGTGCCGGAAAACGAGTATCTTATTCCGCTGGGGCGAGGAGACCGGAAACGGGAAGGTAAAGATGTGACGCTTATTGCATGGTCTAACATGGTGACTCGTTCGCTGGTGGCCGCGGAAGAGGTGGCGAATGAAGGGATCGATGTGGAAGTGATCGATCCGCGCACCTTGGTACCATTGGATATCGAATTGATCCTCGAATCCATTCGGAAAACAGAGCATGTGGTGATTGTTCAGGAAGCGGTGCGCCGTGGGGGAGTGGCTTCGGATATTGCGTCGATCATTCAAGCGGAAGTGTTCGATTCGTTGGATGCGCCAATTGAAATCGTGGCAGGCGTCAATTCTCCGATGCCGTATAATGAACAATTAGAACGATCATGTGTACCACAGGTGGAAGACATCGTTCGTGCGATAAAGCGCGCAGTGTATGCCGATTTTTTAACGATTGAATAGAAAAGAAGAGGATACATCATGGGACTTGAAAGTATGAAATCGATGCTGGCCAAAGCCAGGGAAGGGAAGTATGCCGTCGGGGCATTCAATACCGTCGATTACGGATCGACAAAAGCGGCGGTTACGGCGGCGGAAGAACTTCACGCGCCGATTATCATTCAAACTTCTGTCAAGACGGTCAAATTGTGGAGTCAAAAAGCGATTGTTTCGTGGATGAAGGAGATCGCCGAGGATTCACCGGTTCCTGTTGCGCTGCATTTGGATCATTGCAAGGATCCTGATTTTATCAAGCAGTGTATCGATGCGGGCTGGACGTCTGTCATGATCGACGCATCCGCGAAACCGTTTGAAGAGAATCTGGCGATAACGCGACAGGTTTTCGATATGGCCGATGCCGCGGGGATTGGTTTGGAAGCGGAACTTGGAGAGATTGGCGGAGTTGAAGATGACAAGATCGTAGCGGATGAAGATGCCTATCTTGCTGATCCGGATAAAGCCGAAGTTTTTTGTAAGGATATGGATTTGGCGGTATTTGCACCGGCGATCGGGACGGCGCATGGTGTGTATAAAGGAGAACCCAAGATCGCTTATGATCGTATCGAAGAGATCGCTAAGCGGACGGGATTGCCAATTGCATTGCATGGAGGAACCGGACTTTCCGATGAAACGTTCAAAAGATGTATTTCTCTCGGATGCGCAAAAGTGAATATCTCGACGCAGCTGAAATATACATTCATCGATAGTTTTGTGAATTACCATCAAGAGAATCAAGTCTATGAGCCGGTCAAGGTTGTGGCGGCACAGATGGAAGCGATTCAAAACGTTGTCGCTGAAAATATCCGGCTTTTCGGGAGTGAGGGGAAGGCTTAAAAAGTTTGTATTTATCGAGGAGGATAATGAAAGCACTTATTTTTGATTGTGACGGTGTGATTGTGGATACGGAACGGGACGGTCATCGGGTGGCTTTTAATCGGGCTTTCCAGGAAAAAGGACTCGATGTGGAATGGAGTGTCGAGTTGTATGGGGAGCTCTTGAAGGTCGCCGGTGGTAAGGAGCGCATGAAGCACTATTTCGAGCAAAACGGTTGGCCGAATGGAGTGCAGGATCGGGAAGCGTTTATCAAGGAACTGCACAAATTGAAAACCGATTTGTTTATGAATATTATCGGAAGCGGGGAACTGCCTTTGCGGCCTGGGGTACAACGTCTTGTGGATGAAGCGATTGCAGATCAGATGCCGTTAGCGGTTTGTTCTACATCGAACGAAAGGGCTGTGAATTTGGTCGTAGAAACGATGTTGGGAGTGGATCGGAAATCGAAGTTTGCGATTTTTGCCGGAGACGTCGTTTCGAAAAAGAAACCGGATCCTGAGATATACAATCTCGCTCAAGAACATTTCGGTTACGATCCCAAAGAATGTATGGTCGTCGAGGACAGCCGGAACGGTCTTCTGGCGGCGAAGGCGGCGGGAATGCGATGCATCGTCACGATCAGCAGTTATACGGGCGATGAAGATTTTTCCGAAGCCGACGCCGTGTATCCCGAACTCGGTGATCCGCCGAATGTGAATGTATCTCTACAAGATTTAAAAAGCTTGTGTACTGCATAAAGGAGCATCATGAAGATATTTCTCGATACGGCAAACGTTGATTCGATTCGCCGGGCGCAGGCGACCGGTTTGTTGGACGGGGTAACGACCAATCCGTCCAAACTAGCGGAAATGGGACGCAAGTTCACTCATGTTGTCGAAGAAATCTGTTCGATTGTCCCAGGACCGGTTAGTGTGGAGGCGGTGGCGGAAACACGAGACGGATTAGTGTCGGAAGCGCAAAAAATGGCTTCTCTCGCGCCGAATGTAGTTGTGAAGATTCCAATGACACTGGAAGGTCTTTCCGCCGTTCGAATTCTGGAAAAAGAGAAAGACATTCGAGTGAATGTGACGATGATTTTTTCTTCCACTCAGGCTTATCTGACAATGAAAGCAGGTGCAACTTTTGCCAGCATTGTGTTGAGCCGGCTGGATGCTTGTGCGAATGAGAGCGATGTTTTGATCAGCGATGCGGTTACGGTCAAACATCATTATGGTTTCGATACCGAAATCTTGGCCGGAAGTTTAAAAACACAAAATCATGTTCTTTCCTGTTTGCGGGCAGGGGTTGATATTGCGACGATGCCGGAATCGTTGTTCTTTCAGATGTTCGAGCATCCATTGACGGATCAGGGGCTTGCACAGTTTGAACGGGATTGGGAAAAAGTTCCGAAATGAGCGATTTGTGGTTATAGTGTCATCATGATCTAAAACTGTTTGGAACGATTATGGAACAATGAATCAACAAAAAATAGTAATAGCCTTTGGAGAAATCTTGTGGGATCTCTTGCCGTCTGGCGCAAAATTAGGAGGCGCACCATTTAATTTTGCTTACCGGGTTCATTCACTGGGGGAATGCGGGTATATCGTCAGCCGGTTGGGGGATGACGAGTTAGGGAAAAAAGCGTGGGATCATGTTGTTCAGCTCGGGATGGATACGCGGTTCGTTCAATGGGATGAATCCCATCCGACAGGGACAGTGGAAATCGAACTCGATGAGCAAGGGCAGCCGGATTACCATATTGTTCCCGGAGTGGCGTATGATCATATAAAAATGAGTGACGGATTGCAGCAGATGGCCGCCCAAGCGGATTGTATTTGTTTTGGAACCTTGATTCAGCGGACGGAAGATTCTCGGCGTACTCTCAAACAGCTTCTGGATTCCACGAATTGCCAATGGAAACTTTTGGATATCAATTTGCGTAAGCAATGTTATACACAAGAAACGATTACCGAATCCCTCGCCAAAGCGAATCTGTTGAAATTGAACGAAGAGGAAGCGTATTATCTTGCCGATTTGTTCGAATTTCCAGAACGGAAGATTCCTGTTTTTTGTGAACGGATGATCGACATGTGGTCTCTTTCTCATTGTCTGGTCACACTTGGAGACCGGGGGGCGTTTGCCGCTTCGGCGGAAGAAAAAGTATATGCACCCGGCTATCGGGTACCATTGGATGATCCATGTGGTTCCGGTGATGCGTTTACCGCTGGTTTTCTCGTCGATCTTTTAGGGGGGAAGCCGCTGGCTCAATGTTGTACCGTCGGCAATGCATTGGGGGCGATGGTCGCGCGGCAATCCGGTGCGACCGAACCGATTGCGCCGGAAGAAATCCTGCAATTTATCCAAGCGGGACATGAGCGGGTTACGGATGAGAGATTTGTGAAATATCAATAAAATGTATTGTCAGCCTATTCAATGAGAAAAGGGGAAGAATCATGGCGAAGGAAATTCGAGTCGGATTGGTCGGCGCCGGTTTTATGGGACGTGCGCATAGCAATGCTTGGATCGATGTTCAACACTGTTTCGATTTGCCATGCAGACGAGTGTTACGGGCAGCCTGCGATGTGAATGAATCTGTGTTGCAACCGTTTGCAGAGAAATACGGCTGGGAAACGACAGAGACCTCTTGGGAGAACCTGGTGGCTCGGGAGGATATCGATGTTATCGATATTTGCACATCGAATCTTACCCATATGCCGATTGCCGTCGCTGCCGCCAAAGCCGGAAAACATGTTTTGTGCGAAAAACCGATATCCCGTAATGCGGAGGAAGCGCAGCAGATACTCGATGCGGCAAAGGCGGCAAATGTGCGGCATATGACCGCGTTCAACTATCGGCGGGTTCCGGCGATTGCTTTGGCGCGACAGATGATCGAGGCGGGAAAAATCGGCCGCGTGTTTCACTTCAATGCGGTGTATTATCAGGATTGGCTTGTCGATCCGAATTTTCCGATGATATGGCGGCATGATGTGGAGGAAGCCGGTTCGGGGGCGCATGGAGATATGAATGCGCATATTGTCGATCTCGCCCGGTTTTTGGTTGGGGATATCGGGGAAGTGTGTGGGGCGCAGGAAGTGTTTATTCGCGAAAGGCAATACGCAGACGGCTCGGGCAGTGGTACGGTAACCGCTGATGATGCGATGTATTTTATGGCTCGTTTTTGCAATGGAGCGATGGGTTCGTTTCTCGCTACCCGTTTTGCGACGGGACGCAAGAATTATTTGCGGATCGAACTTTTCGGGAGTGAAGGGAGCCTCATTTTCAATCTCGAGCGCTTGAATGAATTGGAATATTATTCCCGCAAAGACGATGGAAAAGAACAAGGTTTTCGGAATATCATTGTGACAGAGGGCGACCATCCCTATTTGAATGCCTGGTGGCCTCCGGGACACATCATTGGTTGGGAACATACCTTTATTCACGAAATTCGTGATTTGCTGATCGCGATTGATCGAGGAGAAAACGTACAACCGGACTTTGAAGACGGTGTTCAATGCCAGAAGGTTTTGGATGCGGTGTGCCATTCGGCTGTGAAGACGAAATGGATGGAAGTGAATTCATCTTCTTGATCCACCCACATTTCAAGCAACTCCAAAGAGTGAATGTTCGCCTGGTTCTGCTAAGAGTTTTCCTACCAAGACCAGTCCGAATAAAAGACAGTTATTAATCTCCTCCATATTCGCTAGAAATCTTTTTGATTTTTCTTGACTTGTAGTTATTCCACTCAAGGTAATCCTATATCCACACCATTTGATGACGGGAAGATATTTGATTTTGGAGTCATGGTATGCGAGCGGATCGAAAGAAGGCTACCGGTTATGATAATTATATCAATTGGAAAATTTTCGTTTTCCCATTTTCACTGTTGATTTTCATGTTGTTTATGCCTCCATTGCCGGGGATGAAGGACGTCGGAACGGAATATACATTGGGCGGGAACGTTGTGAAAGAACATCTCGCACAACAGCTGTTTGGAGAGCCATTTTACGAACTGGAGCAATGGCAGGTTTTGGCGGTGGCGATGATAGAGAAATCCACACAGCTCGGATTGTCCAATCGTGATTGGCTTTTAGAAAGAGATTTAAAATGGTGTCGATCAAAGGGCATTTCTGCAGAGCCGATTAATTTGCTAAGGGTACTTCGATTTGTTTCCGGAATGGAGGATGAAACCTATCGCGAACTCCTCGTTTCATCAGCAGAAATCCGCCATGAACAACTATCGTATGAAGAACTTCCAGAACAAGAAAAAAAAATCGCGGATCAAGGAATTTGGAAGTTGAAAGTGGCGTTGGCGATGATGGTATTCACGGTGTTTTGTTTCTTGACAGCGTGTATCCCTTTGCCTGCGGTTGCCTTTTTTATCGGTTTGCTTTTGGTGTTTACAGGAGTGGTGGGGCGAGAGGAAGTGGCTTCTTTGTATTGGAATGATGCCTGTTGGTTTATCATGGGAAGTTTGATGTTCGCGGCAGCGTTTATCAAAACGGGAGTGGATAAACGAATCTGTTTGTTTTTATTCAGTAAATTTGCAAAACCGAACATCCGTTCCGTCACATTGGTATTGATTTTGGTGATTTCGCCGTTGGCGGCCTTTATTTCCGATCATGCTTTGGCGGCGATCTTTTTGCCCATCGCCATGATTTTGTATCGTGGCAATCAAGCGCAAGGAAAATCGCTGGATCTCGAACTGGGAAAAATGCTTGTCATTACCGTGGCCATGGCATGCAATATCGGCGGATTCGGCGCACCGAGCGGTGGCGCGAGAAATGTCATTATGATCAATTATTTGGATGACATGTTCAATATGGATATCGGATATTTCACTTGGATGATTTATGCGATGCCATTTGTCATTATCATGATGCCCATCACGTGGTTGGTTTTGCAATGGCGATTCAAGCCGGTGACTCGTGATTTGTCGACGGCTATGTCTTATTTGGAAGAGGATATTGCGCATATGGGGAAGTGGAATCGGCAGCAGATTCTGACCTTAATCATATTTTTGCTAATGGTCTGGTTGTTTTTTACGGAAAAATCGTTTTACGATTTGGGAATATATCCGGTGCGACTCGGCATTGGCGTCGTTGCGGTTGCCGGTGCAATGGCGTATATTTTGACAGGAGTCGTCAATTGGCGGGATTATCAGGAAAAAGTGGATTGGGGAGTAGTGTGGCTCTATGCCGGTGCGATTATCTTTGGAAAAGTATTGGATGATACCGGGGCTGCTTATTATCTTGCCCGTTCCACGATCGATGCGATGTCACCACTCCATTTCGATCATGGAACTCCTCTTTTAGCAGTGGCAAGTATGCTGACAGCCGGCTTAACTCAAATCATGGCGGATGGACCGGCAGCCGCATCCGTCGGGACGATCACATTGAGCATGGGGGCGATTGCTCATCCGGGAACGGTCATATTGCCTTTTATGGCGATGGTGACTGCATGTGCGTCCAGCTTTGCTTATTGTTTGATTATCGGTACTCCACCGAATGCAATCGTGTATGCGTCGGGAATCCTCGGTCCTAAGGATTTTCTCCGTGTTGGAATTCCGTTATGGATTGTCGCGAATCTTTTGCTTTTGTTTTTGATTCATTTTTATTGGGTGCCGATGGGATTTGGGGATTTGGCTGGATTTGAATGATGTGGAAATGCATGCGTTAAAGGATGCGGGCAAGATGCCCGTGCTCCGACATACTCTGCGAAGGAGAGCACGGATGGATGCGAAACATTTGCATATCCTGATTGTCGATGAGGAAGAACGTTTTCGGGAAACGACTTCGTCTATGCTGCGAAAATGGGGATTCGATGTTACTGCCGTAGGGAATGGGATTGATGCAGTCCAAAAGATTAAGGAAGGACACGTTGACGTTGTTGTCTTGGATATCAAGATGCCTGGGGTAGATAGTGATCAGGCTTTGTATGAGATTCGAGCAATCCAGCACGATCTGCCGGTCATTATGCTGACCGGAGGGGGAATACCCCATTCGGCTAAGGAAGGTTTGGAGGAAGGTGTATTTGATTATTTAACCAAACCCTGCGCGATCGATCTTCTCGTTCAGAAAATTCGTGAAGCGTCCAGCCGTGAAAGCGGAGTTCGCGACAAGGAAGCTAGAGTATGCGATTTGATGATTCCATTGGATTCGTTCAGTAGTGTGCGGCTCGATCAAAGTGTGGCGGAAGCGATCGAACTGATTGTTGAAACCTATAATAATGCCACAACCACGCTGAGCATTCACGAATCGATCCATCGTTCCAGTTTGGTTTTGGATGATAAAGGGCATGTTGCCGGGATTATCACGTATACAGACATATTGCACGGTTTATTGCCGGAGTATATGGATTTGGCTGAGCATAAACCGATGTTGGCGGATTCCATGGTGATCGAATCCCCAGTTTTTTCCGGGATGTTTACCATCATGGCGCGTGATCTGGCGAACAAGAAGGTAAAGGAGATTATGTCGGATGCGCCGCCAATCATCGCCGCTGATGAGAATTTGATGGAAGCGGCGTGTGTGATGTTGAAAAAAAGGTTGCGGAGATTGTTAGTCGCAGAAGGTGATGAAATTGTGGGAGTGATTCGAGAACAGGATTTGTTCTTTGAAATCGCGAAAGTATTGCATACACCAATTTCTCAGACGTGAATTCATTCGATGAAATCCCTTCCTGTTTTTCGGTAACTTTCCCATTTTTTGCTGGTTGCAAAAACTTTTACTTCATAAGGCATCATCCGCGTGATAAAATTTCCGTCGTTGACGGTGGTATGTTCATCACCATACAATTGCACCATTTTTTTGCCGTTCAATTCTTTTAATCCACTGAGTTCCACTCCCATATGCCGGAAATTGTCTTCGTTGACTAAAATGATGAGCCATTCGTTTCCTGAACGACGAACGGTGTATTGGACTCCTCTGGTTGGATTTTCTTCTGGTGGAATTTCGATCAAGGATAATTGTGTCCCTTTTTCTTCTGCCGCCGTTAGGAACGGTTGAAGGGCAGACAGTTCGGAAGTCAGGGCATAAATCGATTGCCTGAAATCTTCGGATTTCAAGTAATGAGATCCCCAATAGAGGATCCCTTTTGCGCCGTGGGTGATGACATCATAGGCCATGAAGCGGGATTCAGTGAAGGTGGGGTATGCGAGTTCTTTTATACCGTAATAGTCACCCAATTCGCTCCAAGCAAAAGCCTGCAGGACCATCCAAACCGGCCGGCCTTGTCCAACCTCTTTCCAGCGTTCTGTCGCGGAAGCCATGCGGTGGATACGGCGGTCTTCTTTTTTGACGGGGTAGATATCACAACCGGTGATATCGATGTAATCAAGATATTGACGGACATAATATAAATCGCTTTGTAAAGCTTCGTTGATCCAGAACGGCCGGTGCAGCGGATCATGGCTGCGAATGTATTCGACCGTTTCCCGCATGGCGGGGATGATTTTGTTCGCTTGTTCTTCGGCATATTGCACAGCGTTCGGTGTTTGTTTCCACCAGGCGCCGGATATTTTATGAATCTTGTGTACCCGGAAGAGGCGGCTGGCGGCAGTGAAATTCCAAGCGATTTCGTCGGGACCTTCCCAAACAACAATAGCGGGATGGTCGATGAGGGAATCGATTCTTTGTTTCATTTTGTCCGTCACACCGTTTTGAAAGGGAAGAGGCATGACGGCTTTCATTCCGAGTGATCCGACACGTTCCACATCATCCCGGGTGCGGCAGCGAATGAGGTTGACTCCGGCTTCGGCCATTTCTTTTAACTTTGCATCGTCATCAGGAAGCTCATAAAATCCGATGGGGAAGTGTTGTTTTCCGTCGATGGGAATAAAGCCATCAACTGGTTTGAGTTCAGCTGATGAGCAAAACATGCCGAATGCAATAAATGAAACTAGTAAGAACGATGGTAAATTTTTCATGGAACATTCCTCCTTATTATTCTGATAGAATTAAAGAAAGTCCCCAATCTGTAGAAGAGGGATCGGTGTGGTCCGGATAATCCGGTAACTTGATTTCTCCGTTAGAATCTGCAATCAAATGATTTTGATCGATTTTAATCCAGTCACCGGTACGAGGATTGAACCACTTTCCTTGATATTTTCCGTCAGGTTTTACTCCGGATAGAGTTGCCCTGGGACAATTTCTTTCGAAGTATAAAAGGAAGAAATCTTTTTCCGGAGTGCGGGCGCAATACGCCCAGCCTTCATAGCCGTTGGTTTTACCGGATTGATGGGGAGTGAGTAACTTGTTAGTCGGTATTAAGTTTCGATACCGATTTCCTTCGGATAGAACAAACGTGCGCAGGTACTCCATCTGTTGGCCGGACGGCCATTGAATGGCATCCCAGATATGGTGTTTCGATTCTTCTTCGATATTCCCGCCCCATAGACTACCACCACCTTTGTTTGTGGTTCCACCGGCGCCATAAATATGTCCAGCCAAACCGCCGGATAGGACGCTGCCGTACATTCCGGAACGGCAGTATAGTGCGGCAGTTTCTGATCCGGCGGGTGGATCTTCGCCCCAGCCGTCATAATACGGTTCACCGTTCAAGCAGGGGAGAGGCGGTTGAGCAAAGAAGATTTCTGTAAGGAGCGCATAATTGTTGTGGGTGCGTTTGTTGCCGATTTGATGGAAGGTGATCCATTTTGCGTCTTTGCGGTGATCGAACATGTGTAAGGAGGAGCCGGCGGAATTGCAGCCAGCCAAAGTTCCGAATGGGGGATGGCCGTATTTTTCGATAACAAGGTTGGCGGCCTCATTCCAATCCTCGAGTGGAATCGTGTTGGCGTTCCAGTCAAAATGAATGGGGCTGAATAGGCAATTGTTGGCTTGGTAGCGGCTCCAAATATATTGAATGTATCGTGTATACGAATCGGGCCACTCATAGTATTTCTTCCATGCTTGGCCGATGTCGCGGCGGGCGACTTCAAGAAACGGAATGAATCCTTGTTCATTCAAATAGTCGATTTTCTTGTCCAGGCTTTGGAAATATTTCGGATTGATCCTATAGACATCGGGGAAATATTTTTCGTAACCAGGAACCTTACCCGGAAAATGAAAGGGATAGTTGCCGTCTTCGTCCCGCATGTCTTTCACACTGCCGGTTCCGTGTTGCGGCCATCCGTCTCGTAAGGCGGTGCCATTATCGGTAATCAATCTAGGCGGTTTATCGTCGTTGATCCAATGGGGAAAAGCGGCAATGACGGCGATACCGTTATAGCCTTGTTGTTTGCGATAACGGACGTAATCTTTGAATCCTGCTTGGGGGCCGATTTCGTGTTTTGTATCACTTTCCCGCCAGGGGAAACGGTGGGTGAATGCCGACCACCAGGTATCGGCGGTATAAAAAAATGAAGTTCCATCGGCGTATTCGAATGTATGTCCATCCGCGGATGCTTGGATCATACCACGGCGGCAGGGATTTTCACGTTTTTCTTTTTCTGTCCATTCTATGGCTGTAAATGATCCTTTTTGTCCGTTCAATCCATCGTCCGATTGATTCGAACCACTTTGCCAGGACCAGGTTCCGGAAGACACGGCTAGAATTCGAACGCGAAATTGATTATCCCCATCCCAAAATCCATAACAACGCTTATTGAAATTGGGTCCTTTTAAATCCACCCATACGGCTACGTCTGTATATGGATTATCATAGTTCTGTTTCGCATAGAGTGGGATATCCACTTTTTCCCACACGTGGACAGTCTCGCATCGTGGCGATAGGACGATGCAAAAAGATAAAAATAATATGATTGCCAAGCCGTGAATTTGTTTGTGAAGTTTCATTCAGTTCTCCCCTCTTGACTCTCTGCTCAGGTTCCTGTATTTCAAATACGAAACCATCATACTGATGAATCATGGCATGTATAGTCATAAGGCACTATCAAAACCTTACATTGGAAAGCGATAACAAGATGAAAAAAATTACAATTATTTTCTCACTCCTGTTTCTATCTGTAATATGCAACACTCAAGAGTTGAAGCCATTCCATATTGATTGGAAACTTCATTCCGATTCTGCGATCGATTTGACGTTTCTTCACGATGCGCCTGCGGGAAAAGATGGTCAGATTCGCATCGAGAACGGTCATTTTGTAAAACCGGATAGAAAGCGGTTTCGGATTTGGGGAATCAATTTTTCTTCACGAGCCTGTTTTACCAGCAAACAGGATGCGCCAATGATAGCGGAATATTTGGCGCGGATGGGATTGAACTGTGTCCGATTCCATCATATGGATAATCCGGGCACCGGTTTATTAAACGGTGATCCGAATACGACTCGTGAACTTCATCCTGATGTTCTCGACCGGTTGGATTTTTTGATCGCCGAACTCAAGAAGAGGGGGATTTACACCAATCTCAATTTGAATGTTTCACGGCAATATAAAGAAGGGGATGATGTTCGTGAATTCGAGTATCTTGGGTATGCCAAAGGTGTGACATATTTCGACAAGCGAATCATCGAGCTGCAGAAGGAGTATGCTGAGCAGTTGTTGACTCATTACAATCCCTATACGAAATCGGAGTACCGAAATGAACCGGCGGTTGTGATTGTGGAGATCGTCAATGAGAATTCCATCGTCGAATCCTGGTTCAATAACCGTCTGCTCGGGGAAAATACCAAGAAGAATCCAGGGACGTGGACGGATATCCCTCCGTCATACGGAAGCGCTTTGACTGAACTTTATAATACATGGTTAAAGGAGAATTTGACGGAGGATGAACTCAAGCGTCTTCGAAAAGAAGTACAAATCGCTGACGATGAAATGATCCCCCGCTTGAGGCGGGAGCAATTTCATGAGGCTTCCACATTTCATTTTCATACGGAAGCATCGTTTTACATGGATATCGAAAAGAATTATTTTTTGGATATGTATGATTTTTTGAAGAAGGATTTGCAAGTACAAGCGGCGATCGTCGGTTCTTCCGATCACAATCATTATCGTTCTGGATATCCTCATTTAAGTGCCACTTCTTTAATGGATGTTGTGGATGGCCATGTGTATTGGCAGCATCCGCATTATACCGGAGGGCGGACGGGCAGAAGGCGGAATTTTACGATCCCGAATACGCCGATGGTTAACGATCCGCACTTTTCGACGGTTGTTCAACTTTCCAGAACTGCTATGGCCGGCAAGCCCTATACGGTTTCGGAAGTGAATCATCCTTATCCGAATGAATATGCCTGTGAAGGCGTTCCGATTCTGGCCGCCTATGCGATGCTGCAGGATTGGGATGGGATTTTTTGGTATACTTTCGAACATGCGACTCCGGATTCTTGGGAAAATCGGATGCGGGGGCATTTCGATTTCCGTCCGGATCCGGTGAAGATGGCGAGTATCGCTTCTACCGCGATTACGTTTTTACGAAACGATGTTAATCCGGCGAAGAAAACCGTGTCACGATCGTATTCCAGGGATCAGGTCATCGATAGTTTGTTGCTCTCTTCCAATGAACGCCCTTATTTTACCCCCGGATTTTCTCTCTCGATCCCCTTGATTCACTCGACTCGAATCGAGTCGCTCCACGGGGAACAAACGGATTACTCCAGCGATGAAACTCCCTCAAAAATCGTTTCCGATACCGGCGAACTGGTCTGGTTGATTGAAAAAGAGAACAAGGGGATGGTTACGGTCAATACGCCACACTCGCAATCGTTGATCGGATTTGTCAAAGAACATCCGGTTGAATTGATGAATCTTTCCGCTGTGGTGGAAAATGAATTTTGTGCGATTCATTGTGTCTCGCTGGATGGGAAGCCGATATCTCGGGCAAAGCGCATGCTTTTGACAGCCACATCGAAAGCGCTGAATAGCGGAACGGTATGGAATGACAATCATACGTCTTTGGAGGATTGGGGAGGCGAACCGATGCGTGTGGAGCCTGTAATGGGTACGATTTTATTAAAAGATTTGAAAGATGCGGCAAATGTTTTGGTTTCTCCGCTCGATGAACGCGGAATTCCTGTTCAAGAAACAATTGTTGCAAAGAAAGAGAAAGACCAATGGGAGTTTCCGATTGGAGTGCCTACGACAGTTTGGTATATGATTCAAGTACGGTGAAATGATGCAATTAGAATTTCTTTTTTTTGTTCGTTTTTTGGGGAGCCTTCATTGGATTGGATATCCACACTGTTCATGAATGACATCATCGATTTATTTCATCAGCCGCATTGTTGAGATTTTGGGATTGAATCCCAAAATATGAAAGAATTTGATACTGGATGGAAGAAAAGTGTGTCTGTTTCGTTGAATTATCGGAAGGGATTAGCTCATTCAACAATGCAAGCGGATGTTTCTCTGAAAGGAAGCTTGACACGACACATTCTTATATGAGAAAATTGAGTAAAATCAAGAAAAACGGGAAGATTTCTCGACTCAAATGGGTATTCCCGGGTTGTATTGAATGATTGGATGAAAACGATAAGTTTTCGTAAGAGTGTGTTGCGGCGAGCGAATCGAGTAACCCACTGGAATGATTCGGACTACAGATTCAATCTCAAAGCGATACAGTTGAAAAGGTAATACGGTATATTGTTAATTTAAAACAAAAAACCGGACTAATGTAATATGGAACATTGACGGGGTATAAAATGAAATTTCGAGTGATCATTGAGCAAGACGAAGACGGTGTATTCGTAGCCGAAGTCCCATCACTTCCCGGCTGCATTTCACAGGGGAAAACCCGCACTGAGGCACTAGCCAATATCCAAGAAGCCGCCGAAGGCTATCTGGAAAGCCTCGAAGCCCATAACGAGCCGATTCCGCCATCCATCATGGAAGATACGATAGAAATCAATGCCTAAACTCCCTGTTGTTTCAGGCCAAAAAGATTGTCCCCACTCAATTTGGATTCTTCGGTACCCCTATGGACGATGCAGAACGGGAGAAAGCCGAAAAGGCATTTCCAGAAGAGAAGAAGCAATTTGTGGCCAAGGTCAATGTAAATCCTTACGGAAGAACAAAAAAGTCAATGGAAAGAAAAAGTGGATGCAATCAATAAGGAACTCGAAGAGATTCGGGAACGGATGCGGAATTTTCAGCGGTAATTGAAATTTCACATAAACGGTAAGTTCAAAAAACTGTGCCCCTTTTGTTTCCCCAAATGTATCATTGGATTGGATATCCACCATGTTCATGAATGACATCGTCGATTTGTTTCATTAAACTCGTTGTTTCTTGAATCGCTGATATGATCAGTTGGTAATGGGTCAAATCGTCGTAAGTTAATTGGTATCCCTTGCGATCTTTCAACCATTTATGGCATACCTGATAGCCTCCGATTTGGTAATTCCAGATTTCTGGTGGGATTCCTTCAAAGTATTGGGTTTGGTTGATCCATACACGTCCCTTTTCAACTCCCTCTCCGGATTCGGTGTATTGCACTTTATCGACAGTATTGTCACCGGGAATGGGGTAGGTTGTGATTGCGGGGGGCAATTTCATCGATGGCTTTGGGGGAGCTTCTTCACTCGAATCACCGCTTTTGAGTAGATGAAGAGAAACCAGCCGTTCGCCCATTTCGCAGAAAGTACGAAAGAGGGTAAGGTTTGAGGTGATCGGCAGGCAGGGGAAATCGATTTTTAGGAATTCGGCGTAACGGGTACGATAGGTAGGGGAGTGGAAGACGGCGTACATATAGTTGAAAAAATCTTCGGGGCCAACGGTTTTTTTCAAGTTTCCTTTTCCGTCTCGCACAAATTTCAAACCGAGCTGTGTTGAGAATTCCTGAATGAAATCCTCGGAAAGATTAGGGCTGCGCCCGTTTTTTGCATCCTCGGGATCACGAGTTTCGAATAGTTTCGCTGTTCGTTGAAAGGGATAAAGATAAAGCGGGAATATTGAATTGATGTCGTATGCTGCGAGCGATTTGTGACCCATAATATGAGTAGTAACAAATACATCCCACTTTTCACGAGTCTGACGAGTAGTAATGAGCCCAATATTTTTCCCCGTTAACATATGCCTCATGACTTCTGGTCTTGGCATACAATGAAAACCACGTGTTTGCCCTGTATAAAATGTGAATCGTAAATCAAAAGGCCGGTATAGAATTTTAACAATCCGATTTTGGTCTAATTCGTGATTGTTGAGATCTTCTTGAGCGAGATGGACTTTCCAATCTCGTACGTCATTTCCTAAATCATATTTTAGTCTTGCCTCTTCGGGTGAGAGTGCGACAAAATTCCTGATTGTTTTTTCTATTTCTGTCTTTGAATATTTTATCGTTAATGAATCTCTTGCTGTGACTATCCCGACTGAATTGACAGGAAAAATACGGGATAATTGATAACTGGTTTTATATTCTTTCAGCACTTCACCATCATGAGGAATAAACAAATACAAAGGTTTGGACGGTTTCAATCGAGTCCATTTTGTATTTTTGATTTCATGATTCCAAAGCCAATGGTATTTTCCACCTGTCAATACGGAATGATTTTTTTCTTTTTTATCATAAATCTCACGTAATCCCCAAAGATTTGCATGGCGTACGATAGTCGTTTTTTTTCGCTTCAATGGACGTTTTACAAAGATTCCAATCGCGACTCCTTGTTGAATATCAAATATATTCTCGTCTTTTGAACCCTCCGGACAACGCTCTTTTTTCTTACTATTGCCATGAAGATCGAGTAGATAGATCGTATCAAATGTATGCAGCAAACTTTGCCGCATTCCGCGAAATGTCGGATTATCAAGATAACCATGATTGCATATAAATCCCAAAATACCGTAACCGGTTTGTTCGATTCTCCATTGAGCGAATCGGACAAATTTTACATAATCGTCGTTCAACCATTTTGGATTTCTTTCTCCAAGCGGTTGACCATCTACCTCAAAATAATTCTCGGTTTCTTTTCCGGTAAGTGTATCTTTTCCACGAAGCAAATCATGAATCCATTGCCCTACATTGGCAGAATGGCCGGAATACGGGGGATTCCCCAAGACGATCATGACCGGCGCGTCTTGCTTGATTTCACTGGCGGAGTTTGCCTCTTCGGCAAGCCATTGTGCGAAAAGGGGGAGATTGGTTTGTTCATGGGCTTCTTCCAGTGAATTCGTCAGATAAATCCGTAAACGCTCACCGGTTTGGAAATCGTACCCGGTTTCGCTGAGTTGAAGGCCTAGTTTCATATGGGCTACGGCGTATGGGGCCATCAACAATTCAAATCCGAAAAGGCGTGGAAGAAGATGGGTGGAGACATAACTGGACCAGGCTCCGGCTTGTCCTTTACCCACTTGAAGTTCATAAATATGGTCGATCACACCATGTAAGAAAGTACCTGTGCCAACTGCCGGATCTAAAATAAGGACCTTATGGCATTCGCCTTTTTTCTCTCGTCTGGTCTTTCCATTCTTTGTCTGGAGAATGCGGTAAAGTGGGACTTTCGAGGTATCCGCCAATCCGTTTTCCAAACCAAAATCGTTTTTCAGGATAGAATCCACACTCCGGACGATATAAGAAACAACGGGTTCGGGAGTGTAGTACACTCCGCGTGATTCACGCATTTTCGGATCATAGGCCGCTAAAAATGTTTCATAAAAATGAACAACCGGATCTTCCTGGTGGGTTCGGTTTCCAAAATCTTCCAGAATAGCATGGATGTCGGCTCGATTCAGCAATTCTGCCAGATCGTCGACCGCCCATGTAATTCGTTCATCGAGTTCCGGTCCGGCAATATAGCCAAAGAGTTTTCGTAAGAAAGGATTGGTCTTGGGTAAATCGAATGCCGCATGTTCCCGTGTGAACCGAACGGATCCTTTTATGTTACAGCGAGCGGCAAAGAGTCCGTAACAAATCGTTTGAGCGTACATGTCGGCAAACTGCTCTTCGGAAAGATCGTGAATGAGTACATCCCGGAATCCTTCCAGCTGACCTTGGAGAGAGCCTCCCCGATCTTCATCCTTGAAAGAGAGTTGAATGGCGTCTCGAATCAGCCGTGCCAAAGAAGCCATTCTCGCCGCCAGTTCTTTCGGAGTTCCGACAGAAGAAACGGATTGCGTGAGGAATGACTGGAATAATTCCGAGAGTTGTACAATTTGTTCTTGAATTGTATGGATTTTTCCTTGTGGATCGAGCGTTGCAGGACGAATTTTCAAGCGAAATTCTCCACCGACATACCAGCGAAATTCCAGGTAATTTGTCAAGATCAAATTTTCCAAGCTTTCAAGATACCGCTTGATCTGATCGCTTTTTTCCACTTCATCCAAATTCTTTCCAATATCTTTGGCTTCGATATAACCAAGCGGGATTTGACTGCGTGTGATGATGAAATCGGGAGCACCACAAGCAATCCGTTTCGGTTCGTTGGTTGCTCTAATATCGTTGGAGGTGGATTCGATCAGGATTTTTAATGTAGGCCGAAAAGTATGTTCCGTTGAATTGCCTTTTTGGAATTCTTGTTCTACAGAAGAAAAGTATTTTGAGATTTCCTTTAGTAACATGATCGGGTTCTTTTTCATGGGCATGTGTATCAATTCCACAGGATTATCCTACAGTATCCTTGTTATTATAAAAGTCTTCTCTCACGATCCGGATGATTTTTTCTTCTCCATTCCCAGAACAACAAAACATAAAAAGGAAGATACTCAATCGGCCGAATCCATCCGGGATATCCCCACGGTTCGATGGTAAAGAATGCATAATAGAGAAGGCAGGATACGCTCAAATAGAGCCATGCAGTCGACCAGTAAAAGCATAAGAACGGAACCATCCATGCGATATACCACGGATTACAGACAGGAGAGCAAATCAGTAATAATCCAAGTAGCATATAAGTATACTGAAATCTTTGTTCATCCGACTGCTCCTGACTTTTTTTCAATCGAATGTACATGAAAATCAAGCCGGAAAGAAACAAGATCGCGGCGGTGATTTTTGCCGTCAGAAACGCATCTAACGTGTAATGTACATCCGCTAACTGAAAGAATACCGGCCCGGTTCCCCATTTGGGAATTCCCATGCTTTGGTAGATCCATTCCAAAAATACTACCAGGCTGCTGTTACTTTCCCATCGATAGGTAAAGGCAGCGAAGCCTGTTAGAGAACGGTTCTCAAATGTCAGGAAGGGGAAGGTTAAGAATAGGAGAATTACAGTAAAAAAGAGAATATGTTTCCAAGATAATTTTTGCAGCCAGAAAGGGAGACAGAAGAGGGGGAAACCTTTTGTTAATGTACCACATGCCCAGCTGATGGTGGAGGGATTTTTTTTGCTTGTGATGCCAAACAGGATGGCCATGAATAACAATGCCAAGGCTACAATGTCAAAATGTGTTGTGTTGATGTATTCTTTCAAAATTAAAGGAGACCACGCGTAGAAAATAACATGAGTGGGTTTTTTTTGAAAATACTGTAAAAGGAGAATGATGCAGAGAATCAATATGCAATCGAAAAAAAGGATGAAGAACCGCCAGACCATCAAAGAGAACGGTGAAAGCAAGGAAGAAAGCGCAAACAAGATTTGAACGAAGGGTGGATAGATCGTTGACAACTCTGCATTATTGATATCGGCCAATGTTTGCAAGGCTTTTTCATGGTTATGGATTCCATCCAGGATATTGTTCACCTCGCGAATATCTTCTTGATTCAAAAAAACTTTTCTTTCATTGTCACTGAGTGTGAAAATGGCTGGAGGATATTTATAAGGATTGATTCTTTGGGTGACAAGGAAACCATCCCAAAGGTAGCGGTTGTAATCTGTTTCATAAATCGGAAGACTTGGCAGAAAGACAATACGGCAAGCGAACGCCCAAAACAGGATGCTTCTTAAACTGATATTCCAGTGCTCTTTTGTGACATTCAATCCGGCGTATAAGTACACACCAGCCATAGCAAAGAGAAGTATGATAACAGAATATACTTCAGAAGCGGCGGCGGTGGGGTCGAGATATAAAGAGCCAATGGATAGAGCACAACTACCAAGAAAGAGAAATGCACCGCAAGCGTGAAAAAGAAAACCAGGATTATTCACGAAGATTGTTCAGTTTCCGGAGTTTGTTGTTCTTCCGGCCGAGTTACCTCCTTCCAGATATCCATGAAAAATGCCAGAGCGATAAAGAGGATAAAGGCGACTCCCCCTCCGACAAGAGTCATCAGCGACCGTTTGGGGAACACGCGCTTATCCGGCTTGATTGCCCGGAAAGCACTCACATCGGCATACTTCGCCGTTCCACGCCGATTTTCCAACATATCCGCTTCTTCCAGTAGTGGACGCATCGCAGCGAGGGAGCCTCGTTTTTGCTGAACCTGTCGATGAAAAGTGCCGACTGATGTTTCATGGTCCCGAATTTGCTCGAAGAGTGTTTTTAACTCAGTTGACACTGTCTGAATTTGATAATTCACTGCTTTGAGTTCCGCTTGAACTTTATATAAATCATCTTGATATTGTTTGCGGATTTCCGCGGCAAGACCCGATCCTTCTTCAAGTTTGTTTTTGACTGCTGCAATTTCTTGTTCAAGTTCAAGCATTTTTGGGATTAAAGCTTGTTTATATTGGGGAGTAATTCGGAAAGTACTCGTATCGATAATTTCTCGTAATTCCTTTAAAAACGGTTCGTCTTCATCATCCAAATTGAAAAATTCTTTCTTTTGTGTTTCTAGCGATTCAATTTCCATGACGCCCATCAGGCGAACCAATTTCGATGCGGCTTCCGCTCGTAGCGTATCTAAATGAACGGTATTTTGAAAAGCGGTTAGTTTTGATTCGGCGGAAACAAGAGCAATTTCCAAATCGGCGGCTTGTTCGCGTTTCAAACGGATTTCTTGCTCGACCTTATTGCGTACGATCTGTTCCGCTCGTTTCAAAAAGAGGTCGATCCAGGCGTTGGTCAACATTTTCGCTCCGGCAGCGGTGTCGAATTCTCCCGTGACGCGAATCATGCGAGAATAGATGGTTTCCAGGTTGGTTTCTTTCACGACTGCAACGTTCGTATTCATCATTTTCCGAAGATCGAAGACAGATAGGTCGTTCAATTCAACCAGATCGAAATCATAGGCGGTCTCGAGTTCTTCTGCGCTCAAATGACCGAGAGTGTGAATCAAGAAAGTCCAATCTTCTTCATTTTGTTCCCCTTGAGGCAATAATTCGGATAATACTTTCAGGTTCGTGTTTTGGATCAATTCGAAACGGTTAAGCCGCTCCGCTTTTTCGGCAAGATTGTCCTGAAGCCGTTGCAATTTTTCCGGAGATTCCAACAATTCATGAGTTGCGTTCCGCAGCCATTTTAGTGATTGAATTACTTCTAAAAACAATCCATCCTGATTCATGATGCCTTGGTAGGTCAATACGTCAAATGGTTCAGGAATGAGCTCCAATTTTTGCTTGAATTTGGGGGTGGATACCAAAATTCGCCCTTCCGCCCGCCACGTTTCCGGCCATATCAACGTAATCACCGCAACCAGAACAGATACGGCAATCGTGCCCTTGAGAATGAAATAGCGCCGTAGATAAAGAACACGCAAGAACGAAATGAGATCGTAGGTAAATGTTTCTGCCATCGATAGTGTTCTCCGATGCTTGTTGTAAAAATCATTTGAATACAATCCGGATGGATTTAATCTTCATAAAGAATAAAGACGCAGGAAAGGCGACGGTCAAGAAATGGAGGGCGATTCGACGCATTTTTCTTTTTTAGGGGAAGAAGAAAAGCCGGCATCCTGCCGGCTTTTAAATATTGCTTTTAAACACGTTGGTTGAGTGGTGATGAACTATGATTTTGATTAGAACATTTCGTTAAGCCAAGTAATCCCCCGTACGAATACAGCGTGTGCAGGCAAGAACGCGAAGAGTACGCCCGTCTTTTTCAAATTTAACCTGTTGCAAATTCGGCAAAAAACGACGTTTGGTTTTGTTGTTCGCGTGGCTGACGTTGTTGCCGACCGCCGGTCCTTTTCCACAAAAATAACATGAACGCGCCATTGTAGTCCTCCGATTTCGGTCACTTTTGCTATAGCCAAAACAGAGGAATATTATAATCCGTTCCGACGGATAAGTAAGGGGTTATTGTTAGGTCCGATCATTTTTTTGTTCTCGTTCAGGGCGAATTCTGTGAATGAATTAGATCGCTTGACTTGGAAGAATCGAAGAAAGGTTTAAAAAGGTTCAGAAAACGGGTAAACTATATGTTTTACAGATATGAAAATATAGGTTCATAATAGGAGAAAAGACTGCATGAAGAAAAGCGCATTCGGTTTTACTTTGATTGAATTGTTGATTGTTGTGGCGATTATCGGCATTTTGGCCGCTATTGCCGTACCGAATTTTTTGAACGCTCAACTTCGGGCGAAATTGGCACATACCTATGGCCAGTTAAAGAGTGTTCAGACGGCGATCGGCGCATATACGGTCGATAACAACTGGGCGCCGATTGATTTGGGAGGTGAAGTGCAGGACGGAAAAAGTTATATCGCATTGACTACACCGGTTGCCTATTTGTCCAGTATCGATGCCTGCCGGGATATCTTTGCCTCGAGTGTGGATACTAGCGGGGCACTTTATTGTGAATATGGGGCCGCCTTGCGGCGCGGATTGGATCCGAATGCGGCAGATGGACAAGCGCGGATTGCCGAGTATAAGCGGGCAGGCGTTACTTATGTCATGAGTTCCTGGGGACCGGATCGTGAACTGGATTATCCGTGGACAAATTGGGCAGCGGGACTGCACACACTTGCAAATCCAAGTACTGCCGGTCCGAATCGAGATGGTGGTATTTTTTATTCTGTTAGCAATGGTTTGAATTCAAGCGGTGATATTATCGGTACCAACGCCAGAATATATCAGTAAACACAGGCTTATTGGCCGTAGGCATCCAATTTCGTGGGAATATTCTCTTCTCCGATAGTGGTGATATAGGATTTCCCGTCAACGGCTACCGATGTTTTCACATATTGGCCTGAATGTTCCGGATTGGGATTCGCGATGTATTGCGGATCTGTATTTTGCGTATCGCTTGCCTTGGTGTTTCGGTGCAATTGGTAGATGGCTTTCAATTCCGGAAGCGAACGCAATCGTTCGATGGTTTTTGGACTGCAACCTTTGGTGGGGCCGTTGCACATCACGGCGACTTTGGGGTGGAGGCTTTGTAAAAAGATAGGATTGTTGCTGATGTCGAATCCGTGATGATTCACCATATATAAGTCCACTTTTCCAACCTTATTTGTCGGGCATACCAATTTCCCTTCAACATTCCATGTAATATCGCCACCGTTGAAGAATTTGAATGCTCCATAACGTAATAAAAGCGCAATACTATTCGCATTATCCGAAGGATCGTATTTACGGGTTTTCAGTTTTTTACATAGTGGATTGGTTTGCTCCTCACTTGTGATTACCTCACGATTGGCTGCCACACAGAGGAGTTCCACATTTGGAGTACCTGGCATTTGTTTCAATGGGACGAAGGCACCGGCTTTCAGTGTTGTCGTTTCTCCTTGGCTTGCTTTTTTGTACTGTGCTATTTGAATATCGAAATTCTTTTGATCTTCCGGAAACGTTTCCGGAATTCCTTTATCGTAAAAATTTTTGATGGGAACCATCTCGTTTAACGCTTCGATGTCACCGTAGTGGTCGCGGTGCCAATGAGTGATGATCAAATGGTCGATTTGCGATAAACCGGCACGATTGACAATCGTATCGTGGATCCGTTTGGCATCGCGATGATCGTCTCGCATCCAGCCGGTGTCGATCAAGACCGTTTCACCTGCCGGGGTGACGATCACTGTGGCGGCTCCTCCCACTACATCGATAAAATAAATATCGAGATTGCGAGCCGCTAAACAAGATGAAATACTAAACACGGAGATGAAAAATACCGAAAGAGCAAATAGTTTTTTCATTTTTACCTACCTCGCAACGCCGCCGTCTCGGCGGCAATTCCAAAATGCCGGCAGGATGCCGGCGCTACACATTCCACTTGCTTCATGAAAAACGGCAATCCATTATACTATAGAATGGAAATTTATATAGCATCAGGATGGAAAACGTGGTCGTCAATGTTCTTTTGTGTCGAGTCGACGGGAATTTCGGGGGAGTGGAACGCCATATTCTCTCGGTAGCGGAAAAGTTGGATCGATCCCGATTTTATCCCATCGTTGTCACGCTTGCCAATGAAGGAGAATTGGCACGTTTCGCACAGGCGCAGGATATCGACAACGATTTTATTTCTATGCCTTCCCGCTTATCGGTGTATTCGGCAAAAAACAAACTGATCGAAATTGCCCGAAAATGGGATGCCGGTATCGTTCATACCTTCGGCATCCGGTCCAATACCTTGGCGGCATTAGCACAAAATCACCTTACCATACCATGGATCATCCGCCTTCCGAATATCAACCAACGCGATTACAAAAATCAGTGGCTGGGCTGGCTTGCCCATCGATACAATAACGCACTGATTCGAAAAGCCGATGCGTTGCAGGTCATCTCACCCCAACTCGAATCGTATGTGAACAGTTGGCCGCAACCGCCGAAAAGAGTCTATCGCATTCCAAATGGGGTCGATTTTTCGATTTATACTCCGAAAGGGGTAGGGGAGCAATTCCGCAAAGAGTGTGGGATACCGTTGGATTCCCCGCTGATCGGGACCGTGGGACGGTTGGATTATGTCAAAGGATACGATATTCTCCTCAACGCTTTTAGAATTGTAACAAGGGGATATCCGAATGCACGATTGTTGATCGTTGGAGAGGGGCCGGAACGGACGCGGCTTGAAGAACAGGCAAAGTCATTGAGTATCGCGAATGCTGTCTTGTTCGCCGGCTATCGAACGGATATATCGAAAGTTTTGGAAGCCTGCACGATCTATGTGTGTTCTTCCCGCTCGGAAGGAGTACCGAATGCGATGCTCGAAGCGATGGCGATGGAACTGCCGATTGTATCTACACGGGTTGGAGGGATTGAGAGTATTCTATCAGATACAGTTCAAGGAAATTTGGTACCATGCAATGATGAAAAAGCGTTGGATTATGCGATCATGGATTTGCTCTCCAATCCGGAAAACGCGCGAAAACTGGGGCAAGAGGCGCGAAGACGGGTTGAAATCGAGTTTTCACTCGATACGATGGTGAAACGTGTAGAAACCATGTATGAGGAACTGCTGGGATGAACGAAAACGTTCAAAAAACTAACCACGGCTTGATTGAGGAAAGTGGAAAACGAGGATATTCCCTCATCGTTCCGGTGTATAATGGAAAAAAAACATTGCCAGATACGTTGCGCAGCTTGTTTTTATTGAAGTACGATCAGTATGAAGTGATTGTCGTGGATGATGCTTCTACCGATGAAACACCGGAAATCGCTCGGAAAGCAGGAGCGAAAGTCATCTCTCTTGAAAGCAATTCCGGGCCGGCTACGGCACGCAACCGAGGAGCGCAGGAAGCCGTGTATGATCGTTTGTTATTTACGGACAGCGATGTTTTACTGCCTCACAGCCTTCTTACCCAATTGGACGAACAGTTTGCTCGTTCGAAGACCGATGCCGTTCAAGGCACTTTTTCCGAAGTCTGTCCCTTTGCCAATTATTTTTCCCAGTACAAGAATTTATATAATCGCTATGTATTGAACCAACTGCCGGAGTGGATCGATACTACGTTTACATCGGTTACGGCCGTGAAACGGAAAGCATTTTTGAAATGCGGTGGATTCGACGAAAATATCCGTACCGCTTCTATCGAGGATCGAACTCTTGGCCGCCATCTTTTCCAATACGGATTTCGCATTTACTTCGACCGAAGGTTGGAAGTGATTCATAATAAAAAATTGACGTTCAGCGGTTTTGTTCGCAATCAATTTCGCCGTTCGCGGGATTTGGCCACATTTATGTTGCGATGCCGCTCGGAAAAGGGAGATACAGAAGAGAAACCCACCACCTCACCGGTTGATGAAAGTGGGCGATTCGGAACTAACGCGCCGTCGACGATGTTACGCATTCCTGTTGTATATGCGATGATAACTTTTGCTTTGATCGCTTGTTTTTCACCGGTTTTATTTTTAGCCTTGATTCCATTGTTTCTTTCGTTTCTGTATTTGATCTTACCGTTCGAATGGTATTTAACGAAAAAGCGTGGACCGTCTTTCGCAGTGAAGGGAATTGTTGTCAATTTCCTTGATGCTTGCGTAAGCGGTTTGGGAGTATTGTTTGGCATATTTGATTTCTTTTTATGCGGAAAGAAATATTGAATCGACTAAGATTACGGAATGTTTTTGATAGGTGACAATTGAAAATGTTCCAAGTGGGCTTACAATAACCTTGCCCAGGCTACTCTAGAATGTGCTTGATGAAATATTTCGAGGTATGGATCGTATCCAAAAGAAATACCTTAATATCATGATAAGGAAAGGCGAAACCTATGTTTTCCGAAGACACAAAATCCCAGATTTCCGTTCCTGATAACGCAAAAGCAAATCCGGAAGCAAAGAAAAACGATTTTCCGAACCGGATTATTATTCGCATGTGGCCCAAAACGCCGATTTTGTATCCGATGGCGGTATTCGCTTTGATATGTGGAATCGTCGGTTATATGTGGGGAGCTTCCCCTCATATCATCAAAATGAGCCGGGATTACGAGGCCATTACAATCGGTGCTCAAGGATCACAGCCATCCGTTGAAGAATCGACTGAAGAAGAGCAAGAACAAACAACCTCAACGGCACTGGATGCTGGAACAGCGCAGTTGACATTAAATAAAATCATTTCCGGTCACCGAATTGACCGGATTTTCGGAACGATATTTATCATTTTATTTGCCTTCTCGATGTTCGCTCTTTGTGTCGATCTTGAAATTCGATGGGGGCTGATCATTTTTTCAATTGTACTAGTTGTGCTCTTACTTTTATTTATTCTACACGAACGCATCCCGTTTCTTCCGAAGATTATGCCCACTTTAACCGCGCTTTCACCGACCGCCAGCCCGCAGTTTTATTTCTCGATTTTTGGGATTTGGGTGATTTTGATGTTTATTTCATTTGGTATTGTGCGCTTTCATTATGTAAAAGTGGAATCCAACGAGGTGCTGGTTGTGGGGGGGTTGCTGGAGCGTCAACAGCGTTTCCCAACCATCGGGATGAAATACACGAAGGATATACAAGATGTGATTGAGTATTACATGCCCATTGTCAATTCCGGCCGGTTGATTTTCTCGTTCCAAGATCATCCGGAAGCGATTGTTATCGACAATGTGCTGCAAATCGATAAAGTGATCGAAGAATTGGACAAGATTTCCAGTGTCTGGCAGGTAGGAAGCCGGAATGCGTAATTCGGTCAAGAGAAATAGGGTTGGCGTTAATCCCAAATTCGCTATAATAAAAGGCGCTTCATACAAGCGCCCATAGCTCAGTTGGATAGAGCAGCTGCCTTCTAAGCAGCGGGTCCCAGGTTCGAGTCCTGGTGGGCGCGTACTGATTTTATTGGACTTACGTATCCTACGGGAATACCCCAAAAACAAAAAGCTACTAACGTGGGCTTTGCCCACAACCCAATACTTTAAAGAGTGCCGCCAATCTTCTATGCTTGAGTTTTCTCGCAGGAAATCGCAAACACTAGGAGCGGCGGCACATGAATACATTTGTACAGAAATTTGCAAGCATTGTCAAAGGCGTAATCACTGGGTTTGATCAAATTGTCTTCAAAGGTTCCATTTTACCTCTCATGTATGAGAAGGGCGTAATGAGTTTCTGTCACAGTCGCGGGATTCTGAATAAGGACTACAAAAACTGGATGTTGAACCAAACCGCAAAAGTGGTGGATGCCGCAGAGCAGTACGCCAAAGAGGAATGCGATAGCCGCATCACTCCCATTAAATCGTCCCACATACGCAAGGAAGAGATGGCCCGGCAACACCAGCGTGATGATCACCAGTAATCTGCCCTTTTCACAATGGGAGCGTATTTTTAAAGACCCGATGACCACTGCGGCGGTCATTGATCGGTTGGTGCATCACAGCGTGATTCTGGAACTGAACATGCCCAGTTATCGCATGCAGGAAGCCGCGAAAAACAAGAATTCCAAGGCGAAGTAAAAATCCGTTCTTAGAGAAGTCCAAGGATCACCAGGGGCTTGTGGATTCTGCCATCTTGTGGACAAACCACAGATCGTCAGCGAAAAACTGAAAGATTGCGCAGGTTTGCCCACAAGATTTGGACAGCCGCCTATGAAAGGTATTCGGAATGAGAAAACGTATCGTAGGCGCCTGCCCACAGACTCCACAAGTGTGCAAATAGTAGAGATGCCTTGATTTAGTCATGAATTCAAAACGGTGCTTACGCACCACTCAAAGGAGGTGGTTGGGTTTTACTAAAAAACAAACCTATAATGCAGTTTTTAGACACAAGAAAAACAGGGAAAAATAATTGTCGTGAAGGGAAAGAATAATTGTCGCTTGACGCTCAAACAAACGTAGACCGCAGCCGTAAAGCAGCTGAACGACCAATTGTTGTGGAT
>CAYPPG010000072.1:0-35843 GCA_964412555.1 uncultured bacterium
AGGGGGGTATGCACTGGCTTCTCCTCCTTTATCCATACCAAACAGCGAAGAACCTGAAAAACAGTTTATATTTAAATGGCGGCGATGCCATGGAATGGACGCAGATGGATATCACATCTGATGAATTCGCGACGTTGGATGTTCAATTAGCGGATTTTGATCGCGACGGGGATTTGGACCTGATCACCGGAGATCAAGGCTGTTATTCATATGACGGATACTTTGGTTACAATCACTTATATCGCAATGATCGATATAATAATCCATTTGATGGAATCAAAGATCCCAACGCGCCGACGGATACGCCGACAGCGACCAACACCCCGACATGGGATCCATCACTGGAAACATACACTCCCACTCCATCGCCGACGAACCTTCCAACCAATACTCCAACATTGACACCGTCAGCGGTAAACACCCCCACACCTTCTCCCACAGAGACGAATAGCCCTACGGTGACCCCAACACCGACTGACACTGCTACAATAACCGCAACACCAACCTCGACATCCACAGTTACACCGACGGATACACCGACAATCACACCGACCAATACCCCCCGGCCCAACAATCACCCGCCGAAATTTGTAACCTCTCCCTCCACAGTGACCGTCACACAAGGCGAAATCAAAAACATTACCTTCATCGTTACCGATGAAGACGGAGACAATTGCACATTTGAGTTGTCGGACGAGACCATAGGCCAAATGGATCAACCGGCTTATCTATCCATGACGAAACAGTCGATGGTCAATGTACGATTGGAAACGTCCACCGCCGGCGAATATGTCTTTTCCATCACTGCCTATGACGGCAGTGATCCGGTAAGCCACGAAGTCAAAGTTTCCGTCATTGAAAGCACACCCACCCCAACCCCGACACCGGAATGGATTCGGAACACGCCCAAACCAGACAACAATCCTCCGGAGATGACATTGAAATACAATGCGAAACCGCCGGAAGATATGTTCAAAGTCGAACACGAAGAGTACATCGAAATCTGGATTCTCCAATCCAGCGAGTTGAAAATCAACTTGACAGCAAAGGATAACGAGGGAGACAATCGTGAAGTCCATTTATCATCGAATGCCCCGGCAGAATGGACCTCCATATCGAATATTGCAAACTACACATATGCCACCTGCGTTGTGGATACTTCGCAAACGGGTTATTATCCTTTCCTCATTCATGTATATGACGGAAGCGATATCACTTCCCAGGAAATCCGATTGACAGTATCTGTAGCATTACCCTCGCCTACGCCGATGGCAACACCTACAAATACTCCGACTCCGTCATTCACGCCCATCAATACGAATACTCCAACGGCAACCTCGATACCAACGATGACACCAAGCGAGACGGCGAAGAACACCCCTACAGAGACGTCAACCCCAACGAATACTCCCAGTCCAACACCTTCGGCCACGTCCACGAACACCGCAACCCCCACACCGTCGCAAACCGAGATTCCGACACCTTCGCAAACGCCAACACCCACCTCAACCCATACACCGATTCCTCTGGCACGCGTTGTGGTATATGACGGCGAGATGGGAGCTCCGGACATAACAGGAGAAACCGACTTCGACGCGGTGGATGACCGTAATTTGACTTTGTCATGGAATGCTACCGGCAGCAATGCAAACGATTGGCATCTATATATCCGTAAAGGTTTGGGCGGAATGAAGTTCCTTGGCCGAACCGGTGACGGCCTTGCCGAAATGTTCCACTGGCGGCAGGGAACGAAGCTCTTGAATTCCGATTTCTCTGGCGGACCCGATTTCAATTCCGTTTATTCTTTCCGCGCGGTGCGTATCGATGGCCAACCTGGCGCAGACGATTATTTTAATATGCTAGGGCTGGTCGGTTTCAATCTGGAAGGCGGAAATCCGGTCGTCCTTTCCCAACCGGAAATGCCCAATCTGCAAGTTGGAAACATCGCCGTATATGACGGCATTCTTGGCGGGAAGAACCTAGCGCCAACGGATTCCAGCGGCTCGGATACGGATCCTTCATCGTCAAGGGCAATTCAAATCGCCTGGAATTTCGGGCACGATTCATCGGAAGTGAATCAATATCTTTTGCTGGTGAGTGTCGACGGCGGTGACTATGCATTTTTAGGCCAAACGTATGACGGGAACATTACCTATTTCTGGTGGACCCCGAACAACGAATTTTCCACTCACCAAAACTTTGCGGACGGACCGCAAGATGGGAAATCCTATCGATTCAAAGTCAAAATGCTGCCGGTCAGCGGTACACCGGAATTCCTCACAAGCGGAACGTTAGAATATCATGTCAGTGATGAGGATTCGCAGGCAACAGGAGAAGCATCCAATGTCTTCATCTACGACAATGAAAATACGACGGCTGACTTGAGTGGGCAAACCGATTTTGACAGTATTTCAAAACGCGATCTCACCATTGCATGGGATGCAGAACAAGGGACGGCAACCGATTGGCATGTGTATCTTCGCAAAGGACTCGGCGGCGCGAAATACCTTGGCCGAACCAAAAGCGAAACCGCCACTCACCTGAATTGGACAGCCGGCGCACCGTTTTTGGGCAACATCTTTGCGAACGGTCCCGACTTCAATTCAGCCTATACGTTCCGTGTTGTCCGGATCGACGATGAACGCAGTTCCGATGACTATCTTGAAGCCCAAGCGCCGGTCGGCTTCAATTTGGAAGGCGGCAACGAAGTCTCTCTCTCCCAGCCGGAAAACCCAAATCTCGAAGCGGATCAAATCGTAGTGTACGACGACATCCTCGGCGGCGACAATCTTGCGCCGATGGACGGAAGCGGTTCGGACACGGATCAACCGGGTTCCCGCGCGATTCAAATCGCCTGGAATTTCGGCCGCGATCTCGCAACCGTCAATGATTATCACGTGTTGGTCAGTGTGGACGGTGGAGAGTATCAATACCTCGGTCAAACCTACGCGGGCAACATCCCTTACTTCTGGTGGACACCAAATAGCGAATTCACGACGAATGCGCTTTTCGCCGATGGCCCGCAGGATGAGCATCGTTACCGGTTTATGGTGTATTTGATTCCTCTAAGCGGCACGAAAGTGAGTTTGACGAGTGGGGAGTTGGATTATTCTGTGGGAAGTAAGGATTGAGTCGAATTGATGTTTGTTCTTGCATAAGGGAAATACAGCCAGATCATACATTCAAAAGAAAAGTAAAATCCACTTGTAAAAAATTAAAATGCGAGTAGAATTTAAAAATCAAACATGTGAACTTCTGCCGTACCGGGTTACCATCCCAATTTACACGCTTTTACTTGCTTGGCTATTTGTGAAGGCTCCGGAACACCCAGAAATGATTTGTTTGAAATCATATTTATAGGAGGCCTGAAAATGGCTACAGGACGAGTAAAGTGGTTTAATGAGAAAAAAGGATTCGGATTCATCGAGCAAGAAGGCGGACAAGAACTGTTCGTCCATCATACCGGAATCGCGGGTGATGGTTTTAAAAATTTATACGAAAATGAATCGGTTGACTTCGATGTCGAACAAGGGCAAAAAGGCCCCAAAGCGGTGAATGTCAAATCAATGCGGTAATTACAATGAACAGAACTCAAGAATAGAACTGGGGGAAGATTGGCATTTTTGCCAATCTTCCTGTTCTTTCTGATTTTAGGCTGCACACCGACCTGCTTCTCCACTCTTTTTTTCCACCCATCGGGAGAAAGCCTCCGAATTCAGTTGGTTGAAATACTTATAGAAGTACATCCATGAAACAAGGAGCGACAAACAATGGCAATCCGCAAAAATGCAATCATTGTGAAGGATGACGGACACATCGATCCCAAAATTTGGTTTGGCCGCTATGGAATCAAATACAAAAGTGCAAAGATTTATGATCAAGCCAGCCAAAAAGAAACTACCCGCAACAATGGCAGAAGAGAACAATTGCTGAAAATAACAACTAGCATGGAAGGACTTCGGCGTTGGAGACTTGGTATTCAGGAATCCAAAAAAATTGGGACAACCGGATGGCACACTTTGGAGTTACGGTTGTATGTAATGAAAAACGGCACTACGGAAGGATTTCAATTCAAACAATTCAATGATTATAAAAAAATTGTTGAGTTTTATGCGTAAACCAAAATCCTCGGATGCGCTCCGAATTACACCGGTGGTTTAACTTCTGAGAATGCGATTCGGGAATTGAGAGATGAGTAGGAAGATGCGGGCAGGGATGCCCGCGCTCCGGAGAAAAAGATGCTCACGAAAACACGAGATATCACATGATGATCTCTACATTTGAAGGCGTCGTCGAGAATGGGCAGATTCGCCTTTGTGACAATGTCAACTTACCGGAAAAAACGAAGGTCTATGTTGTTATACCAAACCTGGAGACTGCACCGAAAGTACACATATATAGTCCACGTCTTGTGAATAAGAATCAAGCAAGCGATTTTACCAAACAAGTTATCGAGGTATCGAAAGATGCCTGAATATGATATATCCTATTTCGTTCCACCAGCACCTGTTGCTCAAGTTGTTCTCCGCAATCATGATACTGGATCAACAATTTCAGACGTGCTATTTCTTATAGATACAGGTGCAGATGTCACGTTATTACCAAATAGAGCAATCCATCAACTCGATTTATCCCTTCATGACAGTTTACGTTATGAATTAAGAGGCTTCGATGGCAGCATAATTTTTGCACTCTCTGTAATGGTAGAACTCATTTTTTTGAACCGAATATTTCGAGGCCACTATCTTGTAATTGAAGACGATCATGGGACGTGACATTCTTAACCATTTTTCATTATTGTTGGACAGTCCACAAAATCAATGGTCTGAGTTTATACCGTAATATCGAGAACAAATAACATATTGAAACAATGGATCACCCGACAATTCTAATCCAATTCACATTCGGCCCCCACCCATCCCCCGGATCACTATCCCGAAACCTTAATAAAATCTTACCTCCATCAAAATACTCCGGCAACAATTGAATCTTCTGAACCATCGGGAACGCCGGGCCGGAATTCCCTTCATTCAGAAGCTCGATCACCTGCTCCCCTTTCAACACTTCCAACAAAACTTCCCCCTGCTCTTCGAATTCGAGTGTCATCGAATCGGAAATCTCGGAAATGGGGATTTCCAGGATGAAATATCCGTTGAAGTCGGCGACGAGATCGAGGGCGGAGGTGCCGCGCCAGTCACTGATGAAGGCCGCTTCGCTTTCTGGTACGCAGTCGAGGCTTTCGCCTAGATCGCAGAAGAATTGGACGGTTGGTTCGGGCTGCCAGGTGAGGGGGGCTAGGTAGACGCCGTTGTAGTACCAGCCGCAGTGGCTGACATACCAGGATCCGTCGGTGTCCTTTATGACTTCAGGGGCGTGGGAATCGATAGAAGAGACTAGGCCTTGTTGGTCCCAATGATAGGGATTGGGTGAACGGTAGACGGCGGTGCGACGATAGTCACCGTCGGGGCCGCTCAGGAGGTAGAAGTGATCTTCGTATTGCACGACAAAGGGGGATTCAGTCGGACCGTTGTAAGTGCCGGTTGCCTCATGGATGAAGGCGGTGTGTCGAGGAGACCAGTGGAGCAGGTCGTTGCTGGTTCGGTAGGCGACGATGTGGTTTCCGGCGGGGCGATCTGCGAGGGCGGTGTAGTACATGATATATTGTCCATCGGTCTTCAAGACCATCGGGTCGCGGGCGTCGAAATAGTCTTGGAAGAGGGGATTGTCTTCATAACGCGTCCATTCTATTAAATCCGGGGAGGTGGCGAGGTGGATTCGGTAACGGTAGTTGCTGAGCAGGCTTCCGGCGGCATAGAACATATAATATAGACCGTCTTTTTCGATGATGTGCGGCGCCCAGAGGTGTTGCTCGCCGGCTGACGGATCGGTGGTCAGTGCGAAGGATTGGCGGTTCCAGGGGATTTGGGTGAGGGTGTCGGCGGTGGCGTGGGCGAATTGATCTTCATCAGCGGGGGCGGGGGGATAGGAGTGAGTGATCCCGAACAAATGCCAGATCCCGTCTGCGCCTCGCATGAAGCAATGGTCGTTGATGTACCACCAATCGTTTTCCACGCTTTGGTCGTAGATATGGAAATAGTCACCGCCAGTCGGAATAGACGGATGATTGAAAAGTGCATCCGAGGGGGAAATCGACTGGATGGAATATGTGGCTTGGGCGTCTTGAAGGTAGAATCCCAGGAAATTGCCTAAAGGGGTTACATTGTGCGCCTCCAGAATGGGGTATTCCGAACGTTCGGGATCATAAATGCGGATACCGTATTCCGTAGTGACTACTCGCAAGGTTATCAATGCGCCATCGAGGATGCTCCATGGGAACCGGTCGAGGCGTTCTTCTTCCGGCCAAGGTCCAATTTTGGAAAGGATCAATGCATCGAGAGATGAATCCAAGCGCACAGTAAATCCCGTTTCTCCCGAAGCATCCGCCCAGAAGAGTAGGCCGGCGCTGATTCCGTCCTGCAATTGGAAGCGAGCGGTGAAGTCCAGCCCAACCGGAAAAGGTTCCTGCGCCACCATGCGAGCATCGAGGTCGGAGAAGGCTGCAACGGAATTTCCCTGCGTTGCCCATTCTCCCCGATTCTGTTCCCATGGCAGTTCTGCGATGGAAGTGATCATCGGGGAAACAAACGGCCATTGATCGGCAAAAAAGAAGAGATCGCGTTTATCGATAATCCCATCCCTGTTGTAATCGTAGTTCGTTTTGCCGGTTGATTTCGATTGCAGGAAACGGAGTAAAGTTTTCTTACCCGTCATAGATTCTTCAATTGTTTCTGACACGAGAGGCATAAGAAACCGGTGTTCCAATTTGGTATCGTTCATCTTTATGGGAGATACCGTTCGATAAGGATGTAAGAGGGTATTCCCTTTTGAAACCAAAGCGAAGGTAACAACAAGCCATACGAAGAATAATCGTTCTAAGAACAACAACATGACCATCGAATCCTATGAATTTTTGGCATATCATAAATGGTTAGAACGACATATACTATGCATGTGTTCCTTGTCGGAGCGCGGGCATCCCTGCCCGCATCTTCCAACAAGAACATTTTTATCCATTCGTTACGCCCCATCGGGCATGACGGTTCAATGAATTGAAAGAGGATGGTTCGAGGATCATGTCATTTGTTTCAAGTACGATACTCACCAATCCCCATTCATCCATATGGGATTTACTGGAAGTCGAGG
Organism: uncultured bacterium; assembly: GCA_964412555.1. Lineage (GTDB taxonomy): Bacteria > Hinthialibacterota > Hinthialibacteria > Hinthialibacterales > Hinthialibacteraceae > CAYPPG01. The sequence continues at coordinate 7,204 of CAYPPG010000072.1, forward strand.
CAAAATCGATGACAGCAACAATTCTTATTGTCGAAGATAACCGGGATAGCCGAGAATTATTGGTCGATGCGTTGGAATTTTCCGATTTCAGCGTGATCGAGGCCGCCGACGGAGAAGAAGGGGAACGAAAAGCAAAAGAGGAAAAACCCGATTTGATTCTGTTGGATATATCGCTTCCGATCAAAGCCGGTTGGGATGTGGCTGCCGCGTTACGGAAAGAAGATAACACAAAAGACATCCCTATTATCGCTCTGACTGCGCACGCGAGAGAAGAAGACCGGGAACGGGCATTGCAAGCCGGTTGTACCTCTTATCTTCCCAAACCGGTGAAGCCAAAGGACGTGCTGAAAGAGATCAATCGGTTGATTAGGCTGAAGGCTGAAGGCTGAAGGATTAGAAAAAATTCATCGACTGATTTTACATTGATCGATATACTCATCCTGTGGGTAGAGCAAACGTCCCCGCTTGCATATTGGTTATAACTAAAGAGTGATAATACACGGGTTAGGAAATTGCGGGCAGGGATGCCCGCGCTCCGACAATTTGGAAGATGCGGGCAGGGATGCCCGTGCTCCAGTGAGACTACTGCGAAAAAACGATGGCGACAGAACCGAACGCTGACAAGAATTCCAACTCGAAACCGCACAAATCTTCGAAGTCTGTTTCGCAGAAAAAAACGCCTGCCGCCAATTCGAAAAGCGGAAAGGGGTCTGCGAAAAAAGAAGCCGCTCAATTACTGGCCGCACTCAAGAAGAAATATCCCGATAAATCCCCGGATGAGTTAAAAATACAACTGAAAAAACTGCTCGCAAAAAGAAAAGAGAAAGGAATAGATTCATCTCATCCTAGCAATTATGAATCGGTTGATTCTACAGCATCCACTCCCCAAAAAACAGATGCGCAATCTTCTCAAAAAGAGGATGAGGAAAAAGCAGGAATATTCACTCAAAAACGCGAACCCCGCACCGAGATCATTTCGAAAATTTTTTACAAACAAGCGCATCAAAAACTGTTCAAACAATATTTTTTGCATATCTTTTTCCTATTGATCATTTTTCTATTTGCAGGATACAGCATTTATGGATTTGCCAACTATCGCATTACTGAAAGCAAGATCATGAATTCTGCAACGCTCGGTCTGGAAGCGCTCGGTAATGACCAACTTGATAAGGCTCGATCTCTTTTCGACCAAACCCTTTCTATGTATCGTTATCTCTCAACAAAATATTCGCCCCTTTTCTGGAGACCAACAGGACAAATCTATGCGCTCATGCTTCGCACCGCACAAGGATGGAGAAGCCTGGGAAATTACCCAAAAGCACTTGAGACGTTCCATTATATTTGTATGAACTTAAACTACGACCCGGATTTATCCCTAAAAAGCATGTTGGAAGAAAACCTCATTGAATTCATCGACGAGAGTCATTGGGGTGAAGAAACCATGAGTGAAATTTATCACTATCTATTACAACAGGATCCTTCTGTATGGGGTGAACTAGGTGAATTCCATGTACAAACGACCGAACGGGCAGGCTTAGTTGCTGTTCCCATACGGGAACGGTACCAGAAGGCCGATGTGGTAGTGTACGGAACACCCCAGATCGAAACGGAATCTACCGAAAAAATATTTTCGGTAGACGGTATCATTTTTTATAAAATCGATCGAGTTCAAGGAAAAATAATCTTCGACTATCCGGCTTTGTCCGAAACGCATCAAAAACATCTTGATTGGTATCTCAAAAAGAACGATCCGTGCCTGATTTTTGGTCAAAATGTTGACGAAGAAGGCAAAAAAGCTACTTTAAACAGTATTCATGGGATTCTATCCAGTGAAAGTTATGTAGTTGACGATTTCAATAGTTTAATTCAACAGCAATCCAATTCTATCAATTGATAGGATATTCTTTTATTCAGATCCAAAAAAGTCACCCATCAATAAATACAATAAAATGTTACAGTTCCCCACATGTTTACGAATAAAATAAAAAATAATTATTCTCTACACCTGTACACAATAAAATCTGATTTCACTCACTTTATGCATGAAAGTCCAGAAAAAAAATACGCTTTATAGGGGAGAATACCATTAAAAAAAGTTGTCAAAAATTGGCAAGTAAGGTATACTTTTCATGATTCATCTTGTAAAATGAATTGAGAATCAAAATTAAAGAAGAAGGAAGGAGGCAACCATTCTGGGTGAATGGTTGACTTATCAACTTTGATTAAATAAGTTGGATAGAAGAAAATTTTTTTGTTCGCGAATTTTACTTGTATTGGTAAAGTTTTAACAAAAAAGCAAAAATGTCTAGAATCTATTAGGATGGAAGTGATTTAGAGGGAGAGTTTCTGTAAAAGAATAACCCTTCCCTTATAAAAATCGATGAACCTTCAGTATGGTGACTCTCCCTCTCTCGATTTTTGGAGATAACACGCTACAGGAGAAAAACTTAAATACATTAAAGTATTTATAAAATCCGTCGAGATGAAAGAGTAAGATTCTTTTACAAAACAACAAAGTCCTAAACACTAGACAAGAAACAGAAATGAACGAAAATGAGACATTCAGGTAACAGCTCACTGGGTTACCGTAAAGGTTGAACTCATTTACGAATAAGTGGATTCTCAAATGATCATTGCAAATGGGGTTCGATTCCTGCAGGGTTGTGATGGACGCGATTCATGGAGTTTTATTACGCCAATGAATCCAGGTCTGGACTGTTGGCCAAACACGTATTTGGGGACAAATTATGAAGCAGGATATACGAAGTCTCATTCTATTGACCGCAGTAATAAGCATTCTTTTCCTCCCTCAAACGGCTGGAACTGTATCCACGATCAGCAAGCTTGTTTCGAGTACGGAACGAATCGATATTGTTGTCAATAAATCCCATCTCATTTCTTTGAATTGTCCGGCCAGCCGAATTTCGGTTGTCGCTCCGGACATTGCGGATGTCCAAATCCTTGATCCAAAACAAATACTGATCACGGGAAAAACTGTCGGTGAAACCAGTCTGTTGATTTGGATGGAAGATGAAAAGACCCGCATGATCGACATTTCTGTTTCCTGGAACACAGGACAAATACAAAAAATAATAAACGATACCTTGCCAGACAGTGCAATCGAAACAGTGTCCTTAGAAAATGGAGTTGCATTGAAGGGTCATGTTGCTTCGGAAGACAATGTTGGCCATGCCGTGGAAATTGCGCAGTCCTATGCGCCCAAAGTTGTGAATTTTCTCGAAGTTCCGGGTGTGCATCAGGTATTGCTGAAAGTCAAGGTGGCGGAGGTGGCCCGTTCGTTTCGTCAGGAAGAGGGATTTAATTTCCTCTTCAACAACGAATCGTTATCGGTCGGTCAAAAATTAGGAGGGCTTGTTGCAGGAGATTTTTCGCCAGGAGGCGATCTAGAAATCAGTGACGCGGTAACCTTGTTTTTTGGAATTCCGGATGAAGACATTCAAGGATTCATCCAAGCGTTGAAAACCAGGGGTTTGATCAGTATCCTTGCCGAGCCGAATTTAATCGCCCGGAGTGGGGAATCCGCCAGCTTTCTTGCTGGTGGAGAGTTTCCGATTCCGGTGGCTCAAGGTGGTTTTTCCAATGCCATTTCAATCGAATATAAAGAATTCGGTGTTCGTTTGAATTTTACTCCGACCGTATTGAAGGATGAACTCATTCATCTGGATATCGAACCGGAAGTCAGTGATTTGGATTTCACCCAAGGGATTAAATTAAGCGGATTCGTCGTTCCTGTTATCACGACAAGGCGCGCCCAGACAGTCGTACAGCTTCGAAGCGGTCAAACGTTCGCGATTGCGGGATTGATCAGCAAATCCAAGCAAAAGGCTATGCGGAAAATTCCCGGATTGGGGGAAATTCCGATACTAGGGGGATTGTTCCGCGGCAAAGAAATCGACGAAAAAGAGACCGAATTGTTGATCATGGTCACACCTTATCTTATTGCGCCAATCGAAGAAAACGCGCAAACCCCTATCCCAAGTGATTCCGTGGAGCAAATTATGGAAAAAATGGATGAATCCGAGAAAGAATGGAATCCGTTTTCCTCCGAATCTTCGAATGAATCTCAACAATCCACCACTGACGCCATGCTGAAAAGTCGAGGTATAAGTCCGAACAAGAAATACTGATCTCCAATAAACTCATTTTCACGCAAGAGTTGGAGTGGATGATTAGCCATCTCTTTGATTGCGGTTTATAATGTAGGAGTAGGAGAAAAAAAGAAGATGACTACTTCCATGCCAATGCCTCATAACGGCCCAAGTAAAAAATATACCGCCGTTATCATTGACCGTAATCATACGGATTTGGTTCTTTGCAACAAAGTTCTCACGGCGACCAATATGATCGAGGTCGCTGGTGAAACAACCTCATTTGCCTTGGCCTCTTCTCTGGTAGACCGTCATAAACCTGATTATGCAATCATCGCGATCGGGGAAACTCCTGATTCCGAAGCCGAGTTGATCGAAAAAATACAAAAAAAGCATTCGACGATTAAAATCATTGCCGTCAGTGAAGAGGAAGATACGGATTTAATTCTACGATGTTTCAGAGCCGGCGCCGATGAATTTCTGCTGAAACCGTTACAACCGGAAGAATTGATCCCGGTATTTGAACGGTTGCAGGCTCGCAAACCCCTTGTGCCAATGGAGACAACCCAAAAAAAGGGTAAGATCATTGTTTTTTGGGGAACTCGGGGGGGGTGTGGTACCACTACGTTGGCTTGCAATGCGGCAATATCGATGCAAAAAACACATTCAACAATCTTATTGGATTTTCATTTTGCTCAGGGTGATCTCTCGGTGCACCTGGATCTTCATCCGAATTTGTCTCTCCTCGATTTAGCCGATAACACAAACGAACTGGATGAGACGATGATCGAAAGCATCACCACGTCTCACTCCAGTGGGTTGAAATTGTTGGTTCAACCATTGGATCAGCAGCCCACTCCTTTGAGTAATCAGGAGATCGATAAAATCTTGAAAATATTACTCTATAAATACGAGTATATTCTTATCGACATCGGTCACGACGATTATTTCGCCTCGTTACTTGCCCACTACGCAAATCGATATTGTATTATCATTACGCAGGATCTTCCGGCGGTTTTTATGACGACCCGAAAGCTTCAAGTGTTACAGGATGCAGGTTGTAGTTCCTCACAGATGGTTTTGGTAGTCAATCGATATTCAAAAAGCAGTTCCGTCACATTAAGCCGGATTAGTAAGGCCATTCGAAAGAGTGAGTTTACGACAATTCGTCTGGATGAGAAAAAAGTATTATCGGCCACGAACCAGGGAATCCCTCTTGAGGAAGTATCTAAGTACGGAAAAGCATTCAAAGATCTACAAAAACTAGTGGAAAATCTTCAAAAACCGATTCAAGAAGACGAAATGGCTTCTGAGCATGAAAATTTACTGTCGGAATTCGAACTGGATACTACGGCAGTAGCTAAAGTGTAACCGTTCAACTATGGGGTGGATTTAGAATTATGGATACAACTGTTCCGGTAAAAGCCGTTGAGCAAAGCCCGGCGCGCATGGCCAGCCGTAAAGCCATGTATCAAAAAATCAAATCGGATGTGCACCGCCGATTGATCGACCGGTTGGATTTAGGTCAAATTACAGAAGAAAACAAAGATGTCGTTCGGCGGCAGGTTCGGCCGACTGTCGTAGAATTGATCAATATCCAACAAGCGCCGCTGAACGGACAAGAGAGAAATTTGTTGGTCGATGAAGTCTTGGATGAAGTGTTCGGATTCGGACCGCTGGAAACACTGTTAAAAGATACACAAATTTCCGATATCCTCATCAATAACGCCAAAGAAGTCTATATCGAGAAACACGGAAAATTGCAAAAAGCGGAAATCGATTTTCGTGATGACCGTCATTTGATGCAAATCATCGACCGGATTGTTTCCCGAATCGGACGCCGAGTGGATGAGACTTCGCCGATGGTCGACGCCCGTCTACCGGACGGTTCCCGCGTCAACGCGATTATCCCTCCTTTGGCATTGAACGGTCCTTGTATGTCGATTCGCCGATTCGGAGTCAATCCGCTCAAATTGGAGGATCTTCTCGATTTCGGCGCTCTCACCACTGAGATGATCGAATTTCTGGAAGGGGCTGTTCGAGCCAAACAAAATATTATCATCTCCGGAGGAACCGGTTCCGGGAAAACAACACTTCTCAATATTCTGACTTCTTTCATTCCTCCCTATGAACGCATCATTACCATCGAGGATGCTGCGGAACTGATTCTGCAGCAGCCTCATGTCGTCCGCTTGGAAACCCGGCCGCCGAACATCGAAGGGCATGGCGCCATAACGCAACGCGATCTTTTGTTCAACACATTGCGAATGCGTCCGGATCGAATCATTCTCGGAGAGGTGCGTGGAGCGGAAGCATTGGACATGTTGCAAGCCATGAATACCGGACATGAAGGCTCTTTAACTACCATTCACGCCAACAATCCGCGTGACGGATTGAGTCGCATTGAAATGATGGTTTCGATGAGTGGGTTGGAAATCCCGGTTCGTGTGGTTCGCCAACAGATCAGCTCCGCCGTGGATATCATTGTGCAAGGCTCCCGTTTGATCGACGGAACTCGGCGAATCACGTCGATTTCGGAAATTGTCGGAATGGAAGGGGATGTCGTTACGATGCAGGAAATATTCCAATTCAAGCAAGAAACGGTCGATCCGAAAGGAAAAGTCCATGGTGCTTTTGTGGCAACCGGCGTACGGCCAAAAGCGATGGCCCGCATGGATGCAGCCGGTGTGCGGCTTTCACCGGAAATCTTCTATCCAGGAGAAAAACTGCGTGTGGGAGATGAACAATGAGTCCGCAAATTGTTGTCGGGATCGTATTTCTTTGTACTTTTCTCTTTATTTTCGGGGTAGGTTTTTTCATCAAAGCGATGTTTTCATCCGAGAGCATGGCGGTCAATCGGCGATTTGAAGCCATGAACAAAAAAACTCCGACAATCAACTTCAATGAACAGGCGCTATCTTTGCTTCGAAAAGAAAAAGATTGGGAAAACTACACCATTTTTTCCGATTTTCCTCCCTTTTTGAATTTGCCGGTGCTCTTCCTTCAGGCGGGTGTGAATTATGATGTTGGTACCTGGCTTCTCACGACCTTCTCCATCGCCGCTATGGTTGGTTTTATGGCGTGGTTTGTCACGGCCAAGATTTTGCTTTCCTTGGTTGTATTTGTATTTGCCGTAACCTTTTCCTATCTGATGATTTTGTATAAACGGAAACAGCGTATTTCGCGTTTCGAATCTGATTTCGCCCATGCACTGGAAATCATCAGCCGTTCCTTACGGGCAGGCCACCCCTTTTCGATGGGACTCAAAATGGTTGCCACAGAGCTTCCCGATCCGATCGGTATTGAATTCGGTCAGGTATTTCGTGAGCAACAAATGGGATTACCACTGGAGGATTCACTTCGCGCGATGACCCAACGGGTACCCTTGCTGGACCTTCGTTTCTTTGTGCTTACCATCATGATTCATCAGCAGGTCGGGGGAGATTTGGCCGAGGTATTGGACAAATTGTCCAACGTCATCCGGGAGCGATTCAAAATTCTTGGACAGGTGAAAGCGCTAACTGCGGAAGGCCGGCTTTCGGGATGGGTGTTGTGCCTTCTCCCTTTTTTTGTGTTTGGCATCATCATGGTTGTCAATCCGGGATATATTACCGTCTTGGTGAAAACAGAGATTGGTAGAAAAATGTTGTACGGCGCGATCGCCTTGCAAATCATTGGAGTTTTCGTGATTCGTAAAATCGTCAATATCAAGGTGTAATCATGGCTATTCTAATCGGTGCACTCAGTTTTATCACCATTTTCTTTCTTATCTTGGCAGTAGCCACATTTTCAGGTATTTTGAAGCACCCGGTCGACAAACGTATCGATCATGTGCGAATGGGCAAGAAGATGCCCCATGCCGAATCATCCTTTCTCACAAAAGAAAAAGAGAGCAATGTCTTCTCGACGTTGGGAGAACGAGTTGCTCCTATCGATCCCGAGCAGAAAATTGACAGCAAACAACGGCTGGCGATGGCGGGATTTTACAGCGACCGAGCTTATTTTAATTTTTGGGGATTTAAAATCGCCTTGATGATCCTTTTGCCGATTCTACTTGTCGCTTTGCTTATTTATATGAAGGTCTCTCCCGTGAAAATGCTTATGCCTACTTTTATGGCCTTCGGTTTCGGTTTGTTCATTCCCGATCTTTTCATTTACTGGAAAAAGAAAAATCGTCACGAGCAACTCTTTTGCGGCTTGCCGGATGCATTGGACTTGTTGGTTGTTTGTGTCGAGTCGGGTTTGGGACTCGATGCCGCCATGCAAAAAGTCAGTGAAGAATTGCACATGAGCAACCGGGTGTTAAGTGAGGAATTCCACATTACCGTTTCAGCCGTCCGGCTGGGAAAAGCGAGAAACGATGCTTTGCATGAATTGGGTGAACGAACTGGGTTTACCGATTTGAAGACATTATCCGCCGTACTGATTCAAGCCAGTAAATTCGGGACGAGTGTCGCGCAAGCCTTGCGGGTTCATTCCGAAGATTTACGTACGCGCAGGCGTCAGCGTGCGGAAGAATTGGCCGCCAAAACCACGGTCAAGTTGATTTTCCCGCTCGTATTCTTTATTTTTCCGTCCATTTTTGTCGTGTTGGGTGGTCCGGCTGTCATTCGCATCATGGATACGTTCATGAGCAAATCGTTTTAACAGGAGGCAACAATTATGAATCGATTTTGGATCATGCTATGGATTTTCCCGTTGTTTTTGAGTTGCCAATCCCTTCCGAAGGAGCAAGGTCTCGTCAAACTGGAAGGCCATCCCGTCGAATTTTCCGTAAACGGCGCATTCAAGGAAATGATCCATAATGCCCAGCAACCGGAATTGACTCTCGGAACCGTATATTTTGATTTCGACGAGGCAAATCTTTCAGATCATTCCAAAAAAACTCTCGATTCCATTGTCCCGGAAATCGGTATCCGGCAAGGGCCTGTGATCGTCGAAGGCCATGCCGATCATGTCAATACAGATGCCTACAACCAAAAACTGGGATATGCACGTGCTCTTATCGTCGCCGATTACCTGAAAAGCGCCGGTGTATGGGAAGAACGTCTCTATGTTCGCAGTTTTGGGGAAAACCGTCCCACAACAACAAATTGGTCGGACGAAGGCCGGATGATGAACCGGCGAGTCGTGATCAAGATATACCCACAAGGAGAGGGAATGAGCGGAACGGATGCGGAACGGGCGATCAAAGCCATGCAAAGCACCGAGAAAAAGTCCGCGGATGGGAATCAAGCGGAATTGATGTTGAATATCGGCGAAAGCAGCGGAGGTGGAGAGTAAAAATTATGAGTAACAATCCTTCGGCAGCAATGCAAATGGAAATGGTAGAACCTTCACCAGACATGACAGACAGCATGGATAAACTGAGCAACATGCCGCCTGATCCGACATCATTGGAGGATACAGGTCTTTCCGCGTCTTTTGTGCGTGACTTGATCATCCGTCACCTCTACCGCTCGGGTACGCTTCTCGGGCGCGAAATCGCTCGAAAAATTTGCTTACCGTTTCTTTTGATCGATCCGTTACTCGATGAAATTTTGGTCAGAGGACTGGGAGAAAAACGAGGGGGGAAAGGACTCGGGAATTCGACAGATCAATTCGCTTTGACGGATACCGGGAGAAAATATTCACGGGATCTGATGGAATTGGATACCTATACAGGACCGGCTCCGGTTCCGCTGCCCCAATATGAAAACTATATTCGGGAACATAGTTTGAGCACGATATCCGTAACGGAAAAGAAACTGCGGGATGCTTGGAAAAATTTCATTCTTCCCGATGAACTCTTTCTTCAAGTCGGTCCGGCTATCGAATCGGGGAAATCCTGTTTCATGTACGGTCCACCGGGAACTGGAAAAACTACTTTGGCCAAAGCGGTGGCGAGCTATCTCGATAAACATGGGGGGCATATTGCGGTACCTCATGCGTTGTTCGTCGGGGGGAGTATCATCCGGGTTTACGATCCTGTGTTCCACACCAGAATCGATGACAACAAATCGGGACAAGAAAATTCGATTCTCTTGCAAGAAGCACCAGGCGATCAACGATGGGTACTGTGCCATCGTCCAACGGTGATCGTCGGGGGGGAACTGACTCTGGATATGCTCGATCTGCGATACAACGTGACGACAAGATATTATGAAGCGCCTGTACAGGTGAAATCCAACGGCGGGGTATTCGTTATCGACGACTTCGGCCGGCAATTGGTCAAACCGAAAGACTTGTTGAATCGCTGGATTGTACCGTTGGAAGAACGGCTTGATTATTTAACCCTTCATACCGGGAAAAAGTTTCCCATGCCTTTCGAGCAGCTGGTGGTCTTTGCAACCAACCTGAATCCAAAAGACTTGGTCGACGGCGCTTTCCTGCGCCGGATTCGATATAAAATGTATATCGGAGAGCCTCCGGTAGAAACCTACAAGCTCATCTACGACAAAGAGTGCAAAAAGAAGAATTTTCAATACGACCCAAAAGATATCGATCGGCTCATTGAAAAATATTACCGTCCCAACAACCGCATTCTGCGAGCCTGCGATCCACGCGATTTGACCGATTTGATTAGTGATCATTGCGGTTTCAATGACTTGCCACGAGTCATTACGTGGGAAATACTTGATTACATTGCGTCTACTTACTTTACGGAAGTGATTACGTAATAAAGAATTTATCTATACCTCTCAAAGCATTTCGCTCCGGAGTCTTGAATCAATCGGGAAAAATCCCAGATTCGAACGGTTCCATCAAGACTTGCGGTAAGAAGCAATTCTCCATTTTGTGTCACTTGGACCATTGTCACTTCATCCACATGTCCTTGTAGAGCAATCACTTCTTGGCCTGTTTCAGCATCCCAAACTTTGACAGGTTTATCCCCACTGCTTCCCGTGACGATATAACGTTTGTCGGGAGTGATATCGATTGAGAGCACACGCATATCATGACCGGTTAACGAAACCAGTTCTTCACCGGTTTCCACATCCAGCAGAGTGGCTTGAAGATGAGGTTCCTCGTAATAATAGGGGGGATCACTATAATAGGGGGGATCATTATTTTCGTAACCGGCGAGAATCCATTTTCCGTCGTTGGAAAATGCCAGTGATAATGCCAGTTCATCTTGTTGCCAAATTCGAACAATTTCACCCGTTTGCCGATCCCATATTCTCAGAGAGGGAAACATGGATTGATCATATCCACCGGTCAAGATGTTCTTTTCATCCGGAGAAAAAATGGCGATCGCATTTCTCGTGACAAATCGATACAGGGAGAATCGGCGAGTTGTTTGATCCGGTTGTTGAAAGGATCGGATTTCTTCACCTGTTTTCGCATCCCACAATACAGCAAATTCACCATTTACTATTTCACCGGCCGTGAGTATATTCGATCCATCTTGTGTAAAACGAATTGTTGCTTCTCTCCAGTATCTATCCGGTATAAGCGTTTGAAATTGTTCTCCGGTTTGAGTATTCCATAAGATGGCTTTTTCAGCGCTTAGTGCAGCAAGAGATTGAGCATCACCTGAGATGGATATGGATGTGATATCACGCGAATGACCTCGAAACTCTCGTATTGGGGTTCCGGTTTTCAGATCGAACCATTTGACAGCGGTTTCACAGGCCAGAAAAACACTATTTCCATCCGGATGAAGGATCGCATCACGAATTCCTCCCACATGCCCCAAGTCGATAATAGTCTCACCAGCTGATCCTTGAAATGGATATTCACTTGCGATGACTCCAATTCTGTTGGAATCCCATAAAAAAGAAACGAAAGTAAGAAAATAAAATATCGATTTACGCATTTTGCTGTTCTCCTTGTCACAATCATTGAGGCTTAAAAGCCATTTTTACAATATCAAAAAAGGAAAGGCGCATCATTTTTAAATGTAACAAGTTGTCACCTTCATTCGTTACTTCTATATGACAGTTATGCTCAATTTTCAGTATTTTTTCCGAAATTGATGTTGAAGACTTGGCGAGTCAAGCAGAAATTGTTACTCTTTATATAGAGAATATAGGGAGAGTGGGACTATTGTGAATACTGTATGTTATCGAATTGTAGTGCCTCTGATTGCCGGACTTGTTGCGATTGTGATGATGGTACTCAGCGCACAGTTTGTTTCTTATAAAGTCTTTGAAGAACCGCCTGAAGATCCCGACGATCTTTTCACCCTCTATGAGATGTTATCCGAGCCGGAAATGGTCATCGACGCCACGTATGGCGGTGTCGCTCGAACGGAAAACGACTTGTTTTATTTCACATACGACCGCACGGAAGCCCTAACCGGCCACAAACCCTGCCCTACGTGAGTATAAAATCCTTCGCGGCTGCGCGTTCGCAGCGGCACGAGTTCGTTTATGAAGAAACGTCGATTATCACAAATCGGATCCTTTTTTGCGCTATCGCTTGGTTCACTCTTTCAAGCAAAGTGGTTGTGTTTGCCGATATTGCACTGCCATTCCTGCCCAATCGCTTCTTTTTCCTGCCCCATCGGTGTTTTGGGGCACTATCTTTCCATCGGAATCATTCCGTTTTTCCTGATTGGGACCATACTTCTATTCGGAGCTCTGTTGGGACGGGCTATGTGCGGATGGGTGTGCCCATTTGGCCTTTTTCAGGAACTACTTCACAGGATTCCAAGTCCCAAGTTTGAATTGTGGAGTCCGCTTCGATACGGAAAATATATTTCTCTTGTCGTTTTGGCGTTTGCGGTCCCCTTCTTTTTGGGGATCGAATCGCAGTTTTATTTCTGCCGTCTATGTCCGGCGGCGGCGATTGAAGCCAGTTTGCCGTATGCGTATACGATGGGAGGATTCCCTGACTTTTGGGGAACGTTCATTCGGTTTTCTATTTTAGGTTTCATCATTCTCGCATCGATTTTCATCATGCGGTTTTTTTGCCGGACACTCTGCCCGGTGGGTGCGATGACGGCGATGCTCAACTCGATCTCCGCATTTACCTTGCGGCACGACACGGAGGCGTGCCCTCAATGCGGAGAATGTACCGATGCATGCCCTGTGGGAGTTGATTTGCAGGAAGAACCTCACGGTGTAAAGCACAAAGCACCGGCGGATTGCATCTTGTGTTTGGAATGCACAAAATCCTGTCCGACGTCAAGCGGTCTGAAAGCGTCTTTCGCCGGGAAATATAAAAAACCCCCCGAATAAATCGAGGGGCTTGTCAAACGAAAGATCAATGAAATGGAATTTCAATCCAGGATTATTTAAACAAATCCCATGTTGAAACCGAACTGAGGCCAGCGAGTTCCAATTCACCCCACTGGGTTTCATCATTCCAACCACCGTCTACGTCACCATTCCAGCGATATTGAGTATCCCGATCATTACTTCCGGGATCATCACTGTCATCGATGGCCAGATCAAATCCGATTACCGGTTCGAAACCGGCGATAGACTGACGAAATTCCACAATCCAGCCGCTGCCATCCGGCTTAGCCGCACCGGCGCTTTCCACATCGCCATCCGGCGCACTTGCAACCGCACCGCCATCACCACGGATTACCATGGAATGTCCCCAAATGTCTCCTTCTTTCGGTGTGGAACGGCTGAAGTTGCCATCTACGCGGATTTCAACGGCATCATTCCGCCATACATCACTGAGAGAAAAGTCAAGAACGTCATCGGTGACATCAACCGCAACATAAAGATTGTCGACGTCGTTCATCACATACACGACTGCGTGGTTATCCTCATACAGTTGGAATCCATCTCCGTTTGGACCACCAATCGTATTGGAATCCGGCCCGACAACCCCTGGCCGAACTGCGTCACTGCTATCAAACTTTAGCACTGCCGCATCCGCCCATTCACCTTCATCCAATGAACCATCCAATGCGGGGGGGGCGGAAGCAAGTCCTGCAGCCACACGCTGTGTCGGCCCCGGATTGGGTTCCGTTGCGAGAATCAAGGCGCCCCACTGGGTTTCATCATTCCAACCACCATCAACATCACCGTTCCATCGATATTGGGTATCCCGGTCATTACTCGCAGGATCATCGCTGTCATCGATGGCGAGATCAAATCCGATCATCGGTTCGAAATCCGCTGTAGACTGCCGAAATTCCACAACCCATCCGCTTCCATCATCCTTCGCGGCCCCGGCGCTCTCAACATCGCCATCGGGAGCACTCGCGACGGCTCCACCATCACCGCGAATGACCATCGAATGCCCCATAATGTCGCCTTCCTTCGGTGTGGAACGGCTGAAGTTCCCATCCACACGAATTTCGACAGCATCATTTCGCCAGACATCACTCAGCGAAAAATCGAGAACATCATCTGTCGCATCGACGGCTACATATAAATTGTCACCATCATTCATGATATAAACGATCACGCTGCTGTCTTCCGCGGATTGGAAGCCATCTCCATTCGGTCCACCGATTGTGTTGGAATCCGGCCCGACGACACCCGGCCGAACTGCGTCGGATCCATCAAAATTGATCCGCGCTGCTTCTTGCCATTCACCCGCATCCAATTTCCCATCGAGAGTTGGTGCTGCGGACGCCCATCCGGCTGTTACGGTTTGTTCTTGCGCAACAGCAGATGTCAGGAATCCGAATCCGAGCAAACCAACACACACGAACATTACCAGTTGTTTACTCATATGTACCTCCCATACTTGATAGTTATACCAAAAATCCGTTATAGGATGTTTTGATCACTAAAACATATTTAACGCACAGTGACCTATATTTAACAATACATTCACATCGATTGTCAAGAAAAATTAGCCCAATAGCGATGATTCATTTAAAAAATTACCGCAAGCCGGTTTGTCTTTTTTGGGTAAGAAGTTGCAAGCGCTGCTGAACTAAATCCGAATTGGGGTAGTGTTGTTGTGCTTCGAGGAAATATTTTTCCGCTTCTTCATAATTTTCCTTCTGCAGAGCCAGAGAGCCGAGATTGATCAGAGCAGGTAAATGTTTTTTATCGATTCTATAAGCTTCATAAAAATGATAGTGCGCCTTTTCGAGATCCTTTTTTTTCACGGCGATCATACCCAAATTGACACAAATCCTAAGATTTTGATCATCCCTTTCTTGTGCACGTTGCAATGCGCGTTCCGCTTCATCCAAATCATGATTCTTTAAATAAAGTTGACCTATGGCAATCCAGGGTGTGGCCGATTTCGGTTGTTGCTGGGCTACACGCTTGAATGTTTTGATTTTCTTATTTGTTTCCTGGATTTCTTGAAAACGCGCCAACCACTTTTTACTTTCACTCGCCTTTCCAAGCCGTGCCAGTGCCAATCCAATTTGATAATGGCTTTTCTCGCACCATGGCCTTTCGCGAAGGGCTTTTTCAAAATGCGAAAGTGATTCTTTGAACTTGTTTTGAGAAACAAGGATCATCCCCATCTGATACGCCATTGAATAGCGGATATCAGAATCCAATTGGATACCTTGTCGCTCAGCCATTTGTTTCACTTTTTGAAAATTCTTCTTGGCATCTTCGAATTGCCGCATTTCTCGCTGTGAAGTCGCCAAATGGTACAAAATCCAATAATCATCGGGATACTCTTGCAACAGTTCTTGAAAACACTGGAGAGATTCTTCGTAACGGCCTAACGAAGCCAAGTTGATTCCACGAAGAATTCGTGCATCCCGATCTTGTGGATGAAGAGAGAGAAGGTGCTGCAGACAAATATTCGAATCAGCCGGTTGCTCTAATTTCGCAAGACAATGCGCTTTAATAAAACACGCATCCCGCGATTGAGGATTATCCAACAATATTTCATTCACCAATTGCAACGCTTCCTTATATTTTTGCTGTTGATGAAGCGCATGGGCACGGTTCAATTTCGGATTTAAGGATATCGGTTCGGAAAAACTCAACATATCAATGTGAAGGACGGTAACAATAAATCCAATAGCGCATTTCAAGCGATTTTGTATTCGATACGAAATCATTGTAGGAATCCCTCCCGTACTCTCCATCTCTTTTTCATTGATTCCTCATATACATACCATAACCCAACGATTTCATAAAATCTATTCATCGATTTAACGTGATCGGATGGTCGCAGACCTCTGGTCTGAGTAAAGAACGTGCAGACCAGAGGTCTGCACCACAATTTGCGACTTTTTGCCTTGGCATCAAATGCTGATTACTGTTTCTTTTCACATAAATACCGGTTCCCCCCGATTCTTCTTGTTAACCCGATCGAATCGAAATAATCCAACAATGGAATAGCATATTTTCGGGAACTGCCGATAATATTTTTAAATTTGTGGGTTTCAAAAAAACCATTCTGTTTGATTGCAGCGACTAATTTGGTTTTCGCCCACTGCACGTGCTGGTCATGTAAATAGACTTTTTCATCCAAACGCCGAATTCTTTCTTTTTCCGTTAAAAACCGCAAAGCGGCATTGACAACTCTCTGTGGTTTATGTACTTTTTGCGCCAGCTGATCCGGTGATGAGGTTTGGAATTTTTCATACAAGAGAATTTTTTCGAGGTGATTCGCCAGCGCTTCAGTGTGTGGATCGATCGAAATAGCTTCGCTAGAGCGATATCCTTCTGTAGAAGAAATGATTCGCTTTTCTCGGACCAAATATGACAATGCGAGATCAATGATTTCATCGCCTGTTTGCATTTCTTTTTGAATTTCCTTTTCGGAAAAGGTATAACGTTCCGAAAACTGTTGATGGAGCCGATTCAGAGCAGCGAGTAATTTCTCTTTGGCAGAATGAAGGCTACCGGTAAGAAGATATTTTTCACCGATTTGGATCACTTTCTTTTGATCAAGGAATTGATCCAGTATTTTTAGGATTTCTTCTTTCCGAAAGGAGGTCATTTTCGAGAGGTTTTCTATCGTTTGAAGAGTATACGGTTGATCTTCCATCAAGACCGACAGGAAATCATTGTCCGAATCGAATGATCTTAAGCGTTTCCATAACTGAGTGAGAGTCGGTTCATGTTGCCGTTTACGACGCCGGGTGTCACACTCGACGATAATTCCACCGGCAGCTGTGGATGGAGGAGTTTCCATCCGCAATATGAATCGGTCACGCAAAAAAGCCGTCACTGGCTGATCTAAAAACAACTGGGCAAATATTTCTTTCCCTGCCCTTAATTCATCCCCTTCCAGCAAACGAATTTTCCCCAATGTTTCAGAGGTTCCTGTATGAAATCGGATTCTCGCGGCATTCCGTATCGGTTTTTCCAAGAAGAGAGAGGCTTTCAACCGAACTGTAAAAGAAGAGTGGCAAGAAAAAAAGCCTGGTGAGGCAATAACGCTTCCCCTTTTGAGGTCTTCCTGATCGACATTCGCCAAATTCAGAGCTACACATTGTCCGGCAATGCCTTCTTCCGCATCCCCAAGATACACCTGCACTCCCCGTACACGAACGGTCCTTTGGGCTGGTAGAATTTCAACGGTATCCCCCGATTTCACCAGTCCCGATACCGACACCCCCGTAGCCACCACGCCATGACCATGAGAACTGAATACCCGGCCAACCGGAACGCGAAAAACTCCTTTGGTTTTTCGGGGGCCAACGGCATCGATTGTGTTTTGTAATTGCCATCGTAAGGATTCGATTCCATCACCGGTCATCGATGAAACCGGGAGAATCGGAACATTTTGAAAAGAGGTTCGCTCTAAAAATTCCAAAATTTCTAAACGGACTTCTTCAATCCGCTCAGCAGATACAAGGTCGGTTTTCGTAATCGCCACCACTGCGTGCCGAATCCCAAGCAATTCGATGATATCCAGATGCTCGCGGGTTTGCGGCATCACACCGTCGTCCGCTGCAATAACCAAAAGAGCGATATCGATGCCGGTCGCACCGGCGACCATATTACGGATAAACCGTTCATGGCCGGGGACATCGACGATTCCGACGCGGCTGTTTCCGACAAAGCAGGGAGCATAGCCGATATCGATGGACATGCCCCTCTCTTTTTCCTCCTTCAGGCGATCCGTATCGCAGCCGGTCAGCATTTTAACAAGCTCGGTCTTGCCGTGATCGATATGGCCGGCTACGCCGATCATGACATTCAATGTCGGAGGGAGGTGTTTTGGGGGACGAAATCTGTTTGATTGTAATGATGGCATGGCTTTCCTCGGTGCTAATGTAACGCCGCCGTCTCGGCGGCATGGATGGAAAATCCGGCAGGATGCCGGCAATACATTTTGCGGGCATCTTGACAGCGATACATTTGCGGGCAGGGATGCCCGCGCTCCGACAAAAAAGGGGCACGGCGTGCCGTGCCCCTACTATTTGTGTAGAGTAATAGTGTTCGCTATGATGGAATTTTGATAACACTATACTCTTTCCGACTCACCTCGAACGGTTCGGCTTTCATTCGAACATGGACACGGTATTCATCTTTTGGGTTTTCCGGTACACGCCATGTGTACGAGCAGGTAAAACCTCAGCCATATTCGAACTTGCCGCGTTCGACAATTTCATTTTCTGCTGTTGCAATCACGAAAGACGGATCCGGAGGACGGTCTCCGTTGACCATTAAATTCGTGCACGATTCCCCAACAGAACCGACCAAATTCAAATTCAAACGGACGTTCTCGTTCCTACTTCCAGGACGGCCCATGTTATAAACCACAACATTCGGTTTGTACGGTGGTCCAAAGGGGAAGACAACCGTCTTTCCTTCTTCCACTTTTACAACCGGGCATTCTTTCGTTCCTGCAGCGGTTACATACGTTTGGGAACCCCGCCCTCGCCTATTCGAGGAAGCAGAATCCGGATCCGTTGCATCGATTTTGTATTCCAGCAACCTCCAATCCCCTGCAGGGATTTTCGTCTTGCTGTCTTTGGTCCCGCTGATTTTCACAAATCCGTGATCGCCGTACGCAACGGCATCGTATTGGAGATTGGGATTCGTGACATATCCAACAGGAAGTATCGAATCAGTCAGAGTGATCGATTTTCCGGATGGAGGTGCACTCACGTTAAAGAATTTTCCATCGATCACTGCCAATTTTGAAATATGCTGACGATCCTTCCTATCGGTCACGTTGTAGCCGTAATATCTGTCATTACGATCCGGATCGACGACAAGAATATCACCATAATCTTGATATATTCACCCTTCGGGAGTTCGGACATCATCACGGATCTTGAATTCGTCACCAAATTGCCCATTGGAGTTAAAATCCAATATTACGATTTGATGCTTATTCCCATCGAGTGTGATTTCACCTTCACGATAGGCCGAAGCATAACAAGAGGCGTTGGCATATTGCACTTGGACTGTCGATCCTCGATTCTCGATATTGCAATACACCATCAGATTGAATGAATACTCATATTCTTCATCACCTGCTTTTAGTGTGACATCCATACGCGGATATTCTCTTTGCATATATCCGCCGCCGAAATTGATTCCTTCCGGCAATTCCATTGCCTTCAAGACTTCGTCATCGGTCAAGTCTCCGTTTTGATTGAGATCAAAATAGCAGAGATTGTATCCCTTTGAACTTAAATCGGTTGAATCGAAAACGAAGGCATATTCGTTAACTCCCAATTTCACTACACAGCGAAACGGGCTTTCGCATTCATACTTTTCAGGTTCCTTCTTCACGATCGAATCGAATTTTTCCGCATTCGGGTCGGGACGTGAAGAATTCGGCTGGTAAAACCGCACATACTGTGGCCGTACGGTCCGAAACATTCTACTATCGTCATCGCCTCGGTACATCATACGGGATTGACTTTCCAGCCGCTTGAGTTGCAAATCAAATGTTTCTGCATTCGCGGTATTTATGTTCATCAAAGCCCATGCCGCGAATGTGAAGCCTAGAATCCAGTTTCGAGGTAAAAATTTCATGTACGTTTCTCCTCCTAAAAAGAGGCATTCGTTCTCATAGAAAGACGAATTTGCTTTTGATTTCTTACTCAAATAAGCGATCACCTCCTTTCTCCTATTTTATACGAGAATCGATACCCTTTATGTCGTCATGATAGAAAATTCGCGCATTTGAGTTTGAATATTATGATACAGAATATCAATACGATAAAGAAGACACCATAAAAAAGGGCACGCTATAGCGCACCCCTACCCCTCATTTTTTTCATGAGGGGATTTTAATAACACTGAATTGCTTTTTATCAACCTCGAACGGGCCTGCTTTCATTCGGACATGGACTCGGTATTCCTCTTCGGGATTATTTGGTACACGCCATGTGTACGAGCATGTGAAACCTCAGCCATATTCGAACTTGCCCCGTTCGATAATTTCATTGGATGGTGTTGCGATCACGAAAGACGGATCGGGCGGCCGGCCACCGTTTACGGCCAAATCGGTACAGGTTTCACCCGCCGAACCGATCAACCCCATACTCAGTCGTACCGGGTGTGAGCGATTCGTATTCCCGGGACGCATACCGGATACTGATACGGATGGTTTGTAAGGAGGTCCGAAAGGAAAATTAACGGATTCGCCTTTCGAGATTACCACTTCCGGACAATCCGTCGTCCCTCTCGCGGTTACATAGGTTGCCGATCTTCTGTTTTGATTCGCCTTCTGCTCGGATGCATCGATGACATATTCAAACAGTCGCCATTTTCCTTCCGGTAGTGCGACTTTTTCATTTTGGGTTCCCTTCACTTTCAGAAAACCTTTGTCGCCATACACGACAGCGGCATATTTCGGATTCGGATTGGTAATGGAACCGAGAGACGCTTTGGATGGCGTCAATGTTAATTTGTCACCCGAAGGGGTCACTTTGACGTCATATAAATTTCCGTCGATAAAAATCGATTGGGAGAGATAGTGTTTTTCTCTGCGGCCTGCCGCATTGAAATAATCGAGATACATTCGATTCTGAGTATCCGGATCGAGGAGAATCATATCTCCCGTTTTGGGGATAATGTCACCTCCGGCTGTTCGAATATCCGTGCGAATGGCATATTCATCGTCGAAGCGGCCATTGCTATTATAATCCAGAATTGCGATACGGTGCTTTTTACCATCCAGGATTACCTCACCGATGCGATAAGCACAGGAATAGAATTCTCCGTACGCGTAGCCAATACTTCCGCTGCCGCCCCGGCTTTGCGTACTGGCATACGTAGCGGCCATGAAGGAATAATCCACTTCTTTCCCTTCAACTTTGAGTATGAGATCCACTCGAGGAAAGGCCACACGTCTGCCCTGGTTGTCCCGTTGCTTGGCTTGAATCAACTCATCGTCGGTGAGATCGCCATTTTGATTTCGGTCAAAATACAAAAGATCAAAACCATTCGATTGAAGACCGGTTGAATCGAAAGCGATTAGAAAATCTTCCGATCCTAATCGTATAACACCTTTGAATGGCATGTCGCATTTGTATTCCGGTTCTTTTTTCACGAGCGAAGAAAAATCCGACTCTACACCCTCCGATTTTGACGGTTCGTCCGACCGATAGGTGACACGCGTGGTTCGAAGGGTTCGGAAGATGAATTCATCCTCATTCGTGGAGATCGTTCGCGGTGCAAATTCCTGCATCCGCTTGAGTTCCAACTCAAATGTTTCTGCATTCACATTCGGCAGAATCATGCATGTCCATGCCATGAATGCCAGGCTGTATAGAATTGTTCGAGGTCTACATTTCATTCAT
The DNA here is from genome assembly GCA_964412555.1 of uncultured bacterium. GTDB lineage: Bacteria > Hinthialibacterota > Hinthialibacteria > Hinthialibacterales > Hinthialibacteraceae > CAYPPG01. The sequence continues at coordinate 28,900 of CAYPPG010000072.1, forward strand.
TTGCCTCCTTTTGTAGAGGTTTTTCTCATAAAAAATGTAACGCTTGTGATCGCTTTTTTGCGATTCATCACCTCCTTTTACTACAAGTGGGGATGCTTGTTTGAGCGTATAAGGTGCGGACAGGGATGTCCGCGCTCCCAGATTAGCGCTCCCAGTTAAAAACTCCATAAAAGATATTATCGTGGATCATCGGTTAGTGACTACTTGAATCTTTTCAAACTCGGCGGAATATGTTGTAAAGATTCCCACTTGCCCGGCTAACGGTTCATCTGATTCAAAGGTAATAATACAATCACCATTGAAAAAGCATTTGAATTTTTGTTTTTCTGAATCGATGTCTAATTGGACATCATGCCACTTATCGAATTCCCATTCAAACGGTTCCAGCGGGGTCACTCGTTTACGCGATCGTTCATCAAGTGAGTTCCATTTTTCAATAAACATGGCATTATTGGACATCATACCCAAATTCAAGACATAAAATGGATCTTGAGGAGATTGGAATCCGAATACAATGCGAATTCCTTCCCAATCTCCATCAAGTTTTGCACGAAACGTGAACATCCCTTTCTCAATAGTGGGGGTAAATAGTATCCTCGCCCCCCCACCGGATGCAGACAATTTTCCATCCTTGAACATCCACAAATTGTTTAATACTTGGATTTGATCCGGTTTCTCAATTGGGATTATTCTTACATTGTCGCCGTCTATAGATGATATAGTCTGTTCTTTGGATGCTTCTACTTCTTCTCCCTCTCCTTGGGTACCTATTCGCATCTCATGTTCATTCATGAAGTCAGTATCTTGACTGGGATTGAAAACGATTCCCGTTTGCAAAAAGTTTGCTTTATTTTGCTTAGGTATTGGCGGATTGGGCATAGGAATTTCCTCCAGAGACACACCAAATTGTTTGGCAATGACTTCATGAGCCTGTTCTTTTCTTATATTAATGGCAAGTATTTTCCCTTTTTCGTTCACCAAGATATTCATCGGCACATCTTGTATGCCTAATGTATCGATTGGGCGTATGTCACCCGCTTTTTGATTATTGATTTGTGGCCAGGGGATCTGCCACCGTTCGGAGAAGGAAAACATTTCATTTTCCGCTTCCCCTGTGAAGACACAAATCGAATCTAAACCTTTGTTATGAAAGCGGTTATATAGTACTATGGCTTCTATTGCCATTTCATCCAATTTGCCAATATGCGGTGACCAAAAGCGGATCAATAGGATTTTCCCTGCCGGTGGGTGAAAAGATATGGGGACTCCTTCAATACTGTCAGCAACAAGATTCGGAATGGTTTCTCCAACTTTAAGAGATATCGTATTCGCTGCATAAAGAGATGTAGCAGGAAAGAGAATCCACAGAATGAAAACAAAAAGTGAAAAGGCACAAGTATTCTTAACCATCTTTTCCTCCACTTCATTAAACGAATTTGGGTGGATTATGGTGCACTTTTTTTGATTACAATTCTTAAATAGACATGGTAGAGAATAATGATAGGATAATCGAATGATTAAGAAGTTATGCAACTTGACAAAATGAGCACCGCTCAATCAAGATACTAAGGTGGCATAAGGAGATGAGGAGAATGTCGGAGACTATCGAAGCATATCGAAAAATCGGCGACCCGGAGGATCGATTCGACATTGAGTTTTGGCAGAACCAAGGGGAGGAAGCGATTTTCCAAGCCGCGTTGGAAATAATCATGGATGCGCAAATGGTAAAACAAGGTTATGCTGACCAGCCCAGACTTCAAAGAACTTTTGAAAATTTTCAGAAAATATGAAGTTCGATATCTCGTGGTCGGCGGTTATGCCGTGATGAAATATTCGGAACCGCGATTTACGAAAGATCTTGATCTTTGGATCGATGCGAACAAAGAAAATGCAGAGAAATTGTTCAACGCTTTACAAGAATTTGGGGCGCCGCTTCGTAACCTATCTCCGGATGATTTTACTAAGGAAGAATATTTCTACCAGATGGGGAGAGCACCATTTCGTCTTGATATTTTGATGTCCATTCCCGGCGTAGAGTTTCCTTCAGCATGGGAACATCGTGAAATTGTTGAATTGGAAGGAGTAGAGATACCCTTCATTTCGAAAGGAGATCTGATTCGATCAAAAAAAGCAAGTGGCAGACCACAGGATTTGATAGATATGGAGAATCTGGAAAAATCTAAATAAAACTTTATTTAAAAATGAAATTATTTAGTTTTTCACATAAACGACTAAATCTATTGTGATATCAAAGTAGGTTTTTCATGATCCTTTCCCATCGTATCCGGCAGCATCCTTACTTTCTCTCCGTTTTTATCCGTAAAATACAACCTCGATTCCGACGGCCCTAACGCATTTCCATCTGCCCAGAAACCATAAAAATCAGGATGCGCATCGATTGGTCTGCGGACGTAGGTGTGGTTTCGGGGGCTTTTCTTGGTCAATTGGCAGACTTTTGTCCAGGTTTTGCCTTTGTCGGTACTGGTCCACATCGTGATTTCGCCGCCTGTGCAATACGCCTGCGGTCCTGGCTCGGTTGGAGCGATCATACGCCAGGTTCCGTCTTCTTCAATGTACAAGGAACCCATATCGTAATTGTGATCGGTTTCGGTCACCGTGCGAAATTCCCACTCGAAGCCGGTCCAGTGAGCGGTTGTGTATCTTCGCGGGCCGTTTTCCGGACCGGATTCGTATCCCTTGCTGAGTATGTAGAGAATCACCGGATAGCCGTTTTCATCGAAATTGATGTCTTTCATGTAAACCAAGAGATCTTCTTCCTGATAATTTCTTACCAAAGCGTCATTCCGTGGAGAACTAAGTGGAAGCGCCAGTGGTTTGCCATCCACCGATGTCCACGTTTCCCCGAAATCCTCGGTTTGGATGTAGTACAAATTCGTGCGGAAATTGAGACCGATTTTCGGTGGATGCCAATTGAATGCGGATGCCCGTTTGTTCTTGTGAGGCCAGCTGATTTGGTAATGTCCAGCGAAACCGGCGAGTTTTTTGTCTTCCCCCCAATGAATACCGTCCCTGCTGGTGTTCATATACAGTTCCCGGCCCGCCGTGTATTTTGTAAACAAGAAAAGGAAGCCGAAATCTTGATCGAACCGCGGTTGCGGGTAAGTAAATTCTTTCTGCATGACACGTTCAAACGAGTCGATAGAATACGGTTCTGTACTTTTATAAATAAAACCGTCTTTCCCCCCATGCGCACTCATGAAAACCCACAAGATTCCTTTGTCATCGATGCAAAGGGTGGGATTGTGATGGGCGTCGGCAGTGCCTTTTTCCATTAAAATCGCTGGTTTGGGAACCATTCCCGTTTCGTGATCGTAATAGGAAATCATTTCGAGAAGAGGTCTTTTCTCACCAAGACCTTTTGTTCCACCATACACAAAAAAGGTTTTGTTGACGTCGGGAACATATTGGGCGAAAGGGATATGCTTGGCGCAATAGGTACCAAGGCCGCCGCTGTATTTGTATTTATACTTATCGTCTGAAGGCTGGTTGGAGTACCAAATTCCGCGATAGCCGTCGGCGCGTTTGGGTTGAAACGCTTTTCCCGTATTGTCTGCAGAAAAGCCGGCCATCCAACCACAAAAAACCATTGAAACTACAACGATGCTCATTTTTAGATTATTATGCATGACATTTCTCCAATTGGAATAATACTAGATCTATCACCCATTCTTCCCATTTCCGGAAAAGAAATTCAGAATCGGGTATTTTCAGCTTATTCTTAACACTCTCTCAACTACTCAAGATTGATTTTATCGGGTTGAGACTATCTGCGCTACGCAGGGCGGATTTAATTTCTTTTAATTTTTCAATCGAAGTGATTTCTTTGATTTGAGGAAATATTTTCAATCCTTCATCCCCGAATTTTATTTCCAATGCCAATTGAATCGCCTCGAGGATTCCCTCTTTTCGACCGATTTCAATCCCTTCCGCTTTCCATTTTTTACCCAGTGTCACCATGACTTTTTCTCCTTGATCGGGTATGGCTCTATGGATACTTTCTTTGATAGTCTCTTCTCGTATTTTCTCAGCTGCATTACTGATATATTTTAGCGTTGTTTCCAGGAATTCCAAAGCAAAATCTTTGTCTTCAAATTCGTTGATTTTGTCACAAATCTTCTTGAAAACCTTTTACAATTCGGGACCGAAAATGTGTTTCATGGTCATCAACGTTGCTTGTAATTCCGGTACACCTTGGATTTCATCATTTTGCAGCCGAGACAGATCGAATAGCTCATATTCGAATTGTGGAACATACGGTTTCAGTTCTTCCGGACACTGAAATAGTTCGAGAAATTTTTCCGATATTTTCCACTCCTTTTTCCCGTGATAAATCACATAGGGGATAATGACTGGAAAATGTTTCCTTTTTCCGCCTTCGCTGGTCTTGTGCCAGATTTTCAACATATACCGCAACAATTGAAATGCGACTAACGGTTCCGGAGTGCTTTTATGTTCGCATAAAATGTATACATATAGATCCGTTCCCTGTTTCAACTTGACCTGATATAACAAATCCGAGAAATATTCTCTCATTTGCGGGTCAATGAAAGAGTCCTTACAGATTTTCAAAGAGGTCAGGTCCAGTAATCGAACCACTTCCGAAGGGAAATAATGGTTCAAGTGTTGTTTCGCTATTTCCAAGCGTGAATAATTTCGCTTAAAGTATCCGTCGTGGTTTAAATAAATGTCCGTCATGATGCCGCCTGTCAATGATGGATTAAGTATTGTAAGACATCCCAATAGCCAAGCGCAAAAAATTATACAGGAATGAGGAAGTAAAAGCATGTGTGATAAGATAGTTTCTTTCAATCGAAGGCACTTTGTTTACTGGTTATCACGTTGACAGGATTGGTAGTTCCACTAAATACCAAGACAGCCGATATGGTGAATCCGAAGGTGGAGTGGATGTACAAAGCCAAAGTGGGGATATCAACCCACTACTTTGGCCGTCATGGAAATGTGGATTCACTTGCTGAGCGTTTCGATGTTGAAACCGTAGCCAATCAAGCAGCGGAAGCCGGTGCGGGTTGGTTTTTATACACCATTCATCACCAGCCATGGGCGATGATGGCTCCCAATGGTACCTATGATCAGCTCGTCGGGAACAGCGAGTTTACTGCAACGCGCGATCTCCCGGCAGAACTGGCCAACGCATTGCGCGCGGGCAATCCCGATACACTTATTGCCTTCAATCCAGGTGTCATCGAAAAGAACGGTATACAGCGCTATTCAAAGCAAGACGACTATACCGCAGGCGAAGCCAATAGCTTGAAGTATATACCGGACAACCAATGGATCGACGGCGCACAATGCCATCTCTGGACGTATCTTGGAGACTGGTGGTCCCACTCGGGATTACGATTCAGTGACGAAAAAATTACCAACTACGCCCGAAAAGTAATCGGCAATGATGGCGTTATGACATTTGAGGTTGGTACTCAGGGAAAGTTGGGAAAAAGAGGAGCCGTCGAAACTGATCCAAATTCTGTCTTCGGAAAAATAGATTCAAAGCAAATAGAACAAATCAAGCGAATTGTTGATTCCCTTGATGAGTAAAAGCAAAGAGTGAATGAACACACTGGAAGTGGTGAAAAGCATCCTAAGAGAGACAGTTTGTAAAACAATTGTTCCGGTGGCATATCTTTTATGATTTCTTCTAAGTGGATAACTATTTTTTTAATCTTCCTTCAACGTTTTCAAATGATCATCAAATCGTTCATCGGCTTTCTTGACAAATTCATGTAAAAATATTGTTGGCTTCTCCCTGTGACTATGAGTACACTTGGTTGTGGTTTCCGACACGAAGTAAGGTAACGATTTCATAGTTGTCTTCCTTTAAAAACACGATTCGTAGATCACCGCCGGCAGAAATCGCCCGTTTGTCTTGGTCTTTCCCATGGAGGGCATGATTGTTAAGTTGAGACTCGTGAGGATTTTTCTTAAATGTTTCTAATGTGTCTTTTACTTTCTTTTGTATATTGAAAGGAAGTTTCAGAAAAGCCTTATCAAAATTCTTGTGTGTTTTTATCTGCATCACTATTCCGACTTGAGGCTATCGAGATGAGCAAACAATTCTTCAGTTGTATTAAAAGGGCCGCTTACATTGATGCCTTTTTTAGCTTCTTCGGCATCATGGTTAATTTCTGCCATAATGTCCGGCGAATAATTTTCTCCCCTGACATATTCAGCATGGAAAGCTTTCACCATAAAATCTACGCCGCTACTGGTTGAATTCACAAATTCTTTGACTTCCTCTTGCTCTTTTGGTGGAAGTTCGAGAAAAGCATTGATTACTTCTTGTTTGGTGTGCACGATTGTTTTCTCCGTTTTTGTACAGTGATTCCTCAACCATTATACTACGCAAGATCAGGAATTTGTCAAAAAAATCTGCAAATTGATGCACAGGCTATTCATATAATCCTCTAGATTCGTGTTACTATCCCCATCTTGATCCCCATTACGGTCTTCAGGGGAGTTCGGGTCAAGGTTCTGTTTTGTTTCCCACCACATTCATTTTCAGTCCGTCGAGATTGGTAGTGCCTTTCCAGTTGTAATTGACGCAGTTGCGGAAATCCACGATCCAGAGAGCGCCATTTTCGACCTTACTGACACCAGATCCCAAGGTGGGATGGCGATCGCGTGAAGTCAAATAGGCGTTGTGATGCACCGACGTGTTGCCCCGGTAGTCTGAATTTCCATCGATTCCTCAACTCAACGACAAATGGTCAATCATGATTTGAACGTTATAGTTCACCTCCAAGACATCTTGTTGAAAGTTCTCTCCCTTGTTTTCATTGATGGAATGCAAACCAACTCAAATATTGATAATTTCAAGATGATCATCTATGGTGATAGTCTATGAATCCGATTCAAGAAAAATAAATCAACTGGAGAACTATGTTTATCAAGCCAATTGTATTCCT
>CAYPPG010000073.1:0-35304 GCA_964412555.1 uncultured bacterium
GGCTTCGAGGTTTCCCACCTTAAATGCCTGTCCAAATTTTGGGGTACATTATAACCATTTTCGGAAACGGTATCGGGAGAAATCGTTATTCAGTCCATCGAACGAGAAAGAGGATCCTATTATCGAGGAACAGTTCGATGCAACTCAACATTGGTGTCCGGCTCCCAAGCGGTGGAAAAATCCTTATGCCGCTTTGGCGGAAAAGGAACTTTGGGATGTATTTCAAAAGTGCCTGGAAGCGGTTCCAGAGAGTATGCGTATCTGTTTGACGTTGCGAATAGTCGATAGACTCTCCTATGAAGAAATTTGTAATGTCATCCATGTTTCAACGACTCATTTAGGAGTGCTCCTTTACCGTGCCCGCTTACGGATGCGGCGATGTCTTGAAAAGAATTGGTTTGGAAAGTAAAAGAACGATGTTTTCCTGCAAAAAGGCGTCACGACTGATTTCTTGTTCTCTCGATCGAGAGTTGACATTTCGCGAGCGTTTCGCGATGCGATTTCATTTGTGTATTTGCCGCATGTGCCGCAAAGCATATCGGCAATTACGATTTTTGCAGTCCATGTCACCTGATGATGCATACATCGATGATTTGCTCGCAGATCAAAAGTTATCGATGGAATCCCGCAAGAGAATTCGAGAGGCGTTAGAAAAAGAAATCTCCGAGTCAGGGAATAAGTGATTTGACCGAGTGTATGGAAAGATGAGGGAAACGAATCGCATTTTTTATGCTTCCGAGTAACCAACCTTATAAACCCACCCCATTTGTCTGAATCAGAATAACCAGGATTCAAGGATGAACAGGATATGCCTCTTGATGGGCATACAAAAATTGGCGAGTGATCAGCGTCCAATGATTGTTTTCTCGAATCGTAATGAAATACTATCCTGTTTTCATCCTGTATATCCTCATATCCTGGCCAATCCGGATTCAGACAAAAACATCTCAAAAAACTTGTAAGAAATTCCATCAAGCGACGACTAAGCCTAATAGAACATATGTTTATCGTTTATCAACGGGCCTGTTGATACAAATAAAATCACCCAAGATAGAAGGAAAGGAGTTGTAGATGACAGCTTCAAGAAAGATCATTTCACGATTTAGTTTCCAGTTTTTTGCATTGCTTATCGCTCATGTTTCATATGCATTGACCTACCATGTAGAGATTATGGATATGGATCCGATGCAGCCACTGTCTCCGCCCGTGGCCGTTGTTCATCAAGGTGGTTATCACTTATTCCAAGCCGGTATGGAGGTGACTGCCGGTCTCGAAGGGATTGCCGAAGAAGGAATGACGGGTGTGTTGGTGGATGAAGCCGAGTCCCATCCAATGGTACATCAAACCGTCGTTGGTGGTGATGGTCCAACGTTCTCATCGCATAAATTCCTGATCGAAGGCAATCCGGGAGAATTGTTTTCTTTTGCCAGCATGTTCGGCAGGACAAATGATATTTTTGTCGGGATTGCGGATGTCCCGCTTCCCCAACCGGATTCTCCTATGGAAATCGATGCCATGGCCTATGATGCCGGAACGGAAGTCAATACAGGTCTTATGGCTCATATCCCTTTTTATGGAAACGTTGGTGTAGGAGAGACTGAAAGTGGGGTAGTGGCAGAGATCAATCAATACGTGATTGAAGACGATCCTGATATGGGGCGTATCGAATTCAATTGGCCACCAACCGCCAAGGTCATCATTACACCCATGCCGAATGCTGTAGAGTATATGGTTACAATGACCAGCTCGAGTGAAGGACAGCCTTTAACTCCTCCTTTGATTGTTATTCATGACGATAGTGCTCAAGTATTTGCGATGGGAGAAAAGGCATCAGAAGGATTGGAAGAACTCGCGGTAGACGGCATTACCAGTTCTTTGAAAAATGAGCTGCTTCCTGTGGTTGGTGTATGGAATGTGTTTGTCGGAGGAGACGGTCCCGGTTTGGAGCATGAAACAACGGTGATTGCTGAACCCGGGCAATTGGTTACAATTGCTTCTATGTTCGCCCGTACGAATGATGTGTTTACCGGCCATGCTGGTATGGAACTACCCGCTGCCGGATCTACTATTCAAATGGAAACAAATGCTTATGATGCCGGTACCGAAATAAATACCGGCCTTATGGCTCACATTCCTTTTTATGGAAATACTGATGGAGGTGAGGAAGAAGATGGAGTGATCATGGAGATCAATTCCTACACGGTTGTGGATGATCCGGAAGGACAATTGAATTATAGTTGGCCTCCGGCTTCCATGATTGAAATCCACGGTAGAAGCTCGACCTCTCATGTCTCGAATTGGGATTTATATTAATATGTATAATTTAGTATTCAGGGAGCGGTGGGCGTTCTCCTACCGCTCTCTTTTCTGTTTGTGGGATTAGGACATCTGTTCATGGGTAGAGTAAGCGTCCCCGCCTGCATCAGAAGAGCAAGCGAGACACTTGTTTTACCCGAGAGAGTATTAAGTTATTATTTAGATATTCTATTCCGGTTTGATTGATGATATACTTCTCTATTCTGTGGAAGCGGGGAGTAACACTCATGATAAAAAGTGGAATGAAAAGGCGTGCCTTTTTACAAATGGGTTCCGGCTTAGTCAGCGGAACGGCAATTACCACTGCCTTGAGAGGCATCAGTCATTCTCGAGAGGAAGAAACCGTATCGGACCGTTCGCCTCAGACTTCGAATGCGGTTGTTTCGATTACCCGATGTCCAGACTACAGCCCTGAAGTGCAAACAGCAATGGAGAAAAATTTTGACTTGCTGGGCGGAATTGGCAAACTGGTCAAAGGGAAAACAGTTACAATCAAGGTGAATTTGACTGGTGCGCCATTCCGTTGGGCTTTCGACAAATCGCCGGGGGAAACGTATATTACGCATTCATCAACCGTGATTGCCTTGGCGAAGATTCTTTTCAAGGAAGGCGCAAAACGTGTGCGAGTCGTCGACTCGGCCGCTTTTCGCGAACCGATGCGGGAAGTCTTGATTTCCGCCGGTTGGTATGTCGATACCCTTCTTAAATTGGGCAATGTCGAATTGGAAAATACCCGCAATCTCGGAGAAGGAAAATCCTACTCCACGCTGAAAGTTCCCTTCGGCGGTTATCTCTTCTCATCATTCGAGTTGAATCATTCTTATGAAGATACGGATGTATTGATCTCTTTGGCGAAACTGAAAAATCACTCCGCTGCTGGGATTACGCTCTCGATGAAAAACATGTTCGGCATAACACCTAATTCGAGATACAGCGTGAATGCCGGAGATGAAAACACGACGAGTGGCCGAATGCCGTTACACGGCTTTGGATTTTGGAGACGGCGCCGTCAACCAGACATCGAACTGCCGGGTGCAAAAGAAGGAAATTTCCCGAACCGGCAAGGTTATCGAATTCCGAGAATCATCGTCGATCTTTGCGCTGCGCGGCCAGTCGATATTGCGATCATCGATGGGATTACTTCGATAAGCGGAGGGGAAGGTCCGTGGTGCCGGGGAGTTCGTGAAACGTCACCGGGAATTCTCATAACCGGTTTCAATCCGGTTTCGACCGATGCTGTTGGAACGGCAGTAATGGGTTATAAGAATCCATTGGCTGAATCCAGTGTCAAACCGTTCGAAGATGGGGATAATCATATACTTCTCGCGCAGCAGGCTGGACTGGGAACCGGTAATTTGTCCAAAATCGAGGTCAGGGGGCTTTCCATCGAGGATGCAAAATGTCCCTATGAGAGAGAACAAACGAAAACCGGTTAAATATGTTGGATAAACAGGATTGTACGATTGCCGGTATCCTGGCTATCGTAATTTTCATAGGCATCTGTATCGATATTGGCGCTCCCGGAGTTACATGGGATGAAGCCTATCCAAGTTTCCCCAATGCGAAAAGCCAAGCCGAATGGTTAACGGGTGTTTTTACACTGCTCTCCCCTTTTTCTCAAGAAACGATTGATTCCTATTGGCAGAGTACATCCGATCATCCCACACTGCACCGCACTATCTCCGCAGTTTCGTATTTGATTTTTTCTCCGATTGTCGATGAGATCATCGCTCTTCGTTTACCTTCTGTGATCAATTTTTCTTTATTAGTAGCTTCAATATTCTTCTTTTTACGCCTTTTCATCCCGAAACCGGCGGCAATTGCCGGCGCTCTTTCCTTGGCTTTGATGCCCCGGATTTATGGCCATGCTCATTTATTCAGTCTGGATGTGCCGATTATGTGCTGGTGGTTCTGGACTGCCGTTATCGGATTTTTGGTTTATCACGGGAAATTACGGCCATTTTTTTTCGGATTATTTTATGCGATTGCATTCAGTACGAAACTCCACGCAGTCTTTCTTCCCTTTCCATTTTTGACTTGGATTGTCATTCAAATCGCTTTTCAACGGACGGTCTGGCGTGAGAAAGGGAAGATCATATCCAGGGCGGTAATTTGGGCTTGTATACTGACTCCTCTTATTTATATCGGTTCTCAACCATGGCTTTGGCATGATACATTTCAACGTATTGGAGAGCGATTTTTGGATTATGCTTCCAAAGTTCCGGAGCGTCCAATTCCCTTGTTCTATTTTGGGAATATCTATGACGGAAATACTCCATGGCATTATCCGCTCGTGATGTTTGGTTTTACGGTGCCTGTTGTCATTTTATTACTGTGGTTTGTTGGTTCAATCGTACCGTTGATCAATCAACTAACTAAAAAAGAAGATTCTTTACCGGCGGATTCAATGGTACAAGAATATGGTTTGCCTCTTTTTTTACTCTTTCATTTCTTTACACCATTGCTTTTGCTTTTACTTCCGCTCGCGCAAGGGTATGACGGATGCCGCTTGTTTCTCCCCGCTTTTCCTTTTGCGGCTGCAATTGTTGGAATCGGATATCATGTCATGATCGAAACATTGCGGAGCCGTTTTAAACCGATTTTTCTCCATATTGTGCTTTATTGTATGTTGATTATCCCATCCTTGTATACCTACATACAAATCAGTCCTTTTTACCTTGCATATTACAATGAATTGGTGGGAGGTATACGGGGTGCGAAAGAGCTGGGGATGGAATCGACTTATTGGTGTGATGCTCTTGTCTATGACTTTTTAGTGGAAATGAATGATCATATTCCGGAAGGAGCAAAACTCAAACCTTGCAGTATGTCTTATCCCTTGATTGATTATTACAAACAAAGAGGGTGGCTTCGAGACGATATCGATCATGTAGCTGAGCCGCCGTGGGATTATTACCTTTTGCAATGCCGTCAAGGGATGTTCAGGCAATTGGAGTGGTACTTATTCAAACAGCAAAAAGCCATTAGTGAAATCCAAGTGGATGGCGTACCTCTTTTTCGCTTATATGGTCCGGTAAAATAAGGAAAGGCACTTGGTCTTGCCGGCTGTTTCAGCGCTTATCTTTTCGTCGTGGATGATTGGGAAGTTTGAGAAAGTTTTCCGGATCTTGTTGTTTGTTGTTTTTCCACACTTCGAAGTGGAGGTGAGGTCCGGTTGTATATCCTGTCGAACCGACTAAGGCGATCGGTGTTCCTTGTTTCACATACTGGCCTACTTTGCAGAGTACTTTCGAATTATGGGCATAGAGAGTGCGCATTCCATTTTTATGACGGAGTTCAACGACGAGACCTTTGCCCCCTCTCCATTTTTTCTTGTCTGCAGAGATAACTACGCCGTCAAGAACCGCTCGGATTGGAGTTCCTCGTCCATTTGGCGCGGTGATATCGATTCCACTGTGAAAACGGATGTTTCCTCCAATGGGGTGTTTGCGATACCCGAATCCCGATATGGTTCTCGCACCCTCGAAGGGAGAGATCATTCGATCACTGCTTGTAAATGCAGCTGCGCCAGGAACGAATATTTTGTCACCCGGCATGAGGCGATTCGGATTGATATATGGATTTGCCGCAATGACTTTCTTGAGATTCACACGATAATTGCTGGCGATTACGCTCAAACTCTCTCTTTTGCGCACCACATGAAATATACCATTGCTGGGGGGCCGCTTGGTTGGGCTTTGTTGTGGGATAATTTTACGGGTTGCTTGTACTTTTTCCTTCGATGTGGGGGAAGCCGCATCGGATGAGGTGTAGGATTCCATCGGTAAATGAGAGGAAGCAATAATCATAGGTTGTCGGATATCATACGACACATCGGGATACAATTCCGGCGGAATTGTATAATTCGTTTGAATCGGAACTTCCTCTCGATGCCAAGTGTCGAGAGTGGAATGCTGTTTCTTTTGTATGACCAATCCGTTTGTGTCTAATGGAATGGTTGGTTCAGGATGCAGTGTAAGAAAAACAACCAAAATGTAACAAATGCCGAAACCCAATGTACCCATCAAGGAAATCGATGGGATTTGAAATTCTCTCCCCCATGACCTGAACCTAACCATTGTCAAGTACTTTGTCAGAAGTGCAATGATGGTTAGCATAGGATAAACTCTTCCCTGGTCATTTTGTTTCGCTATTCCAGGTTTCCATTTTGTTTTTGGCAGAGATTCGTTCTTGAATTTGTTTTGCAGTTCCTCCGTGTAAAACAATATCAGTTCGAATGTGGAGGGTTTCGCAAAAAAATCCTTATTGCACGTATCTCTTTTTCTTCCAGCCATTTGTGAGCATCAATCCTTTTTGGGCGTTCAATAGATTCCACATTCAAAATAATAGCCCTTCAACCATGGGAACGGATCAATTAACCCCAGCAAATGGAGGAATTTACCAACATCAACAGTACTTTCGCAATTATACGACAGGGTAACATAAAATAGATTCTTCCGCTTGTCAATGCATGGTTCTTCTTTTTTTACCTTTATTCACCATTCTTTAACAAAAAAGTTGAAGAATCCAGGTACTTTTCCCTGTGAAGCGAGTTTATCACTATGAATTCAATCGATCAATAAGATTATCGTCAATAAAATAAGGAACTTAACTCATAAAAAAAATGAACTTATGATGATGATTGAAGCGGGAAGATCAAAGAGCATATTCCATTTTCTTCTTTGTTTCATTCGTAGAGGCGGTTCGCGAACCGCCCCTACCGCAAGATCAAAGCGTATATTCCATTTTGTTTCTTGTTTCAGTTCCGTAAAGCCGTATGTGCCGATTGGAATCATGTTTGGCAATTCGCTGTGTTTTTTTGATAATTCGATACAACAACCGCTTGTCTTTTGGTGAAAGTGTAGTTACTTCTAGATAACGTTTCAACCAGCGAATGCGGTCTTTTGTCGATAAACTCTGAAGGGGGACAGAATAGTTCAATGAAGCTAAATCTTTAATAACCCAACGCTTACGGCGCCATATAGGTTTGATGACTCGCTGCAAATCGATCAGGTGAAGAGCGTGTTCGAGCGGCGATTCTGGATCGTAGAAGATATGGCATAAATACAAATCGCGGTGAAAAAAACCATTCCGATGGAGACCGGCGACCAAATCCGCAACCGGTTCAATTAATTTGACAATCTTTTGACGATCCGTTTTTCCCCACTGATCAAACCAAAATTCAAGTGAATTACCAGGTACTTCCTCGATGAGGATTGCGCTTCGCTTTTCTTTTCCATGTTCGAATTCTTGCCCGAAAGCGATCGGTTGTGCAACAGGAATTTTCAATTGATGTAAGGTCCAAAGCCAGGTCCATTCGACCGCGGCGACGCTTCGGGCGCCTCTTGCATTACCGACTTCCCTGTATTCTTTATGAGGTGGATTGCGGAAGCGTTTCAGATAAAATGTTTTTGGGTTTCCTTCTTTGTCATTCAATACTAAGCGGATTCGTTCTCGCCATTGGCTGATGCCGGGTTGGCTCAACAATGTTCCAACTTCATTTTTGAAAAGAGAATCGAGAGAATCAAGGCAATACCGTTGAAGAAGAGGACGATAATGGTCCACTACGACCAAATCATTGCATGAAAAAGTTAAATGGTTATTTAAAGGCATGTACTTTAAAGTCATTGATTTTGTGTAAGATAGATGGATTTGTCCCGCCTTATGATCCATTCAAAGCGGCATAAATCTTATAAGATTTTAACACAAAATTCACAAAAATTATATGTTTCTAGGATCGATAATTTACTGGCTGACTTTTTTGTGGAAGGAACGTAAAGGATATAGACTCTGATAGTGAGTTATTATTCATTTTGTCCGGATTTCAATGTTCCGATAAGGTTGATCATGGTAGGTGCTAGTACATACCCGTTTCCCACTAACCAGCGGAAAATCCCGATTTTTCCAAGTAATTTCATTGTTTTTGCCGATAATCCTCTCAGATATCGACCTTTTGACCAATGGTCGCGTGTTCCGAATGAAATGAGACCTGTATTTGTATCTACGGGATTGAATTCGGATGATTCCGGTGATGCGGTCATTCCTTGTTCCAAGTTGAATGAAAGTTTCGGGAATAATTTGAGTACGCCTTCATGAGTAAATCTCCAATAATCAGAGGGATAGCCGTGAAAACGCCAGGCAAAGGGAACTGAAAGCACAAGTTTGCCGTTTTCATCCAACAAGCGAGTCAAATTGTCTGCCATAAGAAAAGGTTGAGAGCAGTGTTCCATGACACTTAAACAGAAAATTGTACCGAATCGTTTTCCCTCAAGTTTATGGTCGATTTCTTCAAAATTTATTGTCAGATCAAGTACCAAATCCACTCCTGCCCCTTCTGTGAGATCGATGCTCACATAATTGTTACCCTCAGAAAAGATGGAACGTAAATCCTGAGTATTGCCATAGTTTCTTGAGCCTACTTCCAAAAAAGGACCTTGGAGTTCATTGGCATGGAGGTGAATGAACTTCAACTGATTGAGGTCGCCCATTTATGTTCTCCTCTTGTAGATGTACTATAATACTTCATCATGGTCTACATTTTTATGGAAGTTGAAAACGCATAATATCGATATCGCTTCGAATGAATGATCAATTTCTTCATAATCCCAATCATCGGTTTTCCCGCCCCTTATTCTACCTAGTAATCGCGGAAATCTCATTGATATTTTTTTTGATTCCTGCCGGCCGTTTCCATGCATCGTTTTTTGGGCTTCCCTTTTCTGTCGGGGGAGATGTCTATAAAAATTTTCCGATCTTGATATTCACTTGGTTGTTATGGCGATTTTTTACCCCCAAAAAAGAAATCCCCCAAACGCTTTTACACTTTCCGTTTCTTTTTTTAATTTTTATCTCGATTCTCTCCAGCTTAGGATCTCATGATCCTTATCAAGCGTTTAGCGAAACTCTTGAATTGATTCTGTACTATCTGTTTTTTCTGGTTTTGATCGATATTCCATGGTCAAAACCATCGCTTTTTACTGTTTCCTCTTTCTTTCTTGCCGGCAATTTGTGGATGGGATGGACTGCTTTGAATCAGTATTGGATGAGCGGGCAATCCGAGGGAATACCGGGTCTCAATGCAACTTTCAATTTTCCCAACACATTGGGATTGTATTCGATTTTAGGATTCGCTTTTTTTGTGCTCATGTTGCTTTATAGCAAGGATCGTTTTCAGAAAATTGGAGCCTCTACCGGAATTGCTCTCGTATTGATAGGAGGATTGGTCTCTTTGTCCCGGGCGACGTATCTTGGTTGGATGCTCATGATCTTTTTTGTGATTTTTCGGGAAAGACGTTTATTGAAAATTTCACCAGTTTTCCTTGGTGTTTTCATGTGTGTCGGAGTGGTTGTATTTCCTTATGTCAGCCAAAAATTCGCTGGCGTTTCGCAGGAACTTCAGGGTTTTGACGATACGTCTAGAATTCGTGTCTGGCCTTTTGTGTTGGATTTCAGCGTTCCGGAATTATCGTTTTTTGGGTATGGAAAAGGTCCGGTCTTGCGGGATCGGATGGATAGCGCTCTTGTTTCCACTACAGAATCCTTTTTTTTGACCCGCCATTGGAAACCCCATAATCTGATCATGTCTCTTTTTCTTTATATGGGGCTTATGGGAGTCATTGCTTTTGCTTGGTTACTGTTCGCATTCTGGAAAGAAATGCAGGACTGTTCTCGAGTGGATAGAACAATTCTTTATGCGAGTTTGATCGGATATTTCGTGCATCAATTGTTCGATTTGCATCTTCTCGATGGCAATATTCCGGCGGCATTCTTTGGTTTGATGGCCTTGGGAACTTGGCTCTCTAAAAATCGACCTGGCGAAGATCAACTTCTACCATGATGAAACCTGGATTTTTTTCTGATTGTTTAATCTTTTTTGTTTATCTGTCCGGAATCGGGTATGCTTCGATTTTCTGGCCATGGGCTAGAGTGTTGATGGTTTTGTGGTTCATTCTTGGGTTGGTTGGATGGTCAAAAAGGAATGAAATTTTATCTAAATGGTATACATTGGCCTTTTTTGTCATGGCATCGTGCTCCGTGTGGTCATTCGCATTCCGGTATATTCCCTATTTGCCTTTTCCTTTTGTTGCGGGCACATGGTTGTGTCTTGCCGGATTTGTGTCCTACAGATATTTCCATCCAAAGAAACATGATCATTCTCCATTACTGTCTGTAGAATTTGTTTCATGCATCTTGGTTTTCGCAGTGGGCGGTTGGATGGTGCTTCATTGGATATTGAACGGATATTTAGGAAAGCCGTTTGATTGGGGATGGTGGACTTCGCCGACTTGGGCTGTCATCGCAATTATGATTTTCTATCCGGAACGATTCCCGCGCTCGATTCGAAAGCCGGAATGGTTTATGGCAAAATATCTGGCGCCTATTTTGATACTGTTGGTACTCGGGATTCATTGGGGGAGATATTCTGCATTGAGTAACCGGCTGGAACAACGTTCTACTGTACAAGGTATTTCCGCACAGGCGTTTCGAAGCGGGTATCAATCGCTGGGAATACAGGCCGCGATTCGGGAAACGCTGCATATTCAGGAGGAAGATGGATGGCCGAGTGCTGTTCGGTATCTTCGGGAGCAATGGGCTAATGCAAATAAAGTTGCTATTGCAAAAGCATGGCGTTCTCATCCGGTGGCGGCGGAAGATTTGTTCTTTTTTGCTACTTGTTTCGGATGCAATCTCGTTCTTCAACCTGACGAAGAAGCAGTCGATTTCACAGTTCTGCCTAAGGAGCAGGCCTATATCATTTTGACCTCGAAAGGACGGCTTTTGCGCCTCGATTCGACTGGAATTGAATGTATATTTACAATTCCCGCTTCTTGTTTTTCCCTCGCCGGTGCTTCCGGAGGTGATCGGTTTGCCGTGCTTGCCGACGAGTATCAAATACACATCATCGATGATCAAAAAAATTTGACTGTCATTCCCCTTCTCGAAAAAAGACAATGGGGAGACCAAACGTGGGATGGATTGGTATGGAAAGACCTCGCATTCAGCCGGAACGGGAATTCGTTGTTTGTGCTCGATGATCACGGAACCATCGAGATGTATTATTATGTCTTCCTTACTCAATCCTGGGTGAAGTGGCGTGAACCATTTTATCCACCGCTTTGGGCGGAAGCGGGAATGGCGCAGGCGATTTTGCCGTCTCAAAAAGGGAATTCAGTCCTTCTCATGGATCGAGTGGGTGGAGTTCACTGGCGTGGTGATCCTGCGATGAAACCAGAGAATTTTACCACCGATAATATGATGAAATATTACAATACGAATCTCGCCAATAAGAAAGACCTTACTTTTTGGAAGAACGGTGAACAACTGATTCTCTTAAGTGATACATGCCGGTTGGATTTTATAACCACAAAGCCACTTGACGTGAAGGAAACGCGTGGAGTGGCCGGGCGATTTGATTTGTATGTCGATCCGATTCCTTCTATCCGGGCGGAATTGACATTTGACCGGGAAACGGGAATCAAGAAGTATCCGTCTATTGCCACAGCCGTGGTCTCTTTACCGCAAGCGGATACGATTATCCAACTATTACGAAATGGAAGACTGCTTGTTTTTGCGATGCCGAACGGTGTCCGGATTCATTTCGAGGAAAACGCAGCAAAAATATACATCCCTGAATCGGACAACAACTTCGAAAACGAAGAGAAATGATCCATCATTTCTTTAGTGTCTTTGGTATCGCATACCTTCAAGGTGTTCCACGATTATGTTCTTCGGAAAATTGGATTATCGAGGGGATTTAGACACTTACACGTTCCCTTTTTTCCAAATACAATCCTTGAGTTCATATTTGGAAACCTAAGAAAATTTGGACATGAAACAGTTAGGAGTACGGTTTGAAAGTTGCACTGATCATCAAGCATTTTTCCCTCTACAAGGGCGGATTTGAACGATACGCCGTCAATCTTGCCCGCGCTTTGGTCGAAAAGGGAATGGAAGTGCATGTTTTTGCCAATCAATTTGAGAAACACGGACCCGAATCGATTACCTGGCATAAAGTCCCGATGATCCGAAAGCCCTCCTGGCTGCGTGTTCTTACTTTTGCGCGACATACGGGAAAAAAACTGGAACCGCTGCGTCATGAATTCGATATTATTTTTAGTCTAGCCTATGTTTATCCCCAAGATTTATATCACATGTCGGATGGGATTTATAAACATTGGATGCATATTCGTTATCCCAATCCTGTTTCACGATGGTTTCATTATTTGGTTTTAAGGAAGGTTCACCTCGTCAATCTCCACCTGGAAAAACAGATCTTTACGCCCGGTAACGGCTGCCGGATGATTGCCAATTCGAAACTATGCCGGGGGCATGCGAACCAGTATTATCAATTTCCCGAAGATTGTATTGACGTGATTTATTACGGAGTGGATCATGCAATGTTCAATCCGCAAAAAGTCACTCCCTATCGGGAAGAAGTGAGACAAGAACTGGGGATTCCGGCTGAAGCACCCGCTATCATTTATGTCTCTCATAATTGGAAACGGAAGGGATTGCGTACACTGCTACTTGCATTGGCTCAATCATCGAATTTCCCCCATCCTCCTCATGTAGTCATCCTTGGACGGGGAAAACCGAAGACTTATCGGAAACTGTGTCAGGAAAATAATATTCTTGATCGAGTCCATTTTATTGGTACTACTGAACACGTCGAACGTTTTTATGGGGCATCCGATTTGCTTGTGTTGCCTACGCAGTATGACCCCTTTGCCAATGTCTGCCTTGAAGCGATGGCCTGCGGTCTACCCGTGATTACGACCTCTTCCAACGGCGCTGCGGAAATTATTGAGAATGGAGTCAACGGATACGTCCAACAGGATGCGAATGATGATCAGGAACTGTATCGTCTGTTGGAGAAATGTTCGGATATCCATACTTTGCAGACAATGGGCAAAGCCGCTTGGGAAACTGTCCAGCCGTTCACGTTGGAACGAAATTTGGACGAAACGCTGCAAGTGTTTCAACGGATTGTGAGTGGAAAAGGTAGAGGCACGGTGTAATCCCGGTACTATTGAATCTATATTACGATAAAGGAAATATCATAATGAATGAAGCTGATTTTCTGGTTGAAAGTTGGAGTACTTTTTATTCTTATCAGCTGGAAGCACAGAAATTATACAAGCGGGTATGGAATATTCCTTTGATCAAGAAACTCGCGCTTGTATTTCCAAAGATCGCCAAGGAAGGTACGACGATTTTGGATGTTGGCGCCAATGGCTATAAGTTGGATGAAAAAATTGCCAAATATGTTTCCGGTATCCGATATAAATCAATGGACGTCGATCCCGTCGGGGATCACGATTATCATTCTTTGAGCGAAATTCATGAACAATTCGATATTGTTGTGTTTTCCGAAGTGATCGAGCATCTTCCATTCAAAGAAGGAGTGGAAGTCCTGCGCCAAATACGCGGATTGATCAAACCGGGAGGCTATATTGTGGTTTCGACACCCAATATGAATCATCCTCACCGGTATTGGGGAACTCCGGATCATATTACACCTTACAGTTATGACGCACTTGCCGGACTTTTGCTGGGTATGGGATTTCAAATCGAGTCGTTATATCGGGTTCACAACCAACCATTTCCACAAATCTATTTTCGACGATGGATCGGTGTGTGGCTGCACCGGTATTTGGATATCGATTTCGCTCTGTCTATCATCGCGGTAGCCCGCCTTCCTGAAAAATCATGAGGATCTTGTTTCTTATCCCACGCGACAATATGGCCAGCGCCCGCCTACGTGCACTCCAGTATATTCCTATACTCAAACAAAATGATATTGTTGCGGAGTCCATGATTGCCCCCCGAACGTTATCCGGAAAAATCAACCTTTACCGGAAATTGAAAGAGTATGATCTCGTGTTCATTCAGAGAAAATTGTTCCAGCCATGGGAAATTAGGCTCATTCGTTCATTCTCTCACTTCTTGATTTACGATATGGATGATGCCGTGATGTTCAAAGACCGTGGAGGACCTCAACCGGACCAACCGGTTTATGAGCGGAAGTTTCGTGGTACCGCGAAATCGGCTGATTTGATCATCGTTGGAAATCGTTATCTCAAGGAGCAGGTTTTTCCTTTTCACTCGAATGTGGAAATTCTTCCTACGTGTGTTGATTTGGATCGACATCAAACAAAAATCCATCAGAAAAAGGAATGTATCACGATTGGGTGGATTGGCAGCCGTTCGACTTTGCGTTATGTAGAGAGTCTGAGAGCCGTATTCAACGATCTTACTCGAATCCATAAAAATATCGAACTCAAAATTATCGCTGATTCGTTTCCTGACTTTCCTGAGATACCGGTTTTGAAAATACCGTGGCAGGAAGAGACCGAAATTCGTGAATTGCAAAGTTTGGATATCGGTATCATGCCGCTTCCGGAGGACCGATGGACACGCGGCAAATGCGGATTCAAATTGATCCAATATATGGCGGTCGGGGTA
This sequence comes from uncultured bacterium, assembly GCA_964412555.1. GTDB lineage: Bacteria > Hinthialibacterota > Hinthialibacteria > Hinthialibacterales > Hinthialibacteraceae > CAYPPG01. The sequence goes on from CAYPPG010000073.1 coordinate 14,782, forward strand.
CCTGCTGTTTGCAGTCCAGTCGGGATGAATCGTGAAATCATTCAGGATGGCGTAAATGGATTTTGGGCGTCGGAACATGAGGAATGGTGCGGAAAACTCGATCGTTTAATCCGCGATTCCCATTTACGAAAAACAATTGGCATGGCAGGACGTGCAACGGTAGAACAATACTATTCCATAGAAGTTACTGGAAAAAAATTGGTTAACATTTTAGAACGATTCCGTGATAGATGAGATGACCAGTTGCTGTTCTTTTTCCGATAATTGATTATAAAAAGGGAGCCGTAAAAGACGTTCGCTGATATCGACGGTTATCGGGCAATGGGCTTCTTCTCCCCCTAATTGTTTTCCGAATTCCGATAGGTGCAATGGGAGGTAATGAAACACGCTCATGATCCCGTTCGATTTCAAGTGCTGAATCATGCGCTTCCGAACGGAAAGTGAGGGGAGGATCATATAGAACATATGATACGCCTGCTCACAATAAGAAGGGATGTGAGGGAGCATCACATCGTGACTCACAGCCCAATCATGTAAGCCCTCATAATACCGATCCCATATTTTTCTTCGTAAGCGCAGGATTTCCTCTTTTTTTTCGAGTTGGGCGAATAGGAAGGCGGCCAGCAAATCGGAAGGGAGATAACTGGATCCGAGATCCACCCATGAGTACCGGTCAATTTCGCCACGAAAGAAACTGCTGCGGTTGGTGCCTTTTTCCCGGATTATTTCGGCCTGGGGAATGAACTTCGGATCGTTGATTATCAGAGCGCCACCTTCGCCGCAGATGAAATTCTTGGTTTCGTGAAAACTGAGCGTGGCCAGGCAGCCCAACGTTCCTAGACATTTATCCCGATACATTCCGAATAAACCATGGGCGTTGTCTTCAATGACAGGGATTTTTTTTTGATTTGCGATCGCGAGGATGCGATCCATTTCGCAGCCGATTCCACCGTAGTGGACGGGGACAATCGCTTTCGTACGGGGAGTTATATGCTTTTCCAGCTGATTTTCATCCATATTTAACGTATCGGGGCGGATGTCGATAAATACCGGTCGAGCGCCTCGTAACACAAAAGCATTGACAGTCGATACGAAGGTAAAGGAGGGAACGATCACTTCATCCCCCGGTTGGATATCCAGGAGAAGGGCAGACATTTCAAGGGCATGGGAGCAGGATGTTGTAAGAAAGACCTGCGGACATTTTAATTCCGTTTCCAGGTATTCCTGACATTTTTTCGTAAATACGCCATCGCCGGAAATCCACCCGTATTCGATGGCTTTGGCCATGTATTCCTGCTCGTTTCCGACAAAGCATGGTTTGTTGAAGGGAATGCGGATTTGATTCATGATTTCTAGTACAGTCTATTGATCCATGTCTTTGAAATGGATATGATCTTCAGTGCCTCGGTTGGATTATACCGGAATCGATATTTTTGAAAATCCGGATGTTTGTCTATTGTTAGAATCTATGAAATGTGCAGACAGGATGTCCGCACCACAAATTTGTGCAGACAAGATGTCTGCTCCACAATTTTTTGTGGTTGTTGCCGTAGCATCCTATACTATGAAACTGATTTTCCTTGATATGCATATATACTTTGGACGGTTTTAGAAAAATATGAATGATTTGCGATATATCTACTTGGAAAAAGCCTTATCTCAAATCCCGCGTTTGCTTTCTTCGCAGGACCGTAACCGCTTCTCGCCGACTTACGGATGCATGAACCGTGAGTTCTGGTTGTGCCGCACGACGGATTTTCCTTCCTCCATTGCTCAGTTCGGGACACATGCTCTCGCGCTTGTTTATGCGTTCGATATGCCTGGCAATCCGTATTATAGGCATCCCAAGATTCGGGAATGGACGTTGGCGGGGATGGATTACTGGACGAAGATTCAGCATAAGGACGGCTCGTTCGATGAATTTTATCCGAATGAACGTGGCTGGGCCGGACCGACCGGATTTTTACTCTATGCGATGTGTGAATCGTATCGCTTATTGGAAAAAGAGATTCCGGCGGATTTCAAAGAGCGGTTTTTAAAAACGGTTCACAAGGCTGGCTTGTTTCTGTCGAAGACCGACGAGTCGGGTGTGTTGGCGAATCATCATGCGATGGCCATTCTGCCGATGTATAAGGCGTTTTTACTTGTCCAAGATAAAAAGATCGAAGAAGCATTCAAAGAAAAATTGGACATCTTTTTTTCCTTTTGCCATGACGAGGGATGGTGTCTGGAATATGACGGCGCCGATCCCGGTTATCTTTCGGCCTCCATCAGTTTCATGGCGAAGTTGGCGCAGGATTACCGGGATGAGCGTTTTACTCCCTTTTTTCAAAAGGCGGTTGAATTCAGCAGCTATTTTGTGTATCCGAACGGATATTACGGCGGGACAACGGGCAGCCGACAAACGCTGCATTTTTATCCGCATGGTTATGAATTGTTGAGTGAGGAAATCCCTTTGGCCGCATCAGCAGCCGACCGGATGCTGCAAGGTCTGCACGATGGCGCGCTGGTTCCGCCGGAAATTCAAGGGGAGCGCTACTTTGTCTATCGCATTCCGGAATTTTTACTTTCTTATATTGATTATGGAAAGCGGCCGGAAGAGCTGCCTCCACTTCCCTATCAACGGGAACCGTTTCTGCAATTTTTCCCGGCTGCAAAAGTCTTCGTTCAAAAAACAGGGAAGACATATACTGTCGTGAACGCCGCCAAGGGAGGAGTAGTCAAACATTTCGATTTAGCGGAAGGGAAATTACGGGTAAACAACTGCGGGATTATTGGCCGATTGAAAAGCGGATCGGTGTTCACTAGCCAATGGATCGATGAGCGACATGAAGTGAAACAGGATGGGAACCGAATTCAGATTCAGGGCCGCTGTCATAAAGTTCCGTCGAAGGTTTTTCAGCCTTTTACATTCATTCTTTTTCGCATAACGATGCTTTGTATCGGTTGGCATGAGCGTACGGCGTATCATTTAAAAGGCTGGATTCGTAAACTGCTCATGCTGGGCGCCAAACCGATGCCGGTTCGATTTGAAAGAAGCGTCCAGATTGAAGAAAATACAATTCATGTCGAAACGACGGTTTGGTTGGAGGCAAATGCTGTAATTACAGATTTGCAGATCGGGGATGAATTTCCTGCGCGGTATGTTCCACAGTCGCGCTATTTTCAATTACAGGAATTGGATGTGAGGGGGTATACGCTGTCGGAGGAAGAGATCGGAAAACTGAATGCCGAACGGACGTTTTCTTGTACTGAACGGTTTGAAAGTGGGGGCGATGTTGAGAGTGTTTTTGTCTGAATCCGGATTGGCCAGGATGGGAGGATTTCCAGGATGGGGAACTTGGAAGTATTTCATGACGTTTCGAAAAAATGGTCATTGGTGGTTGATCACTCGTCATATTTATGCCGGCCAATCAATAAAGCATATCCTGTTCATCCTTGAATCCTGGGTATCCGGATTCAGACATTTATAATTGCGTGTAAGGTTCGTTTGAAAAATTATTGAACATCAGTAAAGCGAATAAGCCTTCTGGCTTCGGAGACGATTGTTTGTCGGATCGGTTTGTTCGTTCCAGCGTTCGAGCTGCCGTTCCTGTAAGCGATTCAAGCGATCATAATTGCTACCCAGTGCGTCTAATTCTTCAATCTGTTGGATCGCCTTACCGGCAGATTCTTTTGCTTGCGCTTTTTTGTCCCTGCCGAATTTCTCGGCTTGGCCGTGATGCACGGTTCCACGATAGAATCCGTACTGATCGTTGAGTTGCGCCAGGACAGTCGCTACACCTTGGATGCCGGAAGCGGAGAATACACCGCGCAAATCGGTCGTTCCAGTCACAAAGCGGTCGTTTTCGCTGCCGCGCACTTGTACCTTGACGTCTTTTGCGAATGCCGGCGGGGAGCCTTTTTTCACGTTCACTCTCACGGTTCCTCTAGCCGGGTCTTCCTGCACTTCGAGTTCCAAATCACTGCGCAGCACCATTCCTGAATCCGAAACACCGTTCCCGCGCAGTACGATTAAATACGCTCCTTGTTCCTGCAATGGCAGTTCAACTGTTTCTTCATTCCAGTCACGATGGCGTGTATTTTTAAAAGATAATGTTTTCTCTATCACTGGTGTGATGCCGGCAAGATTGATGTTCGTCATTCGGTTGAGATCACGTTCGCTTAGATAGAATGACATTAAATCCACTTGATAGACGCTCATTTCCGCCTGTTCCAAATTCTTGTGGCGAATGGTGATTGTTGCAGGTTCTTGTTTGCGGAAAATGGAAACTTCATCCACTTCCAAGCCTTTGTTTGTAAGGTACTCGATTGACTCCGCTGCATCGCCGAATGATTCTTTTACCCGCTCGTATTGTTCGAGTGCGCGGTCCAGTTCGCCTGAGGCGTGAAGAATCTTGCCGGCCATATGAACGGCGTTATCGGCTTCTTCGCTTCGTTGAACAGCACCGCCGGGAGCGGGATATTCTTCCGTCGATACTTTTTCGGCCTGTTGGAGCGCCTGCGTGTATTGTTCAAGTTGGAACAAGGCGTATGCGCGAAGGAAATCGTAACTATCCAAGTAGGTGCTTTGCGGATATCGCTTCGCGAATGCGGTCGTCAATTGATTTACTTTTTCGTAATTCTGTTGATCCAGCCATAAATTAATGAGAGTGTATCCTGCTTCATCGGCGATCGGATTGTTTGGATACAAAGTCAAAAATGATTGAATCATGCCGACCGCTTCGGCAAGCAGTGCTTTTTTATCATTACCCGATTGAATGAAATCGGGATTCTGTGCCCATTCGTCGATTTTGGAATAGATCACCGAACCCGTTGTATAGACCGCAGTCTGTACCGTCGGGATATCCGGATATTCCAAAATGAGCTGTTTCGCATAATCGAGTGCTTCCCGATACTGGCCGACTTCCTGCAAGGTTCCACTCACTGCGCCTTCCTGTTTGAACAAACCTTCCATCAAGGAACGAAAGACGTATACAGCCCGTTCATGTTCACAGATATTGCGATAGGCCCTCGCCAGTGTGGCAATTTGTTCGAAGGTTACATCGAAATTGCGGTCGCGTTCCTTGATAATTTCGAAATACCGTACCAGTTCCTGGGCATTTTCCAGTTGGAGATAGATTCGGAACAGTTTTCTGGCTGTTTCGAGATATGGCTCGGGATCAAGCGAATAGGTATTCATCAATTCGGAAAGATATTTTTCCGCTTCTTCATAGTGGTTATCCTCGAAATGACGTAGTCCGAGATGATACAATTCGTCCGGAGTAGGATGATAAGATTCCTTTGGTGACTTTCCTTCTTCAAGAATGATAAGTTCCTTTGAAGTTGTCGCATAGATTTGTTCAGGTTTTTCCGTTGCCGTGATGATCGCCGGCGGGACACGATATGTTCCCGGGAATACACTCTGGAGTTGATAACGGATGTAAAAATGCTGCCGTGGTCCACGCAGGTAAAGGGTGAGAGTATTTCCAACCTGTACATGATGATCGACCGGTCCGTTGATTGAATTCTTGACTAAGACAAATCCAGCGGGGAGACGATCCTGCACAACCAGGTAGTCGCGTTGTTGAGGGCTATACAATTTGATATTTACGTTGACACGATTGCCGGCAGGAACTTCTTCCAATTTATTTTTCACGGATTCATATGAACCGGAAACGACTCCGTAGCCCCGAGGAATTTCCTGATTCTTATACATCAATGGACCGTGCTCATATTCTCGTTCAACTTGAGTGAAGAGAACCGATTCCGGTTTCAACCATTCTTGGGGACGAACATCCTGCTTTGTCCATCCTTCGAGTACGGCGGAATATTGATAATTGCCCCGGCCTTCGAATCCAAATTCCACCCGATTGTCCGATGATTTGACGATTTCCGGATCGATGTTGATTCGCTCGTGGGGCAGGGCGGAACGGCTGGTTCGTTTCCGAACGATTTCTTTGCCGTTGACGTTCACGACCAGTTCAAATGAATGTTGTTCTTCCGCGGCGGATTGCAAATAGGCTGCCAATGCTTGTACCCGCCAGCCGATAGGAGTTCCTGGAACGACGAATAGACATATTGGATCAGAGGAGAGGCTATCGAGAAAGCTTTTCGTATGAGCATCCGAGCGTACGGAAGCCGGTAGTGAGAAATACAACCGTGCCGCAACCACCGCCGCATTGTTAATATTTCCATTGAAGTAATGTCTGTTTTTCTCGTGTACATTGATAAACAAGGTGTTCCTATTCAGCAGATCGTTCATGACTTCTTGCGCTTTTTCGTTTCGCTCCATATTCAACCATGTCAAACCGAGTAAAGCGGCATCGAACGGATCGAGGCGGCTCAAATCCCGATGGACTCGATTGACATAGGCAAAATTCGCAGGCGCAATCGTGGACCATGCATACAAGATATGGATTTTTTCGGTTTCTTCCGTTGATTGCTGATATAAAGTATCCAAGCGTGCAACAGCCCGTTCGAGAATCTGCTGGGGAACCGTATAACCTCGCCCTTTGGCTCGTTGCAGCAATTCGGTGACTCGTCCGGTTGTCATGATGTCCGCTTGGCTGTTTCTTCCGCCGCTCCATGCCCATAAACCATCATCGGATTGGGATGCGACGGCATGGCGGACGGCGGCTTCGATCTGGCTTCGCAATGTTTCTACTGGAATGCGATCGGTTTGTTGGAGTGACTCGGCGCAATCCAAAGCGGCCAAAGCCGCCAATCCCTGCTCGATTACTCCATGCGTTGAAAATGAATGAATCCGTCCGGACCACGCCGGTGAAAGCATGGAAATATCACCGACTCCGCCCAGTGTGATCCACATGTGCAAACGGGAATAATCCACCTGGGAAGGCAATGATAATTCATGCACTTCGCTTTGCCCGGAAATGCCCGATGCGCCGGCTCGAACCGGAATGCCCCAAGAGACTACCGGAAGAGATTTTTCCAACTGGTCCTGCATGTCCTCTGCCGTTGCACCGATTGTTACCGTTGAATCTTGAACATTATCCGTAGTCAGCGGAATGAACTGCTTATATACTTCGCCTGAATCGATCTCGATATCCCATTCCTTGTGTTGATCTCTGTCATCGATGGTTTGAGTGAAGTTCAATTTTCCTGTTTGGCGTTTGCCTGTGTTATTTCTGATGGAGGCAATGCCGGACGATTTGTCTCCTTCCGTCAAGTAATGAGGGGCTTCCCAATCCACTCGGAACGGTTTGTCGACGACGATGTCTTGTTTGCCTTGATCTACTAATGTGTCTTTGGTGATTGCTCGTGCCTGTGCTTCCCAGGTTGTCAACGAATCGGGGAGGGATACATGAACAACGGCTTTGCCTTCCTCATCGGTGATGACGGAGGGATTGAAATAAGCGGTTTCCGGGAAATAGGAACGAGTTATCGATTGGCCTAATGCAAGTGTGCCGCCCATCATTCCCATACCGTAACCAGCGTATAAACCATTGTGATCGAGATCGCTCAAAGAAAAGAAATAATTTCCGGCCTGTGGTCTATCATAAGTAGCAGCACTGATCCCGGCCATTGTTCTGCCGGCAAATCCTCGGGATTGAAGTTCTGATAATTCCTGTCCAATTGCATCTCCTGCCCTTTGGCGAAAACGTCCGTTTACCGTTTCTGCGTAGCGATAGCGATTTGAAACTGCGTCTAAGACGATGGCGCCTCTTGCCATTTCCTCCCGAGCAACAGGGGCTTCGGGTTCAGATGGTGGCCGAGCTGCTGGAGCAAGTTGAAGATCACTTCTTACTTGTTTTGCTTTTCGGATTTCTCCCCCTCTTCGTAATCCTGCGTCATCCATGATTTGGAGCGCTAATTCCCCTTCTTCAATATCCAGCAGCCGTTCGCGTAAAATATCTTCACTGATTTTTTTCGTTATTCCGTCATAAGAAAAATCAGCGGAAGAAGCCGTGTTTAAAAAGCGTCCGCGAGCCGACTGATCGAAATACTGCTTCAGGTTTCCCAAACGGTCTGAAAACAGTGCTAATAAGGCTTTGTCGATCAATCCAAGTGATAGTTCGGCGGACACGGCTTTGCCGGTATGATCGCGGGTTTCCACAAGTATTTCAGCTTCATCTCGCGGTCCATACTTGTCTTCATTGGCTGTGATTGTGACATCCAAACCGCGGTTTACATTGAATACCGTTTCGGCTTGATGGACTTCGTTTTCATGCATCACGAGGAAAGAGATAATACATGTCGGGCTGTAGCGGTCGTCCAGCTGCCACTCGATCCGGTTTTTGCCCGGTTTCAATGTTTCAATCCGATATTCCACTATCCCTTCACGTACTCCTGTCATGAGAACGAGATTTTCCGGCAGGCGGGAAAACAAAGTGAATGAAGCCGTTTCTCCTTGCTCATAATTTGACTGATCGCTCAGAACCAACAGTTTGTTGGTGTCATCTTCTCCGGAGATGTGAAGTGTTTTTCGGGAAGTAACTACTGTACCTCGGCTGTCGGTTCCTTCCGCTTCGATCCGATAACTTCCGCCCTTTTGAGCGGTAAAGGGAACGGATTTCTTTTGGCGTTCGTCATCAGAGGTTGTGATAGTCTCCGTTTGCACCTCTTCATACACGCCTTCATCGTTTCGCCGATTCAAGGAAATCTTTAATGGTTGTGCAAGAAGTGTTCGTTCATCGTCACGGCTTCGAGCGGTGATTTGAACTTGGAATGGTTCTCCGGCCAGATAGGTGTCGCGAGTTGTTTCGAGAGTGATGGAGAAACCCGTCGAGACCAATATGAGATTTTTCTGACCTTGCACTTGCCGATGGGGGAGGTTGGCTATGATTTGGATCATGCCTTCTTCAGGCAAATCCCATGTTTCGAATTCGAACTCGATTTTCCCTTCGTCATCCGTTGTCCCTTCTTGCCATTCGGATGCGAGAAAATAGGTTACTTTTTCATTGGCGAATGGATTGCCGGAATAATCACCGACTTTGATTGTCCCACTGATTTTATCACCATAAAAATAGGTTGTTTGTTTCGTTTCAATTTCTATGCGGGCCGTCGGTAGGGTAAATTCCTGCACTTCGAAAGTCCAAGCTCCCGAGGGGCCGTCTTTTCGTGAAATTTCGACCCGGTATTGCCCATGCGGGGCAAAGGGATCGAGTAGGAGTTCCCCGTGCATTGTGCCGAATTCGGAGAGTTTGCTTTTCTTTTGATGGATCAACACACCACGATTGTCGAAGACGGAGGCTTCGAACTCATGTTCCTGAGGGATTGTATATTTCCCGTCTTCGATTTCCCGAATCAGTGCTCGATAGTGCATGCGGTCTCCCGGTTGGTATGCCGGTCTATCGGTATACACCACCACCCGTGGTTGGAGATTCGTTGCAGCGCTCAAGTTTTCGATTCGCAGTTCTTCCCCGGCACAATTTCCGTTCGCAACAGCGAACACAGAAAGCCTATTTGTTTGGATGGCGTTTAAGTCCGCTAGATGGAAAATGCCGTCTCCATTTGTCTTGCCTTGTGCAATGATGGATTTTCCATCATTGACCAGGATTTCTGTATCGCTCATGGGAAGTTCTCTCCGCTGATCTTCTGCATAGACAAATATTTCCTTTTTTCCTCCTTGAATCGCAATTGCGAGATCGGAAACGAGGACGAGTGTTACTCCTTCGAGAGTTTCCGATTCGACCTGCACAACCCACGCTCCCGGTCCTTCGACAGGAATCGGGATGTTCTGTTCGATTAATTTATATTCGGAATAATCTTCCGGTGTCACGTCCCAAACTTTTTCAGCCGAGATCAAGTTCACATCCAAGTCTTCGATATTGCGAATGGTGTGTCGCGTTTCGAAATAGGCTTTGAGATCGAGGGGATAAAGTTTGCAGGTGTAATTTTCGATATTTCGGGTGTTGACCTTGATCGCTGGTGATTCATTTGTGTGGAAAGTTCGCTCTGTTCGGATAGCAAGGTGGACGGATTGCAGTAATCGAATGCGTTCCTGTGCTTCTCTTTGGTGAGAACCGAATGTCACTTCTTGGTACAATTCGATAGATTTATCGAGTTCCCCTAAATCCTGTTCCGTGCACACCGCGATCAAATAAAGGGCCTCCGAAGCCGGATCGCTGTTGGGATAACGGGAAGCAATGTCTTTCCAAATACTGATCGCTTCCGAATAATTCTGCAATGCCCTTTCGTTTTTTCCTATTTGCAAAAGTAAACTCGAAATTCTCCCGTCCAGTGGGTAATCTTTCTGAAACAACTCGATTTCTTTCTCGACGGATTCAAATGTTTGCACGACAGGGGCGGGAATGGTTTCCGGCTCGGGTTTTCGGTTTTCCTCTTGTAACTTTCGCTTCCATCGTTGGAGTTCTCTTTCAGCCTGGCGTTGCAAGTTCATGATTTTGCGATATTTGGTATCAATAATGGAGTGCTGCGCTTCACTCCAATTTTTGTCTACCGGATGGTGAATGAGGAATTCTTTGAATGACTGAATCGCATCCTCGTATTTTTCCTGTTGGACCTGGCATCGAGCGATGTACATTTCCGCTGAAGCGGATTGTTCCGGATCGGCTTTCTCTTCATACAGCCGAAGAAATTCGCGGAATCCTTCGAGAGCTTTTGTGTATTGGCGCCGATGAAAATAGGCTTCCGCTTTCTGAAGAGCCGCGTCGGCAGTATGTTCATGGTCAGGGAAGAGTTGCAGGTATTCTTCGAGACTTCGGACACCCAATGCCAGTTCTTTATCGTTGTTTGGTTGTGGGATTCCGTACGTTTTGGCGATACGGTAGGAGGCCTCTGCAATAATGTCGGGACGCTTTGATTGATTTTTTCGTTGATCCCGCATTTTTCTCCAAATTTTCCGGGCTTCTTCTTTCTGGTTCAGGCGAAAAAGGGCTTCTCCGCGATACAACATTGCATCGTCAAGATACCCGCCCGTGGGATACGGATTCGGTGCACTGGCGGAAACGATGGATTCATCAGCGCTGCTAGGTGAGGATTCATTCGATTCATAAAAGGCGATCAAGTCCTGCAAATTCTTCTGTGATTCCTCCCATTGTTCTTGCTTGAAAAACGTCATCCCTATCTGAAAACTGACTCGTTCCCATCGGGGACTTTTCGGGAGAATCTCTTTTGCATATTCATAGAGTGTGCGCGCCCGTTCAAAGGAGGGGGTCTTGTCTTTTTTCTTCGGGGCAAAAAAATCATCTGCGTGGTGGATATAAATATCTGCGATTTCGTTCCGGCGCTTTTCGCTCATCAATCCTTGCGCTCCCGTCGCATAAATCGCTTCGGCGAGGGGAAACCTCTTGAGCTGCATTAAGCATTCAGCTTTGCGGTACGCGGCTTTCACGAACCAGCGGCTGTCTTGATAGTCGGTATAAATTGTATCGAAGAAGGACATCGCCTTTTCATACTGTTCCAGGTGGAACGCCGCCATACCCAGCAGATAGTATGCATAGGCTTGATTGTCTTTTTCTGGGATTTGATTTGGCTTCAGTTGCTCGAGAACTTGTTCAAATTGAAGATCACGAAGGTTTTCTTCCGCTTCTTCTATTGAATACCCGAAAGCGGTAAATGGAATCACTACAAAACAGGCGATTGTCGAAAGAATCAGAATACGCATCTTTTTTCTCCCTTGAATTCATTTTCTAAGAGTGAAAGGATTCAGCTGTTAAGGAACCATGAATACTCCATACGCTCCATTACATCATATAACGCTTGATCAGGCCTCTAGTTTTCTATAATTTTTGTAAACTTATTGTAAACGAGGGGCTTTAAGAGGGTCGATGAGGGAAAAAATTTTCAAGTGAGCTCGTTTGCATCGGTTGACACCCTTCCTATACATTGGCTAGTATGATTCGATATATCAATATTTCCGAATTGTGTGGTTTATTCGGATAGCCGAATGAGTAGAATCCATGTCTACGCAGAACGACAAACAACCGAAATTGGCATGGGTTCGAATCGCCGGTCAATGTGCGTTTATCCCGGTTTTCTTGGCTCTCTACCCGATCGCTTTTTTTTATATCGGCAATTGGCTGGACGAGAAATGCGGAACAACGTGGATTAAAATTCCATTTTTGTTCTTGGGAATATTTTCCGGAATAAGGCAGACGTATTTTATTATCAAGAAAATGATCGAAGCGCAGGAGAAAGATGGTGGGACCTGAAGAACTCAACCGTGTGATACGACATGCCATTTACAGCGTTCTTCTTGTCTCCGGTATCTTATGGATTGTATGGGATGTTCACCATGCCGCCGGATTCGCATTCGGTGGACTTTGGTCGTCAATCAATTTATGGGTTTTACAAAGATTGATCGGAGAAGTGTTTCACTCTCGGCGAATCTGGAAAGTCGCCCTTTTTGCGCAATTGAAACTACCCGTGCTATACGGTATTGGAGCACTGATACTTATGACGGTTCCCCTTTCCATCGGAGCGGGAATCTGCGGATTTCATATACCTTTTGTGTTGATCGTTGCGGAATCCATTTATTACCAAAACCGTGAATTGACGGCAGAAAAAACAACATAAACCGAATCGAGATCGTTGAGGATTCAATAGAATGGAAGCAGCCCATGAAACGGCCCAGCACGCAGCGGAGCATAGTGAGCACGCTGCCCATGCGCCGGAATTGCCCAATCTCGTTCATGTACTTAATCATTATTTTCCCAATCTCGTTCCCAAAGATTCGCTGTTATGGGAATTTCAGATGCAATTTTTTGCATTGCTGGTGATTGGGATGGTTACCCTGTTTTTTTACTTGGCTTCGCGGAAGCGGTCGATTTTACCCACCCGATTGCAAGCGGCGGCGGAAATCGTGGTCGAAGGTTTATTGGGATTGGTTTGCAATATTTTAGGGGAAAAGGAAGGCCGAAAGTATTTCCCCTTTTTAGGCACGTTGTTTATTTTCATTGTGTGTATGAACTGGTTCGGTCTTATTCCCCTGATGCGGTCTCCGACTTCGGATTTGCGGGTGACCGCGGCTTTGGCGATTTGTGTATTTCTGTATGTGCAATATATCGGCTTTGTGCGATTGGGGCCGGGTAAGTATTTTTATCATTTGATGGGGGAACCGAAGGACGCCATCGGATGGATGCTGGTTCCTTTATTTTTACCGTTGCATGTCATGGAAGAATTCATCAAGCCGCTTAGTTTGGCTTGCCGTCTTTATGGAAATATCTTTGGAGAGGATTTGTTATTGGGAGTTGCCATGCTGCTCGGATGCAGTTTGATGCTCGCGATTTGGCCAAGCAGTTTTTTCGGGATTCCGCTGCATTTTCCCTTTGTGTTATTGGCCATGTTGCTGAGTACGATTCAGGCATTGGTGTTTACCCTGCTGGCAACCGTGTATATTTCGATGGTGTTACCCCACGAAGAACATGAACATTGAAACGATTCTTGATTTTTCGCCCGGCCCCCCGCCGGGTAAAAATATATTGGATCGAAAACGATTCAAAGGAAAACAGTAAGGAGAAAACGATGGAAGCATTATTTACTCCACAGGCAGCATATCACCTGGGGATCGGAATCGCCGCAATCGGTTCCGGTTTGGGGCTTGGTTTTGCCGTAAGCAAGGCTATGGAAGCCATGGGGCGTCAGCCGGAAGCCGCGGCGAAAATTCAAACCGCCATGGTTATCGGTTGTGCGTTTATCGAGGCTTTGACGATTTACGCGTTGATCTCCAACTTCTTCGCTGCTGTTGCAGGATTTTAAAGGAACTTCCTAGTTCAAACCAGACTATTCCGAAGTTGCAAGAGAAGGAGATGCCATAGTGAGTATCCATAATCTCCAAGAGTTATGCGGTCTGATTTTCGTGGCAGCCGAAGATGTACCGATAGAAGAAGCGCCCATAGAAGGTCCTCCCGTCTATGTGCAGATTGTCACAGTCATTATTTGCTTTCTGCTGGTCTTTTGGCTGTTGAAGCGATTTGCTTTCGGTCCTCTGCTGTCCGTGATCGATGAACGGCGCGATAAAATTGATGGGGACTTGAAACAAGCGGAGAATATCCGTACGGAAGCGGAAAAAGAACGCGCCGAATACGAGGAACGCCTCCGAAAGATCGAGGAAGAAGGCCGCGCGAAAATGCAGGAATTGATCTCCGAAGGCAGGCGTATCGCCGAATCCATTCAGGATAAAGCGCGCAATGAAGCCGATTCGATGATCGAAAAAGCGCAGCAGAACATCCAATACGAGGTGGAAAAGGCCCGTGCTGTTCTGAAAGAAGATGTCATCAATATGACGATCGAAGCGACCGAACATCTGATTCAGGAACGCTTGGATGATCAGAAACATCGCGATTTGATCGGGGATTTTCTGAATCGGATTGAAAGGAATTAATCGTGCCGCAAGATCCTCTCGTCGCTCAAAATTACGCACGTGCGTTGCTGCATGTGGTTCAAAAAGAGGAATTGTCGCTCAATGATGCGCAGGAAGAAGCCAATTCCCTTCATCGTTTGCTGAAGGAAAATCCCAAGTTATTCGTATTTCTTTCCGGTCCTCATTTTCGGGAGGAAGCGAAAGAGAAATTCGTGGAAACCGTTTTTAAAGGACAGCTTTCGGAAGTATTTTACCGTTTTATACTTCTGCTCTTGCAACGCGATCGTATAGAACATTTGATCGACATTTTGGTGGAATTCCAAAAAATGGTCGAAGAAGCCCAAGGATTTACCTTGGGGACAGTGACGACGGCTATTCCTCTGAATGAAGAGGAACAAAAAACGATTCGTGAAAAATTGGAAGCGTTTTGCGAATTGAAATTTGATTTGAAATTCAAAGTCGATCCGGCTTTGATCGGTGGAGTGAAGGTCAAGTACGGAGATATTTTGATGGATACGACCCTATCGACGTATATCAATGACCTGCGCCAACGCTTGAAAGAAACGCGGCTCGTGTCTTGAACACGAGCATCTCCATTTCCCTGAAAGGGAGAGGAATGAGGAAAGATGGCTCTGAGACCAGAAGAAATCACATCCGTTCTTGAACGAGAATTAGCATCGTTTGAAACCGATCTCAAGATGGACTCGGTGGGGACCATTTTGAAGGTCGGTGATGGAATCGCCACGATTTATGGGTTAGAAGAGGCGATGGCCGGCGAATTGCTCGAATTCCCGGGCGGCCTGATGGGGATGGTGCTGAACCTGGAAGAAAACAGCGTCGGCGCCGCCTTGTTCGGTTCCGATCGCAACATCAAAGAAGGCGATGTCGTGAAACGGACCGGCCGAATCGCTTCCGTTCCGGCAGGAGAAGCCATTGTCGGACGGGTTATCAACCCATTGGGTGAACCGCTGGACGGCAAAGGTCCGATTGTGTCGAAAGAGTTTCGTGATCTCGAATCACGAGCACCCGGCGTGATCGACCGGCAACCTGTGAAGGAACCGTTGATGACGGGACTCAAGGCAATCGACTCGATGATCCCGATCGGCCGGGGACAACGGGAGTTGATTATTGGAGACCGCGGAACCGGGAAAACGGCGATTGCCATCGATGCCATCATCAATCAGAAAAAAACCGATGTGTTTTGTATTTATGTCGCCGTCGGTCAAAAGGCATCGAGCGTCGCGGCTGTGGTGGACGTTCTGGAAAAGAACGGTGCTATGGAATACACGACCGTTGTCTCGGCCACGGCGGAACAACCGGCGACGCTGCAATATATCGCTCCCTACTCCGGATGTGCGATGGGCGAATATTTTCTTTACAATCAAAAGCATGTACTGGTTATTTATGACGATTTATCCAAGCATGCTGCATCCTATCGCCAATTATCGCTTCTACTTCGCCGGCCTCCGGGTCGGGAAGCCTATCCCGGTGATGTATTTTATCTTCACAGCCGGCTGCTTGAGCGTGCCGCAAAATTGAGTGAAGCAAACGGCGGCGGCTCATTGACTGCGCTTCCCATTATTGAAACACAAGCGGGTGACGTTTCTGCATATATTCCGACCAACGTGATCTCCATTACGGATGGACAGATCTATCTGGAACCGGACCTCTTTTATGCCGGTGTCAAACCCGCTATCAATGTCGGTTTATCCGTCTCCCGTGTCGGTGGAAATGCGCAAACCAAAGCGATGAAAGCTGTGGGTGGCCGTTTGCGTCTTGATTTGGCGCAATATCGGGAACTGGCGGCATTTGCCCAGTTCGGTTCCGACCTGGATAAAGCCACCCAAGCGCAGTTGACGCGGGGCGAGCGAATGACGGAAATTTTGAAGCAGAATCAATACCAGCCCATGCCGCTTGAACAACAGGTTGTGATCATTTTTGCCGGCGGGCATGGTTTTCTCGATGATTTGCCCCTGGATCAAGCGAAAGATTTTGAAGAGAAACTTTTCCCCTATTTGAATGAACATTATCATGATGCGGTTCATTCGATTGCGGAAGAAAAAGTTATTTCCGATGAAATTACGAAAAGACTCAAAGAAGGAATTTCGAAGTTCAAAGAACAGTTTCTTGCTAAATGATATATCGCCGCTGTCTTGGCGGCATTTCGGTAAAGCCGGCAGGATGCCGGCGATACGGAGTACTCGATCAGTTCGAACTGAAAGAGATTTGATCTTATGCCATCGCTGAAACATTTACGTCGTCGAATACGGACCGTTAGTAATACAAAAATGATTACACGGGCCATGCGTTCCGTGTCTGCCTCAAAAATGAGACGGACGCAGGAACGCCGTGAAAAATCCCGTCCTTATACGAAAAAACTTCAAGAGATCGTGGGAAGATTGGTCGAACATGCGAATGTCGAGGATCAACCGCTCGCACAACAGCGGGAAGTCAAGAAACGATTGGTGTTGATCTTTTCGGCAGACCGCGGATTATGCGGTGCATTTAACGCGACCGCGATTC
This sequence comes from uncultured bacterium, assembly GCA_964412555.1. Classification (GTDB taxonomy): domain Bacteria; phylum Hinthialibacterota; class Hinthialibacteria; order Hinthialibacterales; family Hinthialibacteraceae; genus CAYPPG01. Next base: position 31,571 of record CAYPPG010000073.1, read on the forward strand.
GTTTTGCGAATGAATATTTACAATCTGCCAATCCGGAACAAACGGATTTATATATAGTTGGACGCCGGGCGTTCGCTTTTTTCCGCAAACACGGTTGGAACATCGTCAAATCGCATAATGATTTTTTAGGAAACATCGATGTTCCAAGGATCATGGATATTGCCGAAGAATTGAGCGGATTCTTTTTGAATGGCGAATATGATGAGATAGAAATTGTTTACAACCGTGCACTCACGGCAATGGCGTATAAACCGTTTCGGGAGAAATATCTGCCTCTTGTGAAGGAGGAACTGCTCGAATCGAAAGAGGATGAAAGCGAGTCGCATATGCATCTCGATTACATCTTCGAGCCGGATCCGAAATCTCTGCTTGCTCAGTTTTTGCCGATGTTGGTGAAAACCCGGCTTTTGTATATATTTGTCGAAGCATTTGCCGCGGAACATCAAGCGCGAATGATTGCCATGACGACGGCGAATGAAAACTGTGAAGAACTGATGGATTCGCTGACATTACAAATGAATAAAGCACGGCAGGCGTCCATTACAAAGGAATTGCTTGAGATTGTGAGTGGAGCTGAGGCGTTAAAAGGATAAATAATAAAATATTTCGATATAAAAAGAGGTTCAGCAATGTCTAATATCGGGGAAATACGACAAGTTATTGGTCCAACGGTCGATATTGAATTCGACTCGGATCATCTACCCAATATTTTGAATGCGATCACGATCGATAACGAAGAAAAGAATATTGAATTGACCGTCGAGGTTGCCCAGCACATCGGGAACAATCTCGTACGATGCGTCGCAATGGCTTCCACGGACGGCTTGGTTCGCGGAATGAAAGCCGTGGATACGGGCGAACCGATTACCGTTCCGGTCGGAGATCAGTGTCTCGGACGTATGTTCAACCTGCTCGGGAAACCGATTGACAGAAAAGATATCGAATTATCCAATCCCGATCAACGGCTGCCGATTCATCGTCCTGCGCCTCCCTTTGAAGACCAAGTTCCGGTAGCGGAAATCTTCGAGACAGGAATCAAGGTCATTGATTTGCTTGCTCCCTATGCCCGTGGCGGGAAAGTCGGATTGTTCGGAGGCGCCGGAGTTGGCAAGACGGTTGTCATTATGGAACTTATCCGCAGTATCGCGGCTGAACACGGCGGGGTTTCCGTCTTCGGTGGTGTTGGTGAGCGGACTCGTGAAGGAAACGACCTCTGGCTGGAAATGAACGAATCCGGCGTTATCGAGCGAACGGCTCTTGTCTATGGCCAGATGAACGAGCCGCCGGGAGCGCGTCTGCGTGTCGGTCTTTCCGCTCTTACAATGGCCGAGTACTTCCGGGATGAACGTGGACAAGATGTTTTGCTCTTTATCGATAATATCTTCCGCTTCACACAGGCCGGTTCCGAAGTGTCCGCACTGCTTGGCCGTATGCCCTCCGCGGTCGGGTATCAGCCGACTTTGGCGACGGAAATGGGTGCTCTGCAGGAGCGGATCACATCGACGAAAAAAGGTTCGGTTACTTCCGTGCAAGCGATTTACGTTCCCGCAGACGACTTAACGGATCCTGCACCGGCCACGACATTTTCCCACCTCGACGCTACGACGGTTCTTTCCCGTCAGATTGCCGAATTGGGAATTTATCCCGCGGTCGATCCGCTTGATTCCACTTCGCGTATCATGGATTCACGTATTTTGGGTGAAAATCATTACAACACTGCGCGTGATGTGCAACAGATCCTTCAACGGTACAAAGACTTGCAGGATATCATCGCCATTCTAGGGATGGACGAACTTTCCGATGAGGACAAGGTCACCGTTCAACGCGCCCGAAAGATTCAACGCTTCCTTTCCCAACCCTTCTTTGTGGCGGAACAGTTTACCGGCCGGGAAGGGCGATATGTGAAAGTATCCGATACGATCGAATCCTTCAAGAAAATTGCTGCCGGTGAGATGGACGAACTGCCGGAACAGGCGTTTTATATGTGCGGTACGCTCGACGAAGCGGTCGATAATGCGAAGCAAATGGGAGCGATTTAATACGGTTAAACTATGGCTGCTACCTATTCACTCCAAATCATCACGCCGACCGAATCGGTTTATTCGGGAGAAATCGAATCTCTTGTCGCTCCAGGAGCGTTAGGGTATTTGGGAGTCCTCGCGCACCATGCCCCATTGATGACCAGTCTGACCAAAGGCGATTTGAATCTTCGGGAAGCAGATGGGAAGACGTTGACCTTCCAAGTCGAGGGGGGAATTTTGGAAGTGCATCCGGAAGGGACGACGATATTGACGGAGTCGATTGAGAAAAAGGAAAGTTAAATATCCAAACTAGGATAGCAAGGGCGAAGCGTAGTCTGCCCTTGAGGATTTAATTTTTTTGAGCACGAAAATACTCCAACCATTTCTTGATAATAGCGCTGGCTAGTCCGGTATCTTGCCCATACTCTTCAATCGTTTTCCCCCAATAAAAACTAAAATATCCATCAACATATCCACGCGACGCCTCGATAAACTCATTTATCTCATCCACCCCGCATTTCAAAGGAAACATTTCTTCTACAGCGAGCGGTTTGCCAATTTCATACACTTTCAGTGCAGTCAACGCTTTATCCACCTCTCCTTGTTTCGGATAGAAATGAACGCTGGCAAAATCCAGGTTCTCGCTTACCTCTTTTGAATAAAACAACGGTTTGGCTTTCGGGAAGGTGTGTGCCCAGGGGATAACTCCAACGGTGATCATATGGCGGTCATCCTGTTTGCGAATTGTTTTAACAAGAGTGTCTACCCATTCTTTAGCAACTTGATCTCTTGTTCGGCCTTTCAGATCGAGTGTAATTCGCTGCACGAAATATTTACCACCAAATTCGCCGGCTAACCAGTTCGTTTCTGTTTTGTTCGCGCCGGGCAGAATAGGTTCGTTCATAAAGTCATAGCAAAATATGGCTGGACTCTTAGCACATACTCTCGCAACCGACTCCCAGAATATGGCTTGTACCTCCCAGCGTTCCTTTTCGCTCATAGCGTCATACCATTCAGGCACATCCTCTTTGTGATAGCAGCCTAGACCGGTGATATCGAGATACAGGCCGGTATCTTCTGCAAGTTCAACCAATCGTACAAGTTGTTCAAGCGCTTTTTGATTCGTTTCGTTTGGAGATTTCATGAAACGGCTTGTTTGCAGGTGAATGCGTACGGCATTGGCACCCAAGGATTTCATTTCATGAAAATCTTCGACAACAGTAGGCCACGCCTCAACCCAATAATCTTCCAGTAATCGCCCGGATGCGTCGTGATCGTAATTGAAGCCCCAGGCCATGAACTTTTTGCCTGACTTTTCATATACAAAGTGGCTTCCATTTTCACTCGGACGTATCCATTCCATTGCGGAATTATGTGGTTGAAGCTTTTCTTTGTTATCCAATGTTGAAGTGTTTGCCGGTGCGATGGATAGAGTGATTATGAGGATTAGGAGCAAAATGGTAGTTTGTTTTAGGATGATAGCCATTTTTCTTTCTTCCCCATGTCTCTTTTTACTAATTGTAATAGGAAAGATGAATTCGGGATACCGCAGAACAATCACAAGGTCGGAGCGCGGGCATCCCTGCCCGCCTTGGGAGGTCGGAGCGCGGGCATCCTTGCCCGCCTTGGGTGCGAGCAAGGAATCTTGCGCGTTGAAAGGTGACGCTCACCGAGCCGCCGGCGGGCATCCGGGGGCTGGCGATCGCGGCGGCG
>CAYPPG010000074.1:0-35280 GCA_964412555.1 uncultured bacterium
CATTATTTACCAACAAACAAGCATCTTCTTCGACTATTACGAGCTGAGCTGGATTAAACCGCAAACCCAACTTCACCCCGCAAAGACCACGCGCATCATCGACGGCAAACCGCACAACCCAACTCTTCCCATCCGGTCCTGCAATCGCCGAAGCCGACAACTCCCGCTCCACGACATACCTGTTATTCCGTGCTCGTTTCGCAGTTTTACCGCCCGGCGTATAATCCGGCCCCCAATCATCTTCATTCGTATCCGCCGGAAAATAATCAATCAACAGCGCATACTGCTGAAGAATCAGCGACGCATCCACCGTCGCAATCGTCTGATCCCAATTCACATCCCCTGCTGGCGTGAAGAACGGATCGTCCTTGATCGGCATGGGGAAAAATTCTGTATAATATTGTTGATAGTATTCCGGATACTCACTCGGAGGAAACGCAGGAAAATAAGAAATCCGTGACACATCGTATTGGAGGATGAGCGAGGCGTCCACCGAGCCGACAATATCATTGCCGTTCATGTCTCCCCATCGATATTTCGCGAAGGAAATGATCTTGAACTCTTCTGTCGCCGAACGATTCACACCGCCGTTTTCTTCGCCACCGTCGTCGTAAAGAGCAAGAGAGGCATTGACAACACCGTGTGCCTCCATTGCAGGTTTGAACGACAACGTTCCTGTCGAACTAACCGCTGGCTGAGAAGTAAACAGCAACGGTTGATCGTTATCCACCATAAATGAAACCCATTGTGTAATTTCAAAGGTACCCGCATTGATATCCGTCGCCCATTCGATATATTCTTTCGGCGCAACCGGATCATTCACAATCGCAATCGTCGCTCCTTTGATGAACCAAGGCGCATCATTCACCGGCGTGACAGAAATAATAAAATTATAAGGTGTTGAAGCTTCGATCCCCCCATTCGCGGTCCCGCCATCATCGAACAACGTAGCCGTAACCGAAGCTACCCCATTCGCATCGGAAGCCGAAGTAAACTCCAGCGTCCCTGTCGGGCTAACCGTTGGCAAAGCGGCAAACAACGCCGGATTATCTGTTACTACCACAAACGACACTTCCTGAATGGATTCGTAGCTTGGCCCAGCCGAAAAATCCGTCGCCCAACTGACGAAGGAATGGGCGCCGGAATCTTCCAGCACTCCCACATCCGGCCCGCCGGTAAACTCCGGTTGATGGTTCGGCCCGAAAATTTCAGCAGACCATTCCACTAAATCGACATCAATCTCCCCATCATTGATTTCAGTCAATAGTGAATCAAACGTGATATTGATGATAGTCCCGTCTTCCAGGTCAGAATCATCACTGACCTGAACGCGAAATCGCAACAAAGTTCCAAGCCCAGTATTTAAACTTTCATCCCCCGCCGCCGTATAAATCACGGTTCCCGCCGATTCATCATTCACATACGGCCCAATCCAATTTTCACAAGAAGTACCCGCCACTGTCGCTGAGCCGGACACATACTCGATTTGGTTCGGATCGAAATTCATACCGATACGATACCCAAGAACACCAGTGGCATCGGATATTGTGACGGAAATTTCAACCTCTTCCCCCCGATGAAGAGTCAAGTTGGAAGGCACAAGAGATAACAACGGCGCGCTCGAATAAATGGTGAAGAAACCGTCGCTTACATCCCATTGATCCTCATTCCAATCTGTACCAATCGGGTTAAAGATATACGCAGCGCCTGTGTTCAAGTGGCCACTTGCACCTGCAATCACTGTATTTTCATCCATTGCAAGAGATGTCCCCAGATTGTCATTCGAACCGCCATCAAACGCTTGGATTTTCGTTCGGGGAATCCAATCGGTTTCTTCCTTTGTATAAATATACACCGCACCGGAATCAATGCCCATCGCATCGTTTTGATAAGAGCCTATCGCCAAGGTATCACCTTCGATCACAACGGATTTACCATAACCATCTTCTTCCGCAGCATCAATCGCTTGTAGTTTGGCAACTTGCGTCCATGTCGTACCACTGCGGGTGAACACATAGGCTGAGCCGGAATTTTCTCCTCCATCATCATCTTGACTTGCACCAATGAGGATTGTATCTCCTTCAATCGACACCGATTCACCAAAAGTATCACTTGCTGAAGCGTCACTTGCGATTAATTTCGATTGCTGAGTCCATGTTCCACCATTTCGAATAAAGACATAGGCTGATCCACTCATGTCACCTGCATCGTCATCATATGGGGATGAAGCGATAATGGAATCACCAGAAATAGATACCGAAGAACCAAACTGGTCATCCTCAGACGCATCTGTTGCTTTTAATTCTGCCTCTTGAATCCAGTTGGTTCCATTCCAAACAAATACGTAAATCGATCCTGAATTCACTGCAGTGTCATCTTCTGAAGGGGCACCAATAACAAGCGTATTTCCAGAAATCGCGATCGATTTCCCAAATTCATCGCCTGCTGTAGCGTCGAGAGCAAATAATTTATCTTGTTGTATCCAATTACTGCCATTCCATCCAAATAGATATACTGCTCCCGGATCAGAACTGGCGCTGTTGGCTGGCGCTCCAACAAACACTGTATCGTTTAGAATCTCAACCGATCTTCCAAATAAACTCTCAACCGATGCGTCATCGGCTAGTAGTTTTGCTTGAATATTCCATTCCTCATTTTGTTTTGAAAATACATAGACTGATCCGGACTCTGATCCTGCATCTTTATCATGCATCATTCCGACAACAGCTCGATTATCTTGGATTGCTACTGATCCCCCAAACCGATCCTCCCACGCGGCGTCTCCAGCCGTTAACTTGGCACGCTGCTTCCATTTTTCTTCATTTCGTTCGAACATGTACGCTGAACCTGAATAAATTCCCCCCTCCTCCTCATGTTGGGCGCCAACAACAATCGTTTCACCGAAGATCGATGCGTTACCAAAACAATCTCCAGCTTCGATGTCGCTTGATAAAAGTTTTTCTTGTTGACTCCATGAACTGCCATCTTTTACAAATACATAACATGCTCCAGAATTTTCACCTACACCATCTTGATGCGTTGTACCTACAACTATTGTATTATTAGAAATTGATAGATGCCCTCCGAATTCGTCCGCATCCCCAAGATCATTGGGTGACAATTTTGATTCTTCTATCCATGAATTTCCATTATATGAATAAATGTAGACGGAACCAGAATTCTCACAACTCCCATCATTATGAGTAGATCCAACAACAATGGTATCATCTTCAATAGCGACTCGTGCACCAAAGAAATCCATTGTATTACCATCAGATGCCTCCAATTTGTCGGTTTCATTCCAACTGCTGCCTTCTCTCTCAAACACATAAGCTGCACCGATCCATGCATTATCGCGACTCCCGATAACCGCTGTATTACCCCAAATAGCTACATCTTGTCCAAATACATCAAGTTGGTGTGGATCATTTGCTGTAAGTTTCGCTTGTTGACTCCATGTATTCCCATTTCGTATGAAAATATAGGCCGATCCAGAATCCTCATAAACATCATCATCAAAAGGCGAGCCTATAATGATTGTATCTTCAAAGATTGATACAGATTTACCAAATTGATCATGGGCTGCGGGATCATGGGCAACAAGTTTGTCTTGCTCTATCCAAAAATCACCATTTTTAACGAATACATAAGCAGAACCCGAATAACTACCCCCATCATCATCATCAATTGCTCCAATAACAATTGTATTCTCATAAATGGCAACAGAACTTCCAAACTGGTCACCTCTTGTTGCATCACTTGCTATTAATTTTTGTTGTTGAATCCATCCGATACTTTTTTTAACGAATATATACACAGCGCCCACATCATCGTTTCGATATGCAGCGATAACTGCTGTATCTCCATAGATTGCCGTATGTCCTCCAAACATATCATAAGGTGCTGCATCATAAACACCATGAACCATTTTTTCTTCTGTATATGTACTTGCTGAAACTTTGACTAGACATTCTGTAGATGAAGCAATATTCGGCGTTACCCACTCATAACTATTCAAACCATTACCTGTTGGTGCGGCATTTACAATTGTTTGCCATGATACACCACCATCGGAACTAAACAGGAGATCGACTAAATTAATTTCACCAGTACATTGATATTCAATGTCATGCTGGGTATTGGCTTGCCATTCCTCTCCACCGTTTGGAATAACGATTTGTAAAGTTTGTGATGGTGTAAATTCACAAATTATTGTACCATTTTCCCCATTTTCATAACCTTCTCCACCCTGTGCTTCCATAGTACCGGTGAATGATGAGGATTGATAATAAATGGCAATTCGTCCACCGGCTCCTCCGCCGCCGGAACGATTTCCTATACCAGCATCACCACCATTGGCACTGATTACTCCTGAACCAATCAATTCATTTGTTTCAATAAAAATGGAGCCCCCCGAACCACCACCACTACCAAATGTAATATTGGAACTACGAACGCTTCCATTTCCTCCATTTGTTGAAATCACTCCTTCATTCACCATTGAATTTTCTACGAAAAGTCTAATGGATCCACCACCATTTCCTCCTTTTGTGAGTTCATGATCTCTTCTTGCTTTGCCTCCTCCAGAACCTAATTCGGTAGGATTTTCGGCGTTTCCGTATGCTGGTCCTCCCTCGAATGGTTCTCCTCCATATGGATAAGAATCACCACCTTTCCCTCCATACCCTCCTCCGCCACCTGAACTATCATGATCTATATTGGGTGCGTTTGATTCTCCCCCCCCTGGACCATTATATTCATCTCCATAATAATGACCGGGATAACCATTCTCATTCCCATCAATTCTCCCTCCGGCTTCAATAACCAAATTATCTAAGACCAAATGGATCGAATGTTCCTGTGAATTAAAATTTGCTGAGTGAGTCAACAAACCACCCGATTTCACTGTTATATTGTCAATTTCCAAATAGACATCTGAAACAAATTCCCCCATATCCTCTATTATGATTGTATGATCTGAAATGTTTAATGATCCTCTTTGAATCAATTTGAGATTTGCTATTGTAAGGTCCGGTGAGTTCAATTGACCATCGTTTGTGATAACATTATCTCCAGAAAGGAATGTATACGATGTCCATGTAAGATTACCGCCATTCAATATGAATCCCGCATCCATAAAAAGATTGTTGACTAAAACATGCCCATTATTCCTTAATTCGCCCGATGTATTAAGTGTAAGACTATTTGTTACATAATTGCCGTTTTCTTCGACTTTCAGATTACCAGATGATAGAGTCGTTACATCGATCGACAGCGTGCTTCCTGTCGGAATCGCAAGTGTTCCACCTTCAACAAGTGTGCTGTCAAATGAACCTGAAAAATAAACGAATCCTGATGACAAAATTACATTTTTATATGTAGCGCCATACAATTGAATTACCGTTCCCTCTTCACCATCTTGATGCCCTTCACCGCCCATTGCCACCATTCCACCAGTGTAGGAAGACGATTGATAATAAACGGCGATTCGCCCACCGGCTCCTCCTCCTCCCGGATAATTGGTGACACCACCATCACCGCCGTTTGCTGAAATAATACCTGATCCCTCAAGATTATTTGTATCGATATAAATACTACCTCCCGACCCCCCTCCACTTCCAAATTGATCAACTGTATTACCAGTTCCACCATTGGCAGTTACCATACCATCGATGATGAAAGATCCTGTGACAATGAGTTGAATCGCTCCCCCTCCATCCCCCCCTTTCACTTCTGTATTTGATGTATTTCCTTTCGCTCTTCCTCCTCCCGATCCTAGATCAATCGGTAAGAATGGATTTCCATAAGAATCTCCTCCAGGATAATCTTTGCAATCTCCTCCTCGACCTCCATAACCAGCGCCACTGCCCGTCGTAAGCAAGCCACCAGTCCGTTCACTTGAATTTCCACCACCTGGACCATTCTCTTCATCGCCATAAAAATGACCCGGATAACCATTCTCATCAGCACGCAAGGAAGAGCCACTCTCAACCGTAATGTTTTCCGCTCTTATAATTACTCCCTGATACCCTTCATAAGCAATATCGGATGCTAAAAAAAGGGTTGAATTGTTTGAGATATGTAAATCAAGAAAAACATATTCTCCACGATTTAAAATGGTATCTTCAGATATGGTTGTAACCGGATCGTTGGCATCCTCAAAACCATCTCCATCAAGATCTGATGAAATGATGACAATATGATTTAAAATATTACTAGGAATAATGGAATAAGAATAAACACTACTAATTAAATATAGAATTATATATGAAAAAAAGATAATGATATTCAAGACTTTTTGTGCCGACAAAAAAGAAAAAAATTGCTTCGGTGTAAAAAAACATATCTTTTCCATGATTCTTCTCCCTAAAAACCATATTTTTCGGGATGTCAAAGGTCTGATCCTTCGAGAAACACACACACTTTCCTTTTTTATACATCAATATTATTTGATTCTTTCTTTGCGCAAAAGATATTATTGAATGGGTACATATTTAAGGGCTCCCTACTGAAAACAGGTTGAAAGCAATGCAGAAGTATTACATAATCTTGAATATCTATTACTAAGAACAATCATCCGGTTTTAATCTCAAAAGTCAATGACTCTATCGATGTTTTTGCGACTATTTTATTGTCTATGGATAATACGGTGTCTTTGAGGACGAAATAGATAGGAAGTATAATCCTTAATTGAAAACGGATTATTTCTTTTCAACATCAAACAAGATTAAAGTATCACCATGGCGAATATAAAGTTTGCCATTGCAGATGACCGGGTATGCCCAATGTTCGTGCGTACCCAATGTAATAGGAAAGGAACTTATCAGCTTTAAATCCTCTTTCAATGGCTTTACCAAACCCAGCGATCCCTTTTCGCTATAGCAGTACAACATACCGTCTGCGTAAGTCACGGATCCTTTCGCGTTGAGAATCTTTTCTTGAAAAATCACTTCCCCTGTCGAAACATCCTGGCTGACCCAGTAGCCTTTTTCATCGGAACCATAAAGCCGTTGGCCTATTTCTGAGTCCTCGTGAAAAACAATACCACCATGCAGACAAGCCAACGCTTGGCTTGTCCACAATTCAGTATACTTGCTTCCATGATCTTGATAGCGAATCATGGTTCCACCCGTCCCGTGGCTCGTAAAATATACGCGGTCAAAACCACACCAAACAGGTGTTATGGCTGCGATATCGTTTCGCGTTTTATGCGGAATTGTCCACAGAACATCACCGTTGTTTGCATTCACACAAACAAATAGATCTCTTACCATTGTGAAAACCAAACGATTCTCTCCCGAACGAACAAGAATAGGAGAGCAATACGCAGAAAGATTGCTAAGTTTTTCCGTCGTCCACATGGTTTCGCCAGAAAATTTATTCAGCGCAACGATGGATGCATTTTCCCACCGGGTGTGCAAATGACTTTATCACCGTCGATCAGCAGCGATTCAGAGATGCCCCATGTGATGTTCTCCCCTTCAAATTTCCCTAATGTATCCACACGCCAGATTCGATCACCGCTATCTTTGTTATAACATGCGGCTAGTCCGAGTCCACTCATGATGTAGACGCGGTCACCATCGATTGTCGGAGTCGTGCGCGTTCCGGGGTAAGGTCCCGTCCATTCGGGGCCGTACGCCTTTTTCCATTTAAGATCGCCATTCTCATGAATAGCAAAAAGATAGCCCGTTTCGTCAATCATCCCCGTTGTGTATATGATTCCATCCACAATGGAAACGGTTGCATAACCTCGGCCAAGTCCTTTAAATGTCCACAGCACCGGCGGGCCGTTTTTCGGCCATTGATCAAGCAAATGTTTTTCCATTGAACGGCCGTCTCGCTTGGATCCCCGAAACTGATTCCAATCCTCCGCAAAGCAAACGGAGGTCAATAATAAGACGCTTATCGTACCTAAATTCATAAACCACTTCATTTGTAACGATAACCTTTCTTCAACATTTTCATTTGAACCAGAATTTCCAATTAGTACAAGAAATTTTCGCCACATTTTTTCATCATTGATCGATAATTGCAGGATAGTATATTGCATTTCAGCTGATTTCATAAGAAGTATCCTTGAGGCATGCCTATGTCATCCACTACTTCTCAAAGAAAATCGTGAATTACATTGATTTTTATGGAGATTAATTAGATTCAGCCATTAAGGGATATGCAAAAAAACTCGAATCCAGGGAAATCCTTGGTATTTTACTCATGGATCAGAGCGGCGAAATCGAATGGGAGAGCACTCAGGGAAAGGGATACGTAATCGTATCGATTCCGCTCTGACTCATAAAGCAAGTTGAATTGATACCAGAAAATCAATATTTACTGTTTCTTTTTACTCGAACGATGCACGAAAATGGTGGTTGGATTTCTCGGTACAAATCAACCAGAGAGATGGGTTTATTGATTTACAGATATTGTTTTGTTGCACTTATTTTTACTCTATTAGTATAGATTGGTGTGAAAGTGGTTGATTTCGTAATTTACAGATTTATATCTCCAATTCATTCAATAAGTTACAACAAAAGGGGCCACGGATGCAAAAACCGTATAAATTTTCTCTTCTCCCAGGAAACCGAATCAACCGCGGAAGAAGATCTGGAATCAATGGACAAAATTATTGGAACAAAGTGATATTTAAAACTTTTGTTTCTACGATTTGCGGATTAATACTCATTACATTTGCTGGCGAATGGAGCTGATCTTGTGGTTGTCAAGGAAATCTTGGGACATTCCACAATTGTGACTACTAGCCGGTATCTCAACGTTTTGCAAGAAGAGAAGCGGAAGGCGATGCAGGCTTTTTCTGGTTTTTGAAAAAAAACTAAAGCCGATTAGTCATTGAAAACCTTATACTCAATCCACCCGCTATTTAATCCGTCTTTTGTGCCATCGAATCCAAGTTTGACCACACGGAATTGATAGACTTTTCCATCTTGGGGACCCTCTTGAAACTCAGAAGCGGTTTTGAAGGCTTGATCGGGTGTCCACCAGAAATAGGTGACTTTTCCGGAGCCTGTTTGTCCAAGGAATCCGAATTCTTCATCGCCTTGTTCGCGAATGAAAACATGATAGTCCAAAACGGTTGATGGTTCAGCTTCTACATTCCATGCAATTTGAATCGCCCGCCAATCAGGATCATCGGTATCCACTCCTTGTGTGCCGTATGAGGACAAATCTTCACCACCTAAGAGGTCGTCATAAATACACACTTTTTTATCTTTGATATAGGGCATTTCGGATTGTGTCAGAGTCAATTCATTTCCGCCTTCGAGATTCAATCCGGCTACGCCATTTTGATCATAAAAATCATCCGGACTGAGCTGATCATCCAATCGTACGAAACGGAAGGAATAGACGGAATTCAAATCTGGTCCGTTGATGAAATCATTATGTATCAGTGGATTCCCGGCTGTCCAATTCAGGGATAGCTGATTTTTATCACCGGTTTGTCCGAGATAGTGCATGCCACCGAATCCTTTGCGAACGTAAACATGAAAATTATCTGCGTTCGTGGTTGGAATATTTCCAACAATGGCAAGAGAGCGCGAATCAAGAGTATCAAAATCTGTTTGGTTGGTCAAATCAGGTACGGTGCCTTCGGAATCATGAACAAGGACAAGATTACCGCCATTGGTTTGATTCGTCTGATCCTCTTCAACCGTGTAATCCAACGTGCCGCTCGTTAGATATTCACGAGTACCATCAAAAACGACTTTTACAATTCGGAACTGATAGTTTTTACCATTTTGAGGACCTTCCTGATAATCGGCATGGGTAACAAAATCAGAGTCCACCGTCCACAAGAAATAGGTGAGATTGCCGCTGTAGGTTTGTCCTAGAATAACAAAATCTTCTTGCCCTTCCTCCTTCACTTGAATGTGATAATCCACAACGGTTAAAGGATCGTCGCCGAAATTCCAGGCAAGCTGAATGGCGCGGCGGTTTGCAGTATCCGTATCGGAACCGGTTCCTCCCATTGGCGCTAAATCATCGCCTCCGAGTAAGTCGTCGTAGATATGAATCGATCCTGTGGCAAGATTTGGCATGCTGGACTGAGTGAGGGAAACCGGATTACCGCCTTCCACGTTGAAACCGACGGGCATTGTTTGATCGAAATAATCGCCGGCATCCAGCGAATTGTCGATGCGAATCATGCGGAATAGATAGGATGTATTGATATCCGGACCGTTCTTAAATCCATCGCTTGTAAGAGGATTGTTCGAAGACCAATCAAAGGCTTGGACTTGTCCACCACCGGTTCTTCCTAGATATTGAGCGCCTCCGAAGCCTTTGCGTACGTAGACATGCCAATCGCTGGCATCGGCGATGTCCGTATTAGCAATGATTGATAGGTTCCGTTCATCGATCGTGTCAAAATCCGTTTGTCCTGTCAAATCCTGCGATCGGATCCCGGCTTGATCGCACACAACGATTTCATTCTCCCATGTGCCGGGATAAGAAATTGTCGGCGCCGGTGTCATGGTCGGTGTCGGTGTCGGAGTTGAGGACGGAGATGCTTCCGATACCATTGTAGCCGAAGGCGTTACAGTGATTGTTGGAGTCATCGTCATCGTTGTAGTCAATGTTGGAGTGACAACCGGCGTGAACGTTACAAACGGAACGGATCGGGTTGGAATCGTGGACAGATCGAAAGTCGGAATGGGAGTCGGGACTTGTGTCGGCTCGCGATCTTCTTCATATTTTACAGAACCCAAATGCGTATAGGGTCCCTGGAAGGGAACCGAGTCAAACTCGTTGAGCAAGGCATAGACTTCAAACAGATAGCGATGGCCAAATTGCGGACCACTTTGTAAGGAGGAATCGATTCTTCCCATCGAACCTTCTTTCCAGCGAAGGGAATAGGGAGATTGGTTCGTTCCGGTTCGTCCCAAGAATTTCCCGCTGCCGGATTCCCCATCCGTGCGGACGTAAATGTGGAAATCTTTGACGTTGGAGAGATCTAATTCGCCAGGAATCGACCATTTAATTACCAATTCCCTTTCATCGGGTTCGTCATAATCTGTCTTATTGCTTAAATCGTTGACACTTTCCACATCGTCCAACACAACAACGGGAAATACGTTTCTCATGCTGGGTAACTCGGATCGCTGATAATCGGACAGAGGTTTGACGGAAAGAGGATAACTTTGAATCAACCGGTCGATTTTATCTCCGGTTTGTACCTGCACTTCAATGGTTACGTCGTGAGAGCCTGGATTCGTGGGCACATCCCAGTGAACGTTCCCGTTTTCGTCGATAGTCATTCCATCGGGACCGTGTAGAATCGAATAGGTTATTTGGGCGTCCGGAGCCGTTTCGGTTTGAACACGGAATTGATATTGTGAGCCGGGGATGCCGACGGATTGTGGTTTGGACACGATTCGATTCGGTTTCTTTTCTTGGATATTTGTTTTTACATCTTCAACCTCGATGACGATGGTTTGTGTTGCGCGTAATGCTGAGTAGGCCACTTCATATACCGCAAGTTCGAATGTGTGTTTGCCTTCCTGTCCGGCTTCCGGGATCCAGGTAAGTTTTCCATTGGATGCCAGATCGATGCCTGCCGGATTGCCTTGCATCGACCATGCATAATTTTTCTGATCGATTTCTTGATTGTAGAGTTCATAATCCAGATCACGGAAGTGGGGTTGGTAGGTGTATTCTACTCCGACTTTCGCGAGCAGTTTGGGTTGCGATGTAATTTCCGGCGGAGTCAATCCAATTGATTCCATCGGCGTAATGGTCTGGATATTGACGATTTCAGAGCGCCGCCCTTGTGTATCGACGGAACGGACTGTGACACGATAAGGTTTTCCGTTCGTCAGATTTTCGATGGAGGTTTTAAAGCGGTTCGCTTGCATTTCTTTATAATGCTCGAACTGATGTTGATTGTCTTTTTCAGACCACAGCACTTCATATAAATCAATTCCATCGGGTTGCGAGGGTTGCCACTGCACATGAATCGCGCCATTTTGGGGAATGGCATCGATTTGGGTAATGGGCTGGGGATAATCTTCTCGGATTACTCGAATTGTTGTTTCCGAGTAATCGTACACTTTTGTGATTTCATCCTCGATTGACATGAGGATATAATATTGACCCGGTTCGATTTGCAGATCGTTTGTATATATATAATAACTATCCTCTTCGTTGTCTTCCCGAAATTCGGCAATGGGAATCCCGTTCCAACCATCGCGGTCCTTATCGAGCATGAGAGTGATTTTCGCATTGCTGTCTTCGTCTTCATCCGTCCAGGTCACTTGATAGACGCCTGGATTGACCGGTTCAATGGATTGGATTTCGATAGCGGGTGAATGATCTTCTCCGGCGATTTCGACGGTCATGTTTCCGAGTTTTCCATTGGGATCATAGATCGACAGTTTGTAATTGCCTTGTGGCGGTTCGGAAAGAACGAATGAAAATTCGTGGCTGTCCTCATTGTACATGGCAATCGCTTTTTGGCCGGGGAAGCCATTGGGCGGGAAGCCGTCCGGATAGAAAAGGTCTTGTACAGGTTGGTTTTCCGTTGCTGGGACTTGGAGTAAAGCGTTTAACGTTCTATAGAACTCTTCCGAAACCGGATTCTCGTGCTGGACGCGCACGAACATGACCGGATAATCTCTGTCGACCGTGAATTCATGCTCGAATTCATTATAGGGATTGACCTTCAGCGCTTTGGTTCCCTTTGACGATGTTTTCGGTTTCGTCGAGGCGCGATCAATTAAATTCCATTCTTCGAAAAGGTGCAAACTGAACGTCGAAGGTTCCTGTTTTCCTTTTGCATTCGATGGAGTTTCATCCACAAAATAGTAAACTTGATCGAAAGGAATTTCCCAATCGTTTCCGGTTTTATCTTTTATCACCATTTTATAGTCATCCGGCAAGTCACCGATGCCCGCTTTGAAATCGCCGCCATATTCGTACCGCGCCCATAAGGAAATTTCAAACAGCCACAAATCAATGGCGATTTGGCCCTGAATATATTTATCAGTGATCCACAAGTCGGCGTTGGCGAGTTTCCAGCCGCCAACAATTGGTATTGCGCGATTCAGCTCAATCGCAACGCCAAGATGACCATAAAATGGATGTTCTTTCGTAATTTCAATATCCGCGTATCCATAAATCATGATAGGAAAAGCAGGAGAGGTAAGAGCTAGATACGGGACGTGCAATTCAAAACCGGGATTATTTCCTCCCCATCGCACTTCCATTTCAATTCGTGCGACTTCCATTATGAAAATTTTTGCGGAGCCGCCAAGTGAAAATCCCCATCTCCCAAAGGTTCCATGCACTTCAGCGAATAGTAAAGGACCGAGAGCCGGAACGGAAACGCCATAACTAAAATCCAATTCCCAATAGACTCGCATGAGATCGATATCATTGACATAGAAAACCCCAAGCCCAATTGCATCCCAAAAGGCACCCGTATCTGCAATAGGATAATGAATTCCAGTAATTTTTCCGTAAATGGATAGGAATTCTTGAGGGGTGCAAGAGACGAAAATGACAAATCCTATTTCTTCAAATTTACCATTTTCTCTCCCCGGACCGGGTATACTTCCAACAGTTAATTCGGCTTCGAATACATCCTTTATTATATTGTCGTCTACATCGGCGGGAATTGGATAGCGACTATTTTCATTCACATCAAATAATGGATAATATGCGAAATCAGGTTTAAAGGGAACACTTAACATGGATAAACTTTTTAAACCTGGAAGCGACAACAGTGATCCCACGCCCATGTTGTTGCTTAGAATATAGACTTTTTTCTCATCGGCGTCAATTTCACAAAGGATTGGTTTGGAAATCAAGTTATTCATAATCGGAAATGTCATGAGGGACCAAAATTTCAGATTTTCCCGCGTGAAAACTAATTCATCCAAAGCATTTCCATCCATTAAATATGTTTGCTTGTCTTCGTCATTCACCTCACTAATCAATCCCCCCACATTCCATTGGTTGGGTCCGATGATCTCGGCAGGAGCGTTTTCGCGCCATACGAATGCACCACCGCTATTGCATATAACTGAAATGACTTCACCGCTTTCGTCATAATGAACATCCGCATTAAAGAGTATTAGAGGCTTTGTATCCTCATCAAAACCGCTTATCGTAAGAATTCTAAAGTGTTCCGTCTCCGCAGCCGGATCGTCTATATCGGCATTGCTCCTAAGAATATCATCAATATCGACATGCCCGTATGTAATTTGGTCCATATCGACATCCGGAAACAATTCGTTGATATCATAATTGATTTCATCATATTGAACGGTTGCATAAATATAGGGTATTCGTTCGTCATGAGTATATATATACCAATCATCTTCTGAACCGGAAAAAGAAATAAGGGCATCCTTTTGTTCCTGGTTCATCGGCAAATTCTTGATTTGAATCGGTTCGGTAAAGGATTTTTCTGCTGTTACAATGAAGCGATACACATTGTCCACAATCGGACCGTTTTTGCCGGTTTGAGTGGGTTTGTTTTCTTCTTCGAAATAGTCAAAATCCAAATCATTCTTTTTCCACTTCATATAAATGTAGTCTTTGTTCGTCTCATCCATGAAGAATCCGGTTTCATCACCTAATTTGCCGTGAGCAATGGTTTTTGGATTTCCAAAAATGTTGGCATCTTTATTTTTGACCTGCACTTTCACTGTGTAGGTATAATTGAATGCATTCGGATCGTTCTCCCTTTCCTTTCGATCCGGCCAAGTTTCGTTTTCTGGCTTGGGCCAACGGATTGCGATTTCATGACCGAATTGATCATCAATCGAATTTTCCCTTTGTGGTTCACCAATGATCGCCTCCTCGAGGTTCGGCATTTGTTCGATGATCAAATCGTCAAAAGCTTCGACTTCCCCTCCGATGGTAGGAAGAGTGATATAGGTTTCGTAAAACGGTCCATTTGCAGTTCCATTCAACCATTGAAACGTTAACCGATATCGATGACCCCATTCCAAAGTTTCGAGAATATAATACTTCAGGTGATTAAATTGATTATGGGAAAACTCTTGTGAATAAACGGGACTTGTGGGAGAATCAATCGGTTGTTCCAACGTGCCGTGATCATAGATATCCAGACGAAAACCCGTTGTGTTCTCGCGTGGATTCCATTTCACATAGACCGTTGGGGTAGTACCGATATCACTGAAATCTTGGTTGATATCAATCTCAACATTATCATTAAAATGTTTGGTGGAAAAATAATCTCCGGTAAGAAGTACTGCGGAATTTTGATCATTTTGAATGTCCGCTGGGATCGGCCAAAGCGGATCCGTTTCATTTACAATCATAATTTGCTTTTGAATAACAAAAGATTCGTCATCACTCAATTCACTGTTTTTCATAACAGCCGTAATGGTCCATAATTCTGAATTCTGTGATTGGAAGTTTTCGATTGGAATTGGATGAAAGTGTTGATTCATCATTATGGGATTTTGTGAAATTATACTACTTTGATTCTGGATGCGAATCGAATTGCCTTGCGATCGCCGAATGATCTTCCGATCCAATCTAATATTTCCAATGATTTCATAATCACTATCCCATTTCAAATATAGAACTTTCAAATACGTTTTGTTGAGAATGGTTTGATCGAGATCTTGATTCAAAATGATATCACGCGCGATTATCAAAGGTTCGTTGCCCTTTTCTTCCAAATCCACGGATTTATTGATATCGAATAAGGTTAAAGTGTTGTCGGATTGAATGACTCGTTTGGGTTTTTGGATCGTTGGATCATTTTGTTCATGTTCATTGTCAAGATCATTGATGAGCACGATGTTTGACAGATCGTAATGATTATCCGGATAATCATATAGTCGCACTTCAAATTGATAGGCTGCGTTGGAAGATTCAAGATTCGGTAATCCATCTTCATATTGATACGAGGCTGCATTTTGTGTATGCATAATAGAACTCTGTGATGGATCCCACACTGCGAATCGCACTTGTCCATTTTCGACGATTTGATTGTGGATCAGCCGCTTACTCACGGTATCTTGGCCGTTTTCCATTTTGTGGGTTTGTTCATAGACCCGGATTTCAGCGAAGCCGTAATTTTCATAAGTATTATTGACCCGTGCCCGATTCCACTGAATTTGGAAGAGAGGCCGGCGAGGTGTGCCTCTATACGCCTCCGCACCCGAGCCATTGTAGACATAATTCAAATCCAACACGGACGTCTCATCGGTTAAAGGAGGAACAGCGATATCATAATCGGTCGCATAGCGTACAGTGTAATAGGCAAATGGGTGCGGGCTCGGATCATAATAAGATGTTTCATATTCTTCTGTATTTTTGATCAGAACTTGATGATCTTCTGACAATTGATTCAATTTTGCTTTTCCGAGTGAAAATGGCCGTACATCCAACGCATTGTTTGCAATCCCTGTCCATACTGACGGACTGGGTTCGACGGTCAAGACATACGAATTATTTTCGAGATGGATTTCGCGTATCTCATGATCGTCATTGTACATGTATCGAAATAGCAAAAATTCTTCATTTTCCGATTCATAAGCAATTAGATCATCTTGAGTCCGGAGCAAAGGTTCATAGTCAATATATGCAAATCGTTGATCGACAAGGTTTAAATAGAGTTGTTGCGAACCAATATATAACTCCCAATAGACATCTTCAAAATCTGTATTCTCCAAATAACGATTTTTCTGAAATGTCGAAGGCGTGACGTGAAGACAGAGTCTCTGATAATCATCGACAAAAATAAGTGAATTGGAAACATCCTTTAATTCACGAATCCCATTGGAGATAATGAACGATCCCTCCGGAACGCGGAAAGGTTCATCGATTGTTCGTGTATAAAAAGTGACATAATCATGCATGATTAATGTGTTTACGACGGTATCCTCTTTAAACAATTCCACTTCAAACTGAAACGAATGATTCTCAACATTTTGTTTAGGATAAATCCATTTCCAATAACGCACATTATCTCCGATAGTATCCGACCAAATATTGTCAAATCGTGCTGTTTGAATCAGATAATCCTCTTTATTTCCTGAAAAATCCTCAGCGTTTTCAAAGCAATCTTTATAGACTTTGACAACTGCATAATCATACATGGTTTCGGTATTCCATTGGATATATAATTCCACATCGGTAACGGAATCGTTCACCCAACCCAATTCTTGATTCAAATTCAAATATTTACCATCAAGATTTTCATGAAAGGCCGGATTTTCTATTGGATTATTATCCAATACTCGTGAGATTTTCAAATAGTCTGAAGGGAGGGGAGAAATCGGTTTTCTGTTTTCATCCAAAATCCTCAAAGCACTTGATTGAATTGTAAAGGCACGTTCTTCTCCATATTCTATGGGCAGCAATACATACAATTCAATGATATAGTGATCCACACTTGTAAAGTCAAGATAAAAATCATCGGCATCACTACAGTAATAGCCTTTGGCCAAGTCAATATTCGATTTTTCAAAATCGACTTGCTGTGCATATCCATCCCGTTGTTCGGCGATGACCCTAATGGTTCCGGAATCGAATTCTCGAATGGGGGGCCATTTGGCTGTAAATGGAATCGGTTCGTCCGCGTACACGATTGAATTGCCTATATTTTCAGTTAATTCGATTGATCTTGTAATGACCAGAGTTTCATCTGATACTTTATTCGAATCCAAGAACAAAATTTCGTGCGGAGATTGAATTTCATACACTCGTTGTGATTGATTGTAAAACCGTATACTAATATTGTGGTAATAATCCGTGAAGAGGGGTGTCCATTCCAAATATCCAGCATAGCGATTCCAATCCGTAAATACGAATTCTTGTTGTTCAATAATCCGAAATTCCATTGGATCATTGCGCCGGGGAATTAAACGGTCAAAAAAGATTTTCACTTGGTCAAATTCGACATCCGGATTTTTCCATTTTATGAAGAAGGATTCACCGTAGATCACTTTGTCGTCAATTTCCAACAAATTGTAATCCGAAGGCAAGGATTCGGTTATGATCAATTCATCCTCGGCGTTTTGCCACGAATTTTGGATCGGGATGTTTTTTGTTGCGGTATTATTTTGTTCATCTACTTCATATACGCCCATCATACTCGATGCTTCCGACACAAACGCTTCCGCACTCACCGAAAGAGTTGGATGAAGAATCGATGTCGGTTGGGCCTCGAAGATGAATACGTATTGGTCACCCGGTTCTAAATAGATTTCCGGGATAACGATTTCACCATCTATAAATTTATAAAGATAAACGGAACCGCAATCGTTCACAGAACCGCGCGTTTCCACCGCTCCAACACACAACCATTCTGAAGTGGAGGTGATCGATGAACCAAATCTTTTTTGGACCGTTGGATCAGGTGGCGTCAATTTAAAGGGAATCGACGCTCCATAATAACCAACACTTTCAGAATCCAACATACCATCGATCACATCCTCATTAATACGATAAAGAGTGACATCGCCCACTTGATCCATCGCGTTGAGATCCGTTTGGTCGGCGCCGATAATAATAAAATCACCGTTTTGATAACGGTTGATAGTTATCGCCGAGCCGAAATTTTCACTGTCCACCTGATCCCCTACGTCAAAAACTCCCCATGAAAGAAATGTTGGTGTATCAAGATTTTGTGATTCTACAATACGATGCGCGTACATGGCCGAACCACTTGGATAGAAATCTCCTTTCCTCCCCATAAAAAACATTTCTTGATCAGGATCAAAGAAAAATGATAGAATATTTGGCGCCAGCTCACGCCATCCAAAATTTGAGATTAATCGCATCCGATTGTAATCAAAATACAAAACCGAATCATAAAAATTTTCATTATCTA
Organism: uncultured bacterium; assembly: GCA_964412555.1. Taxonomy (GTDB): domain Bacteria; phylum Hinthialibacterota; class Hinthialibacteria; order Hinthialibacterales; family Hinthialibacteraceae; genus CAYPPG01. Next base: position 18,836 of record CAYPPG010000074.1, read on the forward strand.
CACAGGACACAAAGAAACTTTTGGGGTGATCTGAGTTTGGCCGAACACCAAAATTTACATGTTTACCATAATGGTGGTTTCTCCCCGCATAATAATAGTAATATTGATAAAGTTCATCAATATATGCCCATGTACTCTGAAATGATCCCTCATATCCATGATAACCTAAGTCATATATATCCGACCTTTGAGCCATGAAAACGGTATAATCTTCAATAAGATTGTAGTCCGGAATCCAGTTCTTGGAGGAATCCAGGGAAAAGACGTACACATTTCCGGTTGCATTCGAAACAGTAGACTGCGTAGCCGGCGCGCCAATAAGCAGCATGGGTGTTGCAGATTCCGGATTCACTACATCCACAGAATACCCGAATTCTTCACCGGGAGCTGGTTGAATGCTCGTTAACGATTCATCCAGGTCCCACTTTCCCATTCCATTTCGCACAAACACATACACCGCACCACTGTTTTCCTCTCCGGATGTTTCATCCCCGGGAGCACCGACGGCCACCATATCTCGATCGATAGCGAGAGATTGACCAAATCCTCCATCAGCCACAACCGATTCTGCATTGAGAGTAGCTTCTTGAATCCAATACTCCTGATCGAGTAGAAAGACTAACGCTTCCCCACTATCTTCTTGAGAGTACAGATCATGATAGGGTGTCCCCACGACCAACGTGTCCTCATCCATGTCCATGGAATACCCGAAGCGGCCACCAGTTTGAGTAGAAGAGGCAATTAATTTCCCCACATATGCAGGAACTTTATTTATTTGTGCCCGATGATCGTTAATATTCACCAAATTTAAATTGGCGGGTAATTGTATTTTTCCAGAAAATTCAGCTGCTCCTTGACCGCTATTTGTCATTGTTACATTGTATATTATTGGCTCTAATGAAAACGAATTCACTTGGTCAACAGGAGTGTCTACAATCACTTCTACATCAAAGCCATATAATATGGTGCCGCTGATAAACGAATAAAAAGGATACGATGATATTGAATCATCGAATATCACTTCCATTGGTATCATAAAACCATACTCAAAATATCCATCCTCCACCTCAAATTCATCCCCTTCAAATCGGAAGTCAAACAAGATATTCCATGATTCTCCGGATTTTAATTGATGAATCAAAAATTCATGGTGATCATCATCCGCTATTGGATAGACAGTATCCAATGGGATATAAGAAACCTGGGGTAAATCACTATCAATGAGAAACCTATATCTAACATTTCGAGCATCATAAGGGCCGTTATTGGTTAGAGTGATGGATACCGTTATCATTTCACCTTCACGAATGGTCAAATTAATATCGCCTGGCAGTTCCAATGTATCTGTTTGTGTAATGATTTTACCACGTACATCGATCTCGGATATTCCATTAAACCATACCCACCACCAACTTGGATCACTAACGTCGAATTCATCATCAAACAAGAAACTGTTATTCCGGTCCACAATCACATCGGAATAGGCTGCGGCATGAAAATACAATTCAAAACTTTCAGCATAATGATCCTCATACTCTCCAATCATGTTGGTACTCGTTTCGATCTGCACTGTTGTTGTACCGCTCGGAAGAGTTCCCATGCCGAGTATCGGTTTTTGCATCCCTCTTTCATAGATCAACACATCCGCAATACTTCCATCTGAGTTGTTATTGTAGCCGCCGATGAAAAGCGTTTTTCCTTCCATGGCCAATGCCATGCCAAAATTGTTGACCGGATTCGATGAATGCACATTTATCGTCTTTGCATGCATCCAATTTTGATTTTCACTGCTTACCCGATCATACACATAGACTGTGCCCCCCGGCCCATTGCATACGATCGAATCCTTCGAAACCGTCACTGCTTGCAAACGGCTATTTTCCGGTTGTTCGGTAATCAATTTCGCGGTTTGCCCCCATTCACTTTCTCCTTCCTGATCACGTTCAAAAACATAAACGGAACTGTTTGGCCGCTGATTTCCGGCAACGAGGATATCTTGATCCAGCGCAATAGAAGCGCCGAAATGATCATTTACAGAGGCATCAATCGCATGAATCGTCTTCTGATATCCCCATTGATTCAACCCATTTTCATTTTTCCCAAAAATATAGATCTTGCCGGCACAATGTGTTTCATTACTCAGTTCATACGGTGCACTGATGGCAAGGGTATTTTGACTGAGTGCGATGGCGTAGCCAAACCGGGCACTCCAACTGTAAAGAATTTCATTGGCGTCAATGATATGAAGCGTTTTAGACATTTCGCGCCGGTCATACAAATACACGACATTGATTTCCGGAGCGCCGATTGCGATTGTGTCACCTTCGATCGCGACGGAATGTCCGAAACGGGCATCTCTCTGATAATCCTCTCGTGTTAAATAGTTGATTTGATCCCACCCGCCTTCGGCATTCATTTTAAAAACATACGCTGCGCCAATTCGTCCTCCTCCATCCGTCCTCGGATGGTGTGGCGCACCTACCACAATGGTGTCATTGCAAATCGCAACCGAATAACCGAATTGATAATTCGTCGATGAGGTGTCATCGCTTGGGCGGAGAGTGTCGATAACATTCCATGAATCGTCCTCTCGCTTCAATACGGATGCATAATCACCCTCTTCAGCGCCCACTATGGCAAAATCTCCGTCTATCGCGATGGATTTGCCATACAAATAGGAAGGGGTATCCTCTATCAGCATACCTTTGAATTGAAAATCGGTTTCGATTTCATGAACCGGATAATTCGAGGAACGCAGCATCACGCCAAGGGGGAGAGAAAGTTGGAGTTTACAGGATTCCAATTCCCTATTCATATGATTTGTAACATCCATGTGTAATGAATGTCCTGTACCGGAAAGTTCCGAATCATTGTCTTCTGGAAAACGTGCACTTAACAGTTCTTCCGGATTCAGAACGGGCCGCTCAATATGTACCCATGTATCATCATCTAAATGTGCAAATAAACTAAATTCTATTCCATAATAATCGATGACATGAAAATCAAATGCTAAATTGCATGATTCACCGGCTTCTAGGTAACGAATAAGAAATTCGTATTCATCTTGTGTACCTGTTGGATAAATCTCTCCAAGAGAAATCAAAGGAGCAGATTGATTATTTAAAATAGAAAATTTAAGACGCACATTCCGAGCATCTATTAGGCCATGATTGATGACAGTCATCGAACAGGTGTATATATTTCCAGCAATCATACTATCGCCGAGAAATTCTGCGCTGGAAAAATCGCTGGCAGGAATGATATCGGCCATCAGTTCTAGGTCGCTGCCAGAATAAACATCAACATAAACCGTCCACCAATGATTGGGCAACTCATTCCCATACCATAATGCCCAAGATTGTTCAGTCTGATCAGAATGAATGGATGCTTGCAACACTTCCACCGGAGAAGACTGTTCTAATTCGAGAGAACGTATTGATGTCAACAGTTGAATAGGATTCGTTGAATTTCCCTCGATCGTCCCAAGGTCCAGTTCAATTTGTTGGTTTATACGTTCATATAGAAAAACGGATCCCTGATTGATTGCAGCCGTTGAATCAAATGCACCAATAAATACTGTATTGCCATTTGTCGCCAACGAAAAACCAAAATTAGCGACAGTACGTGGATTTTCATTCAGTAGTTTACTGACACGCCACCATTGATGGCTGCTTTCAGCAGCGCGCTCATAGACATACACCGCTTTTTCATTGAAAGCGCCGAATACGATGGTATCATTATGAATCGCGACTGAATGGCCAGGAATTTGGATCTCTTGACCGCTGTCCGCGGTGAAATGTGCGGACTGTTCCCACTGATTCTCTCCCCCCTGATGTCTTTCAAATACGTAAGCGGAACCGATTGGACGCCGATTGCCAACAACAACTGTATCACGGTGCAACGCAACGGAATACCCGAAATGATCGTCCGGCTGTGCATCGTCCGGCTGTAATTTTTTCGTAAATTCCCACGAATCGTTACTATTATCTTCTTTTTCATATACAAACGCTGCACCGGCATTTTCATCCGTATTCATAGCGCCGATAATGAGTGTGTTTTGGTTCATGGCGATGGAACAACCGAATTGTGCTCCCGCATTGACTAAACCGTTCCCCTCGATTCTGTGCATTGGCGCTGTTAAATCACGGCGGTCATATAAATAAACCGTGTTGCATGGAATTTCTGCAGGACTTCCCGGCGCTCCAATCGCTATCGTATCCCACTCGATGGCAACGGAATACCCGAATTGCGCATTCGTGATTTCTTCCTCCGCCATCACGATTCCCACTTCTTCCCAGGTTTGATCCTGATTGCACTGAAATATATAGCCTGCGCCGATGAAAGTAGAACTTTCATTTCCGGGATGTTTTGGCGCGCCAACAACAATCGTGTCATTGCATACCGCCACGGAACGTCCAAAATCAAAATCACGGGAATCCGATCTATCGCTTGGGCGCAACGTCGCCGTTAAATTCCAGGAATCTCCTTCGCGTGTAAAAACAGAAACCACATCTTTTGAATAAGCGCCGACTACCGCAACATCCCCGTCCACCGCAACCGATTGGCCATAAAGGGCTTCCGTCACATCGCCCGTCAGCTTGCTGCTTATATTCATTGTCGTATGGATTTGGCTAATGGGATAATTCGCCGATTGAAGCCAGACATGGTGTCCCAACGTCAAATCGACTTTTCCCCCACTTATATCATACTCTATATTATTCTCAACAGTCATTTCAATCGGAAGTATATTGGATGTAAGAGTTTGGGGGCTATTATTCGAAAAATTCAAACTCAATGCATTTTCCAGGTCGAGAATAGGCCGCTGAATCCTGACCATTGTATTCTCATCGGCATATGCCTCATTTAAAGAAGCCAATAAAACAAAGTCAGATTCATCATTGATCACTTCAAAATCAAAAGTAATAGTGCAGGATTCACCAGCTTTCAATTGATCGATATGAAATGTGTATTGGTTCTCTTGATTCATGGGATAAATCACACCAAGAGAAATCGAAGGAGCGATTAGACCATCTGAAATAGAAAATTGAAGAAGTACATTTCGAACATCCATGGAACCATGATTGATGACAGTCATCGAGCATGTATATATCATTCCGCTGACTAAATTATTACCAAATTGTTCTGCTTGTGAGAAATTTCCAGCAGGAATTACATCGGCTATCAGTTCCATATCGCTGGCAGAATCAACTTGAACCGTCCACCAATGATTCGGTAACTCGGAATCCTGCCATAATGCCCAAGAATCTCCCGTTAGATCCGAATGAATGGAAGCTTTTACCACTTCTACCTCAGAATCCAGCTCTGCTTCAATGGAATGTATGGATGTCAAAAGCTGAATGGAATTGGTTGAATTACGTACAATTGTTCCAAGATCGAGTTCAAGTTGACGTTCTATACAATTATATAAAAGAACAGAACCTTGATTGACTGCATCCGCCGAGTCAAACGCACCAATAAAAATGGTATTGCCTTCCAACGCTAGTGATCGGCCAAACTGGGCAACGATGGGAGTATTATCATTTGAAAACTTACTGACACGCCACCATTGATGGCTGCTTTCAGCAGCGCGCTCATAGACATACACCGCTTTTTCATTGAAAGCGCCGAATACGATGGTATCATTATGAATCGCGACTGAATGGCCAGGAATTTGGATCTCTTGACCGCTGTCCGCGGTGAAATGTGCGGACTGTTCCCACTGATTCTCTCCCCCCTGATGTCTTTCAAATACGTAAGCGGAACCGATTGGACGCCGATTGCCAACAACAACTGTATCACGGTGCAACGCAACGGAATACCCGAAATGATCGTCCGGCTGTGCATCGTCCGGCTGTAATTTTTTCGTAAATTCCCACGAATCGTTACTATTATCTTCTTTTTCATATACAAACGCTGCACCGGCATTTTCATCCGTATTCATAGCGCCGATAATGAGTGTGTTTTGGTTCATGGCGATGGAACAACCGAATTGTGCTCCCGCATTGACTAAACCGTTCCCCTCGATTCTGTGCATTGGCGCTGTTAAATCACGGCGGTCATATAAATAAACCGTGTTGCATGGAATTTCTGCAGGACTTCCCGGCGCTCCAATCGCTATCGTATCCCACTCGATGGCAACGGAATACCCGAATTGCGCATTCGTGATTTCTTCCTCCGCCATCACGATTCCCACTTCTTCCCAGGTTTGATCCTGATTGCACTGAAATATATAGCCTGCGCCGATGAAAGTAGAACTTTCATTTCCGGGATGTTTTGGCGCGCCAACAACAATCGTGTCATTGCATACCGCCACGGAACGTCCAAAATCAAAATCACGGGAATCCGATCTATCGCTTGGGCGCAACGTCGCCGTTAAATTCCAGGAATCTCCTTCGCGTGTAAAAACAGAAACCACATCTTTTGAATAAGCGCCGACTACCGCAACATCCCCGTCCACCGCAACCGATTGGCCATAAAGGGCTTCCGTCACATCGCCCGTCAGCTTGCTGCTTACGTTCATTGTCGTATGGATTTGGCTAATGGGATAATTCGCCGATTGGAGCCTGACATGGGGTCCCAACGCCAAATCGACTTTGCCACCACTTAAATCATATTCCGAATGATTTTCAACAATCATTTCTATCGGAAGATTGTTTGCAGTAAGGACAGTAGGATTGTCATCCGCAAAATTGAAACTCAAGGATTCTGATAGAACGAGTATCGTACGTTGAAATTGAACTTGATTATTAGTAGGATTCACTTCTTCAATATAAGTTTCCGAATGAGACACATCCACTAAAAAATCAAGTTGATTTTTGTCTTCAATATCCATATCGATTGCAAAGTCAAAGGTAACATTCAGAGATTCACCCGCTGAGAGAAAATCAATCGAACATACATTCATACTGTCAGAGTCAGGAGGATACAATTCATCTAGGTCGATGGATGGAGTCAAGTGTTCATTGGATAGTTGAAATCGTAATAACGCTCCCGTCACATCTCTTGGCCCATGATTGGTGACAGTCATCGAGCAGGTATGAATAGTACCGGATACAATTGAATCGACAGGAATACTTGTATTGGAATGATCAATTTTGGAAGTAATATCGGCCATTATTTCCAAATCGGTTTGATACGAAACTGTTATATTCCATATATCGCTGTTTTCTTCATTACCATCCTCCACCCATTCTGAATACGCTGTAGCCTGCACGACAAAATCATCACCCACAATAGGATCGACGGAGGTTTCTATTTGAATCGGCAATTCCGTTTGCAGAGTTCCGATATCGAGTGTCGTCTTTTGGTTCTCCCTTTCATAAACAAATACTGAACCATCATTGTTTATCGTCATCGCGTCATTATCGACAATGAAAAACGAAAATCCGTCAGTGGCCAAGGACTGTCCGAACGAGGGAAAATCCGGTTCAACCGATATTTTTTTTATCCGTCTCCAATCACCGCTATGGGTATCCAGCCGGTCATATATATATACAGCGTCTTCATTGAGAGCGCCGAATACGATTGTGTCATTCGAAATGGCTACCGAATGACCGCGAAAATGTTCTGCATATCCGTCATCCGCAGTCAATTGTGCGGATTGCCCCCACTGATTTTCACCTCCCTGATTCCGGTCAAAAACATACGCGGAGCCGACTTGCCGCCTATTCCCCACCACAATCGTATCTTCATCGATGGCGACAGAATATCCAAATTCATCACTTTCCATGAGATCGGCCGGCTGTAAAGTCTTGTCTAAAATCCATTGATTCACAAAAGTGTTCTTTTCATAAATAAACGCAGAATTCGTCGAGAAACTTCCAATCACAAGTGTATTTTGACTTAAGGCAAGAGTGCGGCCAAATTGGACAGTGTTTCCTCGAATGATCCGTGTTGGTTCTGATAGATCTACAAGATCATAAATAAACACATCTTGATTTCCCGGTGCTCCAATCACGAGTGTTTCATTGTCGATTGCAACGGAATTTCCAAATTTAACCTCAAAATTCGTCACTTCAGAACTCGGTAGCCGAATGATCTCCGGATTCCAATCCTGCTCTTCTCTAAATACATATACAGCCCCTCCAACGGTATCGTCTTTACGACTATAAGGAACACCAACAACAATCGTGTTATTCGAGAATGCAACAGAATGACCTGTATAAAAATATAAGTGATCGTTACCTTCAATTGGTAAAAGATTTCTCTCCGGACTCCAACTGTCGCCACTGCGCTTATACACAGTAACAAAATGGCTGGAGCCTGTGCATACGGCTGCCCTATCGCCATCGACTGCAATCGATTGGTCGTACATGCCTTTACTAATATTCTCTTGTAAAGTATTTCGTAGTGAAATATTCGTATCCAATCGGCTGACAGGATAGTTCGCAGAGTGAAGCCGGACTCCACGGGGAAGATCCAATTCAATAATGCATTCGTTTACGTCAAACGGCATGTGATTGGTAACCGTCATGTTGATCGGGAGCGTATTGCTTGTCAACGTTTCGATATTCCCCTCATCAAAATCCAAACTCATACTTTTTGCAAGATTCAGGATCGTACGTTGAAATTGAATGCTGTTATTCTCGGGAGTCGGATCGGAAACGAATGAAGCGATTCCGATCACATCCGCAGATAAAGCGAGACTATCTTCCCCTGCAACATCTGTATCGATGACAAAATCAAAAGTCACACTCCTCGATTCCCCCGCGGTAAGTAAATCGATCGGTAATTTATTTTTTCCATCCAAACTGAGTGGATACACTTCATCGAGATGGATGGATGGATTCAGGTATTCATTGGTAAGTAGAAATTGCATTAACACATCCGATACATCTCTTGGTCCATGATTGGTGACATGTATTGTGCAACTATATATTTCCCCGGCAAGGATCGTATCGGCTTCCAGCGGAATATCGGGAGTGTCGAATTTCGAATTGACATCCGCGATAACTTCTAGATCACAATATTGAGGAACAATGGTTCGCTGAATGCGGATGCTATTGTTTTCCAAATCAACATCATTGACAAGGGGATCATTACAAAACACATCGGCCAATAAATCGAGTTGATTGTCCGTCTCGACATAGGCATCAATGGTGAAATCAAACGATAGAGTATGAGATTCACCCACTGCCAAAGTATCGATTCGATATTCATTCTTTCCATCCGAACCTGGAGGATAGATTTCATCGAGATGGATAGATGGAGTCAGGTATTCATTGGTCAGCTGAAATTGCAATAACACATCCGATACATCCCGGGGTCCATGATTGGTGACTTGTATTGTGCAACTATATATTTCCCCCGCAAGGATCGTATTGACTCCCGGAATATCGGGAGAGTCGAATTTCGAATTGACATCCGCGATAACTTCTAGATCACATTGTTGAGGAACAATGGTTCGCTGAAGATGAATGCTATTGTTTTCTAAATCATCATCATTGACAAGGGGATCATTAGAAAACACATCGGCCAATAAATCGAGTTGATTATCTGTCTCGATATAGGCATCGATGATGAAATCAAATGATAGAGTATACGATTCACCTGCTGCCAAAGTATCGATTCGACACTCATTCTTTCCATCCGAACCTGGAGGATAGATTTCATCGAGATGGATAGATGGAGTCAGGTATTCATTGGTCAGCTGAAATTGCAATAATACATTTGATACTTCTCTCGGTCCATGATTGGTGACATGTATTGTGCAAGTATATATTTCATTCGCAACGATCTGATCATCCGCTATCGTTATTTCCGGGATATCCATTACAGGAGTAATATTGGCAATAATTTCCAAATCGCTTTGCTGTGGAACTGTCACCTCCCACGAATCTCCATTGTCAACTTCGCTGTAATCAATCAATTCTGAAGAAGCTGTAGCATGAATAATCAACTGTTCATTGGCCGTATTCTCGACGGAAGCGAGAACTTGCATTGACAATTCAGCATCGCTGTCCAGAGTTCCTATATCGAGAATGGCTTTTTGGCAATTTTTATGATAAACAAAAACCGTATCGTCATTTGTTGAAAGCGAGGAATCTTTCGCCCCCACATAAATTGTACTGCCAATCATATCCAACGATGTTCCAAAATCATCGATTGGATTTCCCGCTGGCTTTACTATAGAATCAATCCACTTCCACTCACTTTCATCCTCATCATCACGGTCGAATACATAAATCGCTCCTTCATTTCGAGCGCCGACAACTATTGTATTGTTCGATATCGCAATCCGCTGTCCGAAACCATTGCCGTTTCCTTCCTCGCCGGATAATTTTGCGGTTTGTTCCCAGTTATTTTCTTGCTCAAATACATACACAGAACCTGCTGCCCGTTGATTGCCGACAACAACTCTCCCTTCATCGGCCGCGACGGTATAACCGAAATGATCATTGGGTAATACATCCTCCGGCCGAAGTTCCTTCACCTGACCCCATTGATTCGCACCACCGTGATTCTTTTTGAAGACAAACGCCGCTCCTGCATCCTCACCGGCAGCATCATTTTTATGTGCACCAATCACAAGTACGTCTTGATCAATAGCAATATAAGAACTATCACCACTATTCCCATATGCACTCTTTATCACTTTATAATATTGCCTGCCTGTACCTGATAAAACATCTTGGAGATTGTGAATATATATTTGATTCCGTCCCGGTACGTGAATCACAATTGTTTGCTGATCAATCGCGACACAAGAACCTAATCTGTCGTTCGATCTTCTACCCATCTCATATATACATGATTTTTCTTCCCATTCATTTTGGTTCCATTTAAATACATATACCTTTCCTGCACGAAATGCATTATAAAGGGATTCATGGGGAGCCCCAACGATAATTATATCATTAGAGATAGATACAGAATAACCAAATAAATTTCCTCTTGCGTGGCCGATACTAGGAGTAAGATTCTGCACCTTGATCCACGTATCCCCTTCACGGGAGAATACCTGAACCGGTCCACCCAATTTTGAACCGACGACGGCAAAATTACCATCATATGCTACCACCGGCTGTGAGGGCAGTGCAAAAGGAATTTGCTCTATTTCCGGACTGACTTTCTCATCGATACTGATGAGCGGTACGTTTGCAGACTCGAACGTAACACCGAACGGAAGGATCAAATCCACTTTTCCATGCTCCACATCAAATGGACCTTGATTGGTTACAGTGACATCAAGAGGAAGTTGATTGCTTACCAGTGTATCAACATTATTGTCATCGAATTCTAAACATAAATCCGCATGGTGATCAAAGATCGTTTCTTTTTCTATCGTATTGTTTGTAACAATCGGATCGGATACATTGGCTATGATCGATGCCGAAACATTCACGATATCCGCGGCTCGATCGAGTGGCACTGTAAACTGAAAACTTTCTGAAGATTCACTTTGAAGCACAATCGATTCTTCTTCCCAACTCTGGGATGTCGATTCCCCTTCCGAATTAGTATCTTGCAATAATTTGCCATTGGCTTGTAGGCGAAGCGTGCCATTCTGCAAATCACGAGGACCATGATTCGTGACTTGAACATCATAAGTCACCACATACGAATACATATCGTCATAATAATCCAACGTTAGTTGAATTTGTTCACTGAGACTCACTTCGAGATCGTGGCCTGCGACAGCGATATCCCATAATTCTTGATTATTCGTTTCATCCAAATCGTCCAATTCCGAGCGAATCGTTGCCGAAACGGTGATGAGACCTTCAACAGTAAAATCAGCAGAAAGTTCAATCGGAATGGACAATTCAGAACCAACATCGAGATCACCGACATCAAGGATCGGCTTTTGCACATCGCTCGAATAGATAAAAAGAAAACCGGAACTGTTCTGGGGCGAGGAATTATCCGCTCCCACGAGAATGGCATCTCCATCCATAGCCAGATACTTTCCAAAATTCTCGGAGGAAGAATTCGTATTCAATAATGTCCCAGTATGATTCCAATCATTTCCGCCACGATCAAACACATATATCTTTTCTTCATTCACAGCACAGAATAGGATCCGATCACCCCAAATCGTGATCGTATGACCTATGGAAGGAGTATTCGATCCTCCCTCCGCAGTCAATTGCGCGGTTTGCTCCCAGTCATTCGCCCTTTCATATACATATGCCGATCCCCTTTTCCGCCGGTTCGCTACTATGATCGTTTCTTGATCGATGGCGACGGAATACCCATACTGATCGTTGGGCGACGGATCACTTGGCCATATGGCAGTCACGAGTCCCCATTGATTCGTTCCGCCTTCATTTTTCTCGAAGACAAACGCCACCCCAGCATTCTCCCCCGCTTCATCATGATTCGATACCCCGATTACAAGTGTGTTTCGGCTTAGTGCCATATATGAATGATCCCCATCATTCCCATATCCACTCTTCGTCACTTTGCTATACCCTATAATCGGATTGGATGGAGGTCTTTGCAAATCGTGAAGTGTATACAAATAAACTTGATTTTTCCCCGGTGCGCTAACCGCGAGTGTTTCATGATCCACCGCGGCTGCATGACCAAATCGATCGGACTGTCTCGCTTGAAAAATAGGTAAAACCACTTTTCTCATTTCCCTCTCATTCCACATCCCTTCTGAATTCCGTTTAAATACATAAACGGCGCCCTGATACAAATACGCAGATGTATACAATGGCGCTCCCACAACAATCGTATCGCCAGCAAAGGCAACGGAATAACCAAAACGTATCTGCTCTGCAAACCCCTCGCTGGGTCTCAGTTCCGCTGCCATTCTCCATGTTTGTCCCTCGCGGGCATAAACAGTTACCTTCCCCCCCAGTTTCGAACCAATAACAACAGTATCATCATCGAACGCAAAGACAGATTGATTAGGAAGTGAAAAAGGAAATGATTCTGCAGTGGTATCAAGATCAAATCGAATCTCATTAGAAGACCCATCCCATGATTGAAACGAAACTCCAGGCGGTAAAAGCATCTCGATTCGAGCCTGCTCGACCGCAAAAGGACCTTGATTCTTTAGATTCATATGAAGCGGAAGAGTGTTGCTGGCCAGTAAGCCGATATTGTCTTCGGGAAATTGCAAACTCAATTCGGCTGTTTTCCCTATTACAGTTTCTTTTTGAGCCGTGTTATCGTTTTCATTTGGATCCGGGATCATCGATATGATCGATGCCGATACATTGACAATTTCCGCCGCTTTATGAAGAGGGACGGGAAATTGAAAAGTGGAGGACGATTCCGCCTGAATGTTGACTGGGAATTCCTCCCAACTTTGTGAAATCGTTACTCCTTCCGCATTGACATTTTGGAACAACAATCCTTCCGCTTGCAATCGCAGTAAACCGTTTTGCAGATCGTCCGGACCTTGATTGGTCACCTGTACGCCGTAGGTAACCAAGTTCGAATACTCATCTCCATAAGAATCAAGAGTCGCTTGAATTTGTTCGCTGATACTCACTGCCAGATCGGTTTGGATAGTATTTACGGAAAATATAACCGTATCACTCGTTTCCTGAATCCCATCTGCAACAGCGAAGTTCAAAACAAAATCCCCCGTTTCATGAGGAGTAAACGTGGGATTCTGAAGTGTATCATCATCAAACACACCGTTTTGCTTCGCACTGGTTTCGTCGATGCTCCACTGAAAGGTGTACTGCTCGTTGTTGCCACCGGTTACAGTTCCGGTTAATGTCAATCCTATATCGAGACAGGCATCCGTAACACTTCCCGCATTAGCGATGAGCTCATCGTAAGCAAAAAATGAAACCGTGTCGCTGACAGGCGAGTTCATTCCATCAGTAACAGTCAATTGTAAAGTATATTCTCCTGCTCTTACTGGTGTAAAGTATGGGTTGTTAATACTGGCCGATGAAAACTGCCCGCTATCCGTATCCGGACCGGCCTGCAACTGCCACGAATAAGAATAGGTTTCCGTTCCCCCACACGCAGTTCCGCTCAACGGATAAGAAATCCCTACGATTGCATACAGCAGCGTTCCCGCCTCGGCGGTCAATGTCTCATACGGTCGAGTCCGATTGACGGTAATCGAAACCGTGGCCGGACTGCTTGTACGCGAACCGTCGGAAACATAGAACGTAAACTGATCACTACCGCAATAATTGGTTTGCGGAGTATAAGTCACCGAACCTCCCGCACTCGGTTCCGACAATGTCCCATGCGAAGGATTGGAGGTGATATGGTAGGTTAGAGAATCCCCGTCGGCATCACTACCGCTTAGCTGAATTGTAAGTGATTCATTTTCATTCATACTAACCGATTGCCCACTTGCAGAGGGGGGATCGTTGGAAGATCGAATTGTGATATTGACCGTCGCGGGGGAGGAATCCGCGTTCCCATTATTGGTTCGAAAAGTAAACAAATCCGTACCTGAAAAATTGCTATCGGGAACATATGTTAAAGTGCCCGAATTTTCATTGAAACTTCCTATTATACCGTTTTTCGGATGGGTAACAATGATGTACGTTAAAGAACAACCTTTTGGATCTCCCCCCGTTAATTGAATGGAGAGGGAATAATCTTCATCGGTTGAAAGTGATTGAGAATCCGCCGTTGGGATATGGCGATTCAAGGTTATATCCACCGTCGCGGCAAGTGATTCCAATAATCCATTATTCGTTTTAAAGGTAAACGAATCGGAGCCAAAATAATCGGTGGTGGGATTATATATTACCTCGCCCGTATTCGTGTTGAGATCGGTTAACGTACCGTGCGACGGATTGGAAACGATCGAATATGTAATTGCTTGACCTCCCGGATCATATCCGGATAACTGAATGAAGGTGGAAGAGTTTTTAATAGCCGAAACCGATTGATCGTTGGCAATGGAAGATAAATAACACATATAAACCGCGCCGCTGTCATTGCCACCATGGAAATCGTCTCCATACGCACCAATCCCAGCCATGTCGCCGCTTAAGGAAACTGAATTCCCAAAATTCATGGAAACGGCGCCTTCGGGTGGAACTGGAAAGACTGTTGCGAGCTGCCCCCAATTGTCCGTGCCTCCTTGATTTCGGTGAAATAGATAAATAGATCCGTTATCGTTATCATCATCCCCAGGCACACCAACCACAATCGTGTCTCCGCTGATGAAAACTGAATTCCCGAAATTATCACCGTTCTCACCGTCTTCAGCAATGATTTTTTTATACTGTCCCCAATTGTCTACACCGCCATGATCACGGTAAAAGATATAGGCAGAGCCACTTGCATCGCCGTAATCATCATCCTGAACCGCCCCCACGACAATCGTGTCACCGCTAATTGAGACCGAATTCCCGAAAAAATCGTTCTCCGCGCCATCCGAGGCGGTAATCTTCTTGATCTGCCCCCAATTATCCACGCCGCCATGATCGCGCTGAAAGAGATAAGCGGAGCCACTTGAATCACCGTGATCATTATCCTGAACCGCCCCCACGACAATCGTGTCACCGCTAATTGAGACCGAATTCCCGAAAAAATCGTTCTCCGCACCATCCGAAGCGATAATCTTTTTGACTTCTCCCCAATTGTCCGCACCGCCCTGATTGCGGTTAAAGATGTATGCGGAGCCTTTGTTGTCATCCAAAACACATCCAATTACCGCCGTATCACCGCTAATGGAAACCGAAGACCCGAACATATCGTTCGCCGTGCCATCCGAGGCAGTAATCTTTTTAACCTGCCCCCAATTGTCTTCTCCGCCCTGATCGCGGTAAAAAATATATGCGGAGCCTTTATTAACATCATCCCCAAACGCTCCCACAACAATCGTATCTCCGCTGATGAATACGGATATGCCGAATTGATCATCAACCGCGCCATCGGCAGCGGAGATTTTTTTAACCAATACCCAATTACCCGTATGATTTCGTTGAAAGATATAAGCGGAACCGCTTGAATTACCGTTATCATCATCGCCAATCGCCCCGACCACGAGCGTGTCTCCGCTGTTAGACACCGACCAACCGAGTTGATCCGATGGTGCGGGATCGCCCACGTACATTCTTCCATTCAGAACGTTGATAACTGAATCGGCAAATGTGTAAGTCTGTATAAACAAAGCCAACAACAATCCCCAAACCATGCTGGTAATCCCAGATCGCCCCACTCGAAAGATACCGTGATTGTTACATTGAAAGCCCATGATCATTCCTTTTCACTATCAAGGATTCGGAAAGGGGTTGAAATGAAGGGAAATATTGCACTTCAGTCAGGTGTTATTCCCCTCGAATCCACTTCCATTCGTCAATCCCCAAAAAATCCCAAATTCACACAAATTTGTACTATTTTAGAATTCTTACCTTGGCCGTCTATTATGAATAGTCATGATTTTTCTCTAGCGAAATCGCCAAACCGACTAGCGGAAACTGCTAATTACACCTAGCGAAATCTCCAAACGAAATTCATTCGCTGTTTTAATGATTGATCTTGACCTGATTTCAGAAAGAACTCAT
>CAYPPG010000075.1:0-34993 GCA_964412555.1 uncultured bacterium
GACGGGTCAAACTGGGTGACTCCGGGTGGGTCAGATTAGCGCGGCGGGTGACACCGGGTGAGACCCTTGAGAATATTGTGGAAACGATTCATCTCAATGCCCGCATGAATCCGACCAGTGTTCGTGTCTCTATCTTCTACCCTTATTATGGGAACAAACTGTATGATTGGGTTGTAGAAGCGGGGATGTATGATCCGGGAAAGCGGTTGACGAATCAAAAAGAAGAAAGTATGTTAAATCAATCCCACCTGCGATCAGAAACGTTGATTTTTTATCGGACATTTTTTGCCTATTTGATATTTCTGTATGGTTTTTTGTATCGGTGGAAACTGGAACGAATCATCGTTTTTTTGGATTGGATGATTACAACCCAATTTTTCCCTTATCGTACATGTATTCGATTCAACCGCTTTCTTTTTCAGCCACTCAAACGGCTTTATTTTAAGCTGTTGATTATATTGAAGATGGAAAGAAATATATATGGAATATAAATCATTTAAGATTTATTTTATTAATTTTAGCTAGTAGATATTGAATTATTTTATAGATACAAATTCATGAATTATTTGATATTTGAATTTAATTTTTATTATTTAATTTCTGGACATGTTGTTTGAGATGATCCAATAATCGTTTGCTTTCTGGATACTCTGGATTTCGTTGTAATGATTGTTGGAATGCCAATTCCGCTTTTTCATAGTCGGTTACCCGGTAATAGATTTGTCCGATACGGCAAAGGTATTGAGCGTTGTTCTCATCGAATTCCACTAGCAACTCCAACAAAACGATAGCATCATGATACCGTTCCAACGAGGCTCTTTGACAAGCCAACTGGTAGATGCTTTTTGCAATATCGGGTTTCAATTGCAAGCACCGCCGGAAATAAGGAATCGCTTTCCAATACCGGAACCGATCAAGATGATACATACCCAATTCGAACAGACCTTCAAAAAAGTCCGGTTTCAGTTCGATACAACGTTCCAAAAAAGGAATGCTTTGATGAAGGCATTCTTTTTGTTTGTAAATTTGTGCCATTTTACGATTACAGTCGAAATTATTCAAACGGCTTTTGAGTATAACATTCTCATAGGTGAAATTCTCATCCATTGGTATGGGAAAAATTTCTTGGATTTCTTGCTGATAAAAATCGGGATTGGGGACTTGAATCACCGGGCGGTTGTGTAAGAGGCTGTCGTACAGATCGATAAGATCTTGCCCCACTTTCATATAATCGTGATGCTCTTTGGTAAATTCATATTCGGTTTGGCCAATTTGTTCCCGAAGTGAAGGATTTTCGATTAATTTCACCAATTCATCATAAATCATATCCGGTGTGACTTGGACAAGAGGGGGATCGATATTTTGTAACGTTTTTAAATAGGGATCGATTCTGCAAAGCACCGGAATTCGTAACGCCATCATTTCGCAAGCAAAGGAACCATACCAACCATTTAGTAATTGATCAATTGCTATATCCGCTTTGGCAAAATAGGTGTGAATGACTGAAGGATGTACTTTTTGGATAATGATTGGTTCAATGGGATATCCATTGTCTTTAAGTCGATTTAAGGCTGTAAGGACGAAATCTGTTCCTTTCGTTCTACGTGATGTAGGAGCATGTAGAATGTATATTTTATTGGGATCCTTATCTTCAAGATTTACTGATTGAATCCTTTTATTCCAGTTTTCTATGTCTAATGATAACATGTATTGTCTTTTGGATTTAGGCATCAAAGTTATTCGGGGTACAAAATCGATTCTTGCTGTCCCAATAAGATATCCATGAACATATTGATCGATGATCTCTAAATTCTTGTGTTGTTTCGGGGTCCGCATGGGCGGTTTGGGAGGATTTTTGCTGCACGACCGTAGGTTTAAATAGTCATAAACGTTATAAGTACTGACATTGTCAATAATATCCGAACCTCCGGGTTGCATGACGATAACTTTCCCGTGCCGTCTAAGAATTGCAAGATCGGAATAGTCGCCAAAAAGTGAAGTGCAGTAGTAGAAATGGTAGACGTCATAATGAAATAAATGTTCGTCAAGAAATTGTTGAGTAATTCGATTTCGATTTTGAGGATTTTGAATACCTTTCCCAATAACACGATTGTATAGTTGAATATCACCTTCTTTTATGTAGCCAGGTACTGTTTCTAAACGTACTGCTTCATGTCCAAGATTTCGTTGAGCTTTTGCATGATTTTTCATGCTGTCTCCGAGAGCTGTTGGTCCATGTAAAATTTTCATAATTCATTCCATTAAAACAGCATTTTGTATTGTTTTATTGCATAGTTTTATTTAATCTATGGATGAGATAGATTAATCCTACTATTTGACAATTGATCTTAACAGAAAAGTGTTTATGTTGCAATCTCTTTGCCGATAACAAAAAGAGTGTAAGATGACTTTGTCTTTATGTTGGTTTGGTGTTATTTTTGTGAGAATGCCACTTTTTGCATTACGCAAATGAAAAAAATTACCTAAAATGCTGATTGTATCGATATTATTGTAGAGGTGTTTGAATATGACAAGAAACAATATTCATATTTTATGTCCAAAGTGTGCATCATATTTGAATTATGCAGGGAATGATGTGGATATACAAAAAAACTGGTCATGTAGCCAATGTGATTTTAGAACCAAGGGAACAGAATTTTATGTTAATTTATTCGATTGTATTGAGGCAACAACATCAGAACATTACTCGTTGCAGTGGGGAGAGCAAATTAATTTTTTCGATTTTATTCAAAATCGACCGGAGATGAAAAAAATTACTCCTTCTGAGCAGTTAGGATGGCCAAAGATATTTGCAGAAATCAGGGAATTAGCCGAAAAACAATCCATGTGTGTCTATGATGCTGCTTGTGGTTGGGGAGGTATTGCATTAGAACTTATTACAGAAAAAACCAAAAATCAACTAACGTATATTGGCGCTGATATTCATTCCAATCTGGCATCAATCCCTTCAAAAATTCAGCATTTTCAAGAATGTGGAAAAATTCTTCAATGGGATATATCCAACCCGGTTCCGGTCGATACCGAATTCGATTACGTGTTATGCCGAGCGTCCATGCACATCACCCCCGATCCGAGAAAAACCTTTGCCTCTCTTTGTTCCAAGGTGAAAAAAGGGGGGAAAATCGCCGTATCCGTTTATACCAAAAAATCCATTTGCAGAGAGACTCTTGATGATGCCTTGCAAAGAGTGATTTCAAAAATGCCGCCGGATGAAGGATTCGAGGCGTGCAAAGAATTTACAATTTTGGGAAAAGCTTTGCAGCAAATCCAGGGAAAAGTGACGATTCCGTGTGAGTTACCGATTTTAGGTCTCAAGCGAGGGGAATATGAATTGCACTATTTGTTTTACTACAACTTTCTTAAATGCTTTTACAATAAAGACTTCGGAGAGGAGAAATCGACTGTCGTCAATTTCGATTATTATCATCCACCATATCTCTATCGCTATGATCTCGAAGAAATGAAAGAAATGTTCCATGACAATGGTATTCGTGTTGATTTTACTTGTTCGATTGAAGCTCAACATTATATTTCAGGTACGAAAGTGTAATCCTCAGCAACTCTCCAACAATTGGTTTTGTCTTCAGAGAAGGGGCAAATTTACAGTAAACCTTTCTCCACGATCACAATTCTCACCTTCCAACAGGGAATGTAACCATTGTATCATAATAAATGATCAAGGTTTATGAATTCAATCGAATTGAAAGTATGTGATGCGAAAAAATGATTTTACAAGAAAAGAAAATTCTGGTTATCGGCGGTGCCGGTTTCATCGGTTCCCATGTCGTGGATCTTTTACTCGAAGAAGACATCAAAGAAGTGATCGTCTACGATAATTTCTCCCGCGGTAGTAGAGAGAATTTATCCAATGCTTTGAATAATCCTCGCTGCAGAGTGTTCGAACTCGGCGGAGATATTCTGCAAACGGATATTTTGGATGAAGCGGTCAAGGAATGCGACGCGGTGATTCATTTGGCGGCGTTGTGGCTGCTGCATTGCCATGATTATTCCCAGTCCGCTTTCGATGTGAATATTCGGGGAACGTTCAATGTGCTGCAGGCGTGTGTCAAGCATTCGGTAGAGCGCTTGGTCTATTCCAGTTCCGCCAGTGTGTATGGGGATGCCGTGGAAGAGCCGATGACGGAAGATCATCCGTATAACAATTGGACATTTTATGGTGCGTCGAAGATTGCAGGGGAGCATATGTTCAAGGCGTTTCATCGGCGTTTCGGGTTGAACGGTGTTGCGTTGCGGTATATGAACGTCTATGGTTCAAGACAGGACTATAAAGGCACTTACACAGCCGTGATCATGAAAATCATTGATCGCCTCAATCAGGGATTGGGACCAGTCGTCTATGGAGATGGTTCGCAATCCTATGACTTCATTCATGTTCGAGATGTGGCCCGCGCTAATGTCTGTGCCTTGAAAGCCGATGTTCCGTTCGGTTTTTATAATGTCGGCAGGGGAATCAAGACCTCGATCAAAGAATTGGCGGAATTGATCCTGAAAGTATCGAATTCAAAACAATCCATTCAATATGAACCGGCGGGGCAAACTTTCGTGCAAAACCGAATTGGATGCCCGAAGGCGGCCGAACGGGATTTGGGATTTCGCTGGAAGATCGACCTGCCGGAAGGATTGAGGGAACTGATCGACTGGAGAACACGAGACGAATGTGAAAGTATCTGAGGCCTTTTTTTGAAGATTCCAATCACGAAACCGTTTTTTGGTGAGGAAGAACTTCTTGCCGTGCAAGAACCGTTGAAAAATGGCTGGATTGTTCAAGGTCCGCACGTCAAGCAGTTTGAAACCGCTTTTGCCGAGTTTGTCGGTTGTTCTTATGCCGTTGCTGTCAATTCCTGCACGGCGGCTTTGCACGTTGCCATTGCGGCATTGGGATTGCAGCCGGGTGATGAAGTCATTGTCCCTGCTTTTACCTGGGTGTCGACTGCCAATGTGGTCGAATATATGGGAGCACGTCCCATTTTTTGTGATATCGATTTGGAAACATTCAACATCGATGTTAAACAAATTGAATCTTGTATCACCTCGAAAACGGTCGGCATTATTCCTGTACATCTTTTCGGACTCTGTGCGGATATGGGGAAAATTCTTCAGATTGCAAAGAACTATAACTTGTGGGTAGTCGAAGATGCGGCGTGCGGTTTGGGCGCGAGAATTCAAGGCCGGCACGCGGGAACCTTCGGGAATGCCGGTTGTTTCAGTTTTCATCCCCGGAAGTCCATTACCACAGGAGAAGGGGGAATGATCACGTGCCAACAAGAAGAATGGGACACTTTGTTTCGGATTCTACGTGATCATGGCGCATCCCGATCCGATTTTTCCCGTCATGAGGAACAAGCCGGATTTCTTTTATCTGAATACAATCATTTGGGATACAACTACCGCATGACAGACCTGCAAGGCGCCGTAGGCGTGGCTCAACTAACCCGCGCTGCATGGATTCTTCAAAGACGGCGGGAATTGGCACAGTGTTATGACAAATTTCTCGCCGAAAGCGCGGAATGGAATACACCGGTGGTTCCGGATGGATTTGAACATGGATTTCAATCGTATGTTTGCCTCTATGCGCCGGAAAAACCAGAATGGAATCATATCGATGCGCTCCATCGAAAACGGAACGAGATCATGTCTCAACTGGAAGAGAAGGGGATCGCGACGCGCCAAGGGACTCATGCCCCGGTTTTATTGGGCTATTATGCCAATAAATATAAATTGAAGCCGGATCAGTATCCCAATGCGGTAATAGCCGACCGGCTTAGTTTATCCCTTCCTTTGTATGCTCAAATGACGGATGATGAACAACAATATGTCTGTCGAGAACTAATTCTCGCAAGTCGTTGACTTTCGTAACAAATTTTGTGAAAAGAGGGTACCAGTCGCGTGAAAGAGAACTGATACAATGTGTGGAATAGCCGGAATTTTCAATCTGAATGGGGAACCGGTTTCCCGCAAACTGGTCCGGCGTATGACGGATACACTCACTCATCGTGGCCCAGATGGGGAAGGACACTATACCGATCAATTTATTGGATTGGGACATCGACGGCTGGCAGTACTGGACTTGAGCGATGCCGGACGACAGCCCATGCTCAGCTCAGACGGGAATATCGTCGTCAGCTACAATGGAGAAATTTATAATTTTCGTGAACTCAGAAAGGAATTAGAAATAAAAGGACACGAATTTACTTCCAATACGGATACGGAAGTTCTTATCCACGGTTATGAAGAAGAAGGAATCGATTTTGTCGAACGTTTGAACGGGATGTTCGCATTTGTGCTATGGGACAAACGTTTGCGAACATTATATTTGGTGCGCGACCGGTATGGCATCAAACCGCTTTACTTCTGGAAAGATGAAAAAACGCTTCTCTTCGCCTCAGAAATCAAGGCCATGCTTGTACATCCACGCGTACACGTGGAATTGAATTGCAATGCGCTGAACGAATATTTTACCTTTCAGAATTTATTTCGATATCAAACATTGTTCAAAGGAATTAAATTGCTTCCCGCCGCTTGTATTTATCGAATTCGGGAAGGCGAAAACGATTTCCATCGACGGACATATTGGGATTACGATTTCACTTCACGCTCAGAAAGGATGAGTGAAGCCGAGGCGGAAGAGGAAACGGTTCGTCTGTTCCGTCAAGCCGTCACCCGACAACTGGTTTCGGATGTACCCATTGGAAGTTATCTTTCCGGAGGCATGGATTCCGGTTCGATCGTGGCGATCGCGTCTCGGTATTTTCCGCGTTTATCCACGTTTACATGCGGTTTTCATATGCACGATGTTTCGGGAGTGGAGTCCTTGTATGATGAGAGAAGAGATTCCGAATTGATGGCCAACGCATTTCGAACCGAACATTACGAATTGGTCATGAGTAGCAGCGACATTGCCTGGTCGATGCCGAGGTTGATCTATCACCTTGAAGACCTTCGTGTGGGCATGAGTTACCCCCATTACTATATCTCACGTCTTGCTTCTAAATTCGTCAAAGTATGTTTGTCCGGAGGAGGGGGGGATGAATTATACGCCGGGTATCCATGGCGATACTATCGGGTGTTTCGTTCTTTGGATAAGAAAGATTTTTTTCAGCAATACTATTCGTTTTGGCAGCGACTCGTGGGGGACGAGGATAAGCCTTCGTTTTTCAATCCTTCGATATGGCGACAAGTGGAAGACCGCGATACCTTTACGACGTTTAGCCGGGTCTTTACCTTCAATAACCAATTGAATTATGCGACTGCCGAGGATCATATCGCCAACTCCTTGTATTTTGAGATCAAGACTTTTTTGGCAGGTTTATTTATTGTCGGAGATCGTTTATCCATGACACATGGATTGGAAGAACGGTTTCCCTTTATGGATAATGATTTGGTTGATTTTGCGCAACGGATTCCGATCCGGCATAAACTGCGGAATCTGGCGGAAATGAAAAAGATCGATGAAAATGAAGTCCGAAAACTGCAGCGGTATTATCGTGAATATGATGACGGAAAAAATGTTCTACGACGTGCCATGAGCCGTTTTATTCCTGAGGAGATCATTCATCGAAAAAAGCAAGGATTCAGCTCACCTGACGAATCTTGGTTTCGCGGTGGAAGTTTGGAATATGTGCGGGTGTTGTTGTTCGGACCCAAGTCGGTCTATCACGAATTCCTCAATCCGGATTATGTGAAACGTATCGTGGATGATCATACAGAGGGAAAACAGAATTACCGATTGCTGATCTGGTCCTTTTTGTGTTTCGAATGGTGGTGCAGGATATTCCTCCAGAAGCAAAATCCTGATGAAAATTCTCCAATCCCCTTCCAAGTGTATTAATATACAATAAATGAGCCGTAATAATTTGGAACCCTAAGCCCGGTTATTCAACCGGGCCTAGGATTCCGGGTGAGAGAAATGCAGCTTTATTATACACCTGTTTCAAAATTAATGGAAGTGAATAATTCTGAAACTCATGATTTATTTTGGTGGAATTCTTGCTGCATAACTCGATCTCGGATTTGAAACTTGTAATGGATGGCGATATCGTGAATAATAGGGAAAACTCCTTCAACCA
Source organism: uncultured bacterium (assembly GCA_964412555.1). GTDB lineage: Bacteria > Hinthialibacterota > Hinthialibacteria > Hinthialibacterales > Hinthialibacteraceae > CAYPPG01. Next base: position 8,109 of record CAYPPG010000075.1, read on the forward strand.
TTCCAATAGTTGAGGTGAATAATGATGTATCTGAATCGTGAATATCTCCTTCCATTGCATTCGAGACGTAGTTTCACTCTTATCGAACTTCTTATTGTTGTAGCGATCATTGGAATCCTTGCCGCTATCGCCGTTCCGAATTTCATGAATGCTCAAGTGCGGGCAAAGGTATCCCGTGTGCAGAATGATTTTCGTACCTTGGCGACGGCCATTGAATCGTATTTTCTTGACAACAACGCCTATATGCCCTATGGCGCGTGGGGAGGGCACACTAGTCCGGCGTATTTTAACGCGCTGAGCACTCCTGTGGCTTATTTGACGAGTGCGGAATCCATCGACGATCCTTTTCAGGTTCGGGTAGATCAGGATGGGCAACCCGGTTTCCGGTATGGTTATTTCGATCCGACTCTCCCGAACGGTCCCCGTCAAAAATTCTTTCGACCAGGAGCGATGCAAGTCTGGAAAGGGGTTGAAATGCCTGGAAATTATAAATGGTGGGTCATTTCCCGCGGACCGGACCGGGTTATGCAGGGGGATAGTGGCACGTTGACGCAGGAATCAGGTGTGGTGGTTGGTTTCGAGGCGGCTCCGAATATTTTTATGGTTTATGATTCCTCCAATGGGATTAGCAGCATTGGGGATTTGCACCGCTTTGGACCTTGATACAACCAAGGCAATTGTAATTTTACAGAAATTTTCTAATCACTTGACTGATGGTGGCAAATTTGTCACCATAAGATTATGTTTAAGAGAACGCAACGGAACATCTCATGGGTCAAAGCCGCTCTGAAAGATTTTGAAGAATTTCCCAAAATTTTCAAGATGAAATTCGAGACGTTCTTTCTTTTGCAGCAGACGGCAATATGCCGGAAATTGCTAAACCGTTGAGAGGACTTGGTTCCGGTGTATATGAAATTGCACTTCGTTTTCGGAGGAACGCTTACAGAGTAGTATACGTGGTGCAAATTGATGATGATTGATGGGTTATCCATGCGTTTAAAAAGAAGTCGATGACCGGGATAAAAACCCCAAAACATGAAATTGATTTGATTCGGGATAGAATCAAGAAGTTAAAAGAGGTGCTCTCATGACTGAAGATATAGAAATCATTCGCGGCAGCGGAAATGTCTATCAAGATTTTAATCTACCCAATGCTGATGTGCGTCAAACCAAAGTCCTATTGGCATCCGAAATTGTCAAGGTTCTCAAGGAACGTGATCTTTCCAGCCGTCAGGCCGAAGAATTGACAGGGATCGATCATAGTGAGTTTGTTCGTCTTCGTAAGCCTGATTTGAAGCGATTCACAATTGACCGAATGATTACGATCCTGAACAAACTGGATAAAAAAGTGGATGTTTCATTTACTATTACTACCCGTAATCATGAACAGACTTCTCATGTTCACGCCTGAGAGATTTAATTGAATACTGTCAACGTTGAAACTCTTTCGGATTCGCTTTTAAGAGATGGAAGAAATAAGATCGATATTTATGCCATGAACATCATTTGACCGGTTGAGGCTGATTCGTATGCGGCGGCGAGTACTTTTTGACTCCATAAACCGGCTTCGCCATCCACAGGTGGGTCGGTATTGTCTGTGACTGCTTGTGAGAAGGCTTCGACTTCGGCTTTGTAGATGTTGACCGGTTGAGGAGCTATATTTTGCCCTTTCATTTCGCTACGTGTCTGTTGGGCGTCATAGCCGGTGATGGTTTCTTGTAAATTGGCGGTCATTTCGCCGGCTTCGCCCTGGCCGATAGTGCCTTCCGCTAAAATACTGCCTTTGGAGCCGTAAATTTCAAGGCGGTTTTTGGAACTTTCATCAGGAATATTGAACAGATTGTCGACGATTCCCTTGGTTCCATTTTCGAATTCCAGCAGCACAACTGCCGTATCTTCACTCCGATAATTATGAACAAGATTGCCTGTTGAACAACTAATTTTGGCTACGCGTCCAAAGAACATTTCCAACAAGTCGATGCAATGGCTGCCCATATCCATCAGACTGCCTCCTCCTCCGCGAAGGGGATCTTGACGCCATGCACCTTCCATTGGAGGAAACCAGCAGGATAATTGTGCCCGGGCAAGGACGGGAATACCTATTTTGTCATCTTTTATGATTTGAAGCACTTCTCGGTGGTGGGCATGAAATCGCATCATAAGACCGACTCCGAGTTTCACATTCTGTTGTTTGCATGCTTCTACCACTTTTTCCGCTTCGAGCACGGTTACTCCCAATGGCTTTTCGCAAAAAACATGTTTGCCGGCTGCCGCGGCCCGTATGGCCTGATCGCAGTGCACGTCGACAGGAGTCGCGATGTAAACGACGTCACAATCGGTGGCGAATAATTCTTCTTCACTTGCGCATTCTTTGACGTTAAACTTATTCGCGACTTCTTGGTTAAGACTCGGTTCAATGTCATAAACCGCTGTGAGTTCAGCATTTACGGCATTCATGATGCCTTCGGGGATGGTTCGGCGTTGAGCGATTCCACCTGATCCTAAGACTGCCCATTTTGTTTTCATAATTGTTACTCCACCTATTGATTGGATGAATTTTGCATTCTTGGCTTTATGCCCCTTCAATGTCCCCCCAAGAATAGGCGAAAAAAGTTATTTGGAATATGCTTGTATGACTTTTTTGATGCTTCGAGCGATTTTGTGCATGAGTTCTTCCCCATATGTCGGGAAGATAAATGTGATAAACGTTCGGGGTTGATGCCAGATGGCATTGGGGACATCGACTTTTGAGTAATCGACTGATTCGGGATTTGTGTAATCGCGGCTTTCAAACGGGAATTTCGAGAATCCAAAACCATTGTGTTCACGATAAGCCTGTTCGGTATGACATTGAGGCCAAAAAACCTTCCAACAGGGAGCGCCTTCCGCTTCCACCGCTTCTAAAAATTTGGCCATGTCACAATCCATCGCATCGATGTCCAGTGTGATTGGGAATACATACCAACCGTTCCTGCGTTCCGGTGTGTCGATAGGAAGGTAGAGGATTTGTGGAACGTCTTTCAATTCATCCATCAGAATTCCGGCATTTCGCCGCCGGTTCGGCATGTTCCAGGAATCGATCCGATCCAATTCGCAGAGTCCGATGACCGACTGCATCTCGGTCATGCGATAGTTCCAACCGAGCATGGTGTGGATGTAGGGAAGTTTCTGCTCCATTTCGAGCAGACGGAGGCGTTCGCGGACATCGTATCCATGGTCCCGGAAACTTCGGCAGCGCCATGCGACTTCTTCGTTGTCGGTGACGACCATGCCTCCTTCGCCGCCGGTGGTGAAGGTTTTGTTTTGGCAGAAGCTGCAGCACCCGACATTTCCAAGGCTTCCGGTCTTTTTTCCTTTATATTCCCCTCCATATGCTTCTGCATTATCTTCGATCACATACAGATTGTGTTTGTTTACCAGTTCAAGAAGCGGATCCATGTCGGCGACGTTGCCGTACAGATGGACGGGCATGATGGCTTTTGTGCGTTCATTGATCAATTGGCTAGCGGATTCTACGCTGATGCAATGATCGTTTTTGTTGACATCGGCGAACCGTGGTATGGCGCCTGCTTGAAGGATGGAAAAAGAAGAGGCGATAAATGTGTAGCTCGGTACAATGACTTCATCGCCGGGACCGATCCCAAGTCCTGCCAGTCCGGTGTGGAGTGCACTGGTTCCGTTGGAGGTACTGATGGCGAATTTGGTTCCGTTCCATTCGGCGAATTTTTTCTCGAATTCCATTCCTTTGGAGCCGGTCCAATAATTGACTTTGCCCGATTTGAGCGGTTCGACAACAGCTTGAATGGTATTGTCATCGAAAGCAGGCCACATCGGAATCGGTTCGGTTATTGTTTTGGGACCACCATTGATGGCGAGTTCGTTACTCATGATTTTCCCCTCTTTTGTCTAGAAAACTGGAAATAACAGATAAAGCATCATAGCATATTCAATGGCTTTCATGCAATGCGAATAGTGTAGAGAAAAGATAGGATTTGTTCGAAATGGAATCAAAATATTGACAAGCGTGAAAAAGGTGTAAATGATGTGATGGCAATGACTCAGGCGTATAGGATAATGAAACTAAATCTCTTTTAGGAGTTGGATTATGTCGGAGAAGCAATTAGGTGTTTTAATTCATGGAGCGGGTTGGGTTTCGGGTGAACATATCAAAGCCTTTCAAGCCAATCCCCATACTCGAATTGCCGCGATATCCAGCCGGCGAATGGAAAGCGTAAAACAACGAGCCGCAGAAGCCGGATTGAAAGATATTGGAATGTATACAGATCTTGATGAGGCATTGAAGCATGAGGGGGTGGATATCGTTTCGGTTTGCACTCCTCAGCATATTCATGCCGACAATGTTATCAAAGCCGCAGAAGCGGGAAAACATTTGGTGATCGAAAAACCACTGGCCAATAATATGGTTGAAATACGATCCATGCTGCATGCAGTGCGGAATGCTGGGGTAAAAACGGTTGTGAGTTTCGTGCTGCGTTGGAATCCGTTATTCAAAACGCTCAAATCCCTTATTGCGGATGATGCTTTTGGAAATGTGTATTATGTTGAGACCGATTATCAATCCAATATTGCGAGCTGGTGGTCGGGATTCGAAGATGCCAGAACAAAGCAGCAAGGAATCGGTTCCATGATGGTGGCAGGATGTCATGCCTTGGATGCTGCACGTTGGTTTGCCGCAAGGGGAGAAGAAAAGTCGGCGAAAGTTTCTGAAGTGTTTGCGTATTGTGGAGGATGGCGAAAAGGGTCTACAAGTGAATATAATTATTTTACCGGCGAATGGGCTGAAGATAAGCTTCCGTTGGAATATGAGGGATTAGAAATATTCATGCTCAAATTCGAAAATGGAGTACTCGGAAAAGTTACAGCGAATTTCGATTGCATTATGCCGTATACGTTTCCGATCGAGATTTTCGGAGATAAAGGATCGGTGAAGGAGAATCGGGTTTGGTCGCATAAATATCCTGGGCAAAAAGGCTGGGTAGAGATTCCGACGATTCTACCGGATAGTTCCGATGTGAGCCATCATCCGTTTCAAGGGCAGATGGATCATTTTGTCGATTGTATACTGACTGATCGGGAATCGCATTGTAATTTGGAAGATGCAGCGCATACGCATGAGATTGTTTTGGCAGCGCAGAAATGTTATGAAACGAATCAGCCGGTGAGGTTGCCTTTGTAGATGTATCGCCGGCATCCTGCCGGCTCATGTGCCGGGACGGCGGCGTTACGAATCGCCGGCATCTTGCCGGCTTTATATGCTGCTAAGTCTGCGGCGTTATGAGATGAATCATGAAGATAGTGATTGTTACCGATGCCTGGCATCCACAGACGAATGGAGTTGTGACGACACTTTCACGCACTGTGGAAGGCCTTCATGCACGCGGTCATACAGTTGAGGTGATTCATCCAGGATTGTTCCGAACCTTTCCATGCCCGACGTATCCTGACATACGATTGGCAATTTTTCCCTTTCGAAAGGTCGCTAGGTTGCTGGATGAATTGAAACCGGATGCGATTCACATGCCAACCGAGGGGCCACTTGGTTTTACTGGGCGCAAGTATTGTGTGAAGCGGAAAATTCCATTTACAACCACTTTTACGACGAAGTGGCCTGAGTATGTTCAAGTTCGGTTTGGAATCCCAGCGAAATGTACCTATAAATTGATTCGATGGTTTCATAAACCAGCGGTAAGAACCATGGTTGCGACGCCTTCACTCAAAGAGGATTTGGAAGCAATCGGAATACGGAATCTCGTGTTTTGGGGAAGGGGAGTCGATAGCGAATTGTTTCGTCCCCGTCCGAAAACTGCCATTGACGCAGAACGGCCGATTCACATGTATATGGGGCGAGTCGCAGTTGAAAAAAATATTGAAGCGTTTTTGAAATTAAATGTTTCTGGAACGAAAGTGGTTATTGGGGATGGACCGGCATTGGCGAATTTTCAACAGACTTACCCGGAAGTACAGTTCTTGGGGCGAAAGACAGGTGAAGATTTGGCTGTCCATTTGGCGTCGGCGGATGTTTTCGTATTTCCCAGTCTGACCGATACTTTTGGAATTGTGATGATCGAAGCGATGGCTTGTGGTATACCGGTTGCGGCATATCCTGTTGTCGGTCCGAAAGATGTTGTTCTTCATGGGGAAACCGGTTGGCTCGATGTGGATTTACGGACAGCGGTAGAAAAGGCGCTTACGTTGTCGCCTGAGCGATGCAGAGAATATGCGTTGCAGTTTTCGTGGGAAAAATGTATCGATCAATTCGAGATGAATCTTGCGCCGATCGATAAGTAGAATAAGAATTGTCAATTTTTTGTTTCATTTCAATTATATTATTGGTAACCGGAACCAAGATAGCGGTAAAGTATATCTTCCCATTGGGCAGAGTTGATAATTCGAAGAAGAGAGCGGTTAATCAATTCTCTATATTCACAACCGGCATACAGTGCGATTCCGAGACCTGAGGTAAAAAATGGATGAGTAAAATCAACGAGTTCCTCGCGTTCCGGAGTGATTGTCAAGGCGGCAACGGCAATGTCGATTTTCCTCTTGACAAGACCGTCGATAAGTCCTTTCAAGTCTAACTCTTCGAATTCGGATTGAATTTGTAGTTCTTCGGCTATGTTGTTCCAAAGTTCGATACTGATACCTGACCAGCTTCCGTCTTCGTTCTTGATGACAAAGGGTTTGGATTCCTTGATCCCTATTTTTATTGTTTTGCTTTTCAAATTTCCCGCTTCTTCTTGCGCATAAATTTGCAAGATGCCGATCAGGAAAATTGGGATTAGGATTATTGTGTATTTTACGAGATTTGCTTTCATTTGATTGAATATCTAGCGCAGTTATTGGCTTTTTTCTTTCATGAAAATCGATTGGATGACATGTTTAAAATCTTGTTCGAATCGTTCTTCCATCGGAATAATGGTGGAAACTTCTGATTTAAACCGGTCTTTGACATAGGTGATGGCATAAGGAGTAGTCATGATGACAACAGGGATATGAGAGAATCGTGGGTCCTTACGGAGGGAGTCTAGAAAGGTAATTCCATTCATATCCGGCATGACGAGATCGACAAAAATCAGTTCCGGGTGAAAAGAATGAATCGCTTCCAATCCTTCTTTTCCATCTTTCACGGTTTGAAATTCGATATTTTCTTTTTCAAGAATCTCTGTGACCATTTGGCGATGATCCGCTTGTGCTTCGACAATCAATACTTTTCCTCTTTTTTGAGACAAATTTCTTTCGATAGCGGCTAACAGATCTTCACGGTGAAGAGGTTTGTCGAGGCAGTCTACATTGCCAAAGAGTTTGCCACGATTTTCATTGGCCACAATACTGACGATTACAACAGGAATGTCTTGGAGATTCGGATCGGATTTCAAGATTCGCAACGTTTCCCAACCGTCCATGTGAGGCATCATTAAATCGAGAGTGATGAGATCCGGTTTGATCTCATGCACGAGTTTCAATCCATGCTCCGCCGATTCCGCCGTGATGACCGTATAGCCGTATTCTTCCAAGTAGTGGCGAAGTAAAATTCGTGAATCGGCTTCATCGTCAATGACAAGAATCCGTTTCTCTTTGAAAAGAATTTCTTCATTTTTATTCGCATTTGCCGGATGAGTAGGAAGGGTTTGGTCAAGTATATTTTCTTTTGATAGATAAATAATTGGAGTACTCGAATCCGGAATCAAACAAATACTGAATCTCGAACCTTTCCGGACTGAACTTTCCACTTCAAGGTGATAATTCAACAATTCACATAACGATCGGGAAATAGCAAGTCCTAATCCGGTGCCCCCGTATTTACGGGTTGTGCTTGAATCCGCCTGTTGAAAAGCATCAAAAATCTTTTCCAATTTATCCGTGGAGATTCCAATTCCGGTATCGATTACATCGATGCGGCTGGGATATCTGGTTCCTTCCACAGTTTGAACGCCTATAGTAACACTTCCTTGTTCCGTGAATTTGATTGCGTTGCCAATCAAATTGATCAAAACTTGCTTGAGTCTTGCTTCATCGGTTTCCATAGATTCCAAATCGGATGGGATATTGATGAAAAGTTCGATGTTTTTCTGTTTAATTTGACTTTCGAATTGAGTTACCGTATCTTGGATGAGGCGTTCCAGTTGAACCGGTATATACTCCAATTCGATCCGGCCTGCTTCCACTTTGGATAAATCAAGAACATCATTGATGAGTTCCAGTAAGTGTTGGCCATTATTGGCAATGCGGGCAATGAAGTTCACATTTTTTTCGCTCAATTCATGATTTCGGTTTTTAAGAAGAATATTGGAAAAACCGATGATCGAATTCAATGGGGTTCGTAATTCATGGCTCATATTTGCCAAAAACTCACTTTTCGCGCGATTGGCGTTTTCCGCTTCTTCTTTGGCTTGTTTCAGCGCATTTTCGGCTCGTTTTTGTTCTGTAATGTCTCGAAAGATGCTGCGCGTTGCAACGGGAGTTCCATTTTCGAATCGGCAATTAGCGCTTCCGGATACAAGAATGGTTTCCCCCCATTTTGTTACGAACGCCGTCTCCATATTGTTTATACTTTCTCCTTGCAAGACACGCTGAAAGATGATTTGACATTGTTCTCTGCGTTGAGGGCTGATGATGTCAAAAATATCAAGTGTCCGGACTTCTTCTTCGCTATATCCCAAGGTTGATTTCCAGGCACGATTGACATAGAGCAATTTTCCTCCGGGACCAACACTTTGAACCAAATCGTTCGCATTATCCAAAAAGTCTTGTAAGCGCTCTTCGCTCTCCCGTAGCGCTTCTTCCGATTTCTTTCGTTCTGTGATATCGCGTAAAATACCGATGAACAAACGTCGATTTCCCAAATAGACTTCGCTGACGGCCAGTTCCGCCGGAAATACATTTCCTTCTTTATTAATACATTCAACTTCACGTCCGGCGTTGATGATTTTCGCTTTTCCGGTACGAAGATAGTTGGCGATATACTGATCGTGATGACGTTGCACTGGCTGTGGCATCAATAGTCCGACGTTCTGGCCGAGAACCTCATCTGCTTCATAGTGGAAAATGTGTTCGGCGGCGCGATTGAACGATTCAATAATCCCTTCTTCATTTATGGTGATAATGCCATCGACGACATTGTTGAGAATTGTGCGCAACCTTGTTTCATTTTCGAGCAGGGCATTGAAATTATCAATGCGTTCTTTGTTGGTGCGAATCGCTTCGATGAGAATACCACAAGTGGAAGAGAATGGTTGGAGGAAATCCAAAACTTTTTCGTTGTATCCCTCGGGGCAATTGGCAATACCGAGCATTCCTACCATATTCTTACCGGAAAAGATCGGAACTCCCAAAAATGCACTTAAGGGAGGATGACCGGCAGGAATTCCTCCGCTACGAGTATCGCTGACTGGCGTATTGCAAATAACCGGTTCAGTTGTTTTGATACAATGCCCGAACAATGTTTCCAGGTTATGAAATTCCAATCCGGCAGGAGAATGTTTTTCATAGAAAATTCGTGATTCTTCATTCCATGATATATTGGTAAGAGCATGAGTTTTCAAGTAAGGCTGATTTTCACAATCGTAGAAAAGTTCCCCGATAAATCCATATTCACTATTCGTAATGGTCAATAAATCCGAAAGCATATCAGCGAATATTCGGTGGGGATCTTCTGATGTGACGAATCGTGAAGTCGATTGATGCAAGGCATGCAGAAGCAATTTTTGTTGTTTTTGATTTTTTTCGAGTTGTTTTCTCTCACTGATATCTCGAACGATGCTTATAAAAAGTCGTTCTTTATTCACACGCATTTCACTGATCGTTTGTTCGAGTGGGAAATGCGTTCTATTTTTACGAAGTCCAATCATTTCGCTATTGATTCCTACGAGAAGCGATTGGTCGGAAATGAGATAGTCGTAAATTTTGCATTCCGGATTGTCTTTGGAAAACTCCGGCATGAGGAATTGGATATTTTCTCCGATGATCTCGTGCTCTTCATATCCAAACATTCGAACCGCGGAAGGATTGAAGGTTTGGATAACCCCGTCGATATTGATCGTAATAATGCCATCCAATGCGTTATCGACAAGAGCGCGCAATCTTTCTTCACTGGTTTGGAGAGAGGCTTCTGCCTGTTTTCGTAGAGTGATATCGGTGGCGACGCCTAAGAATCCAATTACATCATCATGGGGATCGTGGATGGCAGTTACAGCCAAATTTACGGTTATGTGAGAACCGTCTTTCTTGACGTAGGTCCATTCTCGTTCTTCAAAACTTCCTCGACGGGCATGCTCGACGAATACATCGAATCCTGATACCGGATATCCAAGTTTTTCCGTCAATTCCTTTTCATGTTCGATGATTTCGGATTCTAAATGGATAAGTTCAGGGGTATGCTTTGCGATCATTTCGCCGGCTGTATAGCCGAGCATTCGTTCCGCTCCGGTGTTAAATTCCGTGATGAGACCTGTTGTATCGGTTGCAATGATGGACACTTGCGTTGCCGCATTGAAAACCGCTCTGAGATGGGCGTTTGCCAGTGCCAGTTCTTCTCTTGCCCGGATTTGTTCAGTAATGATTTCGACGAGCATGATGATACCGCCGATTTCATCATCTGCCGTTTTCCAGGGTTGGATTTCCCATTTAAGCCATTCCCGTGTTCCGTCTGCAAATTCGTACCAGTCTTCTTCACATTTCTCAATTTGACCTTGAAGACAGCGTTGATGAATTATTTTCCAACGATCCGGTATATTTGTGAATACTTCATAATGGCTGAGACCGATGATATTTCGATCATTGAGATGAAAGTTGTCCGCCCATCTTTTATTATGAAAAATATAATGCATTTCTTTGTCCAACATGGCGATTGGAGCCGGAGCATTTTCTACAAATTGATGAAGCAGAGTTTCTTGATGCTGTCGTTCCTTGATTTGAGCATGTAATTCTTTCGTTGTTTGTTCCAGTTGGGTCTTCTGGTTGTACAAGTTCTCTTTGGCGTGTTGCAATTCGCTGACAGTGGAAAACAAACGGCAATAGGTTTGATAGCGAACATAAAAGATCAAGACGGAAAGCAATGTCGCTGCGAGTTGTAAGAAGGCAAAATGATACCAGCCGGGATTTTGGTCGATGAATGAAAAAACAGTCAACCACCCTCCAATCGTGGCGATCAATAAATAAATAAACCAGTGGATCGAAAGAAAAAAACAGGAGATTCCAATTGTCAGAAGGGAAATGTTTGTCGTTTGTTTGGGATCCATCGTTAAAAAAAGATGGAGCAGACTGTTCCACAAAACAATTCCAACAATGAGCGTTCCAATCCAGTTTGACCATGCATCAGCCGGTTGATATTTTCCTAGCAAATAATAAAGGGATAATAGCAAACAAGCGGAAAGAAAAGCCGTACATGTCATGGGCAAAATGAGCGGGGAGGATAGAAAAAAGACATGACAAATTGTCAGTAAGAAATAAAAGCAGCCTAAGCCAAAGGCGACAGGACGTAAACTTTGCCGCATTGTGTAATCTAAGTTATTGTAAATATCAAATTGATTCATTGATTTCAATCGCGATTTAGGATGTACAAAACAAATATACTAATCGATTGTGTAGATTCAAGCAGGTGGGCGAAGCAGGTTTGAAAGCAATTAATCGGATTCGTTCAAGCAACGTTTAATAGCATTGAATAATAGGATTTCGTCTACGATCGGTTTCGTGATGTATTCATTGAATCCCAATCCCAAAAATTTTTCACGGTCACCGACCATTGCATGAGCGGTGAGGGCTATGACGGGTAGATCGTGTAAGGATTCATCATTACGAAGATGTTGCAAAACCGTCACACCATCCATTTCGGGCAGTGAGATATCGAGTAAAACAACGTCCGGTTTGTCTCGCTTGAGACCATCCAGCGCTTCTTGACCGGTTTCGTACTCTGATATTTCATACTCATCTTCCAGCAATGTGTGAACCAATAGCATGTTATCCGGATTGTCTTCAACGATCGCTACTTTTTTCATCATGCAAACCTTTTCTTTTCTTCCTCCAAATTCGTTTTAATCAATTGAAAATAGTCTTCCAGTTCCCGTAAAAGGGTAGGGATGTCGTCCTTTTTTTGTTCTTTGGCGTGTTGCTCAATTGTTCGGCTGAGTTCAACCATGTGCACAGACCCAAAATTTCCTGCGCTCGATTGGAGAGAATGGACTGCTTGTTGAATCGCAGAAAAATTATCCATTCGTTGTCCTTCTTTCGCTTCTTCGATCCGATTGGCAGCATTCTTGATAAAAAGATCGATCATTTTGATAATGAACTCTTTCCCTCCCAAATCCAAAAATCGATCAATCACCGATTCGTCATATCCTTTTTCCTGTACCATGTTCCGCCTCATTCCCATTTTCTCACCGTTCTATTCAGAGAAAGTGATTGGATGAAATTCCTTATTGAATAACGAAATTTATATATTTGGTATCATATTGTAGAATATTGTATCATAAAATTGAAATGTCACCTATTGTTGGTATCCTTTCTGGCTTATATTTTCCTGCAATCTATTCCACAATCGTGGGTGACATAGTTGAATCCTGCAAGGTATTCATGAAAAACATCATGTTGATTTTATTGAAAAATCACTTCCATCATCGAATAGTCGTCATCAAACTGTTTTGTTCCTCGTATCTGATATATTTGCTTCAAGATCCGATCGAGATTCGGTTGATTCGTTGGAGAAGATTGTGCAACAAGTTCAATGAAATCTTCAAATTCCAGAAATTTTCCATCCGGCTTGCGAATTTCGCAGGCGCCGTCACTATAGATGTATAATTGATCGGATGGTTGCACACTGCAGGATTGGCTTTGATAGCGAAAGTTTGCGTTGACTCCCACGATAATTCCCTTTGAAGTGAGGCGCTTTACATTTTCTACGGGATTTTCGTGATTGTGGATCAAAAGAGCGGGGGGATGACCTCCGCTGGAGTAGACAAGTTCACGTTTCTTTCTATTGTACACCCCATACCAGATCGTAAAAAACATACCGTTTTGTTTTTCCATCGGAAATACCTGATTCAATGTATTGAGCACTTCCGGCGGATTTCGAAAATCCGGAACCGGTAGTGATTCCGAGCGAAGGGTGTTTACGATAGTAATGGAGAACATAGCTGCCCCGATTCCGTGACCGCACACATCGACAAGATAGATTACGAAATGATCGGAATCCAGCCAGTGATAGCCAAAGGAATCCCCACCCAGCTGTGCCGAAGGAATGAAGCGCCAGTCTGTCGTTATTCTTCCCTCAGTGGGTTTCGGTAGTAGTGAACGAACATATTCTGCCGCTTCGGCCAGTTCGGCTGCTAACCGTTTTTGACTTTTGATAAGAGATTCGTACGCCTCGTTTCTTTGTAATAAATTGATATAGGCGTTCGAATGATATCGAATCCGGGCGATCAATTCGATTTTGTCAGGAAGTTTTACGAGATAATCATTGGCTCCATTGGCGAAAGATTCCGCTTTGATTTTTGGTTCTTCCCGTGCGGATAACACCAAAAGGGGAATATCTTTTGTCGATGAATTGGCGCGAAAGAATTTAACCAATGTCAATCCGTCGATTTCCGGCATGAGCAGATCTTGTAGAATAACGGTCGGATTGATTTGTTCTGCGAGTTGAATGGCTTGAGTCGGATCTTGGCAAAAATGAAGGGTAATATCCTCCTCCTGAATCAGCATCCGCCGAACCGCTTCACCGATGATTTCTTGGTCGTCGATGAGCAGGACAGTCACAGGATGTTCCGTTAAAATTCCATTCTCCGATGTTTTAAGGTTCTTCATCGAATCGTCCTTGATACCCCTTTTTTATATTACTTGTGCTATCATGTATGTCCCAAGAAAACGAATACTCCGTTGCGCACAAATGAACAAATCCAAAAGCACCCCTGGAGTGATACGGGCAAAGGCGGCCGTGTTTCGGCACGGAACATAAGCAAATGATACTTGGTCTATCTCATATATTCCACCTTCTACGAACATTGTTTTTCAAGATTGTTCTTTCCAAAGCAAATGATTGACCGCGGATATCAGTGTATCGTCGTAGAAACTACTTTTGGGAAGATAATAATTCGCCCCGGCTTCTTGGCTCCGTTTACGGTCCTGCCGGCGATCTTTATAGGATAGAACCATCACTGGGATGGAACGGAATCGTTCATCGCTTTTTAAGCGTTGTGTTAGTTCAAGGCCATCCATTCTTGGCATGTCTATATCTGTGATGATCAAATGAAAAGAGTGATCGCGAAGGATATTCCACGCTTCCGCGCCATCGACTGCCAGTTCGACTTCATAACCACATTTTTCAAGTATCTGGCGTTGAACTTCACGAACGGTCAATGAATCGTCTGCGATAAGAATTTTCTTTTTCTTTTCTAGAGTATTTTCTTGAAAACACTCTCCGGAGAGGGAATCTTCTCGATTCGAAAAGAATTTCTCCGTGGAACAAAGAATATCATCGATATCTAAGATTAAGACGGGAGAACCATCGTTGAGAAGAGAAACCGCGTACAGATCGGGAATTTTCCCCAATCGTGCATCCAAAGGGCGAACGATTAAATTTCTTTCACCAACAAAACGATCAACGATTAAGCCAAATCGATGTGTTCGATTACTGATCAATAAGACTGAAAGGAAATCGGATTCTGTGGAAGAAGGGGCCAATTCGAGTAACCGATGGATGGGCACGACTCCTATTTTTTGACCTTGCACTGTGATGAAATGATGATCCTTTTCTTCTTGGAGATTTCGTTTTGGATGAAGAAGCAAATGATCGATACGAGAGAGCGAAAGAGCGTATGATTCGCCGCTTACTTCAAAAAGAAGTGATCGAAGGATGGAAAGTGTTAAAGGCAGTAACAAATGAAATGTCGTTCCCTGACCGGGAGTGGAATGGATTCGAATGACGCCTCCCACTTCATGGACCATGGTATGAACGACATCCAGCCCAAATCCTCGTCCTGATAAGTGGGTCACTGCGTCGGTTGTCGTAAATCCCGGTAAAAATAAGAAATCGAACAGTTCGTTTTCCGATAATTTCTCGAGAAGGCTATTCGAAGCCAATTCTTTTTGAATGATGGATTGTTTGAGTTGGTTGAGATCGATTCCCCGACCGTCGTCGGAAACTTGGATGGACAACATTCCCGATGAATGGCATGCTTCCAAAACAATACAGCCTTCCGGTTTCTTCCCATGATCGATTCTTTCTTCCGGAGGCTCGATGCCATGATCCACTGCATTTCGTAAAAGGTGGGTGATCGGTGATTCGAGTTTTTCCAAAATATCACGATCTACCTGTGTCGATTTTCCGTGGATTTTGAATTTCACTTGTTTCTTCAATTGTTGAGCGAGGTTGCGAATCATGAGGGGAAAACCTTGAATCCCATCTGAAAAGGGGCGCATTTTGCTGGCAATGATTTCGTGATATAGGCGATTGGATAAGTTGGCCGTACGTCGTGCATAGGATTCAAAATCATTATACAATATATTGAATTGCAGGCGGAACTCATGCAGTTTTTGCTGTATCTCTTGAAAATGATTTCGTGCATGTTCACTCAAATAGGATCGATCCAATTCTTCCCGAATGTGTTCCATATTATTTGCCAGTTCGGAATGAAGTCTCCGTAGTTTGAATAGGGATTTTGACAAAGGCCTTAACCGACGTGTCTCGACGTGAGCCTCACCGGTCAATGCCATCAGTCGGTTTAATTTCTCTTCTGTGACTCGTACAAAGCGGTCCGTTCCCTGATTTTCTTCCTGGGGAGTCTCTTCAATCGTTTCGGTTGGTATTTTCTCTTTTTCTAAAAAATCAGAAACATCTTGAGTATTGCTTTCTTCCTCTTTCTGAGAGATTGGTTCTTTTAACGAATCCAAACTAGAGATGATTTCATCGATGGTGGATTGATGCTGTTCAAACCATTGCTCATGGTCATGGAGTGTCGATTCTGCAATTTCCTTGAGCATGGAAACACCGCGAAGGAATAAATCGATGGAGCGGGATGAGAGAGAAATTTGTTTTTCCTGGGCGGAGATGAAACAATCCTCCAGTGCATGAGCTAGGCTGACGGCCGCATGGATTTGCACG
This sequence comes from uncultured bacterium, assembly GCA_964412555.1. GTDB lineage: Bacteria > Hinthialibacterota > Hinthialibacteria > Hinthialibacterales > Hinthialibacteraceae > CAYPPG01. The sequence goes on from CAYPPG010000075.1 coordinate 24,220, forward strand.
ATGCGAGCGGCTCCTTTGATTGAATGCGCAGCCCGTAAAACAGATTCCAGAGTATCTTTCTCGTTGGGATTGCTCTCCAGTTTCAGCAATCCTTCATTCAATGTCGAGGCATGGTTTTCCACTTCCGTCCGGAACAGTCCCAGCATGGATTGATCGGTTTGGGAATTGGAAATTTTTTGACCATTCACGGTAAGCTCCTTCTAAGAGACTCGCACAATTGATGTTCATCCAATAAAACGACTCGGTTTTGATTCCATTGAAATATTCCTTTGGAAAGAGGGGGATCGGGTTTTATTTCATCCTTGATCGTGGTTTGAATTTTGGATGGATGGATTTTGTGAATGTCGAAGACCTCATCTACCGGAAACACCCAGCGTTCCGAGTTGTGACTGATCACGACAAGCCTCGGGTAAACGCATCGACTTTGGGGGGTGGAGGGAACGGAAGGAGATTCTATATCGAATAACGACAATAGTGATACACATAACAGAACATCTCCCTGCACGTTTACGAGTCCCAGTAGAGTATGGCTTTTATTGTGGGGAAGGGAATGGATTGAGCGGACTTCGGCGATTTCCTCGAAACATGTGGTTAGCAGAGCATAATGATCCACTCCCAATCGGAAAAGGAGGAGAGAAAACGATTCCGAAGAAGAATTTTCATTCTCCTGTTCTATTTTTTGAGTCCATTCCCGCACATATTCGTCCGATGGAGTACGGTCGAGTAACGCTCTTCCTGCCGCAGCGAATACGGAACAGTTTCGACAATGAATCACGTCGGCCAGTTCGGGACAGGTCTTGTCACCAAAGACGCCGATTCGATTCCAACACAGATCAATGATTGAATTTGTGTTCATGGTGCTTTGTATTCCTCCGGAAAATCCCTGTTCGTTTTGAGGCGGTATTGAATGTTTTTCCACACAATATAGAAATGGTGTCATCGATCATTGGTCACTGACTTGAAATCGGGAAACCTCGTTTTGCAATCGATGAGCGGCTTCATCGAGTTGCTTGGTTGCATGATTGAATTCGCGTAGAGAGTCGGCAGTATGTGCGGCGGATTCGCTCAATTGAATCATGGCTGCCGTAATTTGTTGTGCGCCATTCGATTGCGATTGCATTCCTTCCATGACGGATACGAATTGCGGCTCGATGACTTGCACGTTTTTAATGATTTGTTCGAGTTGTGCGCTGATACGTTGAACGTCCTCCACTCCATTCGCCACTTCTTTGGAAAATTTTTCCATTTCCTTGACTCCCGAGGTTACGGCGGATTGCATTTCGTGAACCATCTGTTCGATGTCCAGCGTCGCTACCGCCGTTTGATCGGCTAAACGGCGGATTTCCCGGGCGACGACAGAAAATCCTTTTCCGTATTCACCGGCTTTTTCCGCTTCGATCGCTGCATTGAGTGAGAGAAGGTTGGTTTGATCGGCGATTTTGGTGATGGTGGTCACGACACTATTGATATTGGTGGCTTTGTCGGTTATGGTGGCCAACTTTGAAGAAATTGTGTCAGTCGAGTCTGCTAATTGCCGCATGGTAATATCCATTCCACCTAGCCACGTTCTACCGGAATCAGCGAGGGACGCGGTTTCTGTGCCAGCCTCCACCACTGAACTCATGGTTTGTACCAACTCTTTTGATCGTGACGAAATTTCCTTGGACGTGTTCACGACTTGATTTGTGGAGGCTGCTTGTTGATCGACGGTGATTTCCAACTGCTTCGCCGAATCGGTTATCAAAGAGGTGGAAGCAGTGACTTGTATGCCCGATGTTTGGATTTTTTTAATTAAGTCGGAAAGATTGTCCATTAACGTATTGAAATGTTTGGATAAATAGCCCATTTCATCATTGGATTCCACCGGTATTCGTTTTGTCAAATCGGCGTCCCCCGTTGCCAAATCGCGCAAATGCGCTCCTACGACCCGAATGGAATGGGAAATGGCGCGAATGATGGGAAGACCAATGGCAAACGCCAATAACAAAACAACGATAATAGTAATAATGATTCCACGTGCCAATTTTTGTGCCGGCGCCGTCGCTTCTTCTTGACTCATTTCCGCAATGATCGACCAATTCAGCCCGTCGATAAAAAGCGGAGAATAGGCTCCGATCACCGATTCTCCTTTATAATCTTCATAGATTCCTTTTCCCGTTTCTCCGGCAACGGCGGACTGGGTTCCTTCCGTCAGTATCTTTTGAAAAAGAATGCTGGTTCCCGCTCGGTCGATTTGCATGATCGTTTCCTTTGGTACACCGATTGCCTGAAGAATGGTTAAATACCGTTCCTTGTCTTCGATCAAAAAACGGGAATCGTTCCGCATCGTATAATCGTCCGCGAGTAGATAACTCTGTCCTGTTTGGCCGAAACCCACCGAAGTCCATTGTCCCTTGTCGATCATAATTTCATTGATTTTCGAAACGGAAAATTGAAAGGTTAAAATTCCCATCAACTCGTTCCCATCGAAAATCGGTGAAGCGATAAATGCGCATGGTAAATTGAAGGAGGGAGCATATCGCTCAAAATCCACCAGTACCACAGCATTTCTGCTTTTGGCTTCCAAGCATTGTTTGACGGCGCGGGCAAAATTTGTTTCTTGAAAAGGGCCGTTCAATAGACTGGTTGCAAAATCTACTTTTTTGGAGACGGTATACACGACGTACCCGCTTTTCGGTTCGATTAGGAATAAATCCTCATATCCGAATCGGGTAACGTAATTGCGAAATAACGGATGATATCGTTTATGAATTTTTGTATAATTCGAGTTGTCTTCAGCAGCCAGAAACGCATCTTTCTGTCCGTCCGGATAGGGATTTTCGGAAATATACAAGCATTGGAGCATCTGCGAGATTCTGTTCTCCGGAAACCAGCTTTGATTCGGTTCAAGTTCCTCCGCCAACATGTGTTGTTGTTGATATTGATATCGATCCCGCAAATTTTTATGAAATTGCTCACGGTTATTTTCGTACATTTCACACGTCGTATTTTCCAATTCAAAATAGGCTTGATTGAATTCACGCATCGCTTCGACGACCATCCCGTTTTCGGAATATGTAATGATCTGATTTTTGATGGTTTCGAAATAATTTTCGATTTGGTTCTTTTTCAATTCGCGAATCGATGTCAGATGTTTGAGCAATGCTTCTTCGAGCGCATGATTGGAACGCAGGATTGAACTTGTCCCCAAAATCGCGATAGGAGTGATGCCGACAAATAATAACAATAAAATCAGTTTCGTTCGGATATTGGTTTTCAGCCAAGGGTTCCAAGCCATAGATGGATCTCCGTAAATATGTTTTGTAAAGTAAATATTTTACAAGCCCATGCACAGAATGCCACGTGATAAAAAGGGATATTCCCAAATCTTCACCGAGAATGAGGAGGAAATAAAAAATGAAAGGCGGCCTGAGACCGCCTGAAGGAATAATCAGCTACTTTATAACAAGTATCGATTGGATCGATCATCCGATTTTGGGAAGAATCCAAGGGTGTCGATATTCTTTGCTTAGAAATTTTGCGGCATCCGGATCGCCAAGAATATCTTCCAGGTCGGGTTCCCATTTAATTTCCCGTCCGACTCGCCATGATATTAGAGCCAAAAGACCGGGAAGATTGCCATAATATCCATCGCGAACCGTACAAACCGGTTGCTTACGGGATTTGATGCAATCTAGAAAATTTCGCTTGTGCGGAATATCTCCACCCTCTGCGGGAATGACAGTCACATCCGTCATGTCTTTTTCCGGATAAATTTTCGTGTGTCTGCGATTCACAAGCAGAGTGGCTTTTTCACCATAAAAATAGATTCCATGATCGATTTGACCTTCATCAGGATCGCAGGGAAAACCGTTGCCGTGCCGCAAGGTATAGGTGAAAGTATAACCCGGTGTATCGAAAACACATTCGGCAGTGTCCGGTGTGTCGCGCGCATCATCATGGGCGTATTTTCCCCCCATGGCGGAAACGGCTTTCATATCATGCCCCATTGCCCACATTACAATGTCAAATAGATGCACACCCCATGCCGTCAACATGCCTCCGGAGTAATCGAGGAAGAAATAGAAATTGACCAAGAATCGGTTCGGATTGAAAGGCCGTTTCGGCGCCGGTCCCAACCACATATCATAGTCGAGTCCTTCCGGCGGTTTTGTGTTGGCTTTGTCTCCAATCCCTTCCGGCCCCTTGCTCAAATAGCCGAAAATCGGCCATACGTTGATGCAGCGCGCCGAGGTGACTTTCCCGATCTCTCCGCTTTGTACCATCTCGACCGCTTTTTGGAAATTGGTCATACTGCGTTGTTGATGGCCGACTTGTACGATGCGATTCGTGGAATCGACGAAGTCGACGAATCGCTTTCCTTCTTCGACGGTATGGCACATCGGCTTTTCGACATACACGTCTTTTCCTGCCTGGCAGGCGTAAATTCCCTGCAGTGTATGCCAATGATCCGGTGAGGCGATCACAACGGCATCGACGTCCGGATTGTCCAGCACTTCCCGAAAATCCTGGGTGGTTTGCACTTTGGTATCCAGGCGGTCGGCGTTGCGGTCAATATGCTTTTGATAAGTATCACTGAGCGCTGTAATCTGAACATCTTCGAAGGTTTGAAATTGCCGGAAATGATGGCTCCCCCGGCCTCCCAAACCGATGAATCCCAATTGGATTTTTTCGTTGGCTCCCAGTACATTGATCGCCGGAGCCGCAGCGAACAAGGCCGTAGCGGTTTGTTTGGAAAACTGGCGGCGGTTGATAGTAGAGTTATTCATCATGAACCTCGCATGAAATCAGGTTGAAATGAGTTCATTGTAAAACAGCTTTCCAGTGGTGTATAGCCGGTAAAACCACTTTGCGCCTTTGCTCTGTGGTGCGGACATCCTGTTTGCACAACATAAGATGAGTGTATAACCGATCAAACCACTTTGCGGCTTGGTGTGAAATGAGCCCATCATCTTGCAGACATTGAAATCGCATTATATAAAGAGTAAATTATTCAACATGTGCCTTTTTTTGCTTATGTTTCTTGATGAATCATCTCAGCTAAGGATGAATGAAATTGATGAATAAGCACTCATTGACGCAGGCTGATTCTCTAGCGGAAGCCCTCCGGCAACGTTGGACAACTCCTCTCGGCCAAGAAAAGGCCGAACAAATTCGTGCTTTGATTGAACAGGGAGCATCAGTGGATGCTTGGTTACCGCTTTTGAAGGGAATCCCTCTCATGGAAAATTTAAGTCCGAGTGACGAGGAACCGTTTCCCCGCGACTTGAGGGGATTCAACTTTCACGGAGCGAATCTTCGAAAAGCGGATTTATCCCGCACTCATCTCGACTTTGCCACCTTTGAAAGCGCGGTCGTCGAGGATGCCCGTTTTCGAGGCGCTTCTTTGCAGGGTGCGAAATTCAAACGGGCGGCGATGCGGAAGGCACATTTTTGGAATGCCTGGCTCGAAGAGGCGAATCTTGCCTACGCGGATTTGACGGAAGCCGATTTGGGCGACGCGAACCTGCGCGGTCTATCGCCAAGTCTATGAAGCCTGTAAGACCGCTGGCCTGAGTGACGAGGCCGGCTGGTTCTTTTATCGTGCGCAAATCTGCCGCCGGAAAAGCCATTATAAAAAATGGACAGCCGGTTGGCTGGTTGAATACTTTATCTTCGATTGGATTTCCGGGTATGGTGAACGTCCCCGCTGGGTTATTTCGGCGATGATTACCGTAATGCTTTTTTTTGGGATGGTGAATTGGATTGGCGGGATGAATGGGGGCTTCATGTATGCCGGCTCCGAATATCAAGAAATCGGTTTCTTCGGGGGACTTTACTTCAGTATCGTCTCTTTCACGACCGTCGGCTATGGGGATATTACGCCGAATCACCATGCCTTGATAGAAAAAATTGTCCGTTTTATCAATGTTTTTGAATCGTTGCTTGGTGCGCTGTTGATTTCTCTCGCTCTTGTGACCTATACTCGTATCGCGATTCGGGATTGACTGCAATATACCTTCTCAAAGATATAATCTATCTTTGCTATGTTGTGTTGTAGTCGCTGCAACCCGTCTATCCTCAAAATGGTATTTTACTTGAAGCAGCTCCAAATTCAGTCTATAATATAGTCATTCAGAAGGAGACAAAAACCCATGAAACTTAGTGAATCCGTGAAGCCAATCAGTTTTATTAAGGCTCATGCTTCGGAAATTTTACGGGAAATCACGAACGATAACAAAAAAATAATGATCATCACTCAAAATGGGGAAGCGAAGGCGGTTCTCCAGGATATTCGATCCTATGAACAGACACAGGAAAGTCTTGCCTTTCTGAAAATTTTGGCCTTGAGTAATAAAAGCAAGAATGAGGGTCATTATAAACCGATAGAACAATCCTTTCAGAATATCCAGGAAAGAATCCATCATGAGAAATCGTGATGAAATATAAAGTATATGTCATCGTCGATGCCGAAGAAGATATTTTTGAAATCTATCAATATATTGCCGTCAATGATTCTATTGGCAATGCTGACAAAGTTTTCAAAAAGATAAAGGATTCTTGTTTAAGCCTATCGAAAATGCCAAATCGAGGACATATCCCTCCCGAATTGGAAAGAATCAATATTTCTGATTATCGGGAAATCCATTGTCAACCATATCGTATTATCTATCAGGTGAGAAAAACGGAGGTGTTTATTCATTGTGTCTTGGATGGAAGGCGAGAAATACAAGAAATATTGGAAAAGCGTTTGTTGCGATGATTTCTACAGGATAAATTGGGTGTATTTTTGATCTTCCATTTTCATTTTCTTCGTACTTTTGTTTATTAATAAACTGCCCAGTCCAAAACCGCTGTGGGGCGCTCAATGAAGAAAATCCGCTCGATTCCCTCACTTTCCCACGGGAAAGTTGTGTGGTTTCCGGCAAACCAGTCCAAAGCGCCTTCATCGTAATCGATAGCAAGCACGCAGAAACCAACCATGTCGCCTGCCGATGGCGGGAAGACTTCGTTTTCAAAATCGCCCTGCATGGCCGACCATGGAATCTTGATTTCCACCGCCCAATCTTGTGTGTCGGCATCGACATGCGCGGCATATTCGGAATCAGGCATGATGTCATGAGTGATCCATCCCCCGAAGTCGTTTTTCGCCATGAGGTTACCGCTACCATCATCCGGAGCGATGGTTGGGATATACATATTCCCAGTTTCTGTTTGATCCGGCGTTTCGGCAAAGACGAATTGGAGTGTATCCGCCCCGTTCGGATCGGGACCGACGAAGGAATTACTGTCATCCTGCGCAGAAACCGCGGCATAGAAAAATTCATCATCCCACATGAAATAATAGGTGGTGTTGAAATCTTCAAGTGAAGTCGGTTTTGCGTACTGTGGATTGTTGATTCCGCCATGAATGAAATCCGGAAAATAAGGATCGGCGATTCCGGACAACGTCTCTTCATTGATGATCATCGGCTGTGCGCCTTCATACTCTTCTGTCGTCACATTGCCGTCGATGGTAATCTGCTGTCCGGCTTCTAATTTGACCGCGTTGACCGGCCAACCCGTTTCCGGAGCGGCGGCGTGTACGGTACAGAAAACATCATCGACATAAATTGACGTGCCAGCCGGGGTGGGCGAATAGAGTTGAATGGCCATTTGAATCCGCTCTTCGGGTTCCATTTGCAAGGTCAGGGTGTGTTCGAACGGAACCCATTCATCAAAAGCGGCGGGATCGTCGATACTACCGACATTGTTTTCCATCGTGCCGTCCCATTCCTGCACGCGGAACCAAAGATGGGAATTATCGTCCCATGAGCCGGACGGAACATAATAATATCCTTTCAGCGTGACACTCGCACCACTCGGAATGGTCAAACCATCCTCGATATCCTGCACAACGGCGTGGTATTGATCCGAACCAAGCCCCTTGATCTCCAAGGCGGATGCTCCGGAAAAGACCGGTTCGTCCGTCAAAGCAAAATCATCGATACTTCCGGCAGCCTCATGTCGCCATGGTTCGATGGTACCTTCAAATCCATTGTTCTCGATCGATTCACCCAGGAAATGAATCCAGTCGATCTCGACGGTGTAGTCCTGTTCGGCAAAATTCCCGAAATCGTAGCGGATATAGTTGAACCATCCATCCCACGATTCGCTTAAATCTTGATAGACGACAAACCACTCTCCTTCTACGGGAACTGACCAGCTTTGCGATGTGTGGCCACCTTCGACGGGGAACCAATAATTGTCATATCCGCTTAAATTCATTCCCGATGAGATACGCATACGTGCGGCGATTCCCGCCATTTTGTCGGCGTTGTATGGACCCTCGGGGGCTTCGATATAGGGATCATTGGTACCGGCTAGAATAGTGGCTACAAGATTACCATCCACTGCTTCGAGAGTATCAACACCGTTGCCGATGCTCCAGCCATCCGTATCCCCGTCCGTGTTGAATTCCCAATTCGAATCCGGCCACGTCCAATATTCCACTTCTTCTTTCGGTGGAAGGACATCGACGAAAATGTCGTCAAAATAGAACGTTTCTCCCGAGGGATTTTTTGAATTAAGTTCCACTGCGAGTTTGGTGCGCTCGGATGGTTCGTATTGCAATGTCAGACGGCTTTCAAATTCAAACCATTCATCAAACGTGTTCACTTCGATCGGCGGACTGATATTTTCGTTGGTGCCGTCGGATTCACTGATGCGGAACCAGAGTTCGGAATTGGCATCCCATGCGTTCGCGGGGATATAGGCGGCTCCGACTACGGCGACGGAGGAATCCTTTTCCAATTCCAATCCTTCGTAGATATCCTGGGAGAGTCCATGATAACTGTTGCTTCCGAGACCGGTGACTGCAACGCAAAAGTATTCGGAAAACCATTCCGCGTCGGTGATCTCAAAAGAACTCATGTTCCCATCACCGATCTGTTCCCAAGGATCGATGGATTGATATTCGAAATTATTGTTTTCGATCCGGTCGTCGACCAACCGAATCCAGTCGATTTCAATAGTATAGTCTTCCGGCACGTTATCGGCGAAATCCACACGCAGGTTATTGATTTCGCCTATCCAATCCATCGGGCTGTCACCGCCTATTGTCGTTATCAAATCGATGTAGACGATGACCCACTCGTCAGGAACGATCACTTCATATCCGGCGCTGCCATGCGAACCGTCTGCAGGAAAGAAATAAACCGCGGGTCCACCCATTCCAAGCACATCATAGGACCATTTCATTTTCATTTCGATGCCGGAAATCCGGTCTGCATTGTAAGGGCCAAATGGTCCGTTGATGAAAGGATCGCCGGTATTTGCCGAGATGTTCACAATGAGTTTCCCGTCGCGAACCTCGATTTTGTCAATTCGGCCGTTTTTTTGCCATCCTTCACGGTTGCCGTCTTCATTGAACTCCCATGCCCCGGCTTGAAGGCAGACAAAAGAGAGAAAAACGAATGTAATAATAAAATGTTTTTTCATAATCTCTTTCCTCCAAAATTTCATGATAAACATTTCAGGGCAGGAGTATTCTTTCCCTCCTGCCCTGAATAAATGTGAATTCAAATATTAAAAGAAAAAATTAACGTAATTTGAGTGACCAATCACCGGCTCCACTCGCACCAACCCACTCGTTAGCCAGAATACTTGCGATGGCTTCGGAAGATATGGCTTTGTCGTAAATTCGGACGTTATCGATATAACCAATCCAATTTTCTCCAGCGCTTCCTTCGTTATCACCACCGATGAACAGCGGTTGTGGTTCGGCGAGTTCCTGTGTGATCACTCCCGAGCCTGCAATGATACCGTTGCGGTAATAGGTCAATTGAGCGCCTCGTTTCACCACGGCATGATGAAACCAAACATCATTTGGAATATCATCATACTCCATGTTGTCATCACCGTTGCCGTTCATATGCCATTCAAATTTCGTCGGAGTGAATTTAATGAATTGACGCGGTTCAAAGTCCGCTGGATCAACATTCATCCGATTTCCCAAAATAATATGATTCGGTTCGGTTACATTCACTTGTTTGGCCCAAAACATCCAGGTGAAATCCTGATCAAAAGTCATAACCGGAATCAGGCTTTCTCCAAGGAGAACATAAGAGCCACCTTCACCGCCGGCGAAACTGAGAACCGCCCCCCGGTCGGGATCATTGGCCCATACGGAACCGTTTTCCCCAAGACCGGCACCGGGATTGAAAATGGTACCATTATTCCCATTTCCACTCGAGTCAGCAACGGTTTCACCCGAGCCTTCTTCGAATTCCCATAAGCCGATCAATCCTTGCGCCCCTGCGTTGGCGGCCATAATCAGCCCCAGTCCTACAAGCACATGCAAAACCCACAATTTTTTGCCATAGTTCATCATCATATTTCCTCCCTAAATATAAAGGATTATGTGAAAGCAGAAATCTGCTTTTCAATTTAAGGTATAACCCAAATGATATCGCCGCGGCTGTTTAATCCATTTGAAATATCGTAAGTACCGGGATAGGTATGTTCGGTATCCGGTCCCACGCTCACGATATACCGGCCTGTTCTGTATTGAGAACGTGCTTTTTGAAAGAGATGGGGAGCATCCTGAAATCGCAATGTCAGATCGCCGCCAGAACCGGGAGATGGTATGCTGCTATCCATATTAGGATGACCGTAAGCCGGCGCATAAAACGGTTCGGGATGAAGTTCGGCGGCTTTTCCGTCACCACTGTTGAACATCTCCGTCGTGCGGGATAGAGAGTAGGACTGAAAGATATCTGTCGGAATTCTCGCGATATATGCGACAGGTGTAGTC
>CAYPPG010000076.1:0-34366 GCA_964412555.1 uncultured bacterium
CATAACATGGTGATGGGTATATGGTAAATTGGACAACGTGCTTTCGGGAATTCGATGTTTTTTAACAGTTTCCGCCCACACTGATTCGGGATAAAAAATTGTCTCAAATACTGAAAGCAAAGAAATGGCATTGATTTCAAACAGATGTATCAGCGGTCCTGCATCGGTAACTGCTACGCTTTTTTTTCCAGAGCCCATGAAAGATCTTCTTTTACAGCCTCGAGTTGTTTTTCCGCCAGTTCTACGAGATCGATCCCAACCAATTCGATTGCTTCATCACGGGAAATTTCATCGCGCAGATAACGAGCTAAAATTTGCTCTTTCCACATTTGCCGCAAACCGGTTTCGACGGCAATCGTTACAATTTCCGATTCCTCTTTTTGCATTTCCTGCTTCAGTATTTCTATATAGTCCAGTGTACTTTTCATGAGCTATTTCTCAATCTACCAATTTTGGATCTTGCTACCTTGTAGTTCATGAAGACCAAATCACAATTATATTATACATTCAATTAACGTTACCGCTCAATAGACATTCGGAAATCCCCCAACCCCAAAATCCGTATTTCCCCCAATGTTTCATCTCATGATTTTTTCGTAATATGAATATGGAAGACCATGACATTCAAGAGACCGGAGGGAACATCATGATAAGACAACGCCGCATTATCCGAATCGGGATGTTAACCGCATTCATTGCCTTTTCATCCGTTTTCGCAACGATCCTATTGGATCACTTCACAAGCGGCGCTGCGAATCCCTGGGGGATCGAGTGTTCCGAAGAGAGCCGTTTACTATTGATCACGCATGCAGGAACTCATGAAATCAGTGTGATTCAACTACCACAGTTGATGGAACGGTTGCATGCATTACCGGCGTTCGAAAAACCAATCATGCCCGAATACGATAAACCGAAAATCAACCATTATGCAACCTATGGCAACCGCGCAACGGCCCGTAGCAATGTAGCCGGAGATCTTAATTTTCTTCGCGATATCCGGCAGCGTATGAAACTGACAGGATTGGGGCCGCGAGGGATCGCTGTCAAAGGAAATCGCGCTTATATCACGAACTACTTTTCCGGCAGTCTGGATTGCATCGATTTCTCCCACGATAGGGATATCGAACCGACACCCATTTCACTTGGCAGTACCGGCCATCCAAGTCAAGAGCGATGGGGAGAATTCCTGTTCAACGATGCTTCGATCTGTTATCAAGGGTGGCAAAGCTGCGCCAGTTGTCATCCGGAAGGGGGGCAGGACGGGTTAAATTGGGATCTTCTCAATGATGGAATCGGTAATCCGAAAAACACAAAAAGTCTGATTCTCTCCCATCGCACCCCGCCGGTGATGAGCACCGGTGTCCGCTCCCTTGCGGAACTATGGCGAACGGCGCCGTATCTTCATGACGGGCGGGCGGCTAACTTACAAGAATTGCTGACCATCTACAATCCTGAAGACCGCCACGGCGTAACATCCCATCTTACTCCGAAAGAGATCGATGATTTAACGGCTTTTTTGCTTTCAATCTAAGGCTACTCGATCTAAGGCGAGAAGGAGTTGGTGGATATAGTAAAAATTTATTTAGGCGATCTTCAATTCAATTGCCGAAACAGAAGCAGCCGGAACAGACCAATGAGGATTAGCCGGAAACGCTTTTTCACGAATGGACAGTTCATCCGCATTGTTCGCATTGATCTCAAATTCCGGCTCAGTACAAATTTCATAGACTTTTCCGGAAATAATTCTGCGTCCATCTATCGCAATCCGACAGTCAACGGACTGCGTCCGTTTTGTATTCACGACATGCAGGAACACTCGATTGTCGGTTCTGCTGGCGGTGATATCCAAGCCGTCAGGATTACGGATCACTTTAATAAATTGTTTGCCGGAATGATGGCGGTAAAGTTGCATAACCCGTGCGACCGGCATTAAAAATGCTTTACGCCGTCCGTTTGGAACGGGGATCATCACGGCATTGACCATCCAGCGTGTCCCGCAAAAATCCGCCACCGTAGCCATCTTCAACAAATCCCCATGCCGCTCATGTACATTTAGCAACCGTGCATACGAAACTCCTGCCGCCCACGTCGATAAGACTTCACAGCGGTTTCGACCCGGGATGGTATAATGGCATTCCGTCATCGCGATCGGCAAGGGATTGTCTTTGATCTCTTCCCGCGCGCGCATGATTTTGTTTTCATGCGTAACATACGCTTGCATCAATTGCTCCCAGGTTCTGTCGGGATCTTTCCGAAATTCATTCCAGGCGAGTACCGGCGGTTTGCTGTCGGGATTGTACATATGATGGATCGCGATAAAATCCAAATACTCACCCGCTCCCTCGATCATCTTTTTTCCCCATCCGGAATCTCCCCAGCCGATGAGTTGAATCGACGGATCGGCTTCTTTCATTGCTCGTGCGAATTCAATTGTTTTCTTAACACCTGTTTCTACATCGAATCCGTTCCGGTCATAGGAAGTTTCGTTTCCGATTTGCCAATACTTGACGTTGTACGGTTCCTTGACGCCGTGCCGGATGCGCATGGCATTGCCGGGATTGTTGCAATAATCCACCCATTCCGCTGCTTCCTGTGCATCTCCCCAGCGCCGATCTCCATTCGGAAGGGTTGCCCATTGTTGCCGTCCGTCAGATTCGAAATTGACCGTCAACAACGGTTCGGCTCCGACTTGGCGGCAAAAGCCGGCGAATTCGTGCGTTCCCACCTGATTCGGTTCCACACCACCCCACAACAGATTCAACATCGGTTTCCGCGATTCCCGCGGTCCGACTCCTTCTTTCCATTTGTAGTATGAACTTAGGCACCCTCCCCAGCGGACCATCGTCGGACCCAATGCCTTGGTCGTTTCTATCACATCTTCCCGCCAGGCATTCTCCAAATAATCCCAAGCCGCCGAGACCGAACCATCCGTCGTTCCCAGCGGCTCCATGAACTGTAAGTAAAGATACGGTGATAATTCAAACAGCGGTTCCGGATTGACACGGATCAACTTTTCCGAATCCCCATAGGAGTGCTCTCCACTTAATATCGTTGCTGCCAAAGTTCCTGTACCCGCTTTCAAAAAATCCCGCCTTGATTGGTTTTCATGGGTCATGATGATTCACCTGCATTCAAATTTCCGATCCACTTAATCCGATGATTCAATGATACATTTTCTAAAGCATGTACAAGCCTTTGATCTCCTGTAATAAGTGGTCTGTTTAGTGCTTCCGCTAATCCTACGAATAGTGCATCGTAATAGGAACAACCAATAGCATATGCCAATGTAAATGCCGGATTCATTAACGGTTCATCCGGATGCCATAGAATCGGAGTTTGCCGTAGCGCTTGTCGAATCCATTCCGCAGTGTTGAAATTCAATTCTTTTCGCCGAATCCGTTTTGTAAGGACACTATCGGTTTCGATAAGTAGATATAAAGGAGCATGAAGCGTGTATGTACCATTCAATAGTTTACCTGCATCAGATGAATTCTCTTCATTGAGATACCATTTTGCTACAACGCTTGTGTCGATTACAAATTCACTCAACGATCTCTATCCTCACGAATAAGATCAACACTGTTTGAAAAAGTCTTATCACCTAGTTTACACCGAATTTGATTCGCTACCTTTCGTGCCCGATCATAATCTGCCCGCGTTGCGTCTTCCAAAATTCCTTTCACTTCCGATTGCAATGAACGACCGGATGCATGCGCTCTTTTTTTGAGTCGTTCGACAACATCCGGATCTAAATTTCGGACGAGAATTTGAGCCATTCTTGAACTCCTTAAAAAAGATGATAGCAATATGCTAGCATAAAATTTCAGTAAGGAAAAGTATTTTTATTGGCAAGAGTAGTGCAAGATCGCTTTTTGCATCATTTTTTATTTTCTGAAATACAGTTCCCCCCCTCTCGATAAGCTGTCTAGTATAATAAACTCATCAATACTCAATCAAAACTCAATCAAAACTCACTCACCTTTCAAACAGATGAGTTTCCCATCCATCGTCGATACAAACCACTTGCCATCCGCCGCGATCATCCCGTCCAACACCGGTGTTGAATCCAGATTGTATTCTGCAACGGTTTCTCCGTTTTCTGTCGAGATCGCCTGTAAAACAGCGCCTTTTTGCCCTTTATAGGCAGCTTGTGCGGCTTCCAAATCCTGCGTGCGATCCGGTAGAGTTAGTAATTCCGGGGGACCAGCCACAAAAAGGGTATCGTCGGCCAGCACCATTGCCCGTACGACGATATTCATTGGTTGAGACCACTTGCATGCAACTTGTTTTTGTTCGCGCCCTCTACGTCTCTGCTCCGTTGTCAGTGTAATTACTTCCGGTTCTTTATCAGTGGCAAAAAGGCGATAATGTGTTGTTCCTCGTCCCCGGCTGTCACTTTCGGGTGGTGGCCATGGTAGGAGTGGATCTTGTAGACCGACATGGCTTCCATGAGTCGCATATTGTCCCAACCGTCCGAATGCATAGATGGTCGAGTCATCTACAACCAACAACCGGCCTGCCGGCTTCGTGTTACCAATATTTGGCCATGATCCCCAACCGCTTTGCATATCTGTGCCAAAAACCCAATAGGTGCGGTGCCACCAGGAATCATCCATAAATCCTGCCGGGCTGAATAAATGAGGAACATTCGGTTCCAGTTTCTCTCCATTTTTATCGAATCGCGTATGCCGCATGTACACATATTCACCGTCAGACGATAACACGTCAGGCAATGCACCCGGAATATTCACGCCATGTGCCGTATCCTGCGGCGGTAGTCCCGTCTGCGGATCGCGATGATTGATGCATTTCTGCGATAGCATTTCGCCTGTTTCCGGATTCAACTTGTAGAGATAAAGTCCCCCGTCGATGTAGGACGAACGGCCGGCAACCACATACGCGGATGCACCGGAATCCTCTTCGACAACTAAAACATTTCCCGGTACCGGCCAAACCGATTCGAGTTGCCCATAGGCAACAATGCGCTGATCCACCGGCGCTGCCCGGAACCGCCAAGCGAGTTTACCGTCGGAAGCGCGTAAACAGTACACATAGCCATCCGCAGAACCGAACAGAATTCGTTCTTGCCAAAAAGTCGGTGGGCTGTCTACTCGTCCACCGGCGGTGTAGCTCCAAAGTACACTACCGTTTTCAGCATCTAACGCATAGACCTGATGCGAATCGATTGCCGCAGTGAAAATTTTTCCATCAGCAGCAGTGGGAGGAGTCAATTTACCGCCTAGTTCTCTTTCCCAGCCATTTTTCACTTTGGCGGGCATCGAAGTTTTAATTTTTCCGCTTCGGCCTGGATCATGCCGGTACGTGGGCCAGGATTCGTTATCGTTTGCTTGTGTATCGGATTCATTGTCAATCTTGCCGAATGCAGGTCCTTTTTCCAATCGCTCTCCTTTTACCGGAACGGACATCGCGTTTCTTCCGCTTTGTTGGGAGGAAAGAGCGATGAAGCCGTTGAGTTTCGCTTCGATAAAACAGGCGCAGGAATGCGGGGGAACATACAACAAACCGTTACTTGGCATAATACCGTATTGACACGTGCCGCGAATCCAATGGTTGGCGATCACATTGCCGGTATCGACATCGAGATATTCCACACCGGAGCGCCCCATGAGTAGATACTCATCCGTCGCTTTGTTGCGGTAGCAGCGATGATGCCCGAATCCAAATGTATAAAATTCGTGGTCCGGTGGACGCTCTCGTTTCACTTCGCCGGTTTTCACATCACGGGCATTGGTGATTCCAGGCTGTTTTGAGCGAACTAGTTTTCCGGTCCATACTAGATCATCCACTATCAATACATCCGTCGGAGCATTGTACGTTTCCTGACAGGGGCATCGCCACAGTTCTTCTCCTGTTTTGGCGGAATAAGCAATCAGTTCTCCGCTAGGAGCTTCCCCCCCGCGGCTGCTCGGATTCCATTCAATTTGTTCCGGCCGTTGATCCACTTCGGAAGGCTCCGGTCCTTTTCGATCCGCCGATAAAACCACCCCATCATGGACAACAAGCGTGGGAGTCGACCACCCCCATCGTTGTTTAACCAAAGGACGAGACGTGCACCATTGAACATCTCCGGTTTTGGCATCCAAACATAGAATATTGTCAGGATTTTGGAAATATGCACATCCTTCGGCAATTGCCAAGGTCAAAGGCATGATCTCATTTGTATCCTTATCTGCTTTTTGCCATAATAAATCACCTGTTTCCGCTTGGATCGCCAAAAGTTTCTTTTGACGGGGCGGGGGGCTGGCGCTACGGCGTTTTTTGAGTTCCGAAATATCCATCTCCCCCGTAACAAGATACAAGACTCCGTCAGAGTAAAGAATTTCAAGTGTCCCGTCAGTGCCTTCATAGGTTTTGATACATTCACCGGTGGCTCCATCCAGCAAAGTCAGCGGTTCACCATAACCCAACGTCGCATAAATTCGATCATCGATAGCGATCAACCGGCGATGCAATTCCGGCGGGCCGCTGCGAAAACCGCGTAGATGACCTTCCCACGGGCCGATCTCTTTTTTCCATAATAGAACGCCGTTATAGGCATCTCGGGCAATCATCATCCATTGGGGTGGTAAAGCCAAAGCTGCAGTGGGTCCTTCATCCGCAATATAATAAATTCTTCCTCCCGCCGATACTGCCGCACTCATGCTTGCCAAATGATCGTGGCTTCTAGCGGTTTTGGGTTCCCCTATCCATCGCATAAAATTGGGGTAACCGACCGCGGTGTCGTGAGAGACGGCGTTGTTCGAAGCGTCATAGAGAAAATGCGTCCATTCGTCCATTTCTTCCGGACGCGGCTTGATCGATTTTGTCCATGTTTCGCCTTGACGAATATAAGCAACTCCGTTTGGAGCAAGTACCCGCATGATTTCTGTCTTCGAGATATTTCCCATATTTTCCGCTACCAGCAGATTGACCATATTGTCCGCATACGGTAATCGGTTACCGGCCAAATAGTCGGCGGTGACAGAACCATATAAACCGAGGGATTGAAAATAATCTCTTGCTTTTTTGACATTCCTTGAATCGGAATCAATGCCATGAATGAGATAACTATCATTTTTATGAAAAGCGGCAGTCAATTTTCCATCGTTGCATCCGAGATGAACGATAAGTCCTCCTTTTACACCGGTATCCTGTAAAATTTTGTCCGCCGTTGGGTCAACAGATGCGGAACTCCCAGATTCTATTCCTCCCACAAGAAGAATGGCTATGATCACAAAATAAGTGATACCAAACCGAAACCGTTTGTTTACGATCATTGTTTAACCTCCCAAACTTGATGGTATGAATGCATATATAATAAAGCACCACTAGAATTACCTTCTCCCATGATAGCATGATTCGTATTCCTTGTAACTATGTCATTATGATCTCGGCTATAAGGCAAGCATTCCTCTTATGCCATAGATGAAGGCAGGACGATTGCTCTCCCCTCACAATAGATGATTTCGGTTAATGTAATAAATCGTAGTGAAAGAGAACAAAAAGGGCACGGATTATCCGTGCCCGAAGTAGCGAGAATTGTTTCTTAAGGAATTTTTATCCAACCAGTTTTAAGATCGCCCGCATGACCAATGTTTTTGTCAGAGGGATCTTATACTCATTCTCGGCAAGCGCTACGGCTCCATCGACTGCTGCTTCCGCCGCTTGTTGAGCGACGGCTT
Source organism: uncultured bacterium (assembly GCA_964412555.1). GTDB lineage: Bacteria > Hinthialibacterota > Hinthialibacteria > Hinthialibacterales > Hinthialibacteraceae > CAYPPG01. The sequence goes on from CAYPPG010000076.1 coordinate 7,683, forward strand.
CATCGATCATCTTTCCGTTAAGTGCTTCTTCCGCTTTTTCCGCGCGCCATGGTTTCGGTGCGACACCGCCCAATACAATACTCGCTTTCTTACAGCGTTTCCCATCAAGTTCCAGAACTGCCGCGACGGCGGAAATCGCCCAGTCGTAGCTATCCCTCTCTCGGAATTTGATATACGTGCTCTTGCATTCACTCGCTGGAATCTCGACTGCTGTTATCATCTCGTTCGGTTGAAGCACATTTTCCGGTAAGAGGCGTTCGGAAGGCAGCGTGAAGAATTTGTCACACGCAATTTCCTGTTCCCCGTCTTTACCGAGCACATGAATGGTTGCTCCTAAAGCCACCAATGCAGTCGCACAGTCGGAAGGATGCACATAATACGCCGGGCCACCACCGAAGATAGCGTGATATCGATTTCGGCCGGACAATGCGTAACAAATCGCACCGCCCTTCTTTAGACAGGGATATGCTTCGCTTCGATAATACCAACAGCGTGGCCGTTGGCACAAATTGCCGCCGATTGTTCCTTGATTGCGAATCTGCGGCGAACCGACCTCACCGGCAGCTTCGGCGAGCACCGTATGTTTCGCCAAAATATCACCATTGGCCGCTATATCGGAGATCGTAGACGCGGCGCCAATTTTCACGGATCCCCTGTCTGCATTGATGTAGTACAGTTCATCCAGATCACCGATGTTGATCAATTTCTCGGCTGAGGTGATATGTTCTTTCAGTTCGGTCAGGATGTCCTGGCCACCTGCGATTAATCTCGTTTTTTTCGGATCATCACTCAAAAGCGAAACCGCTTCCTTCGCGGATGTTGCTTGTACGTATTGGAATTGATCCATGATGTTTACCCCTCCTTCCCTTGCAAGGCTTTAAGTACTTTATCGGGGGTGATCGGTATTTCTCGAATCGGCACACCGAGAGCATTGGCCACGGCGCAGCTGATGGCGGCGGCGGTTGGGATGTGCGGCGGTTCTCCAAGTCCTTTCCCAGCTGTATTTATAACCGGATCATAGACATCTACGATGACAGGCTCGATATCCGGGATTTCTTTGATTCCCGGTATCTTATAATTCTCCATTTCCGGATTGATTTGCCGTCCTTCCATATTGTCCATGATGCGGTCTTCATACAGCGCATACGCTACTCCTTGAATTACTCCACCACAAATCTGGCTTTCCGCCTGAATTTTTGCGATAGTTTTCCCGCAGTCTTGAACAGCGACGATTTTTGTGCAACGCACTTTTCCGGTTTCCGTATCGACCTCTACTTCGGCGAACTGCGCTCCGTATTCACCGGTTCCGCTGCCGGGAACATCCGGTTTGGTGAATCCATCAGCAGTGGCGGTAATCGTGGTGTTGCGCATCATGGCCGCCGCGTCTTTCCAAGCCATCTTTTTCGTGGCATCGCTTTTCGAATATACCGTATTGTCTTTGCAGGCAATATCGCTAACGTTCTTTTTCCATTTGGCGGCGATTTTTTCGTACAATTTCAATTTTGCTTGATAACAGGCATTTCTCACGACCGGAGAGGTGGTCGGAGTTGTGGTGCTTCCACCGCTGGCAGGGCCGTTCAAGCCCAGCTGGGTATCGCCGATCGAGACTTTGATAAAGTCTACGTCGACCCCCAATTCTTCGGCCGCGACAATTCCCATCATCGTCCGCTGCCCGGTACCGAGATCCTGCACGCCGCAGGCCACTTCGGCACTGCCGTCCGGATAGAGGGTACAACGAACCGAGGCGCCGCCTTCACGGCCGGTCGAATGCCAGAACGTCGTTGCACATCCGACTCCGCGCTTGATCTTTCCTGTATCGGAACCATGTTTTTTGTATTTCTTGTTCCAACCGAACCGTTCCGCTCCCAATTCCAACTCATACGGAACGGCTTTGTACGTGGTAGCGGAAAGATTTTTGAGCCGGAGTTCAAAGGGATCAATGTCCAACTTCATGGCAAGTTCTTCCAATGCCATCTCGAAACCGTATGAACCTTGTGGACGCCCTGGGGCGCGGAACGCTCGTGAGGCTCCGGCATTGGTTAAGACATTTTGTTCTTCGACAGTGACGTTCTCGCAGTCGTAATGTTCCATATAAGGAATCGCCACGCTGCTACCGCCGGTATGCCCCGGATGGTTGTAGGCTTTGACATAAACCGCTGTGAGTTTTCCGTCTTTTTTCGCCCCCAGTTTTACATACATCTTGGCGCCTGGTTTGTTGCCGGCATACACCGTATCCTGATAACGGTCGAGCATCATTTTGACAGGATGGCCGGTTTTGTGCGCCATCAGTGCTGCAAGAACTCCGAAATCTTCCGGCCCAAACTTGCTGCCGAATCCACCGCCCATATATTGGGTGATGACTCGGACATTATTTTGCTGGACACCGAGTTTCTTCAATCCACTCGCCATCCCACCGGCGACACTCCAAATTCCCTGAGTGGAATGCCAGACGGTTAATTGATCGTTGTTCCATTCCGCAACGCAGCCGTGCGTTTCCAGGCAGGAATGGGTTTGGACTTGTGTTGTATACGTTCCTTCGACAATGACATCCGCTTCTTGAAAGCCTTTGTCGATGTCCCCGCGTGTTCGCGCTCGCGGTTCCGGCGGATTGACATTCCCGCCACGATGGACTCGTGGGGCGACTTCTTCCATCGCTGCTTCGGGATCGATGACAAATGGCAGTTCCTTGTATTCCACTTCGATTTTTCGTACGGCATCCTTAGCCTGTTGGACGGTTTCCGCCGCGACCATTGCGATCATCCAGCCGGCAAACCGAGCTGTTCCTTTGCCGCTTTCATCGAAGAGAAGAACGCCTTTCACTCCCCGCATCTTTTCGGCTTCGGAAGTATCCTTGACCTCGTAGTGAGCATGGGCATGTGGACATGTCAACACAACTGCATGCAGCATATTCGGCCGGTTGATATCGTAGGCGTACTTCGCTTTTCCCGTCACTTTTTCCAGAGCGTCGAAGCGGGGAACATCTTTTTTACCGACCACCGAAAAATCGGTCTCGGCCCCCCACAAACCTTGTTCGTTATCCGGCACTTCATATTGGATCTTCTCTGTATGTCCTTCATAGCCGACAACGGTTGAATGAGTTTTGGCCATGATCTTATCCTCCTATCTTCTTCCGGGCGACTTCCGCTGCATTCATCATTTGCGTGTATGTTCCGCAGCGACAGATGTGTCCGGAAATTCCTTCTTTTACATCCTCAATCGACGCGTTGGGATTGTTGTCATAAACGGACGCCATCGACATGACGAATCCCGGTGTGCAAAAACCGCACTGCGTCGCATCGCATTCGATGAAGGCTTCCTGCACAGGATGCAATTTGTCCTCGGTGGCCAAACCTTCGATGGTGGTGATTTCTTTTCCCTGCGCCATGATCGCCAGCGTCAGGCAACCATACACCGGCTTACCGTTCAGCCAGACTGTGCATGCTCCGCAAGTTCCTGCTCCACAGACCAATTTTGGCCCAGTGATATCGAGCCGGTTGCGCAACACATCGAGAAGCGTTTCTCGAGGTTCCGCCTTTACTTGATGTTTCTTGCCGTTGATCATGAGAGTTATCGATACTGGCCCCGGTCCCAAGGCATTGGGATCCTCGGCAGCGTACGCTTGTTGCATGACTCCAGTTGCGACTCCGGTTTGGAGGGCAGTTGCACTGACGACACTCGTACCAACCCCCTTCATAAAAAGCCGCCTGGAGAACGCGCGTTTTTCCTTTGTTGGTTCCACCCGCTGATCGGACATGAGATTCTCCTTTCTCGTGCTTTTCTTTATAAACAACACTTATGCAATACTTTTCTCTCGATGCTGTTCCCGCAAATAACGTAGAAAAAGAAATCCTGTGAATCCCCGCCGGATTCTTTTTACGAATGAATCCATCTTATCGTATTGATAAAATGAATCAATAGCGTCCCAAAATACTTTTTGGTCAGAAATGAGTTTTTTCTGAAAATTCATCGCTATTTGGGAATATGTACCTTTAGTAAATCTTTACTACTATACAGCGAATTTTCAGTGAGTCTAGATTCTTTTTTATGATTGCACTATCGATAGAATTATGTGGACCTGTAGGATTCACTTACTATACATGGGAAAACATAGAAGAAAATACATGATAATCGGTTGCTTTAAAAAGAGGATAGAGAGAGGATGATAATGATTTTACTGATTTTTTATAGCAAAAATCAAAATATAGAATTATAATGTGGAATGAGTTCCATCACAGAAGGGCAACTCACCGGATTGGCGACAGCCGCAGTATGCCACACGGCGATCTTTTTCAATATCGACAACCATCGGCGTGATTCCCGTACCTTTATGAGAACCGTCGCAAAACGGTTGATTGTTGGTTTTGCCACAGCGGCAGTAAAATCTCTTTCCCGCTGTTTCGTGGACAATATAAGGAGAATTTTGAAATTCGGGATTTTTCATTGGATGTTACCTTTCTTTTCAAATTTTGAACAGAATATTAATTTTCCGTTTGGTTTTGGCAAGGGCAAATTGTAATTCTTCTATCAAGGAATGGTGATCATCGCGCCGTTCGATTCGAAGGCGTAGAGTGTTCCGTCGGCGAATGCACCCAGTGAAACACCGCGGTCCGGATGTGGAGAGACAGGACGGTACGTTTCACGGTAAGGCTTGACGGCTATCGTAAAGACTTCCCCAAAGCGTGTATAGACATACATTCCTCTTCCTAACGGATCCAGTTCGAGATCAGCCGCCATATCTTGGTTCTCCCAATAGGGTAACAATTCTTTCGCTACGGGAGGGGAGGTATGCGGAATATACGGTTTGCCGTTGTGATGATTGGAGTGGACGGCACCGAAGACATCCAAAAGGTAATATCCCCGTTCATCTATGTCAAGTTCCATATCGGCCACATACGGATGGGGAAAGATTAGTTTTGTATCGGTGGGAAAACCTTTCGGAAGTTCTCCGCAAGAGATGAGTTCTCCGTAATTGGTATAGAGAAGTAGGGTGTTGATTGTTCGAAACGCTTTCATACCGATAATTGTATGATCCTTGGCAAGTTCGATAGCCGGAATGTCCAAATCCAAGGTATTTTTCGAAACAAGAAATTGTCCATTGGCGCGGCGAACAATGAATACATCATTCAAAATGGCAAGGTGCTGAGCATCGTTGAACTGGTCTTTCGGTTTCCATTCCAGCCATAATGTATCTTCAATGTAGGAATACACTCGCCCCCAACAATCCAAAGCATAAGCGGTTTGGCGGTCTGGGGACATGGCATAATCCACCAAAACTCGTTCTTTTTCTTTGAAACGTGGTTCATTGAGCTGCATGTCAAGGAATAAATCAAGATGCCAGATATGCCGTTTGATCAAATCGATTTTTTCCGGATGATGGACTGCGAAGGGGGAAAGGAGACGGACACAGTAAAGAGCATCTTCTTTGCGCATAGCCTGATACGCCATCCGGAATTTCATGAAGAAAGGCCAATTGAGATATTTGGGAATATCGCCTTTCCTTTGAATCCGATCATAGACGAGTTGGTAATGCCGTACGGCTTGATAGGGCTTCTTTTCCGCTGCGGCAACCAGGTCGGGTTGGCTATAGGCGTCGAATTTGAAGGGGGTCCATGCGCGTTCCAGTTCACCAGCACGATACCATAGATACCATGTCTTGGCGTTTTCGGTCCACACGCTTGATGTAATCAGGAACAACGGAATCAGCAAGATCAAGTGGTCTCGGCCGCGTTCAATTTTCTTGATCCCCTGGGAAAGAATCAGAAGGCAGCCCAGAATCGGAAATACTAGCATAGAAGGAATCAGTGAGTTGATACTGATGGCTGTAAGAAATGAATCCTCGTTGGTTTTATATTGATTCGCAATTCCCAAGAATCCGAAAATGAGAATAGTAAGCGAGATGACAGTATAAAGGGCAAAACGATAAAGGCGTTGCGTATCTTGTTCCGGTTTGGGCCGGTAAAACATTGCTACAATCAAAAAAATCGGAAATAAGGCCAACCAACGTCCCCATGCGTTCAAGTATCCCCGAACGAATCCCATCCACGCAAGTATGTAAATAAGACCTAAGATTACTGTAATTATGATGGATTGCCACTCATCCGGTATCGGGCGGCGTTTGTCTTCCAAGGCGCGTAAGGTTAGATAGACAAAGAGGATGAGAAGGAGCAGGTCTTCCTCGTAATTCGTTTGGAAATGAGGAAAAAAGACAACCACGAGCGGCAGTAGGAGCAGAAGATAAAAGATCGTGGTTGTATTGAAATAATCGTTCGAAAAGAATGTTCGCTTCATATTCACCCAAAAATGAATCGATAACTACCGGTTACACGCATTCCCCGAATACAGGGTTTCCCACCCATAACCCGTTGATCGAATGTAATTCTTGATAGTGATTTCATGATCACCTCAACAAATTTGTTTCTATTATTTTACATTCGAAACCGGAATTCTACAACAAACGAAGTAGGAGCAGGATGGGTTTGCTGTTGGGTGTAATCCATCTTGTTTCACGAAATCGATGGGTTACGCTTCGCTAACCTAACCTACGATCTCCGATCCTCCCTTCTTCGATAATTTCAGCCAAATCGCAATCTGTGCATGCTTTTTTTTTTCACGCAACTTGCCTGGGCGAGCATGGGGATTGGAACGAAATCAGTTGATGAAAGAATCATTTGTTTTTTTATTGAAGTAGTCTCCATGCATGAATTTTTACATTGAGGTCCCCGTATAATTGTTTGTAAAGCCCGATCTGATCTCTTATGGCCGCTACCGGATCATCGGGATACGGTACCAAGTCAAGGGAGTTCTCGCTCAGAAACTCCTGGTATGCGGCGCTGTTGAAGGCGGTTTGGAAAGCGTTTTGGAGTACTTCAATCACACCGGATGGTGTCTCTCCGGGCGCGGCCAGCCCTCGAAGACGCAGCAGAGGGGTGAAATCGGCACCCTTCTCTTTTGCTGTGGGGACATCTTCAAAGCCCTTAACACGCTCATCCCACAGGGTAAGAACAGGTTTATATTGATCCGCGTCGATATACTGCTTGACATCCCCGGGTTGGTCGATCAAGAGATCCGTTTCACCGCTGAGAAAGGAAGCATTGCGTTGGGGAGCGCTGTCAATCGGCACCGACACGAAACTCACTCCGAACGCCTCTTCTAGGTTGGCGGCGCTGAGACCTTCAAGCGACAGGGGATCGGATAAGGTAGCCAGTTTCAGTCCGGGATGTTCTTTTGCATAGGCTACCAGTTCATCCCAGGTCGAGAAACGCGGATCGCCAGAATGGATGTAAATCTGAGTAACGGCGATGTTACCGATGAGAATGGGAATCCAGTCTTCCGCGGGATTTGCCGTCATGTTGCCTCGAGCATATCTTGCGGGATCGAAATCGAGGATTAAGAGCAGGGTGTAGCCATCAGCCGAAACATTCTCAAAGGCACGAATCGCATCCATACCATCGTTCCCCACATGACTCTCAATGTTCACCGGCACTCCCAGGGCTTTCGCGGCTTCCGGGGCAATGGCATTCAGAAACTGCTCCGAACCGCCCAACCAGCCGGTGAGGATAGTGATAGGCTTATAGGGAAAAGCCGTTTCCGTACTGTCTTTAATAACTGCGGCGAGATTGTCTCCCCAAATATCGCCTCTCTGCAGCGCAATCGCCGGATCGGTTCCGGAATCTTCAACGATTAGTTTTATTCTATTCTTCGAGTCGATATCCGTGAGGTATTTATTGATATCCTGAGCCGAGGTCTCCAGCGCCACCTGGCTGTCTTCTCCCGAAGAAGACTGGCCGCCGTTAAGGGACAGCAGAGCACCGAGATCGATTTCCTGTGGTTCCGTGTTATAACCTTGTTGTGCGATGCTTACAGTCAATAAAAATGTTAGCAGGATAATTGGTGTTTTATACATGATTGACGCCTCTTTTGTTATAATTCTGAGAGACTAAATCTCAGTTTCGTATAATAGCCCGCATATCAATAGGGCGGGCAGTCCAAAAAACAACACGAATGATCAATCCTTTACCTGATGATGGTAATCGATAATTGTTTTTGAATTATATAACACAGATTGAACGCGTACAATATAAAGGCTGGTATGTTGCTGCATTTTTTAATACACTAATGGAAAGTGCTTTGTTCAAAGAAAATGCTGTGTAATCTCTTTGAAAAATCAACTCTTGAGACGCGAATCGGAGGAAATCATGAAAAAGGGATTTTTTATTTTGAGTATGATTTCACTGCCAATAATAGTATATGCCAGCGCGCGCAATGTGGATGCTCCGTTTATTACGACAATCCTGGAGCAAGGAGACGGTTCCAGAATCGAACTGCGTTACCGCGCGATTTACTGGGAACCGTTTACATCCGGCGGAGGTCCTTCTGAGGAAAGTATGGAAGGGGGATATGATACAACCATTTCACCGCGGATTGGGGAATTGCAGACCAACGTTCAACTTCGAATTGGAAATTATCAGATCGATCCCGGCCGCTACCATTTCGGCTTCGTTCCGGAAGAAGAAAAGAAATGGAGTTTGACGGTGACGGAAGGATATGAACCTCTCGTGATCATGCCGTTTCAATTCGAGGAAGAGCCGAAATCATCGGATTATTTGTCGCTGGTGTTTACCCCTGGTATCACGAGTCACGACTTCAATTTTATATGCCGCTATGGTAATCTTTATCATAAGAATCGTTGGACGATTACCGGAGTCCCTACAGCTCGTGCCAGCTCCTCGGTTAAGCCTTTGTCCTCATCCCAACGGTTGTCGCCTCTTCAATCAGCCGGCTTACGGGCGGCGCAGGGGGATACCAGTTCCGATTCTGGATGGGAGCCGAGAGATTTTATCAATTCTCATCAAATCCAATCTGGGACGGCTTCTAATTTTTTTTCTGGAGCGGGAAGTGGTTTGCAAGGTACAGGAGGTTCAGGACTTGTGCCCCGTGAGGGATTGGGATCGTTCTTGCGGAGTACGAATGCATCAGCACGAAAAAAAGCAGGAAGTGGAGCTTTTCGGCGATTGGAAAAGATAAGCAGTGAACAGGAGAAACAATGAAAAAAGAAAAAAAATCGAAAGCGAAAACCAAAGCGCCTCGGTTAGACCGTGCAACCAAAGAATTGATGCTGACCGACAAAGAACGCGATCAAATCGCCGAGGAGTTCCGGGATCAGAAAACCGCTGAGGGACATATCTATTTGTTGAATGACATGTTCGTCAAGAAACCGGAACTGCAAAATATGCTGTTCGAACCGCTTTCCGTTTTTATGTACATGCTTTCTATGTCAAGACCCATGCAAGCCAGCGGAACCTTGAAGGGAACCATGCCGAACCGCGATGAAATGATTTCCACGGTGATTGAGGGGATGTCGAGTCAATTCAATTATTATCGTGCTTTGGAATCATTGATTCCTGTGATGCGAAGAGCGAAAGTGAAGCGGGAAAAACGAGCCTTGATGTGGGCGGTCGGCGAGGTTTTTCAGAGTATGAGACAAAATACGCAACCCCATCAATGCATGGTCGCGCGAACAGTCGCTGCTTCATCGGTTGCAAGAGCGATGACCGTACAGGAACAAACGAATCAACTGCTGAGCGGGGGAGAACCTTACAATTATGATTATCGTAATTTATTGGAACCGGAAAAAACGGGAGAGGAATGGGATCGCTTGACCTCTATGGTAGGGCGGGACATTTTGTCGATCCATGGATTCGCTTCTTTGGAGGCGATGGAATGTTTCGAACTGGCCCAAAAGCCATTCGGCTTGCGTTTTCCACACATTATTCATTACCCCGTTTTGGCGTCTCTTTCCAAGAAAAATTTGATTGTGACCCCCGGTGATTCCGAGCAAAAAGATGAGGTCTCTCAGCAGGAGCGAATGGAAATACTCGTCGAATCGATGATCACCGATTTTGTCAGCCGGCCGGTGATTCGCACGGTTCGAGAAATTGTGAATTCCGTCAAAGCTTCACTGTTTGGAGAGATTGAACAAGAACGGCTGCAGAGACTGATGAATGCGGTTACTCTTTCCACATCCATTCTGACGATGAGCAATCCGTTTTTGATGCGGTTATATGAACAAAGCGGGGAAAAGGCGGATCAACTCAATCCGGAGGACGAAATGTCGGATATTATCGAAATCAAAAGCTCTCCGGATAATTCCCGCGCCTACCGCATCTATGGAGAAAAACTGTTTGAAAAGCAGGATATGGAAGGGGCACGGCGCGTATTGCTTCGCGCTAAAGTCTTGTTAAACGAAAAAGATGAAGAATTGGAAGCGCGAATCCGGGATTTGGAAGAAGAATTGGAAGAGAAATACGCTCCCGAATGGGATTTGATTCTCCTTGAAGAACCCAGCGAAGCAGCCTGATCGAGTAGTCGCTTCAAAAAAACATTTTAACCACACCGATGAGCCGATATACCAACGGCCAAACGAATAAATAAAACAAGCCGGCCGATACAATCCAAATGAAAATAAAAACCCCCACTTCGACTCCAAAATCCCTCCAATTTTTCTCCCGAAAATAATCGATTATTAACGAAAGATCACGTGGAAGCCGGTTCAGGCATATGATAATCCAATAGAGGCAACAGGCGACGATGACGGCTTGCAGAATGAGGAACATTGTCGGTTTCTCTTTCTAGGTTGTTTGGTTTAATACTACGAGAGTTAGGAAAGAAAAATTTCAGGAGAGTTGATGAACAAAGTTCTCGTTTTTTCTTGATTATTGTTTAATCCAGATCCCCAAGAATCTTCTGAAACAATCGCGGCACATACCCACGGAAACGCGAATGCACATTGTTCGGAACAAGATTACCGGCTTCCAGCGCTCTTTCTTTCACATCATCCACGGCGTTCAAGGCGAGCATGGAGACGAACACGCTGTTGATCGCCGGGACGGACAGTTCCAACAGAACCGGCATCGCTTTCCGGACATCCGCTTCTTCTCCATATTGCCCGAGGGCTTGTGCAGCGATGACGCGCACATTGGGGGAGGAATCGTTCATTGCTTTGTAGAGTGCTTTCTTCGCTTGTTTCACTCCGTCTTCTTCGCGCATGAGAATCCCCATGGCAGCCCAATAGCGAACCGCGCTGTCGTCATCTTCGAACAGCTGGATTAAAGCGGGTACAGCGTCCGGTTTCAGAGAAGCGGCGAGTTCAGCAGCCGCGAGGATTTTTTCCATTGGGTATTTGCTTTTATCATGCCCCATCTCATACGGCGTCGAACCTTTTGAGCGGGAATGAATTTCGTCCTCGGGCAGGAAGCCGACATCGCGGATTTTCAGCGCCAGATTCTGTTGCGCTTTGCGCAGCCGTTTGAGAATTTCCTGATGATCAAAGGATGCAGCCAGGTTATTCACTTCGTCGGGATCGGTTTCCAGATCATAGAGTTCTTCCGCCGGTTTGGTTTCCCAAAAATACGTCTTGGGCGGTTCGAGTTTGCCTTCGTCGTAGAGCCGCTTCCATACTTGAGTTGTCGGAGTTTGGAACATGTAGTTGATGTGCTGGCCGTAGATTTTATGGGGCATGTAATTGCGGATATAGATATAGCGTGTGTCCCGCGCCGTGCGGACCATATCGTACCGTTCATCCATGCGTCCGCGGAAACCGAACCCGAATTCCGGTTTGGGAGCGGTGTATTCACCCAAGAAGGCGTGTCCCTGCATATAGTCGGGCGGTTTGACACCTATTAGGCTGAGAACAGTCGGGGCGAGATCGATGAAACCAACGAGCCGGTCGGATTTCCCACCCGCTTTGTAGTCTTCCGCCATCAAGTGTTTGAACTTTTCGGGAATATGAACAACCATCGGAACATGAAGGCCGGAATTATACGGCCAACGTTTGCTGCGCGGCATACCGGGGCCATGATCTCCGTAGTAGAAAATGATGGTGTCATCTGCAAGCCCGTCTTCCCTCAATTCCTCCAATACTCGGCCCACTTGGGCATCCATTTCAGTCATTTTGTCGTAATACTGCGCCCAGTCGCGCCGTACTTCGGGAGTGTCGGGATGATAGGCTGGGATTGGAATTTTATCCGGATCGTGAACCGGAGTATGGGGACGCCTGCGAATCTGGCTTTCGTGAGTTGTCGTAAAATTGAATATCGCGAAAAACGGCTGCCCCGGTTTGCGGTTGCGCCAATGGGCTTTGCGGCTGGAATCATCCCAGACTTTGCCGGGTTTTTCCAGGTTGTAATCCTCTTTGGAGTTATTTGTGCAATAGTACCCGGCTTCCCGCAAATATTGGGGATACATTTTCATGTTGGACGGCAACGGCGCCATGCTGCGCATATGCTCTGAACCGGTACATGGAGGATAAACGCCGGAAATGATCGTCGTACGCGCCGGCGCACAAACCGGAGCCGTTGACCAGGTGTGCAAATAAATCACCCCGTTGGCGGCGATACTGTCGATGTTCGGCGTATTTGCGAATGTGTCACCATAACAACCCAGATGCGGCCCGTTGTCTTCACTGGTAACCCACAAAATATTCGGTCTCGGTTTATCCGACGCCCTAGCAGTGTTCGACAAAAAAGCACCGGCAGTGAGCGCAGTCGATGTATTGGCCATGAATTCACGGCGGGAGACTTTTGGGTTCATTTTTTATACCTCGTATCGTTGGATGGTTTGTGTTGTCCATTTCGTTGTTACTCGATTATCGTATAAATGTGTTGGTGAGTAAACTTGTAGGAGAGGAAAATCAGATTTTACATATTCATGGATGGATATCGTTATTATTCGATGATTGAAGATGGGAACGATGCGTTTTGTGATGAAATACAGATAATCATTCATAGAATGTTTCTTTTATCCGATGAAAAATGATGATATCATATAGATAGGAGAAATTTTCTTGTTCGAGAAGGTCAAAAAATCATGGAACGAAATGATCAAAAATATAAGGAACTGATCAAATACATTTCTGCCCGATCTATCAATGATCCCCGATTTGGGCGAACAAAATTAAATAAAATTTTGTTCTTCTGTGATTTTTTAGCCTATCGGGATTTGGGCGCTCCGATTTCCGGTGATACATATCACAAAGAACAGTACGGACCTGTTCCGACTCATATCCGGAAGATGATGCAAGAGTTAATCGATCAGCATGAAATGGCAGAATCCGCCGGTGTATTGGGCGGCTATATACAAAAAAAGCCTGTAACCCTGAAAGATGCCGATCTAAGTCTTTTCAGTGTATATGAAATCTCGTTAATTGATAATGTCATCGATCGTTTATCCGAAAGTACTGCATATGATGTTAGTGAATTATCTCATGAATTCGTCGGTTGGCAGATTTGTGAAATGGGTGAAAAGATTCCTTATGAAACGGTACTCATTGAACATCGAGAATTGAATGACGATGACATTGAATATGCGAAAACTCTGATTCCTCTTGCCAAACAATCTCTCGCATCATGAATCGAACCATCGAACGGACCACACACTTTGAAGAGAAATTATCGATTTTAGAGAAACAAGGTGTTCCACGGCTCGAAGAATGGATCAACGGAATGGAATTTATTGCTTCGAAGAATCCGGCTTCCGGCGAATTGATTTCAGCCTTGAATAATGAAATGACCATGGTAATATGACTCTAGTCAGTTTTGTTTAAGGTGACTATCATGGAATATAAAATATCCAAATCCAAATTCAAACCCAAAGCCTTATATTATTTCCGTCAAGTGGAAAAAACCGGTAAAGAATTGATTATCACCGACCGTGACAAACCCGTGCTTAAAATTGTTCCGTATCGGGAAGATCCATGGGAAATTTTAAAATCGCTGAGAAATACTGTTATCAAATATGATGATCCGACTGAACCCGTCGGATTGGAGGACTGGGAAAGTCTAAAATGATCGTCTTGGACACGCACGCCTGGATATGGTGGATCAACAATCCTGAATTTTTACCTCGTAAAGCGAACAAGTGTATTGATGAAGCCATGAGGAAAAAAACGATCAACATTTCCTCGATCAGTGTCTTCGAAATCGCTCTCCTAGTGAAAAAGAATCGAATACAATTCACCATGAATCCGAGAGAATGGATTGCAAAAACAGAAGCCTTACCGTTTGTTCATTTCATCCCTGTAGATAATACCATCGCCCTGCAATCGGTTCAGTTAGAAAACTATCCCTATCCCGACCCGGCGGACAGAATGATCATTGCAACGGCGTTGATGACAAATTCGATATTAATTACAAAAGATGAGAGAATCTTGAAATACCCCCACATACAGACTTGCTGGGATTCATGATAACAGCCTAATGAAGCGATTAGAGCAAGCGTCCCCGCTTGCCACTTGGGAGCGCGGGCATCCTGCCCGCCCGGTGGTGCGATGGAGTAACAAGGCGGGTGAAAAATGCGGCCAGGGATGGCCGCGCTCCCAGTGGGGATCGGAGCGCGGGCATCCTGCCCGCCCGGTGGTGCGATGGAGTAACAAGGCGGGTGAAAAATGCGACCAGGGATGCCTACTCTAGCCACGTTTGCGATTTTCCATCTCCGCTACCCGTTTCTTCACCTCCAGTACACTATCCGGATTAAGCGAGATTGAATCAATACCCGCTTCGACAAGAAACTCCGCAAAGTCCGGATGATCACTCGGAGCCTGTCCACAAATCCCTACTTTCGTATTGGCCTGATGAGCGGTTTGAATTAAATTGCGAACCGATTGTGTAACAGCTTCATTCCGTTCATCAAATAGATGCTCAAGCGTAGCGGAATCTCGATCAACGCCAAGTACCAGCTGCGTAAGATCGTTGGTTCCGATCGAAAAACCGTCGAAACGTTGCGCGAATTGATCTGCCAACAGGATATTGGATGGAATTTCACACATCATATAAATTTCCAATCCATTTTCATGAGGCATCAAGCCATTTTCCTTTATCACTTCCAATACTCGATCCGCCTCTTCTACTGTTCGGCAAAAAGGAATCATGATGACAACGTTATCCAATCCGATTGCATCTCGGACCTGTTGAATCGCCCGGCATTCCAATGCAAATCCTTGCCGGTATCCTTCACTGTAATAGCGGGAAGCCCCCCGCCACCCCAACATGGGATTTTCTTCATCGGGTTCGAACTGCTGTCCGCCGATCAGCTGTGCATATTCATTGGTCTTGAAATCGCTCATACGCACAATAACAGGCTCCGGATAGTGCGGCGCAGCGATTTTGGCGATACCCCGCGCAAGATGGTCAACAAAATAATCTTTCTTGTTTTCATACCCACGCGTCAATTTCTCGATACGCTCTTGCGCAGACCGGTCTTCCACCTCTTCAAATCGAATCAGCGCCATGGGATGTATTTTGATGATATTGTTGATAATAAATTCCATCCGCGCCAATCCGATCCCATTGGAAGGAAGCCGCCACCACCGAAACGATGCCTCCGGACTGGCAATATTCATCATGATCCGGGTTTTCGTATCCGGGATATCCTCGAGATTCACTTCCTTTTCTTCATAATCTAAAATTCCATCGTAAACATATCCTTTATCTCCTTCCGCGCAGGAAAGGGTGATTTCTTGCCCGCTACGGATCGTCTCGGTTCCTTCTTCCGTACCCACAACCGCCGGGATTCCCAATTCACGGCTGACGATTGCGGCATGCGATGTCCGTCCGCCATAATCCGTGATAATCCCGCTGGCTCGCTTCATGATCGGAACCCAATCCGGATCGGTCATCCCGGTAACCAACACCTCCCCGTCATGAAATCGATTCATTTCATCCGGACTATAAATAATATTGGCTTTCCCCGCAGCGATCGCTTGGCCGATGGACAAACCGGACAAAATTTGTTTACCTTTTTCCTGTAAGCGATACGTTTTTAACACGCTCGCTTCTTTTTGCGATTGAACGGTCTCCGGCCTCGCTTGCAAAATAAATAACTCCCCCGTCTCACCGTCTTTCGCCCACTCGATGTCCATCGGACGCTCATAATGTTTTTCAATGGCAGATGCCCAGCGCGCCAGCGTTAAGATTTCCTCATCATTCAACGCATACGATCGGCTTTCTTTTTCCGTTGTATCCACATTTTTGGTAGTATCCGAACCCCCTTTGGCATAAATCAATTTCTTTTCTTTCGCCCCCAATTTTTTATCGATGATCGGTTTGACATGTTCCCGATCCAACAAAGGCTTGAAAACCGTGAATTCATCCGGTGTGATTGTTCCCTGCACCACATTTTCTCCAATCCCCCATGCTGCATTGATAACCACGACATCCCGAAAACCGGATTCCGTATCGATCGTAAACATTACCCCCGCACTCGCCTGAGTCGTAGCCACCATCTTATGAATCCCGACCGACAGAGCAATCTTCATATGATCGAAACCTTTTTCTTCCCGGTAACTGATCGCCCTGTCGGTAAACAACGAAGCATAACACTTGCGGCACGCTTCCAGCACTTCGTTTTCACCCGTCACATTCAAATAACTTTCCTGCTGGCCGGCAAAACTCGCTTCAGGCAAATCTTCCGCCGTAGCGCTGCTGCGAACCGCCACATCGGCCTCTTCCATCTCATATCGGCGGCTCACTTCGTGATAAGCGTTGACAATTTCTTTCGTCAAATAATCCGGAAACGGAGAGCCAATAAACAAACGCCGGATTCTTTTCCCAACTTGCTCCAACGGTTTTTCTCCATTTTTCAGTTTCTGCAACTCCGATTTAATTTTTTCGATCAGGTTATTTTTCTCCAAAAACTCCCAATAAACATCCACCGTAGTTGCAAAACCTTCGGGAGCACGAATCCCTTCCTCTTTCAGAGCGCGAACCATTTCCCCTAACGAAGCATTTTTACCACCCACAATCGATACATCATCGGTACTCAGCGTTTCGAACCATCGAATATACATATCAACCAATCCTTTCTCTCAACAAGAGAATTTTTATTTAATAACTAGTATTAATTCAGCATGATTTTATACCCATCCTTTACGATTAAACTGTGCAAAAGATGTGCCGGATTGAAATGATCTTTTAGATGTTGAATGACTAGCAGGATGAGTATTCGAAAAATTAAATCAGCAGCAGGTCCTATTCAATGGATAGTAAGGAAACAATGTTGGCTAAAAATGTAACGGGGAGAAGTGAGGATAGAATGAGACCACGAATCCCACATCAATTATAAATCATGACAGTTTCTTCCCCAAAACCGGCCCCAATTCCCGCATATCCCCCATAATATGCGCAAATAAATCAACCCCAATCGACTGTTCCCCATCACAAACCGCATGCGACGGATCGGGATGCACCTCGATCAACAAACCGTCACATCCTGCCGCAATCGACGCTCGACACAATGGACGAATAATCGATGCCTTTCCCGTCGCGTGGCTGGGATCGACGATAATGGGCAAATGCGTTTGTTCTTTCAAAACAGCAACAGACCCCAGCGAAAGCGTAAACCGTGTATCGCTCTCAAATGTCCGAATCCCCCGTTCGCAAAGCATCACATTCTCATTCCCTTGCGCCAAAATATATTCTGCCGCTAAAAGAAATTCGGATAGCGTAGCGCAAAGCCCCCGTTTCAGCAACACCGGCTTTCGTTGCGCTCCCACCGCTTCAAGCAGCGGATAATTATGCATATTGCGGGAACCAATCTGCAACACATCGGCATAAGAGGCCACAAGTTCAACCTTATCGAGGCTCATTACTTCGGTCACAACGGCCAAACCGGTTTCGGCGCGCGCCGTAGCCAACATCTTTAACCCTTCTTCTTTCAATCCTTGAAAGGAATAAGGACTAGTGCGCGGCTTGAAAGCCCCACCCCGCAACGCTTTGCCACCCGCACGGCGAATTGTTTTCGCGGATTCGACAATCTGACTTTCACTTTCCACCGTACAAGGCCCGCCGATCACCCCAAAATACCCACTCCCCGCCTGAAACGAAATCCCTTCCTCCGGTCTCACTGTCACCAAACTGTCTTCCGCCTTCCACTCCCGGCTTGCCAATTTGTACGGTACAGAAATTGGATGTTCTGTTTCAAATCTGTCACATCCCGGCTGACTCTCAGTAATCGATTGTATTTCGCTACACATAATCCCGTTCCTCGGCGGCGCTTCTGCAACTGATATCATGATCTCAATTCTCCTTCTATAGGTTTATCACAGTTTTGTTCAAAAATCAAAGGGTGAATAAAAAGAAAAAAGCCGCTGAAGGGGGGAATCTCCAGCGGCTTTTTTATTTTTATGGTTAAATTCTTGCTAGGCAGATCCTCCCCGTTTCCCGTTTATGGGCCACCAAAAGTAAAAAAAAGAATAGGAAGAATTAGCCTGTCTCATCATTTTCTCTTTATAATTTGAGGATAGTAATGGAAAGTACGCCGGATTTCAAGCCCCCTGGACAAAAATTATGTTAAATTTTCATGAATTACTGTGCAAAGTAGGATGAAATCACAAATCGCACCATTCTCACTAATTCGGTTTTTTCTCCAATTCCTTGATAATTTGATAGATACCTTCCTGAATTAGAGGCATACGCGGTGCGATTTCATATTCGAGAATATCCGAGAGCTCTAGAAATTGCTGCTCCTGGATGAGATCGGAAACTTGTTCCAAAAAACTGTGCGTCTCTTGATTGACTTCAAGAAACGTTTTCCCTTCCACAACAATTCTATTCAAATCCAAACCGGTTACGATGATTGCACTCTGTAAACCTTGATACAATTCCACCCATGTCGTTGTAATCTGCTCCAGCAACTCCAATCCCTGTGTTTCTTTTCGCGATTGAATCAAGGCGGATGCATCGACCAAAGCATGTTGAATTTTGGATATATATTCTCCGATGTCGTAAAGAACACGGTGGGCGACACGGCGCGGTTCTTCCGAAATGACCCGAAGGCTTTGGCACGATCCAACCGTTCGCTCGCCCACGGACGGTTGATCCCATCCGCCTTCCATGACACCGTCGACATAAATCTCGCTGATGATGCGTTGTTGATCCTTTAATATCAAAGAAATACGCTCGATCACTTCCCGCAAAGTTGAGTTTTCATTCTCGGTTATTTCGATCCGTTTACTGTCTAGTATAAGTTCCATTCGCTTTCTAATTTCCATCAAGATGTAAGAGTTAAAATCATATTAGCACATTCACTGCCTTTTTACGAAATATTTTCCGAATTTGCAAGTGGGATCCACCGTTTTTCCTAGAAGATCATCGGATTTCACTTCTTCCTCTGAAAAAAGTATATACTTTTTTGCCATTAGGAAGTACAAATCACACCGGGATTTCAGGGAAAATTATTCTGAGGAGTCTCCCCTTAACGAATCGATTTTCATCATGATTTACACGAGACATGATTCCTTATATAATGCGGAAATTAAGATTCTTTGTACGGTCCACCAAGAAATTGAAGCATATTTCAAAAACCACAGAGTTTTGACGATAGGAATTTTGAAAAATCGGAGTGAAATCATCATTAAATTGATCAAAAATTTATCCTCTTTCTACATAGCACTAATTCTCATTGTTCCATTTAGTGTCGCACTCGGTTCCTTTTTACATATCTGTCTTCTCTATGAAAAAGAAGAAGCGGCAAAATCCCTTCCCCAATTTTTCCTCGCTGCAAAATTGGAAGCGGGATTAAAAAATTCCGATCTCGATCATCTTGCAGCACAAACACGGGCACTCGATGGAATACGAGCAAGCCAAACGGAACTCCCTATCCCTGAATGGCATGGAAAATCGGATTATGAAGCCGAATGGCAAGAAATGTGGAAAGCCTATCTTTCCCCTGTTTTGTATGCGACCACTGAATTGAGATTACCCCCGCCTGAAAAGGTCTCCCAGCTTGCCGGGGAGATTCGGGACATGACCGGTGTTGTCGGAGTGGTTTGGGATGAATCAGGGTATCAGACTCTTTCTTCCAATCTAGCGGGCGTAGAAGAAAAAGAAAACTATTTGCTCTTTGTATTTTTTCTGTTTTTTTTAGCCGTGATCGCAGGGTTGCTCGGGAGCTTTCCAATCCGATTTCGGCGCAAATACGTCGTTTTAACCGGATTTGGCGGCGCCGGATCACAAATCAGCCCTGAACGTGTATGGTTAAAATTGGTTGTTCTTCACATCGTCCTGTCTGTGCTGTTCTATACATTGTTCGTGGTGATCGGGTATTGTCTCTTCCCATTTTCCGTTCAAACTCTCGATACGGGAGCATTCATAAAAATTCTCGTCGAAGGTATTTTCATCGTTGCCGGTTTGGTCACCGCCATTTGTCTAGTCGGATGGTGGTTTTCGATAGAGTCACTCGAAGAACTGATGATCCCCCGATCTCCTTATACGGAGTAAGAAGAACCATGAAATCACGTTTTAGCAGTTACAGTTTGTTTTGTGCGTTTTTATTCGGTGTGATTTTACTAGCCCGCAGTTTCTCCAGTGAACTCCCACCCGATCAAACGGCGAAAATCATCCAAAAACAACTCCAAAGTGCACAAAAAAGGGCAGAAGTTCTTGCGCAGGAACGGAATCAGTTGGAGCGGTTTATTCAACAAGGCCAAAAAAATGTCAATCGATATAGCAAAACATTGGATACATATAAATACAATCTCCAAGAGGCACAAAAAGTTATCGATGCCGCGCAAGCAGAAGTCGGCCAGATACGCAAGCGAAATGATGAACGGGAATTACACTTTTATCGCTGTGTCTATACTCGAGATATATACTATCCGATTCTTCCCACTACGGGTATTGCCAAAAGCCTTGTTCATGAGTCCATTTCCGATGCTGCGGTTCGGATCGCAGAAGAACTTTTCTTGAAAATGCAGGCGGAACGGCCCCGCTTGCAAGAATTACAGAAATTGATTGATAATCGCAAGAAGTACCAAAATCGCATTCTCAACAAATATATGCCGGCTGATATCCAGAAAAAAGAAATACAAGAGCGGTTGTTGACCCAAAAAGAATCACAAATCGAAAAAAATCGTTCCGCTACCGAAGAAACGATGAAAGAAGTCAACGATTTACAAGATCAATTGGCCGCCGCCCAGCGGAAAATCGAGGAAATACGAAGACAACGGCGTCTTGCTAAAGAACGGGAAGAACGGGAAAGACAAAAACGCTTGCAACAACATACTCAAACCCCAACTATAGCAAGCACGAACCGTGATCAATCGCTCCCGATGACCGGAAACGAATCGTTCGCTGCTTTACAAGGAAGATTACCATGGCCGGCACAAGGTGATCTTTTACGTCCCTTTGGTGAGTTTACCCACCCGAAATTTCAAGTTAAAATAAAGAGCCCTGGTATCGATTTGAAAGTTCCGAAAGGATCGGCCATTGCAGCTGTCGCTGCCGGGGAAGTTCTATATACGGGGAACATGCCCGGTTTTGGCCAAACAATCTTGATCGATCACGGGAACGACTATTTAACCGTTTACGGAAACGTTACAAAAACAGTCGAGCAAAACCAGAAAGTCAAAAGCCAAGAAATCATCGGTATCGTCGTGACCGGAAGTGGAAACGAATACACCACCTTTCACTTCGAAATTCGCCACGGAGCGAAACCGTTAAATCCTCAGCAATGGCTGGGAAGTTAAAGTTTTGGAAAATCGGATCCGGTAGTACTATAGAAAAAAATCGATCATCCCATACATTCCGGAAGGAGCCCTACTTATGGCAATTCCAGGGAAAAAACATATAGGTTTGTTATTTTGTTTTTTATTGATTGTTTTCATTTGTCTAGGGATTGGAGTCCAGCGAAGCGTTCTTGCCCTTGAAAATCTTGACGACGAATTGAAACCTCTCCTAAGTCTGGCAAGTGTCCTGATTACGATTCAGAATGAATATGTCGATCCTGAAATCGAAAACAAGACAGAAGAACTCTTGAATGGCGCCATCCATGGGATGGTGTCCACCCTCGACCGATACAGTGTGTATATGGAAAAGGACGAGGCCAAAGAGTTCAACGACCAAACGCAGGGGATGTTTGGAGGATTGGGTATTCAAATCGATCTGGTGGATGGTTGGCTCACGGTCATCGAACCCTTACCCGGTACGCCGGCGGACGAAGCGGGTCTCATCGGCGGAGACCGGATCGTTGAAATTGAAGATGAAACCACTAAAGGTATCAATCTGTTTGAAGCCCAGAAAAAGTTGAAAGGAGAACCCGGCTCTCAAGTCACCATTACGATTGCTCGAAAAGGTGAAAAAGAACTCCTCCAAAAAACGATCACCCGCGCCATTATCAATACCTATGCGGTAGAAGAAAAAGAAAAGAAAATGCTGGATGAATCGATCGGATACATCCGCCTTCGTGATTTTACCAAAGACGCTGCGGAGGAATTGGAATCGGCCATCCGCGAATTACAAGGCCAAGGTATGAAAGGATTGATTTTAGACCTTCGTGATAATGTGGGAGGGTTGCTGGATGTCGCGGTAAAAATCTGTGATTTGTTCCTTGAAAAGGATCAACTCATTGTTACTCATCGCGACCGCCGCAATCGAGAGCGAAGATATGAATCCGTTGATGATACCTTAGGCAACTTTTTACTCGCGGTTCTTGTGAATGAATTTTCCGCCAGCGCCTCGGAAATCGTGGCCGGCTGCCTTCAAGACCATAAACGGGGGATCCTTGTCGGACCGGTAGGTCATAAAACATTTGGAAAAGGATCGGTACAAACCCTGATTGAATTGAAAGAATTGCAAGGCGCCGCATTGAAACTGACAACCGCCAAATATTACACTCCGGCCGGGCGCTCCATAGAAGACGAAGAGGGATTGACACCCGATATCTTTGCCCAAATCAGCGATGCACAACGCCTCAAGATACGGCAGGCCGGAAAAATAGGTTATATTCCCTCTCACCTGATGAAAATTCAAGAAAAAAAACAAGGAATGGAAGAATCTGCACAAGAGGAAGAGGTTACAGTCGAAGAAATATTCCATCCACACCAAGAAAGTGACGAGGTGGAACCGTATGATGTTGAATTGCTAACGGCCTATCAATGTTTGAAAAGTATGGAAGTTCTCCGCTTCGGAAACTCGGAACGATACAGCCTTGCGAATCCTGGGAATTGAAAGCTCCTGTGATGACACCGGTGTTGCCATTGTCGAAAATGGTCACCAAGTCCTCTATAACGGTGTTTCTTCTCAAATAGAAATTCACCGTCCTTATGGGGGGGTTGTACCTGAAATCGCCTCTCGAGCACACACCGAGAATCTTCTTCCCTTGCTGACACAATGCATGGATTCTACCCATGTATCACCAGCAGACTGCGATGCCATCGCGGTAACATATACTCCTGGCCTTGCCGGCTGTTTGCTGGTAGGAATGTCGTTCGCGAAAGCGTTAGCCTATGCATTGAAAAAACCATTGATCGGTATCAACCATCTCGAAGCCCATATCTATTCACCGGTGCTCGATGCTTCATCAAGGCAAATTCCACCCTTTCCCCATCTGTCCTTACTTGTATCAGGCGGTCATACCGCTCTCTATGTTGTTCAACATTGGACCCACTTAGAAATTGTAGGGAGCACAAAAGATGATGCCGCCGGGGAAGCGTTCGATAAAGTTGCCAAAGCCTTGAACCTTGGTTACCCCGGTGGCCCCCTGATTCAAAAACGCGCACAAAATTATGAAGGGAAATTGATCGATTTCCCACGTCCCATGATTCATGATGGATACGATTTCTCATTTAGCGGTCTGAAAACTGCAGTGATCAACCATTTGCACAATCATGACAAGAGTGAAGAAGGGAAAACAAAAATTTGCGCTTCTTTTCAGGACGCAGTAGTGGATGTATTGGTGACAAAAACCATTCGCGTGGCAAAAGATCGCCGATTGAATCATATCAGCTTGGTCGGTGGGGTCTCTGCCAATCAAGTTTTGCGCGATGAATTAAGCCACCGGGCAAAAGAGGAAGGAATTCAAGTCTATTTACCGGAAAAACGATTTGCAATGGATAACGGGGCAATGATTGCAGGGCTTGCTCATCATTATTTTCAGGAAGGAAAATTTTCCGGCCTTTCGTTAAATGCAATCCCCTGAATACATCCGGTACTGCCTTTTCAATATAACTTGAAGTGTAATCCCATAAAATCAAACGACTTCCACACGATTGCGTCCTTTTTTCTTGGCTTGATACAAAGCTTCATCGGCACAACGAATCAACGTCATGATATCGGCTTCTTCGATACCATCGAACGAAGTCACACCAAAACTCGAAGTAATCGAGATTGGCATATCATTGTACAAAACCGGCCCGGATGCAATGACATCATGAAAACGGTTCGCTTGATTGATGGCATTGGAAATCGTACACCCAGGAAGAATAATCATGAATTCTTCTCCGCCATACCGCCCACAAGAATCATACAACCGAATGGCACAGTTCAATCGTAATCCCACTTCATGCAAGACTTGATCGCCGGCAAGATGTCCATAGGTATCATTCACTTCTTTGAAATGATCGAGATCCGCCATGATGACAGACAAAGGAGAATGATGCCTTCGAGAACGATCGTATTCCTTTTCGAGAATATCCAAGATAGCGCGCCGATTGAAAAGATTGGTCAAGGGATCCTTAATCGCCATTTCCCGCATGGTTTCACGTGCACGGACCAATTCTTCCTGTAATTCGATGATCCGCTTCCCCGCCCGGAGACGTACATCCAATTCGTGCGTATCAAAGGGTTTTAGGATGTAATCATCGGCGCCCGCTTCAAGACCGTCAATGATATCTTGTTTCTCCGTACGGGCGGTCAGCATGAGGATATAAATATACGGTTCCTTTTTTCTTGCTCTCAATTTCTTACAGATTTCAAGTCCATCCATACCCGGCATCATCCAATCGAGTACCACAAGTTTGGGAGATTCCTCTCCTTGAAGAACACCCCACGCTTCATGGCCGTCTTTGGCGGTGACAACTTCATACCCCCATTTTGTCAATGTCGCTTCCAATTTTCGTCGTGTAACAATGCTGTCCTCAGCAACCAGAACCTTCACCGGTTGATCTCCTTGTACAATGTTCGCAGGGCATTTGACATCAAATCGATTCGTTTTTTCAACTTTTCGAACGCTTTCCCCGTCTCTGTGAAATCCCCTTTTTTCCCAATATATTCTAATTCACGAGCGCTTTCGACTACATCCGGAGCGGAAAAATTACTTGCTGAACCTTTGAGGGAATGAGCAGCGCGTTCCAACCCCGGCGCGTCGTTATTCTCGATGGCTTGTTTGATCGAGGATAGGTAATCCGGATATTCGTTTAAAAACAAATCGATCAGCTCGTTCAGCAGTTCGAGGTCATCTTCATATTCTGCAAGAATTGTATCCCGTTCGATGATGGAGAAAGCCGATGAGGTATCCGGTTGGTATGGAACTGGTTCACTCGTTTCGAGTGAAGGAAGTAGTTGTTCGATATTCGCGAACAATTCATCCGCTTTAATCGGTTTCGCGACATACGCGTCCATACCGGCATTCAAACAGCGGTCGGCGTCGCCTTTCATGGCATGGGCGGTCATGGCCACAATGGGAATGTGTTTTCCGGAGTTCTTCTCTTTTTCTCGAATGGCGGCGGTGGCTTCAAAACCATCCATATTCGGCATTTGCACATCCATCAAAATAAGATCGAAAGGCTGTTTTTCATAAAGTGTCAATGCTTCTTGGCCGTCGGATGCTACCACAACTGAATACCCACGTTTTTCCAATCGGCTGACAGCCAGTTTTTGATTGACTTTGTTGTCTTCCGCCAATAAAATCGTGAAATGTTTCTTCAATTCTCGAAGAGAATGACGTGTAACAACCTGAACTGCGGATTTTTCCACCACAGAATCTTTCATGATCAGCATAATCGTATCCAGCAATTCCGATTGTTTAACCGGTTTCATCAGATAAGCGGAAATTCCAATCTCTTGGCAACGATAGGCATCTCCTCGCTGGCCGGCGGATGTCAAGATAATGATATTCGTATTCTTGAAATTGGAATTGCTCTTGATCCATTTCGACAATTCAAAACCATCCATCTCCGGCATGTTGGCGTCGATCAAAATCAACGAGTAGGGCTGATGATTCTCGAAAGCCTTATTGACCGCCATTAACGCTTTATGAGCATTTTCGACAATCGTTGGTTTCATATGCCATTTTTCGAGAAGTTCCGCTAAAATACGGCGATTGATGGCATTATCATCGACGATCAGAACTCGAAGTCCATGTAAATCAATTGCTTCGGAATACTTTTCCAGTTCCGGCGCCGATGTCGGCAACCCAAAATGAACGGTAAAATGGAAAGCACTTCCTGGTCCTCCCTCGCTGCGCTCAGGATACTCCCACGGGCTTTCCACCCAAATGGTTCCTCCCATCATCTCGATCAGATGGGTTGTAATCGTCAATCCCAAGCCGGTACCCCCAAATTTTCGGGAACTGGATCCATCCGCCTGGACGAATTTATCGAAAATTGTCTTTCGTTTTTCTGCCGGAACTCCGATTCCCGTATCACAAACAGCGAAGTGGAATTCAATCTCCTTTTCGTGTTCTTTTTCCAATTTGACCTCGACAGCCACTTCCCCTTTGTCTGTGAATTTGATGGCATTGCCTACTAAATTCACGATAATTTGCCGAAATCGCCCCGGATCACCAATGACGATTTCGTTTACATCCGAAGGAATATGCAACGAAATTTCCAAATCTTTCTGATGCGCACGGAGTGAAAGAGTTTGAATTGTGCTTTCGAGACAATCTCGAAGATTGAATTTCACCGGGCTAAGTTC